>NZ_NTGE01000116.1 GCF_002291145.1 Streptomyces sp. SA15
GTGGACGCGGTTACCCGTTACTACGTCGAGGAACGCCACGGAGTGATTCCGTTCCTGGAGGAGCTTCGCTCTTCGCTCAAGGACGGGTCCTTCGCCGCGCTGCCGGTCAAACAAGCGGTGATTCCCAAGAAGAACGGCAGAGTCCGTTACCTGGGCATCCCAACCCTGCGGGACCGCGTCGCGCAGATGGCCCTCAAGCTGGTCCTGGAGCCGATTTTCGAGGCCGACTTCTACCCGTCCAGTTACGGGTATCGGCCCGGACGTCGGGCCCAGGATGCCATCGCCGAGATCCACCGCTTCACCCGCAAGCCGTCGACCTACGACTGGGGCATCGAGGGCGACATCAAGGCTTGCTTCGACAACGTCGATCACCACGTCCTGATGGACCTGGTGGCCGAACGCATCAAGGACCGCAAGGTCCTGCGGCTGGTCAGCGCATTTCTGCGGGCCGGAGTTGTCGAACTGCACGGCGGATTCGCGGAGACCCTCACGGGCACCCCGCAAGGAGGAGTCGCCTCTCCGCTGCTGGCCAACATCTATCTTTCCGTCCTGGACCGGCATTTCTCGCGGATCTGGGACACCGAGATGAGCCCCGGGTGGCGCAGGCTAGCCCGGCGGCGCAAGGGGCTACCGAACTACCGTCTGGTGCGATACGCCGACGATTTCGTCGTGCTGGTGCACGGCACCAAGTCCGAGGCCGAAACGCTCAAGGTGGAGATCGGTGAGCTGCTGGCAAGCAAGCTGAAGATGACCCTCTCGGTCGAGAAGACCCACATCACCCACATCGACGACGGTTTCGTATTCCTGGGCTTCCACATCCAGCGCAGGCCCTGGTCCGACGGTCGTCGCGTCGTGCTCACCATTCCGTCCAAGCCCGCCTTGGCCTCGGTGATGCACAAGATCAAGAAACTGACGGGGCGAAGTACCACCTCGCACTCGTTGGAGGAGGTGCTGCGGGCGGTCAACCCGGTCCTGCGGGGCTGGGCTGCCTACTTCCGCTACGGCGCGTCCAAAAGAACGTTCTCCTACCTCGGCTGGTACGCGTGGTGGAGACTGCTTCTCTGGATTCGCTACAAACACCCCCACCTGACCTGGAAACAGCTGCGGCGCCGCTACTACGGGGCGGACCGCATCACCGAGGGCGGAATCGTCCTCTACAACCCGGCGAAGATGCGGGTCCAGCGCTACCAGTTTCGGGGAGCGCAGATCAGCACGCCCTACAACATCGACGAGGTCGATCCCGACGGAGCACGCTTCCGCCGGACGAACCACGACGATGTGGCCTTCGTCGGCCAGGTCAGCGAATACCTCGCCTGATCCAGCGGATCACGTGGAGAGCCGGATGCCCGGCCAACGGGCACGTCCGGTTCGGCGGGCGGGGACGGGAAAACCGGCACCGGAAACGGTGCACGGCGTCCCGTCCCCGACCCAACACATGGAGCTGGACCGCAGAGGCGCTGAACTGCTGTTTCAAGTGCTGACGGAGCGGGAGGAAAAGAACAGCGTCGCCATCGCCTCCAACGAGTCGTTCGGCGGGTGGACCAAAACATTCACCGATCCACGGCTCTGCGCGGCCATCGTCGACCGACTCACCTTCGGCGGGAACATCATCGAAACCGGCACCGAGTCCTATCGGCTCGCCAGCACTCGGGCGGCCCGAGCACGGGACACTGCCGCGGGCTGACCAGCCAGATTCCCATCATCACCCGACGATGACCACTCACGTCGGGTCAGCCCCGGGCCACGTCGGACACTGGTCCGGGGCCGGGCTGGAGGCCACGACATCGTGTCACGCTGTCCCGCAGCGACTGCGGAGGAGTTCCACACCGTCGCCTTCGAGATCGTCGCAGTACGTCGCGCGCCCAGTCATGGCCATTACCAGGGCCAAGGTGCGGCCGGACACGACAGGCCCGGAACCGGTCGCGAACGGGCCGTCATCCGCTACAAGTCTCAGGCCACCGATGCGTCCCTTGGCAACGACCACGAGGTCTGAGCCCTGGTAGTACTCGGCCGTCTCCGTGACGACCCCGATCGGGTAGTCGCGGCGGATGCCCAGCGGGCGCCGGATGTCTTCTCCATGCACGATCGTCTCGCCCAACATGGCGATGGCAGGCAAGGGAGGCTTGGTCGTGCTCGGGACGATGCGCCGGAAACGTTCAAGGGTCTCGCCCGGGGTCGCGCCGAGCTGCTCGGCCAGCCGCATGGCCACCTGCTTGTCGAAGTCGAACCGGCAGCGGATCACACCCGCCAGCCAGCTCACGGTGTTGAGACTTGCGCCCGCGGTCAGGTGCGCCAGCACCTCACGCACCGTCAAACCGGCGCAAAGCGATGGCGCTGCCCACTGCTCGTCCGTCAGATCTGTGAGATCGGCCGCCAGCGCCGCTCGCTCGGTGCGGATCAAGGGCCAGACTCCGGTCTCGCGATTGCGGTCTGCTGTCAGTGCCGGATCAGTCATTTGGGCTGGACTCCTGTCAAGGATCGTGATCTGCGTTGCCCCCGGCCCGAACAGTGGGCGTCCGGCAGGGGCGTTCCCAAAGGAGACTCTTGCTCAGGAGCAAAGTCATCGCCCGTGAGCGATCCTTTTTTCAGGCGCCTGAACCCGGATTGCACGCGCACCGGCAGCCACCGCAGTTGGCGCGCCAAGCTCACCAGCGGCTGCCCAGCGTTGCCAGTTCTCATCGACATTTTGGAGCCGTCTGATCGCTAAGTGCTACCCAAAACCATCGACAAACGTTGCCCGCTCCCGCTTACGCAACCACCCATCCGTCGCCCCGCCCGCTGGCGGGGCAGGAATACCCCATGAGTGCCACGCCCGACCAGGTCAGTCCCATCGACCAGGAGCACCGTCCGCCGCGCACGATGCCGGTGACCATCAACAACCAGACGGTCCAGCTGCCCGAGCGGGAGATGACCGGCCTGGAGATCAAGCAGGCCGCCGCTGAGCAGGGTCTGCCGATCGACACCGGTTTCCAGCTCTCCGTGAAGCACGGACACCGCTACGACGTCGTCGGGGACGCCGTCACCGTCACTGTGGACGGATCCGGCGGCCTCTACGTCGTCATCGACGACCTGCCCGTCGGTCCCGCCTACACCCCCGCGCGGACCCGGCTCGGCTTCCAGATCTCCGCTGCCTACCCCGACGCGGACATATATCCCCACTACACGGGCACGCTCAGCCGCACCGACGGCCAGCCACATGGCCAGGCCATCCAGCACGTCACCTGGCAAGGACGCCCGAACGAGCCGGCCCTGCAGATCTCCCGCCGCTCCAACCACCGCGACCCCACGGTCGACACCCCTGTCAACAGGGCAGTGAGGATCCTGGCATGGCTCACCGCACAGTGAACCCACCCGCCGCGGGAGCAAGCCTACTGATCTTTTCGGATTGGCTTCGGGTGATGCGAGGTGAAGATCAGCCCGGTCTCGGTGAGGCAGCCGTCGATGAGTTCGGGATGGCGCTGGATGTGGGCGAGTCCTCGGTGGAGGGTGCGGGTGAGGTGTTCGGGATCGGTGAGAGCGGTGTTGGCCATCGGTCCGCGCCGTAACAGCGACCAGATGCCTTCCACGGGATCCAAGTCCGGGATGTAGGAAGGCAATTGGATGATTGTGAGCCACTCGTGGCCGGCGGCGTGCGTGCGCATCCCGGCCGTGCGATGGGTGTTCGGATTGTCCCAGACAACAATGATCGGAGCGCCGAGTTGCAAGTGCGCGCGGACCAGGAGGTCACGGTAGTCCTGCCAGGAGAAACTCTTGCGTGCTCTTTGGAGGAGCGAGTGGAAGCGGGGCCGGTAGATCAGCCGGGACCGTTCGCCGGGCCGGTGGCAGCACATCGCGGCGATCGAGACCCGTCGCCGGGACCGCCCCCGCACTCTGACCACGGGAGTCTGTCCGCGCCGGCCCCACGTGCGGGCTCGTGGCGGCGTCATCGCGAACCCGGCCTCGTCCTCGAAGACGATGTAGGCCCCGAGCGCCGCCGCGGTCCTTCCACCTGCGGCCACACGTCCTTCTTCCAGAGCTCGACCGCATGGTCGTCGCGTTCCAGCGCGCGACGAGCCGGGCTCTGCCAGGACCAGCCGTGGCGGTGCAGGAGCCGCCACACTCCCGCGATGGAGCAGCTGATCTGGAACTGGCGGCCGATCACCGTTCTCACGCGTTCCAGAGTCCACCGCTGATCTTCCCAGCCATGTGCGGCCGGCCCCTTGGCCAGTTCTTCCTCCAGCCTGGCGAACCGTTCGTCCGACAGCTTCGGCAGCTTCGCAGGTCCCTTCGATTTCAGACCCGCCATGCCGCCTTCACGCCAGTCGTGGCGCCAGCGCTCCACCGAACGCTCGCTCACCCGCAAGTCCTTGGCGATGTCCGACGTTCTGTCACCCCGTGCGAACCTCTCCCCGGCCTCCAGCCGGAGCCCTTCACGCGCAGCCCGCCGCTCAGCCGTGAGGCCCCCACCATCCGCACACCGCATCACACCGGCATACCGCAGGGATCACCCATCGTCACCACCCGAAGCCAATCCGAAAAGGTCACTAGTACTCGGCCTGGACCGGCCGACGTCCGGTACCGCCACCATCGGCGGCCGCGCCTACGCGACGCTCGACGAGCCGCTACGCCACGTCGGCGCCCTGCTCGACGCGCAGGCCGCGCACGGCGCGCGCACCGCACGGGACCATCTGCGCGTGCTCGCCGCGAGCAACCGCCTCCCGGAGCGCCGCAACGAGACGCTGTGCGGAGCGGTCAATGGGGCGCCTACCGGAACGGACTTTGATCCGTCGTTTTTGCCGTCGACGACCCGCGTCGTGAGCAGTTTTGACAGGGTTGCAGCCTGTGGTGATCGGGTGACTGTCGTGCAACGATCAAGTTATGAGGTTCTGCGTACTTGGATCGTTGAGAGTGTCGAACGGGCAGGGGATAGGGACAATGCTGACTGGACGCAGAGACAGAGCGTTCCTGGCGGAGATGCTGGCCCACGCGGGGCGCGTGGTGTCGATCGACCACCTCGCCGAGGCGGCATGGCCCGCCCAGGCACCGGTTAATCGGGCCAACGCGGTACATGTCAGGGTGTCGCGCCTCAGATCGCTCTTCCGGTCCATGTCCGACCCGGGCACCGTCATGGCGGTGATGTCGACCGAGCCCGGTGCCTACCGACTGTCACCCGACGAAGTCGACGCCGATCAGTTCGAGACGTTATTGGCGGCAGGCATGCGGGAGCGCGACAAGGGATTCCTCGACAAGGCGGCCGACCTGCTCGATCGCGCCCTGTCGCTCTGGGAAGGAGAGGCGTTCACAGACGTCACAGCGGGTGACTGCGTCGCCGCCGAAGCCGATAGGCTGACTGAGCTGCGGTTGGTCGCTCTGGAACAGCACACCGATGTGATGCTGGCCATGGGAGCGCACACGCAGGTGGTGAGCAGACTTAAGCCCCTCGTCGCGAGGTACCCGCTCCGTGAGACGTTCCACGGCCACCTGATGATGGCCCTCCACCGGTCCAGCCGCTCGGCCGAGGCCCTCGCGGTCTACGCCGAGCTGTGTTCGAAGCTTGCCGACGAGCTCGGTGCTGAGCCGACTTCCGAACTGCGTGACCTGCATCGGTCCCTTTTGGAGCACGACGCGCGGGACAGCGGCACGGCGAACGCGTGGTCGTCGATCACCGTGTCGCGGTCTGGATGGGCGTCCCCGTCGCAACTTCCCGCCGACACTCCTGATTTTGTACCGGGTGAGGCCTCCAAGGTCGTTGCTCCCATCTTCACGGCCAGTGACCACACCACCACGACCGTCGCGGCGATCACGGGCCAGGGCGGGGCCGGAAAGACCACAGTCGCCGTCCACCTCGCGCATCAGCTGCGTTCCTTATTCCCGGACGGACAGCTCTACGTCGATCTGGGCGGCAGCGCCGAGCATCCCACGGAGCCCGAGGCGGCACTCGCCCAGATGCTGAGCGCGATGAACCTTCCTCTGTCGGAGCTGCCCGAGGGCCTCACGGCGAAGGCTGCCTGCTTCCGTGACGGTCTAAAGGACCGGCGCGTTCTCCTGGTGCTCGACGACGCCGCCGACGAGGCACAGTTGCAGCACCTGCTCCCGGGCAACCCGGAGAGCGGCGTAATCATCACCAGCAGGGCACGGCTCACCGGCATGCCTTTCACCTCCCGCATCGAGCTCAACGACATGAGCCAGCACCAGGCCGTGGTGCTTCTCAAGCGCGTCGTGGGTGCCGCGCGGGTGGACCAAGAACTGGCCGCGGCTCGCGAAGTGGCTCGCCTCTGCTGCTACCTGCCGTTCGCGCTGCGCATCGCCGGGGCCAGGCTTGCGGCCAAGCCGCACTGGACATTCGGTGATCTCGCCTCCCGTCTGTCCCACTCGCGCTGGCTTCTGGACGAACTCACCCGCGACTCACTCAGCGTCCGCTCCTGCTTCGCTCCCGCCTATCGTCGCCTGACCGAGGATGAGCGGCGCCTCTTCCGGATGATCGGACTGTCCGGCGTCGGGGTCTTCTCCGCCTTCTCGACGACCGCAGTGCAGGACCTCCCGGTGCCTGACAGCGCTGAGGCGCTGGAACGGCTGGTGGACAGCCGGTTACTCAAGGTGGTCGACAGGGATCCGCTGATGTTCCGGATGCTCGGTCTGGCGGCTGCTTTTGCCAGGGAAGTGGCAGAGGCGGACGCGTCGGACACCGAACGGGAGGCGGCGCAGCGCCTACGGCGCCTTCAGGATCAACGAGCGGCGCTTTTGGATGTCGGCATCGTGGGACCACTGGGAGCGGGGGACACGAAACCGCGGGTGCGCAGCCGTCTCCGAGGGAGCATCTGATCCTGCGTGAGTCATGTCCACGGACGTGGTGTACGGCTGAGGGGGCAAGACCCCGGCAACAGCTATCTGGCCTGCCCCCTGGGCAACGCCGTCGTCGCCGCCCGCATCGACACCTTCCTGGGCGAGCGCTACCGGCGCATCGCCCGCCGCTGCGGCAAGAAGAAAGCCGTCGTCGCCATCGGCCGCTCCCTCCTCGTGATCACCTGGCACCTGCTGTCCGACCCTGACGCCCGTTACCACGACCTCGGCTCCGGCTTCTACGACCAGCGCATCAGCCCCGAACGCAAGATACGCACCGCCAGCCGGCAACTGACCGCCCTCGGCTACACAGTCACCCTCCAACCCACCCCAGCCTGAGCCACCCCACCCCGCCAGCCCTCCGACCATCCCAAGTCCCAGGGCCACCCCCGCACGCCCCCCACAACCGGAGATTTTCGGATGAGGGCATCACGTTCCATGGCCGGCTCCTTGTTGTCCTTCAGCACCGCGTTCTCTCGTCGCAGCCGGGCGATCTCCTCATCCACGTCGGCTGGCTTGCCCTTCTCGCCTCGCTTGGCCCGTGACACCCAACTCGCGAGCGTCGCCTCGTTGATCCCCAGGTCATCGGCAACCTCGGAGATCGGATTCCCCGTCTCGGTCACGATCCCTACAGCCCTCTCACGAAACTCCGACTTGGACACCCGACGCTTCTCTGCCGTGACTCTCAGCTCCCCTGCAGTCACGGACTCCACGCTACGAGGGGGGACTCACAGGCCCCTGCCTTCCGGCCCAGCAGAGCGGAGGCAAGCCGACTGAAAGGGAAATGAAACCGGAACTGAAGAGGTGGTTGGCATGATTCAGGCTGAGCCAGATGGGGGATGTCGCGGCGCAGGGTTGCTGACCCTTGCCGACGACTTGAGAAAGTCTGACGGGGGCCATGTCATCGTTGAACGCCAACCGTATCCGTGGGCAGTGGTTGCTTCGCCGTCCCAATGACGCCGCGACGTGCCGCATTTTCTGCTTCCCGTACTCCGGGGTCGGAGCCTCCATGTACGCGCGCTGGCCGGAGTGGGCCGGGAGCGCGGAAGTGTGCCCGATTCAGCCACCGGGCCGGGAAAACCGGCTGGCGGAACCCCACTACGGCACCTTTGACGCCCTCGCCGAACAGGTGATTCCCGAGCTCGAACCCTATTTGGACCGACCGTTCGCGTTCTTCGGGCACTGCAGTTCGGCACTCGCCGGTTTCGCGGTGGCCACCCGGCTCGCCGGGGCCGGTCTGCCCGTGCCGCGACGGCTCTTCGTATCCTCGCAGGTGGCGCCGCACGAGCCGCCGTACGGCCGGTTCCTCGCCATGAGTGACGAGGAGCTGACCACCGAGCTTGCCGGGCTGACCCGGTCCATGGGCGGGGAACCGGTTCCGGACCTGCTCGAGCTGGGGCTCTCGGTCATGAAGGCTGACATCGCCGCGCACAAGGCGTACCGGATCCCCGAACCGCTGCGGCTGCCGGGCGGCGTCACGGTGATTGGCTGGGACCGTGACGAGGAGGTGCGACCGGAGCTGATGGACGGCTGGCGCCAGTACTGCTCCGACGTCCGGTTCATCACCCTTCGCGGCTCTCACCATACGTTCCTCGAGGCGCCTCTGGCGCTGATGGCGGAGCTGGCCAACGACATGCAGCGGGACGTGGCCCGATGAATACCGCGCACGAGGTGCTGGCCGAGCGGATCGCGGCGACCCCCGACAAGGTGGCCGTGCGCGGAGACGACTGTGTCCTCACGTACGCGGAGCTGGACGCGCGGGCGAACCGTGTCGCGGAGCGGCTGAGGGCGCTCGGCATGGGCCGGGAGTCGACGGTGGGCGTTCTGGCTCGGCGCTCGGTCGAGCTCGTGGTGACACTGCTGGGCGTCTTGAAGTCGGGTGCCGCCTACGTGCCCGTGGACCCGCGGCAGCCGGACGGCTGGCGCACCACGGCCCTGCGGTCCGTCGGCGTGCGTCATCTCGTGGACGAGAGAGGCACTGTGCTGCCGGGGTACGAGGCGGCCGGGCCGGATCCGGACGCCGGACAGGCCTCGGGGACGGCGGGCGGCAATCTCGCCTATGTCGCGTTCACCTCGGGGTCCACCGGTACCCCCCGTGGGGTTGCGGTGCCCCACGAGGCGGTGCTGCGGCTGGCGCTCGACCCGACTTGCGCCCCGCTCGACCCCCATGACCGCTATCTTCAGTTCGCTCCCGTGGCGTTCGACGCGTCCACGTTCGAGATCTGGCCTCCGCTGCTCGGTGGCGCCGAACTCGTGGTGCATCCTGCGAGTGAGCCGTCGCCGGCCGAACTCGCGGAGTTCATCAGCGAACAGAAGATCACGACGCTGTGGATGACCGCCGGGCTCTTTCAGCTGATGGTCGATGCGCACGTCGACCGGCTGGCGGGAGTGCGGCGGCTGGTCGTCGGCGGCGACGTGGTCTCCCCACGGCACGCCGCGGAGATCCTGGCGCGGGTGCCGGGCCTACGGCTCGTCAACGGGTACGGCCCGACGGAGAACACCACCTTCACCTGCTGCCACGAGGTCGTCCCGGGGGAGTCGGGACCGCTGCCGATTGGACGGCCAATCACAGGCACCGACGTACGGGTGCTGGACGCACGGCTGAGGCCGACCCTGGAGGGCGAGCTCTACGCGGTGGGGTTGGGACTGGCCCGCGGGTACGCGGGCGCGCCGGGGCTGACCGCGGCGCGTTTCGTCTGCGACCCGTGGAGCTCGCCGCCCGGCGGCAGGATGTACCGGACTGGTGACCGGGTGCGCGTCCGCCCGGACGGTGTGCTCGAGTTCCTGGGGCGGACCGACCGGCAGGTCAAGATCAACGGTTTCCGGGTGGAGCCGGGTGAGGTGGAGAGCGCCCTCGCGGCTCAGCCGGGTGTGCGCGCCGTGGCGGTGGTGGCCCAGCCGACCACGACAGGGACGCAACGGCTGATCGCCTTCGTCGCGCCGCACAGGGGGCAGGTGTTGTCCGTACTGGGGCTGCGGAAGCAGGCGGCTGCAGCACTGCCCGACTACGCGCGGCCTGCGTCCTATCGGGTTGTCGACGACCTTCCGCTGACGGTCAACGGCAAGGTCGATCGCGCCGAGCTAGCCGGGCTCGTCTCCCGTGAGCGCCCGGACCTGTTCACCGACTACGTTCCTCCGCGCTCCCCCCTAGAGGAACAGATCGCCGAGATGTGGTCCGACCTGCTGGGGATCGACCGGATCGGGGTCGACGACGACTTCATCGTCCTGGGCGGCTATTCCCTGCTCAGTATGCGGATGACCGCCGACATCGCCACCGAGTTCGGGGTGGCGCTCACGCCGCGGGACTTCTACCTGAGACCGACGGTGGCGAGGCTCGCGGCGCTGATCGAGGAGCGCACCCGATGAGGATGTCGCCGGACGATCCGGGGCAGCCGGTGGATCCGGACCGTGTCGACCTGTGGGATTCGCGGCTCTACAGCGACGGGCACCCGCACGCGGTATGGCGCCTGCTGCGGGCAAAGGCACCCGTGCATCGGCAGGAACTGGAGGACGGCCGGCACTTCTGGTCGGTCGTGCGGTACGCGGACGTGTGCCGGGTCCTGCGCGACCACGAGTTCTTCACGTCCGAACGGGGAACGCTGCTCACCGCGCTCGGCGGCGGCGACCCGGCAGGCGGCAAGATGATGGCGGCGACCGACCCGCCACGGCACACAGCGCTGCGGGAGTCGCTCAACCGCGTGCTGTCGGCCCGGGCCGTGGAGGCCCGGCGCGAGGTGCTGCTCAAGCCCGTCGACCGGCTCCTAGACCCCCTGCTCACCGGGGAGAGCACCGACCTCGCCGTGGCCGCTATGGACTTCCCGATGGACTTCATCGGCACGTTCATGGGCCTGCCGGAGGAGGACTGGCCGCGGCTGGCGAAGCTGACCACGATGGCGATCGCACCGCACGACCCGGACTTCCAGGAGGGATCCGCTCCCCTCACGCTGCTCACTGCGCACCACGAACTGTTCGAGTACTTCTCACGTCAGCTGTCCGCCCGCGGCGGTAACCCCACGGACGACCTGATCGGCCACTTGATGAGCATGCGGATCGATGGGAGCCCGCTCGACCACGAGACCATCGTCTACAACTGCTACAGCCTGATCCTCGGCGCCAACGTGACCACGCCGCACACCATCACCGGTCTGGTACAGGCGCTGATGGACCACCCGGCCGCCCACCGGAAGGCCGCCGCGGACCCCTCCCTCGTGTCCGGGTGCGTCGAAGAAGGGCTGCGTTGGTCCTCGCCGGCCAGCCACTTCATGCGCTACTCCACCCGGGACGTCGAACTCGGCGGATACACCATTCGTGAGGGCTCGGCACTGGTCGCGTGGCTGGGGTCCGCCAACCGGGACGAAGACGTCTTCGCCGATCCCTACGTGTTCGACATCGAGCGCAGGCCCAACCGGCACGTCGCCTTCGGCTTCGGGCCGCACTACTGCGTCGGGGGCGCGCTGGCCCGGATCTCACTGCGGATGCTCTTCGAACGGATCTTTGCGTGCATCGAACGCTTCGAACCCGCAGGCGAGGTCCGGCACCTGGCTTCCACCTTTGTAGCGGGGGTCAAGTCGATGCCGGTGCGAGCCGTACCCCACATCGGGTCCTAGCGGTTCGCTGACGTGACTCTCGTGACTGACGTGGCTGTGGAGGCGTCCCCGGAACCGGGCCGCCGGAGTGAATGGTCGGTGGAATGTTGAAGTACTCCCGCACGGATGACGCGTCGTCGGCGCCGCTGTCACCGACCCAGCACGACATCTGGGTCGCCTGCCGGGCCGACCCCAACGCCCCGGTCTACCGGGCGGCCGAGTGCGTCCAGATAGAAGGGCCGCTCGACCGAGCCCTGTTCGAGCGGGCGCTGCGGCGCACGGTGGACGACGTCGACTCGCTGCGGGCCAGGTTCGTCGAGACGCCGGACGGACCACGCCAGCTGATCGGCACCCTCCCACCGTGGGAACCGGCGTGGCTCGATCTCCGGTCACAGCCCGATCCCCGGGCCGCCGCCGACGAGTGGATACGGAAGGACCTCGCCCGCCCGATCGACCTGGCCGCCGACCGATTGTTCACCTTCGCCGTCTTCCAGATCGCCGACCACACGTACCTCTGGTACCAGGGCTATCACCACATCGTCATCGACGGCGTCGGCTTCTCCCTGCTCAACCAGCGGTTCGCCGAGGTGTACAACGCCCTGACGGACGGCCTGGCCGTTCCCGCCGGCGCCATGGGCTCGGTGCGGTCACTCGTCGACGACTACGAGGAGTACGCCCGGTCCAGCCAGTTCGCCGAAGACCAGGCCTACTGGTGGGACCGCTTCGCCGACCTTCCGGAGCCGGGCCGGCTGGCCGGGGAGCCGCCAACGGGCTGGACGGTGCCGGTTCGACGGCGCGCGGCACTGTCGGAGCGGTCCCTGGACGCGCTGCAAGACGCGCGGCAACGGCACGGCGCAAGGACGTCCCGGCTGATGTTCGCGGCTGCCGCCGTGCTGGTGCACCGGCACTCCGGATCCGGCGATGTCGTCCTCGGACTGCCGGTCACCGCACGGGTGACCGAGACGGCGAAGACGGCGGCCGGCCCGCTGGTGAACGTGCTGCCGCTGCGGCTCTCGGTACGGCCGCAGACCCCGGTGCGCGAGCTGGTCGAACAGGTCGGGGCCGAGATCAAAGCGGCGCTGGCTCATCAGCGCTATCCCGGCGAGCGGCTGCGCCAGGAGTTGATGGAGCGCGGCATGGGACGCTCCGTGCTGGGGCCAGCGGTGAACGTCATCCCGTTCCACTACGGCGGCCGCCTGGGCGACGCCCGCATGGTGACGTCACGTAACGTGTCGGTCCGTCATATCCACGACATGAGCTTCAGCGCCTACAGACGTGCCGACGGCGGGCTGGACATCGACCTGGACGCCGATCCGCGGCTCTACACGGACGGCGAAGTCGCAGGCCACCACGAGGCATTCGTTCAGCTCGTCGGGGAGATCACAGAGGCGCTCAACCACCCCGGCCGTACGGTCGCCGACCTGTCCACGGTGGGGGGCGAACGCCGGGAGGCGCTGCACGGTTGGGGAAGCCTGGCAGGACCGCCCGTCCCCGCACGCACCTTCTCCGACCTCTTCCGGGAGATTGCGGCACGTCACGGGGACGCGCCGGCGGTGGAGCTGGTGGGCGCGCCCTGCGTCGGCTACACGGAGCTGGACGAACGGGCCGACACCCTGGCCAGGCTGCTGCTCGCCAGGGGCGTCGGGCCGGAATCGGTCGTCGCGGTCGCTCTGCCCCGCTCCGTCGACCTCGTGGTGGCCGTGTTGGCCGTGATGCGGGCCGGCGGTGCCTACCTGCCCGTCGATCCGGCGTACCCGCGAGAGCGCATTGCCCACATGCTCGCCGACGCCCGGCCGCAGTGCCTGCTCACCGTGGGAGAACTGGCCGAAGTAGCCGGGACGGGGGACACGCCCGTCGTCCTCCTGGACGCTCCGGCCACCCGGGAGGAGTTGTCCGGGACGGCGTGCGGCTCCTTACCCGGCGCTGAGCCCGCCGCGGCGCCCGACGTCCGGAACACGGCCTACGTCATCTACACCTCCGGTTCCACCGGACGCCCCAAGGGCGTCGCGGTGACCCACCAGGGGGTGGCGGCCCTCGCGCAGGCCCAGCAGCGGGCCTTCGCCGTCGGCCCGGGGGCACGGGTGCTGCAGTTCGCCTCGATCAGCTTCGACGCCGCGTTCTGGGAGCTGGTCATGGCGCTGCTCTCCGGCGGCACCCTCGTCCTCGCGCCGAACCCGGACGAGCTGTCGCCGCCAGAGCTGGGGCGCTTCCTCACCGAGCGGCGGATCACCCATGCGACCCTTCCGCCGGCGGTGCTCGCGGCCCTCCCCGACGGGGCGATACCCGAGGGAGTCACCCTCGTCGTGGCAGGCGAGGCGTGCCCGCCCGAGCTGGTGGCCACGTGGTCGCCCGGCCGCACGATGATCAACGCCTACGGTCCCACCGAGACCACGGTGTGCTGCACCGCGAGCGAGCCGTTGGGCGACGATATCGGCTCGCCCGTCCCGATCGGCAGGCCCTTCGCCGTATCGGGCATTCACGTGCTGGACCACGCCCTGCAACCGGTCCAGCCCGGAGTCGCTGGTGAGGTGTACGTGACGGGTCCGGGCCTTGCCCGCGGCTACCTCGGCCGGGCCGGCCTGACCGCCGAGCGCTTCGTGGCGAACCCATTCACGGGCGACGGCGACCGCATGTACCGCACGGGCGACCTGGCACGGTGGCGGGAAGACGGCTGGCTGGAGTTCATCGGGCGCGCGGACCAGCAGGTGAAGATCCGCGGATTCCGCGTCGAGCTGGGCGAGATCGAGTCCGTACTGCTGGCGGCGGACGGAGTCCGCCAGGCGATCGCCGTGCTGCGCACTGACGGGGCACGGGAACCGCAGATCGTCGCCTACGTCGTGCCCGAGGGGACCGCCGCCCTGGATGTCGACGCGGCCAGAAAACGGCTGGCCGAGACGCTTCCCGCACACATGCGCCCCCACGCGATCCTCGAGCTCGACGCCCTGCCCGTCACCCCTCAGGGCAAGGTGGACCGCGCCGCCCTGCCGGCCCCGTCCCGGACGGACCGGACGACGGCCGCCGACCACGGGTCCGTCAGCCCGCCGCGGACACCGCGGGAGCGACAGCTGTGTGCGCTCTTCGCCGAGATCCTCGACGTCGATGCCGCCGCGGTCGGGATCGACCGGAGCTTCTTCGAACTGGGCGGACACTCCTTGCTGGCGGGCCGGCTCGTGGTGCGGCTCCGCGCCGAACTCGGTGCCCACTGCGGCATGGAGACGGTCTTCCTCGCGCCGACCGTACGGGAACTCGCCGAACGCCTGGGCGACGGTCAGGCCGGCTCCGATGACGACGATCCGGTCCGCCAGGGCCCGGTTCCGGCACCCGGCGACGGCGACCTGGCGCTGTCGTACGCCCAGCAGAGGCTGTGGTTCCTGCATCAGCTCGAGGGGCCCAGCGCCGCGTACAACATTCCGCTCGTCCTCAGCCTCGGCGGCGAACTCGACCACGGCGCCCTCGCGGCGGCACTCGGCGACGTCGTCGACCACCATGAGACCCTGCGCACCGTCTACCAGGACCGCGCGGGACTACCGGTCCAGCGCATCCTCGCCGAGGGCGGCCCGGCGCACCCCGGACTCGCCGTCGTGGCCACCGACGACACGCGCCTGCGTGAGGCGCTGGCCGCGGCCGCGGCCAGCGCCTTCGATCTGTCGGCCGAGCCTCCGCTGCGGGCCGTGCTGTTCGCCCTCGGCCCGAGGCGGCACGTACTTCTGCTGCTGCTGCACCACATCGCCGCCGACGCCGAGTCGCTCGGCCCGCTGATGCGCGACCTCCTGGCCGCCTACGAAGCCCGTCGCGCCGGGCAGGCTCCGGCCCTGACGCCCCTGCCCGTGCAGTACGCCGACTACACCGCCTGGCAACGCCGCATGCTGGGCGACGAGGCCGCCCCGGACAGCGTCGTCGCGCGGCAGATCGCTTTTTGGAAAGAGGCACTGGCCGGTCTTCCCGACCACCTCGACCTGCCCTTCGACCGGCCGCATCCGGCGGGCGTCGGCACCGCGTCCGCCGCGCTGACCGAAATCGACCTCGACCCGGCTCTCCACAGCCGCATCGCCGGCCTCGCGCGGTCCGCCGACGCCAGCACTTTCATGGTGCTCCAGGCTGGCCTGGCGGCGCTGTTGACCAGGCTTGGCGCCGGCGAGGACATCGCCATCGGCGCGGCCGTGGCGGGGCGCTCCCACGCATCCCTGGCAGACCTGGTCGGTCTGTTCGTCAATACGGTGGTGCTGCGCACCGACACTTCGGGCAACCCCGGTTTCCGTGAACTGCTCGGCCGGGTGCGCCGGGCGAACGCCGCGGCCTATGCCAATCAGGACCTGCCGTTCGAACGCCTGGTGGAGGCGCTCAAGCCTCCGCGTTCGATGTCCAGGCATCCGCTCTTCCAGGTCATGCTCTCGATGGACAGCTCCCGGCGGGCGCTGCCGTCCGTGGCCGGCCTGGAACTGGAGCTGACGGACATGCCCACCGGCACGGCCAAGTTCGACCTGTCCTTCAATGTCCGGGAGGCCTTCACGGCGGAAGGCGGTGCGGACGGGATCAGGGTGACGCTGGAATACCGCGCCGATGTCTTCCGCCCGGGCACCGCTCGGGCACTGCTGGAGCGGTACGTCCGCCTGATCGAGGCGGTCACGCAGGACCCGAGCACGCGGATCGGTGACGCCCGTATCCTCGCCGAGGACGAGTACCGTCGGCTGCTGCGCGACTGGAACCGGACCGAGGCACCGCACACGTTGGACGATGTGGTGACGCGGGTCAGGGCCATGGCGGAGGGGCGGCCGAACGCGGTGGCGGTTACCGACCATGACGGTGACGTGACCTACCGGGATCTCGTGGCGCGGATGGACCTGGTTGCAGGCCGGCTACGGGCTCATGGCGTGGGACCGGACACGGTGGTCGGCGTGCTGGTCGACCGGAGCCGGTGGGCGGTGACTGCGTTCCTCGGCGTTCTCGCGGCCGGAGCCGCGTACCTTCCCCTGGAGACGGGCGCACCCGTGAGCCGATCCGCGGCCCTGCTGACCGACGCGGGCACGCGGTGGCTGCTGGCCGGTCCCCGGCACGGCGACCTCGCGGCCGCGGTGGCGAAGGGCGCGGCCGGCACGGTGGCCGTACTGGAGCTCACCGGGGACGGCGAGGAAACCATCGGCGGTACGCGCGTGACACCGGCGCCCGACCAGCTGGCGTACGTCATCTTCACGTCCGGTTCCACCGGCCGCCCCAAGGGCGCGATGGTGCACCACCGGGGCATGAACAACCACCTGCTGGCCAAGGTGGAGAGCCTCGCCCTCACCGCCGAGGACACGATCGTCCTCAACGCCCCGCTCACCTTCGACATCTCGCTGTGGCAGATGGTCGCCGCCCTGCTCGTCGGCGGCCGTACGCTCGCGGTCGGACAGGCCCTGGCGGCCGATCCACCGGGGCTGTTCCAGTCTGTGGCCCGTCAGGGGGTCACCGTCCTGGAGGTGGTGCCCTCACTGCTGCGGGCCGCCCTGGAGGCGTGGGACGACGGGGCGCAGGTGCCGCCGTTGCCGAAGCTGCGGTGGCTGGTCGTCACCGGCGAGGAGCTGCCCGCCGAACTGAGCCGACGCTGGCTCGCCCGCTTCCCGGCCATCCCCGTCGTCAACGCATACGGTCCGACCGAGTGTTCGGACGACGTCACCCACGCCGTTGTCGCGCAGCCGCCCACCCGGACCACGGCACCCATCGGCCGCGCGATCCGTAACACCCGGCTTTACGTGCTGAGCGACGAGCTCCAGCCCGTACCCGTCGGAGTCGTCGGCGACCTGTACGTCGCCGGTACCGGAGTCGGCCGGGGATACCTGGGCGATCCGGCCAAGACCGCCGACACGTTCGTGGCCGATCCCTTCGCCGCCGACGGCGGCCGTCTTTACCGCACCGGTGACCGGGTGCGGTTCCTGCCGGACGGGCAGCTCGAGTTCCTGGGCCGCCGCGACACGCAGGTCAAGATCCGGGGTCGACGTATCGAACTGGGGGAGGTGGAGGCGCAGTTGCGCGCCCGACCCGGCGTGACGGACGCCGTGGCATCCGTGGTGACCGGCCCGGGCGGACACCCCCGACTCGTCGGGTACGTCGTCGGCGGCCAGGACACCCGGGCGGTGCGGGAGGCGCTGGCCGCGCAGCTGCCGGACCATCTGGTGCCGGCCGTGGTGATCGCGCTGGACGCGGTCCCGCTGACGCCGAACGGCAAGACCGACCGCAAGGCGCTGCCCGTGCCGGAGATGCACGGCGCGGTGAGCCGGGCACCGGGCACGCCCCAGGAGGAGATCCTGTGCGGGCTGTTCGCCGACGTGCTCGGCGTGGACCGGGTCGGCACCGACGACAGCTTCTTCGACCTCGGCGGCCATTCCCTGCTGGCCACCCGGCTGGTGTCGCGGATCCGCGCGAAGCTCGGCGTGGAGGTCGCCCTCGCGACCCTGTTCCGGGCACCGACCCCTGCCGGTCTCGCCCGGCGACTGCCGGGCGCCGGGCCGGCGCGTCCGGGACTGGTGCGGCAGACCCGTCCCGGCGTGCTGCCGTTGTCCCCGGGACAGCACCGTCTTTGGTTCCTGCACAACCTCCGACCGGACTCCACCGAGTACCACGTGCCGGTCGTGCTCGACATCGAGGGACCGCTCGACTCCGCGGCCCTGGGCGCGGCGCTGGCCGACGTCGTCCAGCGGCACGAGATCCTCCGCACGCTGTATCCCGCCGACGGACCCGAACCCCGCCAGCATGTGCTCCCGTACCCCGAGCGACTCGAGCTGCGGGAAACCTCGGTCGAGAAGCTGCCTGAGCTGGTGCAGGCCCGCATCGACCGGCCGTTCGACCTGGCGACCGAACCGCCCGTCCGGGCGGCTCTGCTGTCCACACCGGACGGCGAGGCCCGCGTCCTCGTCCTCGTCCTGCACCACATCGCCTTCGACGGCTGGTCGCTCGACGTCCTGCTCCGCGACCTGAACACTGCCTACCGGTCACGCTCAGCCGGGCAGGCGCCCGGCTGGGAACCGCTTCCGGTGCAGTACGCGGACTACGCGCTGGCGCAGCGGCAGCTGCTGTGGGACGCCTCCGACGGCGACGGTGTGCTCGAGGGCCAACTCGGGTTCTGGCGTGCGACGCTGGCGGACCTGCCCGAAGAGGTGACGCTGCCGACGGATCGGCCACGCCCCGCCGCGCCGGCCTTCACGGGTGACGTCGTGCCGCTCGGACTCGACGGAGAGGTATGGGACGGGGTACGGCAGCTCGCCCGCACCAACGGGGCGAGCGTCTTCATGGTTCTGCATGCCGCGTTGACCGCCCTGCTGTCACGACTGGGCGCCGGAGACGACGTGCCGGTCGGCACCGTGGTCGCCGGACGGGGCGACGAACTGCTCGACGACCTGGTCGGCTTCTTCGGCAACACGGTGACGCTGAGGGTGCCGACCGCGGGGAACCCCTCGTTCGCCGACCTGCTGGACCGTGCGCGTACTGCGGACCTCGAGGCCTTCGCTCACCAGGACGTGCCGTTCGAACAGGTGGTGGAGGAGCTCAACCCGGCGCGGTCGCTGTCGCGCCACCCCCTGTTCCAGGTGATGCTGACGCTGCAGGACACCCCGGAGGCACAGCCTGCTCTGGGTGAGCTGACCGTCCGCCGCCGGTTCGCGGGGCTCGGGCGGGCGAAGTTCGACCTGTCCTTCCTGCTGCGCTCGGCGGACGACGGACTCACCGGCGGCGTGGAGTACGCCACGGAGCTGTACGACCGGTCCACGGTGGAGCGTCTGGCGACGATGCTGCGCCGGGTGCTGACGGCGGTCGTTGCCGACCCTGGCGTCCGGCTCGGCGACATCGACCTGCTGGGCGCGCACGAGCGGACCGATCTGGTGCGCCACCGCAACGACACCCGCCATCAGCTGCCGTACGAGACCGTCGTCGAAGCCTTCCGGGCCCAGGCGGCCAGGACGCCCGACGCCATCGCCGTCAGCGCGCCCGACGGCGTACTGACCTACCGTGATCTGGACGCCCGGACCGATCGCCTCGCCGGGGCGCTCGCCCACCGCGGGGCCGGGCCCGAGCGGTTCGTCGCGATCCTCCTGCCGCGCGGTGCGGAGCAGATCGTGGCGGTGCTTGCGGTCCTGAAGTCCGGCGCCGGCTATCTGCCGCTCGACGTGGACCATCCCGCGGGGCGGCTCGAAGCCGTCGTCGGGAGCGCCACGCCGGTCCTCGCGGTGACCACCACCGGACTCGCCCACCGGCTCCCGCTTCCGACGCTGCTGGTGGACCACGACCTGCCCGAGACGGCAGCGCCCGTTCCCGCGCCGCCCCACCCCGGGCACCCGGCGTACGTGATCCACACGTCCGGCTCGACGGGCACGCCCAAGGGCGTCGTGATCGAGCACCGTGCGCTCGCTCACTACGTTGCGTGGGGGGCGGCGTCCTATCCCGGCGCGGGCGACCGGACTCTGCTGCACTCGCCGATCACCTTCGACATGCCCGTGACCACGCTGTTCGTGCCGTTGGTGTCCGGGGGCAGGATCGACGTCGGTGACCTGGAGCCCGGTCGCACACCCGACCGGGGATACAGCCTGCTGAAGATGACCCCGACCCACCTGGCCATGCTCGGCGAGCCGCAGCCACAGTTCGCGGCCGGATGCGATCTGGTGGTCGGCGGGGAGCAGCTGCCCGCGGAGCTGGCCGAGGCGTGGTTGTCCCGCGCACCAGGGATGACGATCCACAACGAGTACGGTCCCACCGAGGCGACCGTCGGATGCGTGCTCTTCTCGGCGACCTCCTCCACCCGCCTGCCCGCGGGCAGTATGCCGATCGGGCGCCCGGCGTGGAACACGGCCGTCTACGCGCTGGACGCATGGCTCAACCCGGTTCCCGTCGGGGTCACGGGCGAGCTCTACGTGTCCGGCGCGGGGCTCGCGCGCGGATACCTGGGCGCCGCGGGCGCCACCGCCGAGAGGTTCGTGGCCGACCCCTGGGCACCGGGATGCCGCATGTACCGCACCGGGGACCTCGTGCGGTGGACGGCCGACGGCCTGCTCACCTTCCACGGCCGGGCCGACGATCAGGTCAAGATCCGCGGCTTCCGGGTCGAGCCCGGTGAGGTCGAGGCGGTGATGGGCAGCCATCCCGCGGTGTCCCGGGCGGTCGTGGTCGCGCGGGAGCAGGACCTCGTGGCCTATGTGACCCCGACATCGGCGGTGAACCCGGGCGAACTGCGCGCGTGGGCCGCCCAGGTGCTGCCCGCGCACCTGGTGCCTGCCGTGTTCGTCGTGCTGGCAGAACTGCCCACCACCACCAGCGGCAAGGTGGACCGACGCGCCCTGCCGGAGGCGACGGCCCGGGGCAGCGGCGGCGCACTGGGCGACCCGGTCGTGGAAGTCCTGGCGGGCGTTTTCGGCGAGGTACTGGGAGCCGAGCAGGTCGGGGCCGACGACGACTTCTTCGACCTGGGCGGGCACTCGCTGTCGCTGATGCGGCTGGTGAACCGGATCCGCACGGTGTTCGGCCGAGAGGTGCCCGCACGGTCGGTGTTCGAGCATCCGACGGTGCGCTCTCTCGCCGGCCTGCTCGCCGGAGCCCGCGAGGCACGCCCGGCGCTGCGCCGACGTCCGCGCCCGCAGCGGGTGCCGTTGTCGTCGGCGCAGCGCCGGCTGTGGTTCCTCAACCGGATGAACCCCGAGGACTGGAGCTACAACGTACCGCTGCTGCTGGACCTGGAAGGGGCCCTGGCTCCGACGGCGCTGGAGGCTGCCCTGGCGGACGTGGTCCAGCGGCACGAGCCGCTGCGCACCGTGCTGCCCGGCGACGACGGGGAGCCGTGGCAGGAGATTCTGTCCGGCCTCGAGGCCCTGCCCAGGATCGTGACGCTGAGGGTCACCCCGGAGGAGCTGGCCCGGAAGACCGAGGAGGCCCAGCGGTACGCGTTCGATCTGGCCGCCGAACCACCGCTGCGGGTCTGGCTGCTGAGCACCGCGCGCGACCGCCACCGCCTCCTGCTGCTCTTCCACCACGTCGCCGTGGACGGCATGTCCTTCGCTCCGCTGCTGCGCGACCTGGACGAGGCCTTCCGGGCCCGGTGCGCCGGGCGGGCTCCGCAGTGGCAGCCGCTCGCGGTGGACTACGCGGACTACGCGATGTGGCAGCGGGAAATGCTCGACGACCCGGACACGGACAGTGCGCGGAACCGGGGTGTCGCGTTCTGGAAGTCCGCGCTCGCCGGCCTTCCCGACGACCTGCCCCTGCCGGTGGACCGCCCGCGCCCCGCCGTACCGGGCTTCACTGGCGGGGTGGTGCCCTTCAGCGTGGACGCCGCGCTGTGGGGGCAGGTCAGGTCGCTGGCGTGCAGCTGGGGCGCGAGCGTCTTCATGGTGCTGCACGCGGCGGTCACCGCCCTGCTGTCGCGGCTCGGCGCCGGGGACGACGTGCCGGTCGGCACGCCCGTCGCGGGTCGTGCGGACGAGGCCCTGGACGACCTGGTCGGGTTCTTCGTCAACACCGTGGTGCTGCGGGTGTCCACCGCCGGAGACCCGTCGTTCGCCGAGTTGGTGGAGCGCACGCGCGAGTCGGACCTCGCCGCGTTCACCCATCAGGACGTGCCGTTCGAACAGGTCGTGGACGAGGTCAATCCGGCACGGTCGCTGTCGCGCCACCCGCTGTTCCAGGTGATGGTCACCCTGCAGGACGCACCGGAAACGATGGCCGGGCTGGGAGACCTCACCGTCAGCCGGACCGTTCCCGACACAGCCGCCGCCAAGGTGGACCTGTCGTTCGGGTTCGCCGACGACGGTGGCGAGGAATGCCGGGGTGCCGTGCAGTATTCCGCGGACTTGTTCGACCGCTCGACCGCCGAGCGGCTGGCGGCCATGCTGGACCGGTTGCTGCGCGCGGTGGTCGCCGAGCCGGGCCGGGGCGTCGCGGATCACGACCTGCTCGGTCCGGAGGACCGGGACCTGCTGTCCCGGTACGGCAGCGGCGCCCGGAACGACGTGGCCGGCCTGGGCATCACGGAGGCCTTCGCGGCGCAGGTGGCCCGCACCCCGGACGCGGTCGCCGTGACCGACGGCGCCGACATCCTGACGTACCGTCAACTGGACGAGCAGGCCGAGCTGCTGGCCGACCGGCTCGCCGAAGGCGGCGTCACGGCCGAGACACGCGTGGCCGTTCTGCTGGAACGCTCGCGGGACCTGGTCGTCTCGGTCCTGGCGGTCCTCAAGGCCGGCGGCACATACGTTCCGTTCGATCCGGAGGATGCGCCGGCCCGGGTAGGTGCCCTGGCCCGGCAGGCCGACGCGGTCCTGCTGCTGACGCACACCCGGCTCCGTGACCACGACGTCGTCCGGGACTCCTGGGCACCGGTGGTGTTCGCCGACGAGCACGGCCGGGCGGGCACACCGAGACGACGCAGGGCCCGCCGCCCCGCGCAACTCGCCTACGTCATGCATACGTCGGGATCGACGGGCACGCCGAAGGGCGTCGGGATCAGCGACGCCTCCGTGGTCGCCCTGGCGGCCGACCGGTGGTGGTCCCACGGTGCCGCCGAGCGCGTGCTGATGCACACCTCCGTCGCCTTCGACCCCGCCACCTTCGAGCTGTGGGTACCGCTGCTCACCGGCGGATGCTCGGTCGTCGCACCCTGGCGGCGGCACCCCGAGCCGCATCTGCTGGCGCGCGCCGTGGCCGAGCACGGCATCACCGGAGTCGCCTTGTCCGCCGCGGTGTTCGAGGCACTCGCCGCCGCGGACCCCGGCTGCCTGCGAGGCCTGCGGGAGGTGTGGACCGGCGGCGAGAGCATGTCGCCGCAGGCGACCGCGCGGGTGCGCGAGGCAGCGCCCGGCACACGGCTGACCAACAGCTACGGGCCGACCGAGACAACCTTCGCGGTGGTACAGCACACCGTGGACGCGACCGGCCCGGCCGGCCGTGTGCCGATCGGCCGGCCGATGGACAACGTCCGCTGCCATGTGCTGGACGACCGGCTCCGACCGGTCCCCCTCGGCGTGCCCGGCGAGCTGTACATCGCCGGCCCCGGACTCGCTCGGGGGTACCTGGCCCAGCCCGGCCCATCGGCGGAGCGGTTCGTGGCCAACCCCTTCGGCGCGGCGGGGGAGCGGATGTACCGCACCGCGGACCTGGTCCGGTACCGGCCGGACGGCGAGCTGGAGTTCCTCGCACGGACCGACCAGCAGGTGAAGATCCGTGGCCACCGGGTCGAACCCGGCGAGATCGAGGCGGCGCTGGCCCACTGCCCGGGCGTGGCACGCGCGGTGGTCATGGTCCGGCAAGACCGGCCGGGCGTCCCCGTCCTGGTCGGCTACGTCGTCCCGGAACCGGGCGGATCGGCACCGTCGGCCGAGGCGCTTCGTACCCGGCTGGCGGCGCTCCTGCCCGCGCCCATGGTGCCCGCCGCCTTCGTGGAACTCGCCGAGCTGCCCCTGACGCGCAATGGAAAGGTCGACCGCGCTGCCCTCCCGGCACCTGCCCCGGACCCGGGCTCAGCTGCCGTCCGACCGCCCCGCGACCGGACCGAGGTGATGCTGTGCGAGGCGGTCGCCGAACTCCTCCGGCTGGAACAGGTGGGCATCGACGACAACTTGTTCGACCTCGGCGGGGACAGCATCCTGTTCATCCAGCTCGTCAGCCGGATGCGGGCCGCCGGTCTGCTGCTCAGCGTCCGGGACGTGTTCACCCACCAGACGGTCGCCGATCTGGCCCGCGTGGCCCGACCGGTCGCGGACCACCGGGACGTACCCGACGAGCCGGCGAGCGGTGTCCTGCCGCCCACGCCGATCATGCACTGGCTGCGTGAACTCGGCGGCCCCGTCGAGGCGTTCAACCAGTCCATGACCGTGCGCGTTCCCGCGTCGGTGAACCGCGCCGGGCTGGAGGAAGCCCTTCAAGCGCTGCTCGACACGCACGACATGCTCCGCGCAAGGCTGCGCCCGGACTGGACCCTGGAGGTCCCTGAGCCCGGTGCCTGCCGTGCCGCGCCACTGCTGCGGCGGGCGGACGCGACCACCGCGGACGAATCCGCACGGGCCACCGAGGGCGCGGCGGCCGCCGCACGCCTCGATCCGTGGAACGGCGTGATGCTGCAGGCCGTCTGGTTCGACGCCGGCCCGGCCCGGCCGGCTGCTGCTGGTCGTCCACCACCTCGTCGTCGATGGGGTCTCCTGGCGGATCCTGCTGCCGGACCTGGCGGCTGCCTATCGGGCCGCCGAGGCGGGCCGTGCGGTGGCACTCACGCCGGTGACGGCCTCCTTCCGCGGATGGGCCAGACGGCTTTCCGCCGCCGCCAAGGATCTGCGGCGGCGGGAGGAACTGCCGTGGTGGCGCCGCACACTCGCCGCGGGACCCGGGCTGTTCGGCGAGGACGCTCTGGTGCCCGAGCGGGACACCTTCGCCGACCTCGGCCGACTGCGTACCACCGTGCCCACGGAGCTGACGTCGGCGATCCTCGGCGAGGTGAGCACCGCCCTGAACCTCCGGGTGGACGAGGTCCTGCTGTCCGCCCTGGCGCTCGCGGCCGACGAGTGGCGCCGCCGACGGCGGATCCCCGGCCAGGGCGTGCTCGTCGACGTCGAGGCCCACGGCCGGGACCTGACAGGGGACACTGAGGGAACCGACCTGTCCCGCACGGTCGGTTGGTTCACCCGGATACATCCCGTCCGGCTCGACCCCGGCACGGTGCCACCCGAGGATCTGCGTTCCGGCGGCCAGGCCGTGGAGCGCGCCGCGCGCCGGGTGAAGGAACAGCTCCGCGGGTGCCCCGACGGCGGAGCCGGATACGGCCTGTTGCGCTACCTGACGCCGGACGGGATCGACAAACCCCTGGCCCGTCGCCGGGCCGAGGTCGGGTTCAACTACCTCGGCCGGTTCGAGGTCTCCGACGAGGCGGACTGGCTTCCGACCGCCGACCCCGTGCCCGTGCCGGCCGCCGATCCGCGGATGCCGGTGCCGCACGCCCTCGAACTGACGATTGTCTGCACAGACCTGCCCCGGGGGCCGGAGTTCTCGGTCACCTGGAGTTGGGCGCGCGCACTCCTCGGCGAACAGCAGGCGGCCGACTTCGCCGACCTCTGGAACGAGACGTTGGCGGCGCTGTGCGCCCGCGCCCGCACGGGAAGCAAGGCCGGCCGCACTCCTTCCGACGTACCCCTGGTCTCGCTCAACCAGGAGGAACTGGACCTGCTCGAAGAGAAGTGGAGTTTCTGATGGACCGTTCCGGGGTCGTCGACGTACTTCCGCTGTCACCCCTGCAGGAGGGCATGCTCTTCCACGCCCAGCTGGGCGACGGGCAGGCCGATCCGTACGTAGTGCAGCTCGTCCTGGCTCTCGACGGTCCGATCCGTGCCGACGGGCTGCGGCAGGCCGCCGAGCGGATTCTGACTCGGCACCAGAACCTGCGGGCCGCCTTCCTCAGCCAGCGCGAAGGCACGCCCATCCAGGTCGTGCCGCGCCGCGTGGAGGTGGCATGGCAGCAGCACGACCTGAGCGCACTGCCGCTGCCGGAGCGGGAGGCGGAGCTGGCTCGGCTGCTGCGGGAGGACCGGGACGCCGGATTCGACCTGGCCCGGCCGCCGCTGATCCGGTTCACCCTGGTCCGGCTGGCACCGGACGCACACCGCTTCGTGGTGACCAACCATCACATCCTGCTCGACGGCTGGTCCGGCCCGCTGATGCTGCGCGACCTGTTCTCCGTGTACGCGGCCGACGGCGACGACGGCCACCTGCCCGCGGTCACGCCGTACCGCGAGTACCTGCGGTGGCTGTCCGAACGCGACCGTGACGCCGCCCGGCAGATGTGGGGCGAAGTGCTGTCCGGACTGGACGGGGGGACTCTCGTCGCGGCGCAGGGCATCGGCCGGGCCGCCGCGCGGCCGTCGAGCCACGAGCACGTCACGGTGCGGCTGCCCGCGCAGGTCACCGATGCGCTGCGGGAGACCGCGAAGGACTTGCGCATCACGGTGAGCACCACGGTGCACACGGCCTGGGCCCTGCTGCTGGCCCGGCTGACCGGCCGGGTCGACCTCGTCTTCGGCAGCGTGGTCTCCGGCCGGCCCCCGGTACTGCCCGGGATCGAGACCATGGTCGGCCTGCTGATCAACACCGTGCCAGTGCGCGTCAGGCTGGACCCGGCCGAGTCGCTGGGAGAACTCGCCGCGCGGGTCCAACGCGAACAGTCGGCGCTCGCCGACCACCAGTACCTGAGCCTGGCCGAGCTGCACCGGCCAGCAAGTGCCACCGAACTGTTCGACACGGCCGTGGTGTTCGAGAACTACCCGGTCGACCGGGACGGTGTGCAGGCCATGCTCGACGGCGTACGGGTGTCGGTCGAGAGCGCCGAAGACGCCATGCACTACCCGCTGAGCCTCGGCGCCTCCCTGCGCGGAAGCGCGCTGGAGCTGAGGGTGATGCACCGAACCGACGTCTTCGACACCGAGCGGGCACGGGCGATCGCCGACCGGCTGGTCGACCTGCTGGGCGAACTGGCCACCCGGCCGGGAGCGGGCGTCGCCCGCACCGACACGCCATTCCGGGCGGAAACAGCCCGGGCACTGACCCACGCCCGCGGCTCGGACGCGGACCTCGCGGCGACCGACCTGCCCAGCCTGATCGAGGCCCAAGCCGCCCGCACTCCGCACGCCGTCGCGGTCGTGGCCGAGGACACCACGCTCACCTACGCCGAACTCGACGCGTGGGCCGACAGGCTCGCCGGACACCTCGTCCGACGTGGCGCCGGCCCGGAGCGCACGGTGGCCGTGGCCCTGCCCCGCTCGGCCGAACTGATGGTGGCGCTGTACGCGGTGCACAAGACAGGGGCCGCCTATCTGCCGATCGATCCCGGCTACCCGGCGGAGCGCATCGCGTTCATGCTGGCCGACGCCGAACCCGCGGTCGTCCTCGACGACCCGTCCGAGGTCCGCGCATCCCGGGCGCAGACCGGTTCCGCCCCGCCGAGGACCCTGTGGCCGGACAGCCCGGCCTACGTCATCCACACCTCGGGCTCCACCGGCCTGCCCAAGGGCGTCGTGGTCAGCCATGCCGCGATTCTCAACCGGCTGCGGTGGATGCAGGACACCTACGGGCTGCGCGCCGACGACCGGGTGTTGCAGAAGACACCGTCGAGCTTCGACGTGTCCGTCTGGGAGTTCTTCTGGCCGCTGATCACCGGGGCCACGCTGGTCCTCGCGCGGCCGGAGGGCCACAAGGACCCGCGCTACCTCGCGGAGCTCATCCAGAAGCAGCATGTCACCACGGCGCACTTCGTCCCTTCGATGCTGCAGATGTTCCTGGAGGAACCGGCCGCGTCCGGATGCTCCTCGCTGCGGCTGGTCGTGTGCAGTGGCGAGGCGCTGCCCGTGGAACTGGCCGCGTCGTTCCGGCGCACCCTCGGCGCCGAGCTGGCCAACTTCTACGGCCCCACCGAAGCGGCCGTGGACGTGACGGCCTGGGACGTGTGCGACGACATGGTCCCGATCGGCCGACCCGGATGGAACACCCAGGCCCACGTCCTCGACGCCTACCTGCGCCCCACTCTGCCCGGAGTGCCCGGTGAGCTTTACCTGGCGGGCGCCCAGCTCGCCCGCGGCTACCTCGGCCGGCCCGGGCTGACCGCGGAACGGTTCGTCGCCAACCCGTGGACACCCGGCGAACGGATGTACCGCACCGGTGACCTCGTCCGCCGCAGGGCCGACGGAGTCCTCGAGTTTCTGGGCCGGACCGACGACCAGGTCAAGATCAGAGGCTTCAGGGTCGAACTGCGCGAAGTCGAGTCGGCGCTCGCACGGCACCCCGGCGTCCGCCGGGCCGTGGTGGTGGCGCACGGCCAGGAACTGGCCGCCTACCTGCTCGCCAGGCCCGGCACGGACATCTCGGCGGTCCGTGAACTGGCCGCCTCGGTACTGCCGGAGTACATGGTGCCCTCGTCCTTCACGACGCTGGACGAGATACCGGTCGGGCCGAGCGGCAAGGTCGACCGCCGGGCGCTGCCCGCGCCGCAGCGCCCCCACAGTGCCGGACGGCGCCCCCGCAACCCGCGCGAGTCGATCCTGTGCGACCTGTTCGCCGAGGTGCTGGGACTGGCCGGGACCGGCATCGACGACGACTTCTTCGCCCACGGCGGTCATTCGCTGCTCGCCACCCGGCTGGTCAACCGGATCCGTGCCACGCTCGGTGTCGAGGTCGCCCTCCGGCAGTTGTTCGAGACACCGACCGTGGCGGGCCTCGCGGCTGCGCTGGACCCCGCTGCCGCCACCCGGCCGTCCCTGCGCCCCATGCCGCGTCCCGAGCGCATCCCGCTGTCGTTCGCGCAGCGGCGGCTGTGGTTCATCAACCAGCTCGAGGGGCAGAGCCCGACGTACAACATCCCCGTCGTGCTGAACCTCAGGGGCCGGCTGGACACGGACGCGCTGCGCGCCTCCCTGGCCGACGTGATGCTGCGGCACGAAAGCCTGCGCACGGTCTTCCCGTCCCACGACGGCCTGCCGCACCAGGTGGTGCTGGCACCGGACGCCGTCGAGCCGCAGCTCACCGTGGCCGCCGTCGCCCCCGACGCACTCGACGACGCGGTGCGCGCAGCGGTGGGCCACACCTTCGACCTGACCGCGGAACCACCGTTGCGTGCCTGGGCGTTCACGTCCCGGGCATCCACCGAGAACCACGTCCTGGTCCTGCTGCTGCATCACATCGCCGGCGACGGCTCCTCGCTCAGCCCGCTCCTCGGCGACCTCGGCACGGCCTACGCCGCGCGGCGCGACGGTGCGCGGCCCGACTGGGCGCCTCTGCCCGTGCAGTACGCCGACTACGCGCTGTGGCAGCACCAGATGTTCGGCGACGGCCAGGACATCGACAGCCTCATCGGCCGCCAGGTGACGTTCTGGACCACCGCCCTCGACGGTGTCCCGGCGGAACTCGACCTGCCGACCGAGCGGCCGCGGCCCGCGGTGGCCAGCTATCGCGGCGACACCGTCGACTTCACACTCGACGCCGATCTGCACGCCGAACTCGCCGACCTCGCCCGGACCGGCCGGGCCACGCTGTTCATGGTGCTGCAGGCCGCCTTCGCGGCACTCCTGACCCGGCTGGGCGCCGGCACCGACATTCCGCTGGGCACACCTGTCGCCGGTCGGACTGACAACGCGCTCGACCGGCTCGTCGGGTTCTTCGTCAACACCCTGGTGCTGCGCTGTGACACCTCGGGCAACCCCGCGTTCCGTCAGCTCCTCGCCCGGGTCCGCGCCACCGACCTCGATGCCTACGCCCACCAGGACCTGCCCTTCGAGCACCTGGTGGAGACGATGAACCCGGCGCGTTCTCTGTCGGGCAACGCCCTGTTCCAGGTGATGTTCGCCCTGCAGAACGTCGACAACGTCACGGTCGACCTGCCCGGCCTGACCGCCCGCCCCCGTCCGGTGCACGCCCGCAACGCCAAGTTCGACCTGTTCGTCAGCATGGCCGAGCGCCGTACGGCAGCGGGCGGACCCGACGGCCTGTATGGCACGGTCGAGTACGCCACCGACCTCTTCGACCGGGAGACCGTGGAACGGCTCGTCGCATGGTATAGCGAGTTCCTGCGGGCTGTGGTGCGCGACCCCGCGACCCCCATCGAGCAGGTGGTGTTCCTCTCCCCGGCCGAGCAGCAGGACCTGCTGGTGACGCGCAATCGGACGGACCGGCCCCTGCCGTCCCACTTCCTGCACGAACGCTTCCAGCAACAGGCTGCAGCCACACCAGACGCTCCCGCGGTGCGCTGCGGCCGCGACGGGCTGACTTACGCCCAGCTCAACGCGCGCAGCAACCGCCTTGCCCGTGAGCTGATCGCCCACGGCGTCGGACCCGAACACGTCGTCGCCCTGGCCGTCCCCCGCTCGGTCGACATGGTCGTGGCACTACTCGCCGTCCAGAAGGCCGGGGGCGTGTACCTCCCCATGGACCCCACGCATCCGGCCGAGCGGCTGGAGTTCCTGCTCGGCGATGCCCAGCCGGCCCTCCTGATCACCACCCCGGACATCGCACCCCGCCTGCCCGCGGGGGACACCCCGATGATCGTGCTCGGTGACCCCTCGACCGAGCGCGCCCTGGCCGGGCAGGACGCCTCGGACCCGGCCGACGAGGACCGCGTCGCGCCGATCCTGCCCGGCAACGCCGCCTACATCATCCACACCTCCGGCTCCACCGGTCGGCCCAAGGGCGTCGTGATCTCCTACCGGAGCATCATCAACAACCTGACGGGTTTCGCCGAGCGGTTCCCGATGAGCAGTGACGACTGCACGCTCGCCGTCGCGACCGTCGCGTTCGACATCGTCGCGGTCGACGTCTACCTGCCCCTGCTGCACGGCGGCCGGGTGGTCGTCGCCGAGTCGGAGGCCGTCCGCCACCCCGCCGCGCTCGCCGAACTCGCCGTGCGCAATGGCGCCACCGTCCTGCAGGCCACACCGTCGCTGTACCGCACGCTGCTCGCTCACGCGCCCGAAGGACTGCGCGGGATGCGGCTGCTGGTCGGCGGCGAGGCGCTGGGCGCCGGCCTCGCCGCGCGGATGGAGGCGGTGGGCCGCGGGGTCGTCAACCTCTACGGCCCCACCGAGACCACCGTGTGGAGCACCCTGGCCGAGGTCGACGCCTCCCGGACGGTCGCCGACGGCCCGCCTCCGGTGGGCAGTCAGACCCAGAACGTCCGCATGTACGTGCTCGACCCCAACCTGCGACCGGTGCCCGTCGGCGTCACCGGTGAGCTCTACATCGCCGGGACGGGCCTCGGGCGGGGATACCTCGACCGTCGGTCGCTGACCGCGCAACGGTACGTGGCCGATCCCTTCGGCGAGCCGGGAAGCCGGATGTACAGCACCGGCGACCTGGTGCGGTGGCGCCGGGCCGGCGGACTGAACTTCGTGGGCCGGGCCGACGACCAGGTCAAGGTACGCGGTTTCCGCATCGAACTCGGTGAGGTCGAGGCGGCACTGTCCCGCCAGGACGACGTCGTGGAGGCCACCGTCTTGGTCGACGAGACGGGCGACGGCGAGCGCACGCTCGTCGGCTACGTCGTCCCCGGCACGGCATGGTCCGCGGGCCGCGACGAGCAGGAGGAGAACGACCAGGTCAGCTCGTGGCGCGACCTCTACGACTCGCTCTACGCCGACCAGGTCGCCGACGGAGGTTTCTGGGAGGACTTCACGGTCTGGCAGAGCAGCTACGACGGCCGGCACCTCCCGCTCGCCGAGATGACCCAGTGGCGCTCGGCGGTCGTCGACCAAGTGCTGCGGCTGAAGCCCCGGCGCGTCCTGGAGATCGGCGTCGGCAACGGCCTGCTGCTGTCCCGGCTGGCCCCCCAGTGCGAGGCGTACTGGGGGACGGACTTCTCCCCGTCGGTGATCACGGAGCTGGGGGAGCGGCTGCGGGCGCACGGCGAGGACCGGCCGGGCATCGAACTGCGGGTCCAGAGCGCCGACGACGTCAGTGGACTGCCCCGCGACTTCTTCGACACCATCGTGCTCAACTCGGTGGTCCAGTACTTCCCGCACGCGGGCTACCTCACCGACGTGCTGCACAAGTGCCTGGATCTGCTGGTGCCCGGCGGCTCCGTCGTCCTCGGCGACATCCGCAACCTGCGCCTGCTGCGCTGTCTGCAGACGGCGGTCGCCGTCGGACGGCTCACCGACGCAGCGGACACGTCCTCGGTCCGTGCCCTGGTGGAGCACAAGGTGGCCGCCGAGGAGGAGCTGCTGCTGGCACCCGACTTCTTCGTCGCGCTCGCCCGGACGTCCCCCGACATCGCGGGGGTGGACATCAGGCTCAAGCGGGGCCGGTTCGACAACGAGCTGTCGCGCTACCGCTACGAGGTGGTGATCATCAAGGCACCCGCCGCCCCGGCCCCGGTCGACCGCCTGCCCAAGACGGACTGGACGGACCTGGGCTCGACCGGCGCACTGGCCGAGGCGCTGCGGGGCGCGCCCGGCGGCCTCCGCGTCACCGACGTGCCCAACGGCCGGCTGTTCGCCGAGTACGACGCCCTGCGTGAGCTGCGGCGTGGCAGCGGAACCGCCCGAGTGCTGGCCGCCCTGCGGGCCGAGGGGCGGGGTGTGGACCCCGAGGACCTCCACGACGTGGGTGCCGCTCACGGCTTCCAGGTGGTGACCACCTGGTCCGGACAGGGCCGGGACGACTGCTTCGACGCGGTCTTCCTGCCCGCGCACGCCGACGCCACCGCGGTGCAGGCCTACGCGGGGGACTCGGCCGGGGACAGCCTGCAAGAGCACGCCAACAGCCCCGCACGCACCCGCCGCCTGCGGGGATTCAGCGACCGGCTGCGGACCGGCCTGCGGCGGTGGCTGCCGGACTACATGATCCCGGCCGCCTTCGTCATCCTCGACGAACTCCCCCTGAACGCCAATGGAAAGCTCGACAGAAGCGCACTGCCGAAGCCGGACTTCGCGGTCCTGTCGTCCGGACGCCCGCCGCGCACGCCCCGGGAGCAGGTGCTGTGCGAGCTGTTCGCCGAGGTGCTCGGGGTGCCCGAGGTGACCATCGACGACAACTTCTTCGAACTTGGCGGGCACTCCCTGCTGGCCACCAGGCTCGTCAGCAGGATCAGGTCGGTCACCGGCATCGAGATCCCGATCCGGCACGTCTTCGAGGGCGCCACCGTCGCTGCCCTGTGCGAACGACTGGACGCCCGCACACCGGCGCGTCCGCCGCTCCTCCCGATGCCGAGGCCGCCGCGCATCCCGCTGTCGTTCGCGCAGCTGCGCCTGTGGTTCCTCAACCGTTTCGAGACGTCCTCACCGGGCTACAACCTGCCGACCGTGCTGCGCCTGAGCGGAGACCTGGACCGGGACGCGCTCCGCGAGGCGCTGTGCGACCTGGTGGCCCGTCACGAAACGCTGCGCACGGTGTTTCCCGAGCAGGACGGCGAGCCGTCCCAGATCGTCCGGCCCGCCGAGCGGGCGCGGCCCGAACTCCCGGTGGTCGCCACCGATCCGGACGCGCTGCCCGGAGCCCTGGCCGCGGCCGGCCGGGTGCCCTTCGACGTCACGACCGACCTGCCGCTGCGCGCCACTCTGTTCGCGCTCGACGACCACGAGCATGTGCTGCTGCTGGTCCTGCACCACATCGCGGCCGACGGCTGGTCGGTCGGACCGCTCGCCCGGGACCTGGCCGCGGCCTACCGGGCCCGGGCGCGGGACCAGGCCCCCGACTGGCCCGACCTGCCGGTGCAGTACGCCGACTACGCGCTGTGGCAGCGCGAGGTGCTGGGCAGCCCCGACGACCCCGACAGCGCGATGTCCCGCCAGCTCGTCCACTGGCGCCGGGCACTGGCTGCCGCCCCGGCGGAGACCTCGTTGCCCACCGACCGGCCGAGAGCCGAGAACTCCACACCGGCGGGCGAGCGGCTGTCGTTCGAGCTGGGGGCCGATCTGCACGCCCGGCTGCTGGACCTCGCTCGTGCGCACCGTGCCAGCCTGTTCATGGTGCTGCAGAGTGCCGTCGCCGCCCTCCTCACCCGCGTGGGCGCCGGCACCGACGTCCTGCTCGGCAGCGCGATCGCCGGACGGACCGACACGGCCACGGAGGACTTGGTCGGGTTCTTCGTCAACACCCAGGTACTGCGCGTGGACACCTCCGGCGATCCGGGATTCGGTGAGCTGATCGACCGGGCCCGGCAGGCGGGTCTGGCCGCCTACGACAACCAGGACCTGCCGTTCGAGCACCTTGTGGAGGCGCTCAATCCGGAGCGTTCGCTGGCCCGCCATCCCCTGTTCCAGGTCATGATGGTGCTCCAGAATGCCCCCCGGACCGAGACGTCCCTGCCGGGCGTGCGGATCACCGGTGAACCGCTGGACGTGGGCGCGGTCAACTTCGACCTGGGGTTCAACCTCGCCGAACGCGACCCGGTCGCGGGCCGTCCCGCAGGCGTGGCCGGCATGGTGGAGTACCGCTCGGACCTCTTCGACCGGCTCACGGTGGAACGGCTCGTCGACCGGCTGCGGCGGCTGCTGGAGACGGTGGCGGCCGACCCGTCGGTGCGGATCGGAGCCGTGGACCTCACGGCCGGGGACGCACTCGACGGGCATCTGGCCCCGGTGCCGGCTGTCCGGGAGATCAACCTCGCCCGGATCGAGGAGGTCCTGGCCGAGCACGACGACGTTCAGCAGGTCGCCGCCGTGCTCCACTACGACACGGAAGCGGGGAGGCAGACCGTCGCGGTGCATGTCCTTGCCGAGGACGACCATGCGCTCGACGTCGACCGGCTGCGCGCGTTCGCCGCTCGATGGCTGCCGGACCACCTCGTGCCGGCCGAGTACACCGTCGCCCCCGCTCCGGCCGCACGCCCGCCCGCCCCTCGGCCCGCCATGGACGCGACGCCCCCGGCGACGCCGCGTCAGGAGACCCTGTGTGCCCTGTTCGCCGAGGTACTCGAGCGCCCGTCCGTGGGCGTCGACGAGGACTTCTTCGCGGTCGGCGGACACTCCCTGCTGGCCGTTCGGCTGATCGGCCGGGTGCGCGACGCACTGGGGGTGGAGCTGCCCATCCGACGGCTCTTCGAGGCCACGACGGTGCGCGCCCTCGACGCGGTGTTCGATGATCAGGCGGCCGCCCGCCCCCGCGTCGCCCCGGTGACCCGGCCGAAACGCGTCCCGCTGTCGTTCGCCCAGCAACGGCTATGGGTGCTCGACCGTCTGGAGGGGCCGTCGGCGACCTACAACATCCCGTTCGCGCTGCGCCTGAGGGGGCCCCTGGACGAGACGGCCCTGCAGACCGCTCTGAGGGACGTGCTGGACCGGCACGAAGTGCTGCGCACGGTCATCGACAGCGACCACGGTGTGCCCTACCAGCGGATCCTCCCCGTCGACGAAATCTGGCCGGGCCTGGCCGTCGGCGACGTCGCACCCGACGCACTCGCCGCGGAACTCGCGGCGGCATCGGCGCATGCCTTCGACCTGTCCGAGGAACCCCCGCTGCGGGCACGGCTGTTCAGGCTCGCTCCCGAGGACCACGTCCTGTCGGTGGTCCTGCATCACATCGCCGGCGACGGAGCCTCCCTCGAACCGCTCGCCACGGACCTGTCCACCGCTTATGCCGCTCGCAAGCGGTCTGTCGCACCCGACTGGCATCCTCTGCCCGTGCAGTACGCGGACTACACGGTGTGGCAGCGCGAGCTCCTCGGAGACGAGAACGATCCCGACAGCCTGATCGCCCGGCACATCCGGTACTGGAGCGACACACTGGCCGAACTGCCCGAGGAGCTTCCGCTGCCCACCGACCGCCCACGCCCGGCGGTCGCCGGGCACCAGGGCGAACTGGTCGAATACACCGTCTCCGCGGACACCCACCGGTTGCTCGCCGAGCTCGCCGAACGCCACGGCGTGACGCTGTTCATGGTGATGCACGCGGCCCTCGCCGCGGTGCTCACCCGGCACGGCGCCGGTACCGACGTACCGATCGGCACCCCGGTGGCCGGCCGCGACGACAGCGCGCTGGATCCGATGATCGGGTTCTTCGCCAACACGGTGGTCCTGCGCACCGACACCAGCGGCGATCCGGACTTCGCCACCCTGCTGGACCGCGTCCGGCAGACCGACCTGGCCGCGTACTCCCGCCAGCACGTGCCCTTCGAACGGCTCGTCGACATGCTCGGTGTCGAGCGGTCCATGGCCCGCAACCCCCTGGTACAGGTCATGCTGGCGTTCGACCAGTACGGCGCTTCCCCGCTGCGCCTCGACGGGGTGCGGGTGAGCGCGCAGCCCACGGGCCATGTCGCGGCGAAGTACGACCTTGCCGTCAACGTCGCCGAACGCCGTGGTGCCGACCGGGAGTACGAGGGCCTCGCAGGAGCCCTGGAACTCGCCACGGACCTGTTCGACCGGCGCACCGGGGAAGAACTGGCCGCGCGGCTGGTGCTCTTCCTCGATCAGGTCGCGGCCGATCCCACGCTGCGGATCGGGGCGGTGCGCCTGGAACCGGCCGCCGACCAGTTCCCCTGGAACGACACGGACCGCCCCGTGCCCGTCGAGCACGCGCTGGCCGCCTTCGAACGGCAGGTCCCGCACTACCGGGACTACGACGCCGTCGTGTGCGGCGAGGATCGGATCAGCTATCAGGAGCTCAACGAGCGCGCCAACCGGCTGGCCCACCGGCTCATCTCGCGGGGGATCGGTGCCGAGCAGATCGTCGCGCTCTACCTTCCGCAGTCCGTCGACCTGGTCGTCGCCCTGCTGGCGGTACTGAAATCCGGAGCAGCGTACATGCCGGTGGACCCCGACTACCCGGCCGAGCGGGTGCGCCTGCTGTTCGGCCGGGCCGCTCCCGCACTGGTCCTGGCCAAGGGCGACGCGGGACCGACGGCCGCGCCCGTCCTGGACCCGGCGGAACACCTGCCGGACCTCCCCGCTCACGACCCCACCGACACCGATCGGCTGCTTCCCTGGTCGCCCGACCATCCGGCCTACCTGATCCACACCTCGGGTTCGACCGGCACCCCACGGGGCGTGCTGGTGACCCACCGCGGACTGCCGGGCCTGGCCCTCAGCCTTGCGGACGCCTATCAGGTCGTGCCGGGAAGCCGGGTCCTGGAATTCGCCTCGCCGGGCTTCGACGTGGCCACCGGGGACATCCTGTTCACGCTGTCATCGGGCGCGGCCGTGGTGCTGCCCGATACCGACCGGGTCACCGCTGCGGCGAACCTGGCCGATCTGGTGGCGCGCCACGGCGTCACGCACACGACGCTGACCCCGACCGTCGCCGCACGCATCCGCCCCGGCGCGCTGCCGGACGGCTTCGTGCTCGCCCTGGGCAGCGAGACGGTACCGGGTTCGCTCGTGGACCAATGGGCCTCGTCGTGCCGGGTCCTGAACGTCTACGGCCCGACCGAGTGCACGGTGGCGTCGACAATCACCGGGGCATTGACCGGTGACGGTGCACCACCCCTGGGCCAGCCGCTCGCCAACACCAAGGCATACGTGCTCGATCCCGCGCTGCGCCCGGTACTGCCCGGCATGGTCGGCGAGCTCTACCTGTCGGGTCCGGGACTGGCCCGGGGCTATCGCGGCGAACCGGCCGTGACCGCCGGCCGGTTCGTCGCCGATCCGTACGGCGCACCGGGTGCGCGCATGTACCGCACGGGCGACCTGGTCCGTCGGCGCCGGGACGGCGAACTCGACTTCATCGGCCGGGCCGACGGACAGGTGAAGATCCGCGGCCACCGCGTGGAGCTGGGCGAGCTCGAGCAGGTCCTCCTCGGCCATCCCGCCGTGCGCGCCGCTGCGGCGGCCGCCTTCTCCACTCCGGCCGGGAAACGGCTGGCCGGATACGTTGTCGCAGAACCCGGCGGCGTAAGCCTCTCCGAGCTGCGCGGGTGGCTCGCCGAGCGGGTCCCCGACCACCTCGTGCCGACCGCGCTCGTCCCTGTGGACGCCCTGCCGTTCACGGCCCACGGCAAGGTGGACCGGGCGAAGCTGCCCGCTCCCGCCACCGGTGCGGCCCCGAGTGCCGGCCGAGTGTCGGGCCACACCCCGGTCACCGAGTACGAGCGCGTTCTGTGCCGTCTGATCGGCGACCTGCTGGGTCAGTCCGACCTGCCGGCCGACGGTCACTTCTTCGAACTCGGCGGCGACAGCATCCTCGCCATCCAACTGGTGAGCCGGGCGGACCGGGAGGGACTCTCGCTGACCCCGCGCGACGTCTTCGCGCACCCGGTGATCGCGGAACTCGCCGCCGTGGCCGCGTCCGGCCGCCCCGCCCCGGCACCCGTGTCCGATCAGGGGGTGGGTTCGGTCCCGCTGACCCCGGCCATGCACTGGCTGCGCGAACTCGGTGAGGACATCGCAGGCTTCGAGCAGTCCGTGGCCGTCCCGGTTCCGGCCGGACTCGACCGGGGCCACGTCACCGCCGCGCTGCAGGCCGTCCTCGACCATCACGACACCTTGCGGATGCGCCTGTCCCGTGACGGCGACACAGGGCTATGGGCACTGGACATCCCGGAACCGGGAGCCGTCGACGCGCAGGACCTGCTCGTCGTCGCCGACGCGACCGGGCTGTCCGGCGACGCACTGCGCGAGCTGGCGGCCCAGTCGGTGGGCGCTGCCCGGGACCGCCTCGACCCCGACGGCGGGGTCATGCTTGCCGCGGTGCTGCTGGCAGGGGAACCCGGCGCACCCGGTCTGCTGTCCCTCACCGCCCACCATCTCGTTGTGGACGCCGTGTCGTGGCGGATCCTGAGCGGCGATCTCGACCAGGCCCTGACCGCTCTGGCGGAGGACCGGCCGGTCGAGCTCGCCCCGGTCGGCACCTCCTTCAAGCGCTGGGCCGAATGGCTGGTCGCCGCCGCCGCGGACCGTTCCCGGCTCACCGAGGTCCGGCACTGGACGGACGTACTGCGCACCCCCGACCCCGCGCTGGGCGACCGGCCGCTCGATCCCTTCGAGGACACCGTCGCCACGACCCGGTCGATCCGGCGGACGGCCCCGGCCGGGACGACGGCTCCGCTGCTTACCGAGGCCCCTGCTTCGTTCCACGGCCGGGTACCCGACGTGTTGCTCACCGCGCTGGCCCTGGCCGTCGGCGAGTGGCGAAAGCGCCGCGGTATCCCGGCGACGAGCGCGGTCCTGCTCGACGTGGAGGGGCACGGCCGGGTCGAGCAGGACGGACTCGACCTCACCCGGACCGTCGGATGGTTCACCACGCTGCACCCGGTGGCCCTCGATCCCGGGGCACTGGAGTGGGCGAACGTCCGGCACGGTGCCCCGGACCTGGGCACGGCCGTGAAGCGGGTGAAGGAACGGCTGCGGTCCGTGCCCGACTCCGGGCTCGGCTTCGGCCTGCTGCGCTACCTCAATCCCCAGAGCATGCCGCTGCTGGCGCGGGCGGGCACGCCGCAGATCTGCGTCAACTACCTGGGGCGGGTGGCCGGCCCGGCCGATTCCGCCCCTGCGACGATGCCGCCGCGGGAAACCGCCGCGCGGGCCGTGGCCCACGCCGTCGCGCTCGACGCCATGGTCAGGGACACCCCCGAGGGACCACGACTCGTCGCGAACTGGACCTGGCCGGCAGGGGTGCTGGCCGAGCGGGACGTGGAAGAGCTGGCCGATCTCTGGTTCGAGGCTCTGGAGGGCATCGTCGTCCATGCGCGCGGCGCGACGGCCACCCGTAGTCCCTCGGACTTCCCGCTCGTCGACCTCACCCAGCAGCAGGTGGACTGGATCGAGCGGACCTGGCCGGCACTCTCGGACGTGCTGCCGGTCACCCCCTTGCAGGAAGGCCTGCTCTTCCACGCGCTGCTCGACGGCCCCGACCGCGAACACGACGACCCGTACGTAGTGCAGAGCGTCCTCGCCCTGCCCGGAGAGCTGGATCCCGACGCGCTGCGTCAAGCGGTCCAGACGGTCGTCGAACGCCACGACGCGCTACGCGCGGCGTTCGTCCAGACACCGGACGGTCCCCCTGTCCAGGTGATCGCCGAACAGGTGACCGTCCCCTGGAAGGAAGCCGCGGCTGTTGATGCGGCCGAGCTGGCCGCGTTGGCGGCCGGGGAACGCCGCGCGGGCTTCGACCTGGCCGCTCCGCCCCTGATCCGGTTGCTGCTGGTGCGGTTGGCCGGAGAAGAACACCGGCTGGTCATGACCAACCATCACATCCTGCTGGACGGCTGGTCGCTGCCGTTGCTGCTGCGCGAGCTCTTCGCCGCCTACCGGACCGCCGGGGACCAAGCCCGGCTTCCGGCGGTGACTGCGCACCGTGCCTTCGCCTCATGGCTGGCGGGGCAGGACCGGGAGACGGCACGGGAGGCCTGGCGGGCCGCCCTGTCGGGTGTGGACAGCTGCCGAGTGGCCGCCGGTGGCGGTGCGGCCGCAGGTCCGCGGCAGGAAGTGCGTCGGCGGCTGCCCGCGCGGGTCGCGGCATTGGTACGGGAGACGGCTCGCACACTGGGTGTCACGACCAGCGCCATGGTGCACGTCGCCTGGGGGCTCGTACTCGGTCGTCTCACCGGACGGCGGGACGTCGTCTTCGGCAGTGTGGTGTCGGGGCGACCGCCGGCCGTCCCCGGCGTCGAGTCGATGATCGGCTGCTTCATCAACACCGTGCCGGTCCGGCTCACTCCACGCCCCGCCGAGACCGTGGCGGACATCCTGCGCCGCTTCCAGGCCGAACAGGCGGCTCTCGGCGAGGCGCAGCACCTCGGGCTGGCCGAGGTGCACAGGCTGATCGGCGCCGGTGAACTGTTCGACACCGCGCTGGCGTTCGAGAACTATCCGACCGGCGGGGACGCCGTCCGGGTGGGCCCGTCCGACACGGCCGTCCGGCTGGAGCAGGCCAGGGACGGGATGCACTATCCGATCGGCCTGGTGGCCGCCGCCCACCCCGACGGGATGGGGCTGCGACTGGTCCACCGCGTCGACCTGATCCCCCCGGCCCGGGCGGAGCAGATCGTGACCTGGCTCAGCGACGCGCTGGAATCGATGGCAGCCGATCCGGACCAGCCGGTCGAGCGGGTCACCGGGCACCGGGACCGGGCACCGATCATGGCGGCCGCTTCGTCCGTGGACTCGGCCGACCGCGATCCGATCGCCCTCTTCGCCGGCCAGGTGGCCAAGACCCCCGACGCCCCAGCCGTGACCGGCGAGAACCGGACCTTCACCTACGCCGAACTCGACGCGTGGTCCGACCGGCTGGCGCGGGCCCTGGTGGCGGCCGGGGCCGGCGCGGAGACCACGGTGGCCGTGCTGCTGGAGCGCACGCCCCGGATGATCGCCGCGCTGCTCGCTGTGTTGAAGGCGGGTGCCGCCTACGTGGCGCTCGACCAGCGGTTCCCCACCGCGCGGATACGGACCGTCCTGGCCGAGTCCCGCGCCGCGCTGCTGCTCGCCGACGGCGAAGGGGCGACGGACTTCGGGGTCCCGCTCGTCGATCCGGCCACGGTCGTGCCGCCCGGCGACGACGTCGAGCTCCCCGCCGTACCGGTGCGGGCCATGGCCTACGTCATGTCCACGTCGGGCTCGACCGGCCGTCCCAAGGCCGTGGCCGTCTCCCGCCGGGAGCTCACCTGGCTCGCCGGTGAGGAGGGCTTCCGCGCACCGCGCCGGTCGCTCGTGCACAGTCCGCTCGCCTTCGACGCGTCCACCGCGGAGATCTGGGGCACTCTGCTCAACGGCGGCTGCCTGGTCCTCGCCCCGCCCGGTGACCTGGACACCGTCACGCTCGCCCGCGTCATCCGCGACGAGCGGGTCACCTGGGCCTGTTTCACCCCCGTCCTGTTCCGGACGCTGGTCGAGGACGAGCCGTCGTGCTTCGAGGGCCTGCGGGAGGTGCTCCTCGGCGGCGACGTCGTCCCGCCCGCGGCCGCGCGGGAGGTGCTGCGGCGCAATCCCGGCCTGTCCCTCGCCAACGGATACGGCCCGGCCGAGACCACGGTGTTCGTCACGGTCCACCGGATGCGCTCCGCCGGAAGTGCCGGCGCGCCCGTGCCCATCGGGCTGCCGCTGCCCGGCATCCGGATGCACCTCCTGGACGACGCCCTGCTACCGGTACCCGAGGGAACCGTCGGCGAGATCTACATCGCGGGCGACGGAGTCGGCCGCGGCTACCTGGGGCAGCCGGGCCTGACCGCGACCCGGTACGTCGCCGAGCCCGGCGGGTCGGGCGCACGCGCCTACCGCACCGGCGATCTGGCGCGCCTGAACTCCGACGGCCTGCTTGAGTTCGCCGGCCGCGTCGACACACAGGTCAAGATCCGGGGGTTTCGGGTCGAACCGGGCGAGGTCGAGTCCGTGCTGGCCGCCCACCCCGGTGTCGCGCACTGCGTCGTGGTCGTTTCCGGCGAGGGGCCGGCGGGTCCGCGTCTGGTGGCGCACGCCGTGCCGTCGGCCGGACACCGGCCGGACGCCGCCGAACTGACCCGTTTCGCCCAGGACCTGCTGCCCGCCTACCTGGTGCCGCCGGTCGTCGTGGTCCGCGACTCGCTGCCGGTGACGGCCAACGGCAAGGTCGACCGCGCCGCGCTCGGCGCGGTGACACCGGTCCGGCGGGCGCGCACCGCCCCGGTCAACCGGACGGAAGAAGTGCTGTGCGAGCTGTACCGCGACGTACTGGGCGTACCCGAGGTCGGCACCGACGACGACTTCTTCGACCTCGGCGGCGATTCCCTGCTCGCGATGCGGCTGATCGGCCGGATCCGGCGCCGGCTCGGCGGCGCGCCGACCATCAGAGACCTGTTCCTTACCCCCACGGTCGCCGGATTCGCCCGTCGGCACATCCTGGGCGGCGGCATCGCCCAGGACACCGCCTTCGACGTCCTGCTACCCCTGCGCCCCCAGGGGACGGCGGCGCCGGTCTTCTGCCTGCCCCCGGCGAGCGGGCTCGGCTGGCGCTACTCGGGTCTGATCCGGGTGCTGTCGCACACCGTGCCGATCCACGCCCTGCAGGCTCCCGGATACAGCGACGACGGCCCGCTGCCGGGATCCGTGGCCGAACTCGCCGCCGACTACACGACCCGGATCAGGAAGGCCGCGCCGGGCCCGTACCGGCTTGTCGGCTGGTCCTTCGGCGGACTCGTCGCCCACGAGGTCGCGACGAGGCTGCGCCAGGCGGGGGAGGACGTGGAACTGCTGGCCGTACTCGACGCGGCGCCGGCGGCAGGGCTGGTGACCGGGTCGCCCGACGGCGTGAGCATCCTGCGGACGCTGCTGGAGACGGTCGGTGACCTGTCCGACCGGTTGCCGGACGGGATGACGGCGGAAGAAGCGGAGACGCTGTTGCGCGAGCACGACAACCCGATGGTGGCCCTGCTGGGCGAACGGTCGCGGCGGCTGGTGCAGGTCTCCCGGAACTTCACCGAACTGGCCGCCTCGCATGTTCCGGACACCTTCGACGGCGACATGGCCTTCTTCCCCGCCGTCCGCGGTCACGGCGCGAGCCGCCTGACCGTGGACAGCTGGCGGCCCCACGTCACCGGCACCATCACCACGTATCCGATCGACTGCGAACACCAGCAGATGCTCGACGGCGCACCCCTGCGCGAGATCGGCCGCGTCCTGCGGGCGGCCCTCGACGACGGCGCACCCGCATGACCGCCCGCGCGATGTCCCGGCACCTCGTGCTGGGCTCCGCGGACGCCCTGCACCGTGTCGTGCTGCTGCACTACGCGGGCGGGTCGGCCGCGTCGTTGCTGCCACTGGCCCGGCACATGCCGGACACCTGCGGCGTCGTCCTGCTGGAACTCAACGACCCCGGCGACCCCGCGCACACCTTCACCGAAGCGGTGACCCGGCTCCGGCCGGAGTTCGAGGAGCTGCTCGACCGCCCCACCGTCGTCTTCGGCCACAGCATGGGCGCGTTGCTGGCCCACGCGCTGGTCGAGGCATTGCCGGACCACCGCCGGCGCCTGGTGTCCGATGTCGTGCTGTCCGGATCCCGCTCGCCCACGACCACGAGCAGACTCGCGACCTTCCCGCCGACGGCGTTCACCGCCCGGTCCCGGACGGGGCTGCGGGACGACATGATCCGGTACGGCGGCTGCCCTCCGGAACTGTTCGCCGACACCGAACTGCTGGAGAGGGCCGTGACGGCCCTCGGCCACGACATGCAGCTCATCGACACATATTCCGGGCCGGTCCGCCGCGGCGGACGGCACGACGCCACGGAGTACCACATCTGGTACGGCGAGACCGACGACGAGGCGAGCGCGGACGAGGCCTGGCTGTGGGCCGACGACGTGCCGCGCCCGCCCCACCGGCGGGGCTTTCCCGGCGGCCACTTCTACCTGCTGGAACACACGGAGGCAGGCCAGGCGTTGCGCCGCCTCGCCGTCGCAGGGATTGGATGCACATGACACGAGACCTCTATGAGCTGGGCGAGATCCCCCCGCTGGGGGAGGTGCCCCGGCACATGTACGCGGCGCTGATCCGTCCGGAGCGATACGGCCCGCCGCAGGACGCGATCAAGGTCGAGACCGTCGAAGTGCCGCCGGTGGGCCCCGGCCAGGTGCTGGTGCTGGTGATGGCGGCCGGCATCAACTACAACGGCGTCTGGGCCAGTCTGGGCACACCCGTGGACGTGATCGCCGCCCGGCAGAAGCAGGGCGACCCGCACGGTTTCCACATCGCGGGCTCCGAAGGATCGGGGGTGGTCTGGGCTACCGGCGAGGGCGCCACTCGGTTCCGCGTGGGCGAGCACGTCGTGTTCGGCGGGCTGAAATGGGACGAGCGGGCGGACGACATCAGGCTCGGCACGGACCCGGCCGTCTCCCGCTCCCAGCGGGCCTGGGGATACGAACTCAACTTCGGCACTTTCGCCCAGTTCACCGTGGTCGACGAGTACCAGCTGCACCCCAAGCCTGAACGGCTCACCTGGGAGGAGGCCGGCTGCTTCCTCGCCGGCGGCGCCACCGCGTACCGCCAGCTGTGCGGATGGCCGCCGCACACGGTCCGGCCGGGCGACCCGGTCCTGGTGTGGGGCGGCTCGGGCAGCCTCGGTTCCATGGCGATCCAGATCGTCGATCTGCTCGGCGGCGTGCCCATCGCGGTGGTGTCGGCCGAGGAGAAGGTCGAGCACTGCCTCCGGCTGGGTGCCCGAGGCGTGATCGACCGCACCCAGTTCGACCACTGGGGCAGGCTGCCGGACCACACCGACACCGCCGCGTACCACGACTGGCTCAGCGGTGTCCGTGCCTTTGGCCGCAGGATCTGGGACGTGCTCGGCGAGCGCCGGTCGCCCCGCATCGTGCTCGAACATCCGGGCCAGGACACCCTGCCGACCTCGCTGTACGTCTGCGACAACGGCGGGATGGTGGTCACCTGCGCCGGGACCAGCGGCTACAACGGCGACGTGGACCTGCGCTTCCTGTGGATGTTCCAGAAGCGCCTGCAAGGGTCGCACTGCGCCAACGCCCGGGAGTCCCGGGAGGTCACCAACCTGGTCGCGGCGGGCAGACTCGATCCCTGCCTCAGCCGCACGGCACCGTTCGACGACATCGCCGAACTTCACCGGCTCATGTACGAGAACGCCCATCCGCCCGGCAACATGTCCGTGCTGGTGAACGCTCCCGAGCCGGGGATGACAGCCCTGCCCGGCGGGGTGGCGGCATGACGGGCCCGCAGGACACGCCGTGGCTGCCGCTGCGGCAGCTGCGCGTCCTGGACCTGACACGGCTGCTGCCGGGCGGCTTCGCCAGTTCGCTGCTCGCGGACCTGGGGGCGGACGTCGTCAAGGTCGAGCCACCTGGCGGAGACCCGCTCCGGCAGGTCATGCCCGAGACGTTCGCCGCGATCCACCGCAACAAGCGCTCGATGGTGCTCGACCTGGCCGAGCCTGAAGGAAAACGGTCCTTCCTGGCCCTGGTGCCCCGGTTCGACGTGGTGATCGAGAGCCACCGGCCCGGTGTGCTGGACCGGCTCGGCCTCGGCTTCGACGCGCTGCGGCGTGCCAATCCACGTGTGGTGCTCTGCTCCCTGTCGGGCTTCGGCCAGACCGGCCCCTACTCCCGGCGTCCCGGTCACGATGTGAACTTCCTGGCCCTGTCCGGGTTCTTCGCCGTACCGCAACGGCCGGCCGGCACTGTGGACCGCCCCGGAGTGCGGGTCGCGGACCTCACGGGAGCGATGTACGCCGCTCTGTCGATCACCGTGGCGGCGCAGCATGCCGCGACGACGGGCACCGGTCAGCATGTCGACGTGTCGCTGCACGAGGCGGCCGCGGCCTGGGCCGGACCGCTGGCCCTGCCTGCGCTCAATGTCGCCGCGGCCGACAGCCCAGTGGTCATCGGGGACAACGACGTGTTCACCACGCGCGACGGCCGACGCCTGTCACTCGTCCTCTTCGAGGACAAGTTCTGGCGTGCCTTCCGCGACCGGCTCGCCGGTGAGTTCCCCGCCCTGGCCACTGACGCCTACGACCGCCGGGCCGACCGGAACCGGCACAAGGAGGCCGTGTCCGTCCTCCTCGCCGCCGTCTTCGCCGACCGGGATCTGAAGTGGTGGATCGAGGTCCTCACCGAACTGGACCTGCCCTGGGCACCGGTTCACGAGACGGCGGCGGAGGTCGTCGACGACGAACACGTCCAGGCCCGGCAGCTGATCGCCGAGGTGCCGGGCGGACCGGAGGACCAGCAGTGGCACCAGGTCCGCTTCCCGGTGGTGTTCGGCGCCGGGCTCGACTCCTTCCGCACGCCCGCACCGGACCTCGGCGAGCACACCGCCGAGGTCCTCAAGGGCAACGGACCACGCTCATGACCGGAAAGGCCGCCATGTCCACCTTCGCACCCGAGGATCCACGGCTGGACGAGATCCTGTCGTCCGCCGACCGGGACACCCGGTACGACACCCTGTCGGCGGGCCCGTCCGTGATGCGCGGACGCCACTTCGGCGGCGTCGAGCTCTGGCTCGTCACCGGATACGACGAGGTCGTCACGGTGCTCACCGATTCTCGCTTCAGCAACGACCTCAGCCGGCAGGACAGCGTTCCCCTGCCCGGCGCGAACCTGCCGGAAGACCTGCGTACAGCCCTGACCTCGACCCTCGCCGCCTACGACCCGCCGGACCACACCCGACTGCGCAGACTGGTGTCCCACGCCTTCACCGCCCGTCGGACACAGCGACTCGGGCCACGTGTCGAGCAGATCGTGGACGACCTGCTCACGGGACTCGCCGATCACGTCGACGCCGACGGCACAGTGGATCTGATGGAGCACTTCGCCCATCAGCTCCCCGTCCTGGTCATCGGTGAACTGCTGGGAGTACCGTCCGCCGACCAGCAGCGGTGGCGCTCGTCGGCCGCGGGGCTCACCAGCGGCGACCCGGCGAGGGTCGTGGCGGACGCCCGGGAGCTGATCGCCTACATGACGGAGGCGATCGCCGTACGACGCGACGCGCGGTGGGACACGGACGACCTACTCACCGCGCTCGTCCGGGCCAGAGACGACGGCGACCGGCTCACCGAGGGAGAACTCGTCTCCATGGCGCTGAGCATTCTGATCGCCGGGCACCGCACGACCGCTCATCTCGTCAGGACCATGGCGGTACTGGTCCTGACGGGAGCCGTGCGGTGCTCTGACCCGGCCGGGATCCCCGCGCTCGTCGAGGAGATCCTGCGCCGTCACGGGCCCGCGGAGGTGGGCACCTTGCGCATCGCACGCGAGCCGGTCGAACTGGGCGGAGCGACCATCGCGCCGGGAGACCTCGTCCAAGTGGTCCTGGCAACCGGCAACCGCGATCACCGCCGGTTCACCGAACCGGGCGTCATCGACCCCGCCCGGCGGGACAACGCGCACTTGGCGTTCGGCCACGGAGTGCACTACTGCCTGGGAGCCGCGCTCGCCAGGAGCATGGCCCACGCGGCGCTGGCCGGACTGCTGCGCTCCGCGCTGGCCATGACGCCGACACGGAGTCCGGCCCTCATGATCACAGATCCGTCCTCGGCTGTGCTGTCCGTACGGCTGGGCCCGCCAGTGTGACCGGGGTTCGACCACCCACTCACGAAAGATCCGCAAAGGACCCGAGGGAAATCCCTCAGGAAATCCCCCTACAGAAAGACCAAGGAGCAACCATGACCAATCCGTTCGACGACGAGGACGGCTCGTTCTACGTCCTGGTCAACGACGAGGGCCAGCACTCCCTCTGGCCCACTTTCGCGGACGTTCCGGAGGGCTGGACCGTCGCGCACGGCGAGGCGGACCGGCAGTCCTGCCTCGATTACGTCGAGGAGAACTGGACCGACATGCGTCCCAAGAGCCTGATCCGCGCCATGGGGGACTGATTCCTCACCGCCCTGACCGCGCATGCCGTTGCGTCGCCCGCCGCCCCGGCGCAACGGCATGCCCGGCGGCAGCCACACGGGCGTGGATGCCGCACACGATGCCGACACGACCGGCCGAGATCCGAAACCGAGGCACCTCATGCAGCGCACCTTGATGAACGGCAAGATCCACCGTGCCACCGTGACCCAAGCCGACCTGCACTACGTCGGCTCGCTGACGATCGACTCCGACCTGATGAAGGCGGCGGACATCGTGGAGAACGAGAAGGTCCAGGTCGTCGACATCACCAACGGCGCCCGGCTGGAGACCTACGCGATCGCGGGCGAACCCGGCTCCGGCGTGATCGGCGTCAACGGTGCGGCCGCGCACCTGGTGCTTCCCGGGGATCTGGTCATCATCATCACCTACACCCAGGTCCACGAGTCCGAACTGCACCGCCACCAGCCGAAGGTGGTGCACGTGGACGGTGCGAACAGGCAGGTCCATCAGGGGCACGACCCGGCCGAGCCGGTGCCCGGCGCACCTGCACAACTGCCGGGCCGGTAGTGGACGGGGAACTGGGGCCCGCGGCCCGAGGTGAACATCCATGACCATCATCACGTCACCGCAAGAGCTGTTCGGCTCCGATCTGTATGTCGACCTGCGTCCGGTGCTGGGACGCGAGCTCTATGTGAAGTGCGAGGGGCTGAACTTCGGCGGCTCGATCAAGATGAAGGCGGCCGCCTCCATGGTCGCCGCGGCCGAACGTGTCGCCCTGATCACCGAGGACACCGTGCTCATCGAATCCTCCTCCGGGAACCTCGGTGTGGCCCTCAGCGCCATCGCGGCGAGCAAGGGACTCAACTTCACCTGTGTCACGGACCGCCGGTGCAATCAGCTCACCGCCGCCACCATGCGGGCCCTGGGCACCACCGTTCTCGTGGTCGACGAGCCGCACCCCGAGGGCGGCTTCCTCAGAGCGCGGCTGGACCTGGTGCGCCGCCTGTGCACCGAGGACAGCCGCCATGTCTGGCTGAACCAGTACTCCAACGACGAGAACTGGAGAGCGCATTACGAGACGACCGCGCCCGAGATACTCAAACGCTTCCCCGACGTGGACGTCGTGTTCATCGGCGTGGGCACCTCCGGTACCGCGATGGGATGCGTGCGCTACTTCCGAGACGCGGGGAGCAGCGCCCAGGTCGTCGCGGTCGACGCCGTGGGGTCGGTGAGCTTCGGCGCCCCGGCGGCGCCCCGGCACATTCCGGGGCTGGGGGCGGGAGTGCGGCCGCCCATGCTCGATTCCAGTCTGTTCGACGATGTGGTCCATGTGCCGGAGAACGACGCCGTCCGCATGTGCCGCACCCTCTCCGCACGCGGAATGCTCTTCGGCGGTTCCACGGGAACCGTCGTCGGCGGGGCACACACCTGGCTCAACCGGCACGATGCCGGGCGCTCCCTGCAGTCGATCTGCATCTCACCCGACATGGGCGAGCGCTACCTGGAGACGGTCTACAACGACGACTGGGTGGTCGACCACTTCGGCCCGCAGGCCCTTCAGCCGATCCTCTGACTCCTGGAAAGGAAAGTCCGCGTGTTCGACTTCGACCTGGTTCCCGGACCCGTGGTCAACGAGATCTTGAACAACAACCGGACCGGTGTCATGGCGCTCGTGCGGCAGACGTACCTTCAGCACGAGGCCGGCGAGTCGGTGAACCCCGACAGCTGCTTTCTCCGCTTCCCGGAAAAGCCGGATGCGCGGATCATCGCGCTGCCTGCGTTCCTCGGCGCGGATGTCCAACTCGCGGGTATCAAATGGATCTCGAGCTTCCCGGCCAATACCTGCAAGTCCATACCGCGTGCCTCGGCCGTGCTGATCCTCAACAACTACGAGACCGGATATCCCATCGCCTGCATGGAGGCCGCGCAGATCAGCGCCGCACGGACGGCGGCCTCGGCTGCCGTGGCGGCACAGGCCCTGCGCCCCGGCGGGTACGAGGGAACCCGCATCGCGGTCGTCGGTGCCGGCGTCATCGCCCGCAATGTGTGCCGGTACCTGCGCGAGGCCGGCTGCCGCCCCGCCTCCTACCTCGTGCACGACGTGGACGAGACGTCCGGGCAGGCCCTCGTCGGCCACCTGCGCAGCGCCCTGGGGGAGCGCGCCGAGTTCACCGACGACCTCGGTACAGCTCTGAAGGCCGACACGGTGATCTTCGCCACCACGGCGGGCCGTCCCTATGTCCACACCCACTTCGAGCCGGAGCAGGTCGTCCTCAACCTGTCGCTGCGTGACCTCGCCCCCGAGGTGATCCTGACGGCGTCCAACGTCTTCGACGACGTCGAGCACTGCATGAAGGCCGACACCTCGCCGCACCTGGCGGAGCAGGCGACAGGGGGGCGGGACTTCGTGACCGGCACGCTCGCCGGAGTCCTGACGGGCGCCGTGTCCGTGCCGCCGGACAGGCCGGTGATCTTCTCGCCGTTCGGGCTCGGCATCCTCGACCTCGCCGTCGGCGCGTTCGTCCACCGCCGCGCCCGCACGGCCGGCACGACCGTTGCCGTGCCGGACTTCTTCGCCGAGACCCGGCGGTGGTGACGATCCTCCCCCGGTCCTGGTCATCCGGCGACGTCGGCCGCCCGGGAACGGGGGACAGCGGACCAACGGGACGATCATTCAGCCGGTATCGGGGCGGAGGATGTATGGCTGCTGGGGCAGGGCCTTTACGCGTGCATGAGCTGTTCGAGGCGCAAGTGGTTCGGTCGCCGGACGCCGTCGCCGTGGTCCACGGCGAACAGCGGTGCCATTCGCCGGACGCCGCCGCCGTCAGCCTGCTCCAGTCAGCGGCCAAGGCGGGTGGGCCGGGTGCTCGGGTGCTGATCGTCGAGGCTGTGATGCCGGACGGCGACGAGCCGCACGTGGCCAAGACGATCGACCTCACCATGCTCGCCATGGGCTCCGGGAAGGAACGCACCCGGTCGGAGTACGAGTCGCTGCTGAACGCCGCCGGTATCAGCATCGACAGGGTCGTGTCGACGCCGACTCCCTACTCGATCATCGAAGCGACGATCGACTGAGACCGTGTTCCGGGCCCATGCCTTGGCCGCGTAGGCCGCGTGCGAGGTTCCCCTCTCCGTCGGCGAGGGGAACCACCGCCTGAACGGCTGCGGCCTTGAGGCGGATGATGGCGGCGAAGCTCCTTGCTCCGTACGGTAGTTGACACCATCGCAACGGGCAAGGAGCTTCGTGCGTCACGCTCAAGAGGACGAGTTCCATGTCGGCGCGTCCCAGGCCAACTGACCCCTGATCCCCTCAAGGGAGGTCATGGAGTACATGGAGCAGGCGTCAGCGGTCACCCTTGAGCATGATGGGCCGACGGAAACTCGCCTAGCGCTGTGACCGCGTAGGTTCGCCGGGTTAGCGGTTGGAGCGATTGGATGAGCGGTGACGTCCGTTCCACCGCTGGAGGCCCGGTGGCTGAGCCTGTCCGTGTGCGCAGACTGACTGACCAGGAGGGGCAGAAGCTACAGCAGATCGTGCGGCGGGGGAGCACGAGTTCGGTGCGTTACCGGCGCGCGATGATGCTGCTGGCCTCGGCTGGCGGGAACCGGGTGCCGGTGATCGCCCAGCTGGTGCAAGCCGACGAGGACAACGTGCGTGAAGTGATCCACCGGTTCAACGAGATCGGCCTGGCCTGCCTGGACCCTCGATGGGCGGGAGGCCGTCCCCGCCTGCTCACCCCTGACGACGAGGACTTCGTCATCCAGACGGCCACCACCCGCCCCACCAGGCTCGGCCAGCCCTTCACCCGCTGGTCGATCCGCAAACTCGCCGTCTACCTGCGGAAAGTGCACGGACGCGTCATCCGTATCGGCCGGGAAGCCTTACGGTGCCTGCTGGTGCGCCGCGGCATCACCTTCCAGCGCACCAAGACCTGGAAGGAATCACCCGACCCCGAACGCGACGCCAAGCTCACCCGCATCGAGCAGGTGCTGGACCGCTTCCCCGACCGAGTCTTCGCCTTCGACGAGTTCGGGCCCCTGGGAATCCGCCCCACTGCGGGCTCCTGCTGGGCCAAGCAGGGCAAGCCAAACCGGCTGCCGGCGACCTACCGCCGCACCCACGGCGTCACCTACTTCCACGGCTGCTACTCCGTCGGCGACGACCGGCTGTGGGGCGTAAACCGCCGCCGCAAGGGCACCGCCAACACCCTGGCCGCGCTGAAGTCGATCCGCACCGCCCGACCCGACGGCGCCCCGATCTACATCATCCTGGACAACCTCTCCGCCCACACCGGCGCCGACATCCGCCGCTGGGCGAAGAGGAACAAGGCCGAGCTGTGCTTCACCCCGACCTACGCCTCCTGGGCCAACCCGATCGAGGCCCGCTTCGGCCCACTGCGGCAGTTCACCCTGGCCAACTCCCACCACCTCAGCCATCCCGCGCAGACCCAGGCCCTGCACCGCTGCCTGCGCTGGCGCAACGCCAACGCCCGTCACCCCGACGTACTCGCCGCCCAGCGCAAGGAACGCGCCCGCATCCGCATCGAGAAGGGCATCCGATGGGGTGGACGCCCCCTCGCTACCGCGGCCTGAACTCAAGTGGGCCCTCGCGTCACCTTCGCCAGAACAGGTGGTGCGTCACGCCGCTCGGGCTGCGCACGACCTCCAGGTGGAACCGGTCGAGCAGCTCATCGGGGGACTCCCAGAGCCGTAGTCCGGACCCGAGCTTTGCCGGCGAGACCGCCACATGCATGGTGTCGACGAGGTCGGCATCAAGGAACTGCCGGATGGTGGTGACCCCTCCGCCGAGTCGGACGTCCTGGCCTTGCGCCGCTTCCCGCGCACGTTCGAGGATCGTGGCCGGGTCGTCGTCGACGAAGTGGAACGTGGTGTCGGAGAGCGTGAACGACGGACGCTCGTGGTGAGTCATGACGAACACCGGAGTGCGGAACGGGGGCTCCTCCCCCCACCAGCCGCGCCACTCATGGTCCTGCCAGGGCCCGCGCTGGGGGCCGAACTTGTTGCGGCCCATGATCTCGGCACCGATGTTGCGTGCGAAGTCTCGCGTGAAGTAGTCGTCGAGGCCCCGGCTCCCCCCGGGATCCGTGCGCATGGGCCAGCTCGCCGTGGCTCCGGCCCAGGCGAAGAGCCTCTCGGGATGGTCGTGGCCGAACGGCCGCTCGAGACTCTGGTGCTCACCGGCACCGATGCCGTCACTCGAGACGTTGAAGTTCATGACTCTCAGCAGTTGATCCACGTCTGTCCTCGTCAGGTCCTGTCGCGTCATCGTGCGGCGAGGCGCCGCACATCATGACGTCGAACGGGACGTGGCCGGATCGACAGCGGCCCGCAACTTTTTTCCAGGCGCGTCAGGAAGCGGCCGCATTGGCACTGTGGCCGTGGCGGACGCGGACGGCATCGAGGCGGTCGCGGTGGCCGCCCGCGACCACTCACATGCGTCGCAACGGACGTCACCGCACGTCCAACCGTTCTAACCGCCGACCCGGCGAACCTTCACGGTCAGAGCACTAGGTGTACTTGCCGGTGATGCGAAGCTCCTCGTCGAAGTGGAAGATGTCGGTTCCTTCCCAGCGCATCCGGCTGCCGTAGCGGGCGCGGAGGGCCCAGCGCAGCGCCGAGGTGGCGCCGCGGGTGTGCTGGGGCGCCAGATCGAGGCGGCAGGTCCAGCGGATGGCCGCGCGACGCTGCGGTTCGTCGATGAGCCGGTCGTGTTCGTCGAAGGTGACCAGGCCGAACTTCCCCGAGAAGATCGGCACGAACGCGGCGCGGATCTGTGTGGGTCCACGGTGGGTGGTGCCGTCGCCGGGAAGGTACTCGGCGTCCTCGGCGAAGAAGGACATGGCGAGGTCGAGGTTCCGGGTGTTGAAACTGTCGACGAAGCGGTCGATGGTCTCGGTGATGGGCCCCCTGGGCTTCGCGCTCACCGTCACCACGGGACGACGCCGTCGGCACCGAGAAACTGCCCGGTCGGGCCGTCGGGGCCAAGGAGAGCAACCCTGGCGACGACCGCAGCTGCTTGGGCCACCGGCTGGCCCACTTGACCACCCATCATGTCGGTTGCGGTCAAACCCGGATCGACACAATTGATCCGCACAGCGGGGTATGCCTTGGCGTACTGGACGGTGAACATATTGAGAGCCGCCTTGGAAGCGCGGTACACATCCTGCGGGTAGGCGGTGAATTCGTCGTTCGGATCGGCCGATTTGGTCAACGAGCCAATGCTGCTGGTCACGTTGACCACCGTAGGCTGCGTCGACTCCCCCAGGAGAGGCAGAAAGGTTGTCGTGACGCGGACGACACAGAAGACATTCGTGTCGAAAATCTGGTGCACGAGGTCGGACGTGAGGTCTCCGATGTGTGTCGGCGGCTCCAGCAGGCCTGCGTTGTTGACCAGTACGTCCAGTTGGCCGATGGTTGCGGCGGCAGCTTGGGCAGAGGCGTCGTCGGTGACGTCGAGCAATAGGAATTGCCCGCCCAGCTCGTCGGCGGCGCGCTCCCCTCGGGCCTTGTCCCGACAGCCCAGCCATACGGTGTGACCCTCGGCAATGAGTGCTCGCGCCGTCTCGTAGCCAATGCCCCGATTGGCACCGGTAATGAGAATTGTTGACATGTAATTTTCCTGAAATTCATCGACTCGATTACAGAGTCGCTCATCTCCTCAGAAGGCGTCCCCTGGGGAGTGGTCCGGTTGGTCAGATAGCCTCGAGTTCCATGGCGTGGTAGCCGCCGCCGACGGGGTAGGTTCTGCCGCGGCGCCAGTAGGTAGCAGCGAAGAGAGCGTCGAACTCGTCCAGGTCTCGTTCGATGCCGCCCGTGACGCAGAGCATGGTCACGTCCGCAATGGTGGCAAAGTCGGGCTTGCCGATCTCGCGGTCGACGAGCATTTCCACGACCAGGGCGCGCCCGCCTTCGCGCGCCGCAGAGCGGCAGTTGCGCAGGATCGTCGTACACCGCTCGTCGTCCCAGTCGTGGAGCACGGTCTTGAGAAGGTAGAGATCCGCGCTGGGTACCTCATGGAAGAAGTCGCCCGGCACACCGGAGAAACGGTCGGACAGGCCTCGCCGTCCGGCCTGCCGGATCTGCAGGTCGAGTACCCGGCCGGGCGGGCTCGGCGGGTGGTGACGCAGCGTGTCCGCAGCCGCTGGTTGTCGGCGTTGCGGAAGCCGAACGCGTTGCGGGCGACGAGCTTGATCACGCGGTTGATCCCTTCGCTCTTGGCGTTGCTGTGTCCGGTGTCGATGAACGCGGCGATCTCGGGCCACCAGCGGTCGACGGTGGTGGCGAACTGGCGGACTTCGGGGATGTCGGAGTCCGCGCACCAGGTGAGGAACTTCCAGCGGGCGTGGCCGACTTGGTGGCGGTCGGCTCCGGTGCGGGCCAGGGCGAGGAGGGTGCGCAGGTTCTCCTTGGCTATCCAGGCCGTCAACAGTGTTTGCCCGATCTTCCCCTCGCCCAGGAGCGTGTTCCACATCGTGGCGAACTGGTCGTCGATGAGGTCCTCGCGGTTGCGCAGAAGCCGCCGTCTGGCCTTCCACTCCGGGTCGCTCGCCCGTCCGCGCCGGCCGCGGGTCTCGGCGGTGGTGCGGCCCTCGACCTGTCCGAGCAGCCCGCCGTGACCGAGGGCGTCGACGAAGCCGGTGTGCCACCGGTCCTGGGTCAGGCGCCACTTGCCGGTATCCGCATCCCGTTCCCAGCGGGGCCGTCCGCGCCGGGTCTCGTCGATGCCCAGGACTGCGACCTGCGGCAGAGGTGCCGCAGTGACGTCGCGGGCTTGCGTGCGGAAGGCTTCCATCACGGTCGGCCAGGACAGATGCAGATCCCGCGCGGCCTGGATGACCGTGGAGCCGGCATCCCGTATGCGGCGCCCGGCCGCACCCCGCAGCCGGGCGGTCAGTCTGGCACCGGCCGGGATCTGCGGGATCTGCTCGGTGAAGGACCGGCGAGGGCAGTCGGCCTCGCGGCACCACCAGCGGCGCTTGTGCCAGCGGAACTCCAATCCGCTCTCGCCGTAAGGGAGATCGCGCGGCCGGGTCACCGCCGAGCCCTTCACCCGGGTGGCGAAAACCCCGCAGGCCGGGCAGGCCCTGGCCCTCTCGTCGGCCCGTGACCAGGTGAACTCGGCGCCTTCCGTCGGCCAGCCGCTCAACCCGCGCGACGGACACCCCGTCGAGGTCGAGCAGCAACGTCGTATCGATGAGCAAGCTCGTGGCTCCTGCATGATCGTTCTGTGTCGAGAACAGAGATGATCACGCAGGTCCACGGGCATCCTGCATCCGGGGCCGTGCCCGAATGCGTCATGACAATCGGCCGGGTGTGGTTCGCTGCTGGGGTGACTCAGGACTTGGAGACCGTCGCATTCGAATCCGCCGAGGCGTTCGAGGCATGGCTCGGTGAGAACCACGCCGTCTCGCCGGGCATCTGGCTCAAGCTTCGTAAGAAGGGCCCCGGAATCGTCGCGCTGGACTACGCCCAGGCGCTCGACGTGGCACTCTGCTACGGCTGGATCGACGGCCAGAAGGGCAAGTTCGACGACCAGTGGTGGCTCCAGCGGTTCACCCCGCGCAAGCCGCGCAGCAAGTGGTCCAAGGTCAACCGGGACAAGGCGGCCGCCCTGATCGAGCAGGGCCGGATGCGTCCGCCGGGGCAGGCCGAGGTCGACCGCGCCAAGGCGGACGGCCGCTGGGAGGCGGCCTACGACGGTGCGAAGAGCGCCACGGTGCCGGACGACCTCGCGGCGGCCCTGACCGCCGAACCGGCCGCGGCGGAGTTCTTCGAGACACTGGACCGCCAGAACCGCTACGCGATCCTGTACCGCGTCCAAGACGCCAAGAAGCGCGAGACCCGGGCGCGCCGGATCGAGAAGTACGTAGCGATGCTGGCGAAGGGCGAGAAGCTGTACCCGTAGTCACGGAAAGGGGACCATGGCCGTGTGGTGCCCTGGGATCCCGGCGCGCCTGCGGCCCCGGCAGCAGCCACCAAATGCCCTCACCGAGCGTAACGAACGTCAGAGACCCTGAGCAGGATCACCGCTCAAGATCGAAGACCCGGAATGGCGCGGACTCGCCACCCGACGAGACTCCGGCCGGCTACCTGGCCGGAGTCCACTTACGCGGAGCCGTCATCCGGCTTGGCAGCCGTCGGCCAGCCCAAAGGAACTCCGCCTGCCGATGGCCGACAGCAAACTGGCCCTCATCGCAGCCGAAGACATGGGCCGGACCGCGTTCGCCGTCTTCCGGAATCCGGATGTCCACATCGGACGGACCGTGAGCGTCGCTGGAGCCCATGCCAGTGGAGCTGAACTCGCGGCGCTGATCTCCGACGTCATCGGAGAAACAGTGCATTACCGACCGTTCGCGTGGGACCAGTTTCGATCCCTGCCGTTCTGGACGGCGGTCACGGCCGGTAACGCGTTCCCATACTTCGCGGAGAACGAGAGGGACTTGCCGGCACGCCGCGATCTGGACGAGTCCAGACGGTTGAACCACGCGATGGAACCACTCGACGCATGGCTCCGATCGCACCGCGCCGGCCTCCTGTTGTCCGCCCAGAGCCGTAACCGTCCTGTGAACCGGCGAGTGGTGAGATCAGCCCGGTCGGCTTGGTGAAACCTCCGGCAGCCGTCGGTCAGGGGAGTCCGGTTCAAGGACGCGGACCTGCGCATCCTGGGCGCGTTGCACACGGACGGGCGGATATCGTTCGAGCGGCTCGCCAAGCACGCGGGCATCGGCCGGTGTATGCCCCCCCCAGAGCACTCAGGGATTCCAGAAGGCCGAGGTGAACGCACGGTCGAAGCGCCGTGCGGCCAGGTCCTCGCGCTGGATCACCCAGTGGACTGTGGCGCTCTCCCAGCCTTGTACGTCCATGCCGGCAAGCCAGTCGGCCAGGAGCACCCAGTCCGAGACGTCATCCGAAACTTGTTCGTCCCACCGGCCCGCGTCCGCCGCTTTCACGGCCCTGGACACGCCAACGGCGACCGGGTCGGTGTCGATGGTCTCCTCATCGGCGTATCCTCCGATCTGCAGCGGCCCCTCGGGGGCGATGTCCGCACGGGTGCTCTTCCAGACCGCGACGAGTTCCTCGGAGCGGGTATGCCCGGGATGCGGCCCGCCCCATGGCATGCCGGGCTGTATGACCGACTTGTGGTGGGGCAGCGACACATTGGCCGTCGCCCGCAGCGGACCCTCCGGGAACTCCGCGAACATCGCTTCGTAGTCGTCCCAGTCGAAGGAGTTCCAAGCGTGCTTGTCCCGTTCGGCTACGGCCGTGCCGAGGGGGGATGTACACCACGCTGCCCATGGTGTCGTCATCGCCGTCGTCCTCGGGGAAGGCGAAGAGCAGCAGCTGGCCGTCGGGAGGCAGCGGCAGGTCCGTCGCGTCGGCGGGCAGGGCCGCGAGGTCGAGGGAAGCGACGAAGGGGTGGGCGGGGTCCGGGGTATCGGCCGGAAGCAGGAGCGGACCGCCGAACTGGCCCACGACCGGCCCGTCCCCGTCCCGCGTCAGCGTCGCGCAGGGGCGGGCGGTGGCCAACCACCGCTCTATGTCGTCGGCGGGTACGCCCTGCGCGATCGCCTCGTCACGAAAGGGACTTAACCGATCCCACATCTCAGGAGTCATGGGCAAACCGTAGAGGGAGGGACTGACACAGCGGAGTCGAAGCCGTGGCACACCGCCGAGGAGCCGCCTGGATTCCTATGTCGAGCGCGATCCTGGTTGCGGCCTTGCGCAGCCGCTTGTTGTAGCCGGGCTGCTGGGGCAGGTAGGGGAAGAGGTGGCGCAGGTGGGCACGGGCATGGCGGAGCCATTTGGCCTCGGAGGTGTAGCCGAGTATGGCCTGCATCGTGGCGAGGGTGACCAGTTCGGCATCGCTCAGGCGGGGCGTAATGCCGACCGGCGGGCGCCACGGCGCCAGGTCGGGATGCTCCTTCAGCATGTCGTCGGTCGTCGCATAGAGTGCTGTCGCGAGGGTGTCCACGTCGTTCGTCACAAAACGATCTTGGACACCCTCGTTCTCGTCTCCGCAGGCACCCCTTGGACCACACCACCAGGAGGAACCAGTGTCATACCCGCAACTGCTCACCCCCGAGGAGAAGCTCGCCGACGCGAAGAAGCTGTTGAGCCTCCCGCGTATCGTCGTGATCTGCGGCTCCACCCGCTTCATGACCGAGATGACCGAGGCCGATCTGCGGGAGACCAAAGCCGGAAAGATTGTCGTCAAACCGGGCTGTGACATGAAGTCGCCGCACGAACTTTGGTCCGATCCTGTCGAGGCCGAGGCGCTGAAGGTTCGACTCGACGATCTACACCGGGCGAAGATCCGGCTCGCTGATGAGGTGCTGGTAGTCGGCGACTACATCGGAGACAGCACCCGAGCCGAAATCGCCTACGCCCGGTCGCTGGGCAAGCCCGTGCGGTTCACGCACCCCGAAGTCGACTCTGACGCCTGACCGCCCGCTGCCACCTCGACAACCACGGCCGGCAGCCCGCCGCCTGACCGTCTCGCGGTGGCTTCGGCCGCCGCCCACCCCACACCCTCCGCAGGCATCCTTTGGAATTGATCATCTAGGAGCAGCTTGCGCAGCTGCGGCTCGGCGCCCGCGAGCATGCGGGCCGTGTAGGCGTCACCCGCCTGAACCGACTGGATGAACTTGAAGGCAAGCATCACCGCGTTCGGGGTCATCGGGGCGAGCGGCGCAGTGGCAAGGGTCTGGGACATGGACGGGGCTCCTCACAGGGATGATCGCCGTGCGGGTCACGACGTCTGAGATCACCTTCGATCGGATTGCCTGTGGATAGAGTTCGGCGCCCGGCAGGGAGAGTTCTCCCCCCGGTACGGTTGTGACGGCGATCGGTAGTTGGCCCCTCCGATCGGCAACTGGCCCCGAGGCGGTCTGTGATCGCGATCTACACCAAGGGCGCGCCGTTCCCCGCACTGCCCCCGGTACCGCTCGCCGAACAGGTCGAGGGCATGACCGTTTCCTACGGGCGGCGTACGCCGCTCATGGCTAATAGCGGAGTTGTTGCAGCAGGGGCTGTCAGGTTTCGTCGGTGTCGTGATCTGCTGTTGTTTGAGCTGCCGAATCGGTGCGCTGGTTGGCCGATGTCGTCTGTGCTGAGGCCATGTCTGGATTCCCTCCGGCGAGTTCGACGAGCGGATCGAAGAGACGGTGCACGAGTTCGGCAGCGGCATCCAGCCCCTGATCGGCACAGACGGCACCGACGACTGCTTCCATAACGTCGGCGAGTATCGACGCGCTGTCTCGCCCGCCAGATGCCTCCTCGTCTGAACTGATGCGAACATGCTGGCTCAGCCCGACGCCTTGGGCGATCCGCGCCAGAGTACGGGTGTTGACCATCCTTGCCCGAAGGTGGGGCAGCTCTCCCTTGGTCAGGTCTGGATGGTTCCGGTAAATGGCTTCGGTGGCTACCAGTCCCAGCACCGAGTCCCCCAACGCCATCAAAGGTTCGGTTGTCAGGCACACCGTGAGCCTCTGCGTACGAGTGGTGGGTTAGCGCACGTGTCAAGATTTCGGGTCCGGTTGAGATCCCTAGCGCTGCTGACAGTTCGTCAAGGGCAGGGTTGCCGAGGTGCAGCCCACGCGGGAAAGGACGCCTCCAGCGCCCTGCCAGCCGCGCGCAGGGCGGCGATGCGGTTCTCGACACCGGCGGGTCCGGTGCCGTCCAGGACGAACAGGATTCGGGGGAAGAGGGGGTAGTGCCGCCGCCAGTCCTCCAGTCCTCCAGTTCCAGCGCCGGCTCCTGGACGGTCGGCCGGCGGCGCCCGGCGATGGTGGGCACGTAGCGGTGAAGGCGTTCGTACGTGGGCAGTTTGGCGGCGAGGCGTTCGGGGTCCATGGTGGCGCGGTCGACCTCTACGAACGCCCGCAGCATTGACCCGTTGTCGCCGTCGGCGGGGCCTTGCCGGTAGTACAGGAGCGCGTCGGGGATGACGGCCTCGCCGTTCCCGATCGGGTCGTGGACCTCGGGGATCCAGTCCAGCGGCCGGCACAGCTCGCCGCAGCGGCGGGCGTCCTCGAGGAAGACGAGCGCGGTCTCGGTCACCGTCAGTGTGTGACCGACCTTTAGCCGCACGGCGGTCGGATCGGACACCGTCCGCGACGGCCGGCGCCCACGTAACTCGGGCCACTCGGAGGCGAGCTGCACGCCGTACACGGTGGGGAACCACACCCTCATCCGCCCGGCCTGCGGCAGCGTGATGCGGTCGACCAGCCTCTCGTCGCGCAGTCGGGCCAGCCGGCGCCGCGTCTGCTCGATGCGCACCTGGGGGGCGATCACCCGGTGCATCTGCTCCGTGGTGGCCATCCGGTACTGCGTCAGCACGGCCAGTGCCAGCCGGTCGCCGCCGCCTGCATCCACGTCGATCATCGCTGTTCGCTCGCTTCCTGCCTGGTACGGCGCCGTCCCGGCGCCGCGCGTACCGGACAGGCCAGCAGCCGACCCCGACCAAACCGCCGACCACGAAGACCCGACCACGGTCACGAAGCGATAACACCTGCGTCGACCAGGCGCGTATCCCCTCCGACATCCAGGCCGACATCCGTCCGTGCCCTCTTGCGTACCTGCCCGAAAACCCGCAGGTCAGGGCGTGGTCGGGAGGCCGACATCCCCTCTACGCCCCCGAGTCCACAGCCCCACAGCAGGAAGAAAAGAGAAGTGGGTGGGACAGGCCCCGGGCAGCGGGCGAGGGGATCGGCCCACGATGCGCAGGCCCGCCGCCGCAGCCGACTCCTCTACCACCACCTCCTCTGATGGCCGCGTGGGCGGCAGGGTGTCGGAGAGGTCTGAAGGCGCCGAGGGTCTGCTTTCTATCGGGTCTTCTGCACCTGGGTGGTGTTGGTGTTGAGGAGGGTGCCGTCGGCGCTGGTCGGCACGATTTCCGGTACAGGGGTGCCGTGCTGGTCGACAAGGGTGGAGTGAGTCTCGCCGGGAGCGAAGGCGTGCCGTTCTCCCCACTGTCGCAAGGTGACGATGACGGGGAAGAGGGCACGGCCGGCGTCGGTGAGCACGTATTCCTGGCGGCGGCCCGATGGTGCGGGCCGCTGGGCGAGGAGCCCGTGAGCGGTCAGCTTGCGGAGGCGGTCGGTGAGGATGTTGCGGGCGATGCCGGTCCGTCGCTGGAACTCGGTGAACGATTGTGCCCCGTCCATCGCGTCGCGGATGACGAGAAGGCTCCACCTGTCGCCCACGAGGTCGAGCGTGCGGGCGACAGGGCAGTCGGGGTCGGTCCAGACGGGGTTCGGGGCGCGCGTGGTGGTGCGTGACATGACACCTCCCAATGAGTTGCGGATTGAAACCATCATGCCGTACGGTCAAAGTGGTTGCAATCTGCTACCGATTGGGATTGGAGTGCAATGAACGTATGGCGGCGGTTACTGCTCGCAGTGGTGTGTGGTGTCGCTGTGGCGAGCCTCTATGCCGCGCAGCCGGTTCTGGAGCCGATGGGACGCGATCTCGGTGTGTCGGCAGAACTCGCGGGGTGGATCGTCGCAACCGGCCAGTTCGGCTATCTGGCAGGGCTACTGCTGCTGGTGCCGCTTGGCGATGTGGTCGACAGGCGCCGACTCATCGCCGTGCACCTGGCGATCACCGCAGGGGGCATGATCCTGACGGCCTCGGCATCAGCCGCATGGGTGGCGTTCGTGGGGCTCGTGACGGCTGGGGCGTTCGCGGTCGTGGTGCAGACCACGGTGGCCTACGCCGCGTCGGTCTCGCTGCCTGCCGAACGCGGACGGAACATCGGTGTCGTGACCTCGGGCGTTGTAGTCGGCATCCTGGGCGCTAGGGTCGTCACCGGCACGCTCGCCGAGGTGTGGGGCTGGCGGAGCGTCTATGCCGTGCTCGCAGTGCTGTCACTCGGCCTCGCAGCCCTCGTTTTCGCGGCACTACCGTCAGAGGAGCGCCCCAACTCACCTGCGGGGTACAGGCAGGTCGTCGTCTCCCTCGGCGGACTGTTCGGGCAGCGTATCTTCCTGACGCGCGGGCTCATCGCGTTCTTCTTGTTCGCATCGTTCGGAACCCTGTGGAGCGGACTGTCCCTGCCGCTGGCGGACACGCCGTGGCAGCTGAATGAGAGCCAGATCGGACTGTTCGGCATCGCCGGACTCGCCGGCGCACTGGGCGCGGCACGCGCGGGACGGTGGGCGGATGCAGGACGGGCGGCCCCGGTCACCGGTCTCGCACTCACCCTGCTCATCCTCTCGTGGGCAGCGATCGCGCAGCTGCCGTGGTCACTGTGGCTCCTCATCGTGGGAATCGTGGTTCTCGACTTCGCGGTCCAGGCCGTGCATGTGAGCAACCAGCACCTGCTCACCGCCGCGCATCCGGATCGCGTCAGCAGCGTCATCGGCAGCTACATGGTCTTCTACTCACTCGGCTCCGCCCTCGGCGCAGCCGCAACCACCGCCATCTTCACCGCGCACGGCTGGGCGGGCTCCAGCCTCCTCGGGGCCGGATTCGCGGCCTGCGCGCTGGCCGTCTGGGCGGCCAACAGGCGACTACCCCGCGATAGCGCGAACCTCCAATCCGAGAAAGCAGGCACGCACCAGGCGCCGGAGGAAACGCAAGGCACTGACCAAGCCGGACAAGTGATGGACAACCCCAAAGTTCCTTGAGTGCTCCCTGGTCTCTGCAACCCCAGGACCTGGGCCTTCTTCCCTGACCTATGCGGGTTTCGTTCCGTGGAACCAGCTCGGGATTCCTGAAGACCTATTGTCTGCGTCACCGTCCGTGCGAGATGCGTGAAGGAGAGCAGGTCCGCGTTGCCCCTTCCGGTCGTACGGGACCTTCGGGTGGTGGCGTTCGAGACCGAGGAGCTGGTTGGGCTCGTGCTCCCGTGCCGCCGGGCTGACGGACAGCACGATCGCCTCGGACGTGATGCACCTGGAGCAGGTTGCGGCCTGGTTCGGTCGGCGTTGTGGGAGATGCCGCCCGTCGACGCTGACCGCTACTTCGGCAAGGTGCTACGGGACGCGGCCAGCGGTTCCCAGGTCGGCTGGCCGACTGGTGTCGTGTCTAGCCGGACGGCGTACGCGGTTTCCTCGCCGAACTCCGGTGCCCACGCGGCCGGTGCGTGCACAGTGGGCTCCGGCTCGGTTCCCGGTGGAATCCCCCGCCGCCGGGGACCGGACCGGAACCCACTGCGCGACACCCCCCGGCCCGCGTGACGCTGGTGGGGGGGCAGTTGTCCTTCGGCCTTCCGTCCCGTCAAGCCAGTGGCACGCCCCGGTCAGCGCGGACTACGGTTCCGTCGGCCAGCCCCACATAGCGACGCATCTGCGTGTAGGGGATGTTCTGCTCCCGCTCCAGCTGGCGCAGCTCATCACGCGAGTCCACGGGATGGCGCGACGACGCGACCTGCGACGACCAGGCCGAAGCGGCCCCAGGCGACCAGCACCGCGGGATCAGCAGGACGATGAAGCCGGGGCCGTCGACGACGGCGAACCCACGCTCGTAAGCCGCTGCGCTCACCCTGCCCGCTCCGACATCCCCTCCCGCCTGCCAAGGAGCCATGAGGCGTGCAGATCCACGCGCCAAGTCACCATCCGCACCTCTCACATCGGGGCAGGTCGATCAGGGCAGAACCGTAAGCAACGCTGGTCCGCGGCCACTAACCACGACTAGGAGTACGCCATGTCCCGCACCACCTCGCCAAGTTCGCCGCCGGCGAGGACCGCCGCCCAACCAGAGTTAAAGCGGGTGATGGGTCCGGGCCTGCTGTTGCTGTGATGTGTTCCGGGATCACCTCGGCGTCCGCGGCCTCGCGTGCCTTCGCCGCCAACCTTGTCACCGGTTTTGGGCTCGACGCGGGCGATGAGCTCGTCCTGCTGATCGCCCTCGGCTTCATGTGCTTAGTCATGCTGGTGAATCTGCGAGGCGTGGCCGAGAGTCTCAAGGTCAACGTGCTGCTGACGGTCGTGGAACTCTCCGGTCTGCTTCTCGTCATCCTGATCAGCGGCTGGTTCATCGCGGGCGGCGATGCAGACTTCTCCCGCACTGTCGCCTTCGAAACCGCCTCCGACAAGGGCGTGTTCCTGGCAGTGAGCACCGCGACGTCACTGGCCTTCTTCGCCATGGTCGGCTTTGAGGACTCGGTCAACATGGCGGAGGAGACCAAGGATCCGGCGCGGATCTTTCCGCGCATGATGTTCACCGGCCTCGGCATCACCGGACTGATCTACGTCTTGGTGTCCATCTGCGCCGTCGCGGTGTGCCCGTCGGTGACCTCGCCTCCAGCGAGACCCCCTTGGCCACAGTGGTGCAGACAGCCGCACCCAACTTCCCGATCTCTGACCTGCTGCCGTTCATATCCATGTTCGCGGTGGCCAACTCCGCGCTGATCAACATGATGATGGCCAGCCGCCTGCTGTACGGGATGAGTAGGCAGGGGGTACTGCCCCCCTTCCTCGCCAAGACACATCCGTACGGCGCACTCCGCACGCGGCGATCCTGTTCACTACCGCCGTCGCCTTCGGCCTAGTTGCCTTCGTCTCGCTGAGCCCTGACAGCCCCGTCGTGGCGCTACTAGGCGGGACGACGTCGCTGCTGCTGCTCACGGTATTCGTGGGCGTTCATCTGGCGGTTCTTGTCCTGCGCAAGGACAAGGTCGACAGGCCACACTTCCGGGCCGGCCGCGTGCTGCCTGTGGTGGGGGCGATCACCTGCCTCTACCTGGTCCTGCCTTGGTCCTCGGGACGCCCCGCTGACCAGTACCGCATCGCCGGTGTTTTGCTGCTGGTCGGCGTTGTCCTGTGGGCGGTCTCCTGGGTCACCCGCCGCGGCACCTCTGGCGCCGGCCAATAACGCCGGTGATTGGCGGGGGAGTTGAGGTGGCGGTGGTTCAGAGGCCGGCGTGGGTGGCCACCGCGTCCGCGATGAGGGTGTCGCCGACGATGACCTCGACGGTGCGACCGTTGAGGCGCGGCTCGTCAAGGAGCGCCAGCAGGACGGCGGCGACGTCGGCCCAGGGAATGGGTCCCCGTCCGGTCCGCTCGGCGAGTGGGCAAGGTGTCCCCGGCACGGCGTCGGGGTCTGGCCGACGAGGTCGCCGACCGCATTCGCGAGGCCATCTTCAGCGGGCCTAAGCTCCCGGTGCGCAGCTGCGCGAGGTGGAACTGTCCGGCGAGATGAACGTCAGCCGCGGTCCGGTGCGCGAAGCCTGCGGCTGCTGGAGCGCTAGGGCCTGGTGCACTGCGCCTGGCACCGGGGGACGACGAGGACGACGCTGTCCGCCGAGGACGTGGCCGAGCTCGACAGTCTGCGTGGCGCGCTGGAGGACCTCGCCGTCCGCCAGGTGATCGACCGCGCCTCGGACGAGGACCTCGCCTCCATCGCCAAGACGGCCGACATGATGGAGCGGGCCGTGGACGCGTACGAGATGGTGCGCTGCGACATCGCCTTCCACGACGCGGTGTTCGCCGCCGCGGGGCATCAGCGCCTCGCTGACGCGTGGGACGGCATACGGTGCCAGGTCCACCTGTTCCTGCTGACCCGGATCGGCCTCACCACTGAGGGCTATCTCGACTGCATCCCGCGCGAGCACCGTGAGCTCGTCCCGCGCTGCGCGCCCGCGACACCGAGACCGCCCTCATCCTCTTCGCCATACACCGCCGGCACGCCGTGGACGTGGTCACCACGGCTACCGGGCAGGACTGAGAGCCGCACCGCGCAGGGCAAGGCTGTGCGCAGCTGCCTGACGGCAACTCCGGTGCGGCTTGGGCGGGATGACCGGCCGACGGCCCCGACGCGGGCGAAGAAACCCCGCCTCGCGCAGGATGTCGGCGACGGGCACCCTGGCTGCGCGGCAGATCGTCGAGCACCTCCACGGCGACCAAGTCCTCGCCGTCCCCGTCCCTAACGGCCAAGGCCAGCCGGATCATCCAGCAGGCCGCCCGCCACCATCCCTTGCTGAACCCCAGCTCAGCGGCCTTGGCGACGTCGGCTGGATCGGGCCTGCCTGTGTCGGGCGGCCGGAAGGTTCCCCTCCCGGGGTCATGCCGTCGTCGGGCTGATGGGGAAGTTGTTGCGGAAGACGTTCTGCGGATCGTAGACGCTCTTCACCTGCCGCAGCCGTTCCAGGGTGGCCGGCGGGAACGCCTTGGTCAGTTCGGCGGCCTGGTCATGGGTCGTGAAGCTGAGGTAGAGGCCGGTCGCGGGGACCTTCTCCCATTCCTGGGTCGCCTGTTCTTCGTGGCCCTGGCGGACCAGGACAGACAGGGAGAAGTTCTGCGTGCGGTGGGCGTAGGCGGTGGCGTCGGCCGGCACGTCGTTGATGGCTCCGCCCACGGCGCGGATCTGGAAGTAGCTGGTGTCCCTGCGGTCGAACAGGCCCGTCACCAGGGCGGCGGTGCCGGCGTCGATGTGGTCCACCAGTGCGCTGCGGCTGTGCATCAGGGACTGTCCGTCGTGCTGGTCGTGCGTCGGGGCCATGACCGCCGCGTACGGCACGAGTTGCGCACTCTGCTGTAGGACCGGGGCGACGGGCAGGAAAGGCTCCAGCGACCTGACCGCCCGGTCGGTGTCGTCGCCGGCCCAGACCGCGTACGTCTGGGCGATACGCCGCCCGCCCTGATGGACGACGATGAGGAACGCGGTCAGCTCGCGAGGGCTGTCCTCCATCACCTTGCCCCACATCTGGAGGAAGCCCGCGGTGTCGGTGGCGTTGTGCAGGATCTGGGCGAAGACGACGTCGCCGAGCTCGGTGGCCTCGATGTCGAACGAGGTGACGATGCCCATGTTGGCGCCGGCGCCGCGCAGGGCCCAGAACAGGTCGGGGTGCTGCTCGGCGTCCGCGCGCACCAGGGAGCCGTCGGCCAGGACGACGTCCGCGCCCTTGAGGTGGTCGATGGTGAGGCCGTAGGAGCGGCCGAGGAAGCCCTGCCCGCCGGTGGTGGCCAGTCCGCCGACGCCCACGCCGGCGTAGTCGCCGGAGCTGATCGCGAGACCGTGCGGGGCGAGCGCGGCGGCCACCTCGCCCCAGCGGGCGCCGGGGCCGACGCGCACCAGGCGCCGCTCACGGTCGATGAGCTCGACGCCGTTGAGGGCACCGAGGTCGAGGACGATGCCGCCGTCGTTGGTGGCGGCGCTGCTGATCCCGTGTCCGCCGCTGCGGACCGCCAGCGGCACGTCCTGGTCGCGGGCGTAGCCAAGCGCCTCGGAGACCTGCTGCGGTGTGGTGGGGCGCAGTACCAGTCCGGGCCGGCCGGACCACACGTATGTGGAGCGGACCTTGTGGTAATCGCGGTCTCCCGGCTCCACGGCCCGCTCGGCGAGGTCCTCGGGCAGGCCGTCGTAGTCGATGCCGCCGCGGCGCTTGGCCAGGGCGGCGGCCGGGCGGACCCCGCCCGTGGGCGTGCCGGCGGACTCGCGTTCGGCGGCGGCCTGCTCGCGCAGGGCCGGGGCGACCTCCTCGGCGAAGGTCTGGAGTGTCACGGGGTCGTCGGAGGCGAGGATGAAGGTGCCGATGCCGTCCTCCAGGACGAAGGGGAGGAGCTGTTCCACCCACTGCTCGGCCGGCCCCTTGAGGAAGTCGCCCGAAGTGCCGAAGGCTCCCTGGATGTTGAGCAGACGGCGGATCTCGCGCGGGTCGCGGTCGTGCCGCGCGGCCGCCTCGTCGATGATCGCGTTGCCCTCGCTCAGGGTCGGCGAGGACAGGTAGCTCAGGCTGGGCATCCAGCCGTCGGCCTTCTCGCCGATCAACCGGAGCATACGGGGCTTGTAGGCGCCCAGCCAGATCGGCACGTCATGGGCGGGTGCCGGGCCACGCTTGGCGCCCTTGACCTTGTAGTACGTGCCGTCGACGCGCAGGGCGCCGCGCTCGTCGACCGCCCAGATGCCGCGGATGACGTCGATGGCCTCGCTCAGCGCCTGGACGCTCTCGCCCGGTGTCAGCTTCCGCCCGCCCATGGCCTCGATGGCGTCCCAGAAGCCGCCCGCACCCAGACCGAGGTCGATCCGACCGCCCGACAGCATGTCGAGGCCGGCCACCGAGCGGGCCAGGACCGCGGGCTGACGCAGCGGCAGGTTGATCACGGCGCCGGACAGGTGGACGCGCTCGGTGCGGGCGGCGACCCAGCTGATCAGCGTCCAGGTGTCGAGGAAGGCCGCCTGGTAGGGGTGGTCCTGGAAGGTCACCAGGTCCAGGCCCACCTGCTCGGAGTGCACTGCCAGGTCCACCACACGCTGGGGGTCCTGATTCTGAGGTGTGAGGAATGATCCGAAACGCAGGTCGTGACCGTAGTCGGTCATGAGAACCGCCCCCTGTCCGTACGGGCTCGATCGTGGATGTCAGCAGATCGTTGAACCTTACGAACGATCGAATGATTCCCATCATCGGTCACGGTTGATAGGATCGTCTCGTGATCACCGACCGCGTCAGCTTCGCCCTGGCCCGCTTGGGCCGGATCGCCGAGACAGAGCTCCGGCACGCGCTGGCCGACATGGGGCTCAAGTTCAGCCACGCCCACGTGCTGGGGCTGCTGGCCGACCGCGAGCGCCTGAGCCAGCAGGCGTTGCTGGAGGAACTGAAGGTCGACCCCAGCGTGCTGGTCACGGTGCTCAACGCCCTCGAGGACAACGGGCTGGTGGCCCGCCGCCGCGATCCCGCCGACCGGCGCCGCCACGTCGTCGAGATCTCCGACCGCGGCACCGACCTGGTCACCCGGGCCGACCGCGCCGTACGGGCCGCCGAGGAGCAGCTGTTCGCCGGCCTGGACGAGCAGGAGCTGACGGAGCTGCGGCGACTGCTGCACCGGATCAAGACCGGGAACGCCAACGCCTGCGAGGAGTGACGCCCTCAGGGACTCCCACGCTTCCGCGACAACCGGTTCTGTTGGTGGTGCACCGCCCACGGCGGTGTGAATGGCCCGGATACGGCGGCGCTCGTGCCGCCGGTCTGCAGCCCCTTCGCGGCGCCGTGATCACCGGAGTCAGAAGGACGATCATGCGTCGATACACCAAGCGGCCGCCGTAGTCACGGCACTGGGAGCGCTCAGCCTCGCCGCCTTCGGATCGGAAGCCGCGGACGGGGCCAACACGGCGGACCGCAACACCGGTTCCGGTCGTCGTCTCGAGTCACGGCGGAATCCGTCTCCTGGAACCGCGGGACGCTCAGGTGAACAAGCGCATCATGGAGCGCTTCAGCAGTGAGTTCCTGCCCGCCGGCGATCCCGCACTGGCGAGGAAGTTCATCAGCCCGGACATCGTCATGCACTGTCGGCGTTCGCGTGAAAGTACCCAGCTGGGTACACGGAAACGTACCCAGTGGGCTGGACACTGGAGCGCTGTAGCCGCGAGCCGGGGGGCAGCGGCTGCGGTCCCACATCTTGGAGATGCAGGTGGCCCGAGTGCCTCGCCAGCGCAAGTCCGTTGTGGAGCGCACGGTCAGCGTGGGATCAGCGAGCCCTCTCCCGTGACCGTCAGGCGCGCCTGGGGGCCACCCGGTGAGCAGTTGCGGCCGTTGGGATAGGTGGGCTGCGGGGTGATACTGATCTGTCGGTCAAGCACAGTAGCGCCCCGCTGGTTCTTGAATACCAGCGTGACGTGTATTGGCTTTCCTGGCAGGTCACGTACGGCCGCGAAGCCAGGCCAGACGGGGGTTTGGGGGGTCCTCGCTGCCGGGCTTGCTGTGGCGGTAGCGGATTCCGTGGTCATCACGGGGTTCCCTGGGGTCGCCGGTTGTTCCCACCGGCTCCCCATCTGCAGCGTGCGCTTCCGGCATGTGTCGTCCCAGCAGGCCGTAAGGGTCGCGTCGGCCACCCTGTTCGCCAGTTCCGGGGAGACCTTGACCCGGATCCCGGCGGGCGCGTCCATCAGGGTGCAGGGATGGGTGTCTCCCGCGGAACACCCGGACGCGGTCAGCAGCGTCAGAGCCGCCAGGGGCACCGCCAATCCGACGTTCTGTCTCACGCTGGCTCCTCGGCAACCGTCTGCGTCTTGATCACGGCCAGTCATGGTCGCACAGCAGCTGCACCACGCCGCCGGTGCGTGGACGGAGCCAAACGGAGCCAGAGCCCCGCGTGGCCGAGCATGAGCACGGAACGGGCGCAGCGCGGGCCGTATTTCTCCTGGAATGGAGGGAGCGTCAACGCGCGGGCGTAGCCTGCGCGTTCCCCGTCGAGGCTGGGTACGTAGCCGTGTACCTGCCCTGGGCACGTTCGGGTGTACGCCGACACCAGTCTCAACCCCCTGGACCACCCCCGAGGACGCCTCACCTAAACGGAACTTCACCGACGTCCACATGATCGCCGCGGTGATCCGCCGGTTTGACGTCGTCGCCGTTCAGGAGGTGCGCGGCAATCTGCGGGCCCTGCGCTATCTGCTGAAAGTCCTGGGGGAGGACTGGGCGTTCATCCTCACCGACGTCACCGAGGGCAAGGCTGGCACAACGAGCGCCTGGCGTTCCTGTTCGACACCCGCCGTGTCAAACCCTCCGGCCTGGCCTGCGAGATCGTCGTCCCGCTGGAGCAGGAAGCGGGTGTGAGCACGGCGGATCTGGACCGGCAGTTCGTCCGCGCCCCCTACGCGGTCAGCTTCCTCTCCCAGGGCCAGACGTTCACCCTGGTCACCCTTCACGTCCTGTACGGGGAGGCGCCCGCCGACCGGGTGCCGGAGCTGCGGGCGATCGCCACGTGGCTGGCGGGGTGGGTGGAGCGGGGATTCGGCTGGGACCACAACCTGATCGCGCTCGGCGACTTCAACATCGACCGCGCCGGCGATCCCCTGTTCCAGGCGTTCACCTCCACCGGCCTGGTCCCCGCGCCGCAGTTGGAGGGGCTGCCGCGGACCATTTTCGACGACCCGGGAGCGGAGGACTTCAACGACCAGATCGCCTGGTTCACCAAAGACCAAAAACGTCGCCCCGTCCTGGCCCTGGACACCGTCACCGGCGGCCACGTCGACTTCGTCCCCCCACTGCAGGGCGACCGCACCCTGACCGACTTGTCGTGGCGCATCTCCGACCACTACCCCCTGTGGGTCGAATTCGCGATCCCCGCGCAGTGACTCCAGCAACCGCCAGAGTTTGCCCAGCTTGCGGATGCCGGTGAAGGTGAGGTCGCTGAGCGGGGCAATGAGCGTTCTCCATCCTCAGTCTGAGCTAGTGCTGTGGCCGCATAGGTTCGCCGGGTTGGTGGTCGTGGCGGTTGGATGTGCGGTGACGTCCGATCCGATCGCTGGAGGCGCGGTGGCTGAGCCTGTCCGTGTGCGCAGACTGGCCGACCCGGAGGGCCAGCGGCTGCAGCAGATCGTGCGCCGGGGCAGCACCAGTTCGGTGCGCTACCGGCGCGCGATGATGCTGCTGGCCTCGGCCGGCGGGAACCGCGTGCCGGTGATCGCTCAGCTGGTCCAGGCCGACGACAACACCGTCCGCAATGTGATCCACCGCTTCAACGAGATCGGCCTGGCCTGCCTGGACCCTCAATGGGCGGGAGGCCGTCCCCGCCAACTCAGCCCTGACGATGAGGACTTCGTCGTGGCGACGGCCACCACCCGCCCGGCCAAGCTCGACCAGCCCTTCACCCGCTGGTCGATCCGCAAACTCGCCGCCTACCTGGCAAAGTCCATGGCAGGGTAATCCGCATCGGCCGCGAGGCCTTACGCCGCATACTCGCCCGCCGTGGTGTCACCTTCCAGCGCACCAAGACGTGGAAGGAGTCCCCGGACCCCAAGCGTGACGCCAAGCTCGACCGCATCGAGGAAGTCCTGGATCGCTTCCCGGACCGGGTCTTCGCGTTCGACGAGTTCGGTCCGCTCGGGATCCGGCCCACCGCGGGCTCGGGCTGGGCCGAACAAGGGCGTCCCGACCGGCTGCCGACCACCTACCACCACACCCATGGAGTCCGGTACTTCCACGGCTGCTACTCGGTCGGCGACGACACGTCGTGGGGCGTGAACCGCCGCAAGAAGGGAGCTGTGAACACGCTGGCCGCGCTGAAGTCGATCCGCGCCGCCCGGCCCGACGATTCCCCGATCTACGTGATCCTGGACAACCTGTCCGCGCACAAGGGCGCCGACATCCGCCGCTGGGCGAGGAAGAACCGCGTCGAGCTGTGCTTCACTCCGACCTACGCGTCCTGGGCCAACCCAATCGAAGCCCACTTCGGACCGCTGCGGCAGTTCACCATCGCCAACTCCAACCACCCCAACCACACCGTCCAGACCCGAGCCCTGCACGCCTACCTGCGCTGGCGCGACGCCAACGCCCGCCACCGAGACGTCCTGGCCGCCGAACGCCGCGAACGCGCCCGCGTCCGCAGCGAGAAGGGCATCCGCTGGGGCGGTCGGCCCCTCGCCACGGCGGCCTGAACGCAACCCGGCGAACCCCGGCGATGTCGGCGGGATTGCCAAGGCACTGCAAGGGCGCCAAGAGCTACGTCTACCGCTGGTCCACCGACCGTCGACGTGAGCGTCGGACGAGAATGACTACGGTCGCCATGCCCAGGACGACGAACCCGAGTGCCCCAGCCACCCCGGCTTCGAACGGCGGGCCGGAGATCGGCACGACCAGGGTCTCACCGGAAGTCGTTGTCACCTCACAACCTCGCCCGGTGATCGTGGCGCCGTTGAAGTCCGGATGCAGCTGTCCCTCCAGGCACTGTTTTGCCTTGAGGCCAGCCGTCGCCGCCCAAACGGACAGACCGCCGCAGAGCAGCATCCCGATAAGCAGGACTCTGCCGATCGGCAGTCTCATGGCAAGAACCTTTCCCATCTGGGGGCACGACCGCAGCATACGGGTGCGGAGCCGCCTTGCCTGGGGTGAGGTCGGCGAGGCTGCTTCCTGCTCTCCACGGTAAAGCGCGCCACGCGACACGAAGTGAACAGCAACCCGGTGAACCTATGCGGTCACCCCACTAGCCGGCCGGGCACGGATGCTGCGCTCGGGGCGCGATACGGACGGTGAGCACGCGGTGGCGCTACTGGCGGTCGTTCCTCTCTATCTGGGGCGCGGTGGCCGTCGCCGGGAAGGTGCGGCGGACCTCCGCCAAGAGGTGGGGGTAGTCGGTGTCATGGGTGACCACCGCCGCGAGGAGGGCGTCCAGCGCCGCCTTGAGCGGGTCGGGGGCGGCAGCGTCCCAGAGCGCGGTGAAGGCGGCGACCTGGGGCAAGCCGGGGGTTCCGTCGTGGGACTGTGGAACGCGTGCATCGGAGAACACGGCGTCCCGCAACCGTCGTGAGTCGTCCAGGGGCGGCGAGTAGGGCTCGCCCCGGTCGAGCTCCGCCAGGCCGCGCGCCACCCAGTCGATTTCGCTGAGCCCTGCTGTCGCACAGGCGCGGTGCGCTGCCCAGCGGGCGAGCGCGCGCTGTTCCTCGGGACCTGCGGCGTCGATCGCATGCACGAGTGCGGCATCGAGGCCGACGAGGCCCTTGGGATAGCCCTTGAACCCCCGGAGCTTGTCCCGGACATCCCGCAGTCGGTCGCTGGGCAGGCACCCGCCCCACGCGTCCATCTCCTTTTCAAGCTCGGCGTGCTCCTCCTCCTCGCGGGCATGGCGCTCTGCCTTGGCCCGCTCCTCGGGGGTGGGGCCTGGGGGCTGCTCGCGCGCGAACTCGTGCCAATAGGCGGCGGCTCGGCTGGTTTCCTTGACCACGCGGTCCGTCGCCGGCGGGCTCGGCCAGAATCGCAGCAGATACTCATCCAGCATGGGTTCGCCCGCGTCGCGTACCGCGTTGTGCGTCTCGTCCATACCTCGGCAGTAGTAACGGACCCGGTACGAGGTCTGGGAGAGGGGGAGTGGATACCAGCCGTAGTCCCACTCCACGAGATAGGTCTTGTCCGATATGGGTCGGAACGACACCTCGACGATGTCCTCCCAGGCGTCGGCGTTCAGGGGCGGTTCCGTCTCGTGCAGCTCGACGGTGATTGGGACGGAGCCGGTGTGCATTCCAGTCAGCAGAAAGAGATGGCCTGGCACTGCCCCGCCGCACAGCCCTGCCCGCTGCCCCGCGAAAGAAGCTCCGAGGTCGTGACCGTCGTCGTTGCTGCAGACATAGATCTGCCCGTAGGCCACGTGTACTTCGCCGCTGAAGAGTGTTCGCATAGATCAAGCGTGCCGCGTGGTTCTGACAACGAGCTCTTTCCGATCTCACGCTGAGGCAAGGTGAAGGGCGAGGACGGCTTGACGATCTCGGTGATCCGACCAGGTCCGCCAGGATCCGGCTGGTCTTGGCGAACCGGATGTGGGCGTCTTGGGGGACGGCAAGGTGGCCGAGGGCCTGAGTGATGTGTGTCTTCCCGACCCCGACCGGGCCGAAGAGGATCACGGGAACTCGGCGGATGGGCGGGGGACGCCGTCGAGGTCGGTCCAGGTGAGCCCGTGGTTCTGCATCGTGATCGGCATGTCGCCATCATGGCCACGGGCACTGACAACCCGTCCTTGCACCTGGGATTCGTGGATCAGAGAGCCGAGGTTCAAGGACGGGTCAGAGCCGAAGGTCGACATCCTCCCGTGCGGCAGCGGGAGGCCGCGGCTGATCCGGGAACAGCACAGCGACACCTAGATGATCGATTCTAAGGGGTCAGTGGTCATAGGCGGTCAGTGAGCGCAGGACGGGCTGTCCCATGTAGTCGTTGTGCCAGATCGCTACGGTCAGCGCGAGGATGCGCTGCATGAAGCGGGCGATGACCCCGCCCGGCGTGCGTCCTCGGTGCTGTTCGAGATCGAGCTGTCCCTTGAAGGTCTCGTTGACCGACTCGATGACCTGCCGCAACGGCTTGAACAGGGGTGCGCCGGGCCGTTCCGGCTCGTCCCTGCGGGCCGGCCGCAGCAGCCGGATGTCCTGCTCAGCCAGTTGATGTTCGAAGTCACGGCCGAAGTAGTTCTTGTCGCCGATCAGCGTCTGGCCGGGCCGATCAGCGTCTGGCCGGGCCGGTCGGCGGCCAGGCCGGGTTCGGCGGCGAGCAGGTCCAGCAGGGCCTCGCGCTCGTCGGCCTTGGCCCCGGTCAGGGCGAAGGCGACGGCCAGGCCCTGGAGGGTGCACGCCAGGTGCAGCCGCAGGCCCCAGAAGAAGCGTCTGTGGCTGGCGCAGTACCCGTACTCGGCCCATCCGGCCAGTCGGAGCGTTTGACGGTCTCGCGTGAGCGGCCACACTCCACCGGGGTGGAGTCCATGACCCACACGTCGTCGCTCCACACAGTGGTCTCGGTGGCCAGGAGCCGGGTGACCCGCCGGAGCAGCTCGGCCGCCTTGCGCAGCCGCTTGTTGTAGCCGGGCTGCTTGGGCAGGTACGGGAAGAGATGCCGTAGGTGGGAGCGGGCGTGGCGGAGCCACCGGGCCTGGGAGGTGAAGCCGAGCATGGCCTGCGTCATCGCCAGTGTTACTGGCTCGGCGTCGGTGAGCTTCGGGGCGATACCCACCGCCGGCCGCCACGGAGCAAGCTGCGGCGAACCCTTCAGCAGGTCGTCGGTCTCCGCATCGAGTGCGGTCGCGAGGGAGTCCAAGTCTGGTGTCACAACCTGACTTTGGGTTCCCTTGTCTCATCAGCTGTGGGTTCCCGTTTCTCGTGGCTGGCGCCGGGTGGACCTCGCCCGGTTGCCGCAGCCGAGGGAACACCATGCCTGGTCACGGCGCCTGGCCAGGAAGAACATGCCACAACTGGGGGCGTGGCAGCGCCGCACCCGCTGACGGTCTGGACCCGCGGCCAGGACGAGCGTCTCGCGGGCGACGACTGCGTCGGCGCCGCCACCTTGTTCCTGCTGTGCGAGCAGGCCCTCGCCGGTCATCCGGAAGGCGACGGGGGCGGACGAGGCGAGTTCGTTCAGGCGGCGCCGCAGGCTGTCGGTGAGCGGCCGCTGTCCGGCTGTCGCGTCCAGCGCGTCGCGGACCAACCCACGCAGCCGCTCCAGCTGCTCCAAGGACAGGGCGGCCAATCTGCGGTCGGCGGCGCGGGCGCGCCATCGCCTGGTGAGTTCCCGATCGGCGAGGAAGTCGACGTCGCCGCGCCCCGGGGCTGCGCCGATGACGACGGTGTTGGCCAGGTCGAGGACCGGGTCCTCGCCGATCCACGGCATTTCCTGCAGGTCCCGGATGGTCATGCCCCTCAATCTACTGGATTCAGGTCAGCGAACCCGTGATAACTTCTGCTCACGGATTTTATCCACCAAATCCGTGAACCACGTGGTCGACGAAGGGTGATGCCATGAGTGCAACCATCGAGTACGTCAGGTTCGACACCGACGACCCCGCCGCCCTCACCGCCCACCGAGAGCAGCTCGTCGAACTACTCAAGGAGCACTACGGCGACGGCTTTCAGGGCGCCCACCTCGCCCAGTTCGACGACGGTACCGTCCTGGACTTCATCATCTGGTCGTCCGCCGCCGTCGCCGAGCGCGCGGCCAAGGAAATGCCGACCGACCCCCGGGCACAGGGCTTCTTCAGGCGGATCGGCACAGTTCACGAGATGCGGCACGCTCAGGTACTGCACACCGCATAGCCCCAAGACCAAGGAGAATGACGCTGTGCCCTCGGCAGACGAACTACTCAGCGCGGATATCGTCGCCCGCCTCGCCCGATGCCTTACGCGAGCCGGTGACGGGAGCACGGCGCATGAGACCCGGGGGTGCGGCGCCGCCCTGGACGGGCTGAGCTTCACCGAGCGTGTCGCCCTGATCAGAAATGCCGTTCTGGCTGATCTTCCGGCGGACTACCCGGCCTTCGCGAACGTGTTGCGCGCCGCACTGCGGGACAGCGATTTCACCGGATGGATGATCTTCCCGGTCACCGAGGCCGTCGCCGTACGGGGCCGGGACGCCTTCGAGCCGGCGCTCGCCCTGCTTGCAGAACTCACCCCGCGCCTGACCGCGGAGATCGCCGTCCGGCCCTTCCTCCGTGCCGACCTGGAACGCGCGCTCCGGGTCATGACGCCGTGGACCGCGCATCCCGACCTCCACGTCCGCCGACTGGCCAGTGAGGGCACGCGGCCAAGACTGCCTTGGGCGCCCCAGCTTCCGGAGCTGATCGCGGATCCGACACCCGCACTGCCCCTGCTCGACGCGCTGTACCGGGATGACTCCGAGTACGTCCGCAGGTCAGTGGCCAACCACCTCAACGACATCAGCCGTGACCACCCCGACATCGCCGCTGGTGTCGCGGCGCGCTGGCTGAGCGACCCGGCACCGACGACGACCCGATTGGTACGGCATGGCCTGCGGACCCTGATCAAGTCCGGCCACGCCGGGGCCCTTACGTTGCTCGGCCACTCCCCGGACAGTCCCGTCGCTGTCGAGGGTCCGCACGTCCACGCCTCAGAGATCCGGGTCGGCGACTATCTGCTGTTCGACTACTCGGTGACCAACACTGACCATCAGACCGCTCACCTCGTCGTCGACTATGTCGTCCTCCATATGAAAGCCAACGGGACCCGCACCCCCAAGGTCTTCAAACTCACCACGCGGTCCCTGGCTCCCGGCGAGACGTGGCGCGCGACACGCAGACACTCCTTCAAGCCGATCAGTACGCGGCGCTACCACCCGGGTGTCCATCTGGTGCAGCTCCAGGTCAACGGCCGATCCCACGGGGAAGCCTCGTTCACGCTGCACTGCTGAGGGCAACCGCCTCGCATCCCGCTTCGGTGGCGCATCCGCCATCGCGCCGCCACCTCAATGGGGCTTCCGCCACCAGAAACGGGAACCTGCATCCGCGCAGCTATCCCTTGGAATCGATCACCTAGGGTCTGTCCGGCGGATTGCCGCAGAACGCGCGGCCTGACACACCCAAGCTAATTCTCAGCGAGCCCTAACCTCGATCTTTCGTGACGGTCCGTCGGATTCTCTGGCGGGCCGTTTCGGTCCTCCGGGTTGATCACGGGCAGGCCTGTGGCCCGGCTGTCGCGTCGGGCGGGCGCCGGGTTCCACGGCTCCGGTCGGAGTGGTGCTGCTCGTAGGGACGGGAAGCTGTTGGTCAGCCAGGGTTCGGCAGGGCCGCGAGCCGTTGCAGGGCTGCGGTGATCACGTCAGTCCAGGGCCAGTGGGCCGCGAGGCGGAGGATGCGGCGCCGGCCGGTGGTGACGAGCTGGGCTGCGGCGGAGAACAACCGAAGCCGCAGGCGGCAGGGCTCCGCGCTGCACGTGCTCGCGACCCGGCTCACCGACCGGCTGCGGGAGGTCGGTGGCGAGGCACTGGTGCGCGATCCGATGGGCTGGATGCTCGGTCGGGGACTGGTCCAGCGCCCTGCCTGCCCGGACTTCAGGTGCGACGACGAAGTCGGCACCGGGGGCTTCGCCTTCTGGCGCCGCATGCGCCTGATCCCGTTCGAGCGCGTCGTCCCCGACGACCGCAAGATCGACAATCTGGCCGACATCCTCGTCATGGAAGAGGGCCCCGGCATCCTCGGCTGGCTGATCGACGGCGCCCGCCGCTACCAAAGTGCTGGAGGGGCTGGGCGCCCTGGCTGACGACAGCAGCGCGAACCAGGTGTCCTACCTCGACGCGGCGAAGGCGCGTGAGCTGAGCAAGGGCGATCAGAAGCGGATCGGCTCCATCGGCCAGCCGGGCAGCGCCCTGATCGGGTATACGCCCGGGCCGTGGGGCGAAGCCCTGAAGGTGACCCAGATCGACACCGCTGTCGACACCAAGAGCGCCGGCCGCTGGGAAGGCTCGTTCGACGCGGCGGCCATCACCACGTCGCTCAAGTCGAACGGATACAAGCAGAGCGGAGACGGCGAAACCTGGACGGACTCCGGCAGCAAGGGGATGTCGTTCAAGATCTCCAACGACGAGATCTCCTACACCGTTCACGGCGACACCTCCATGGCGGCCGTCACCCCGAAAGACGGCGCCTCGCTGGCCGACAGGAAGGAGTACCAGCGCGTGGCCGAGTGCCTGGGCGACGTCTACCGCGCCGACTTCCTCCCCCTCACCTCCGCCAAACCGGTACGCCTGTCCGCCCTCGGCCAGCAGGCTGCCTCCGCCGCGAAGAACACCGAGATCCTGTGCCTCGTAGCCAAGGACGAGGCAACCGCCGACCGCGCCGCAGCGAAGCTGCGCTCGGTCGTGGCCGACATGTCACCCACGTTCGACGGTACGAAGGTGACCGTCGATAAAGGCGACCAGCCCGTGGTCCGGGCGGCCCTAGCGCGGAGAGACCCTGCCCGGTGACTATGGGTCATGCTCGAATGCGCCGCTGCAGAATGCGTCGTCGCGTGCCAGGGCCCGGTAGGTCACTCCTTCCCAGCATGGCACGCGCCGCGGCCTGGCGCCGCGTCAGGTGATCAGATCGTCGGTGAGCAGTGCGCCGCTTGCATGGACGACGTCCAGATGGTGCACCTCGGGCTCGCCGTCCGGGCGGGAGTCGCCGAAGGCCGCGTCCACCGCGGGGTGGATCCGCTCATCGAACGCGCGGCCGCACTGTTCCTTGGATTCCCACACGTCGATGTAGCGCAGCCCGCCGTCCGGGCGGCGTACGCACAGGTGGAGCAGCGAGCCGTCCAACGGCTCGGGCCCCAGCGCGTCGATGATCCGCTGGTAGAGCTCCTCGCCGATCGGAACGTCCTGGATGTAGGCGTAGACCATGGCAGCCTCTCGCATAAATTGACCCGAATGCACTTCGGGCGAATATTGGTAACGTACGGTCCATGAGCGATCAGGTCAAGGGCGGCAAACGCGGCTACCACGCTCCACGCCGAGCCGAACAGGCCGCCGCCACCCGCCGCGCCGTGCTGGACGCGGCCCGCGAACTGTTCGTGCGGCAGGGCTACGCCGCGACCACGGTCGCGCAGATCGCCCGGCGGGCCGACGTCGCGGTGGACACGGTCTACGCTGCTGTCGGACGCAAACCGGCCTTGCTGCGGGAGTTGGTGGAGACCTCGCTGTCCGGCACCGACCACCCGGTCGCGGCCGCCCAACGCGACTACGTCCTGCGCATCCGGGCCGCGCGCACCGCTGCCGAAAAGATCGCAATCTATGCCGCGGCGGTCACAGAGCTCCAGCAGCGGCTCGCACCAGTGTTCCTGGCCCTTCGTGACGCCGCGGTGACCGATGCCGACTGTGCCACCCTGTGGCTGCAGATCGCCGAGCGCCGAGCGCGCAACATGCGCGAGTTCGCCGCAGACCTGCGCGCCACCGGGGAACTGCGCCCGGATCTGACCGACGACGAGGTCGCCGACACGGTGTGGAGCATGAACGCCGCGGAGCACTGGGTGCTGCTGGTCCACGAGCGAGGGTGGAGCCCCGAGCACTTCGGCGCCAGACTCCGCGATGCCTGGATCCGGCTCTTCCTGCCGCCCGACCGCTGGCCCGGTCAAGCATCGGAGTCGCCCACCGAGCGATAGCCAGCCTCCGAGGCGTCCGGTCTCGACTGCGCAGGAGCCCCAGCATCGCTGCGATCACATACTGGATCAGGTCCGACGAACGCCGAACGAATCGGGTTCGAGGGGGCGACGGCTCAACAGGGATAGGCACTTCTTCTTCACGGAACTGCGGCCAGAGCCTTGAAAATGGCTCTGGCCGCAGTTCCGTGACGACCATCAGTTTGGCCATGGCAGTACTGTGAGCTCCGGCCACTCGTTCTTCCAACGGGCCGCCTTGGTCTCATAGACCTCCCGCGGGGCAAGGACCGGGTTGGGTCGAACGACAAGGTTGAACACGTCGGAGAGCCCATGAGGCGCATAGACGCGCCATCCTCCATCGGGTTCCAGCCGGACGCCCAGACAGCACGTCGTCGCAGCGAAGCAGTCGATCGCGGACTCGGTGGACTCGTGCGGCGGACAGGGCACCCCGAACTTCTGCTCATACCAAAGATGCACCCGGGCTTCGTTGCGGATCTCCACCTCGGCCGGCAGGTCAGCGAATACCTTCTGACCCGCTTTTATCACGGCATCCTCCGCTTCCCAGGAGAGGTCGCTGCCGTCGAAGTAGAAGACGTCGTAGTCCTTGATGCCGTTGGCCGGGGGCCTGCCGGTGGCCACGTTCCACACCGTCTGGAACAGGCAGCCCGCCGTCAGGTACCAGCCGGGCAACTGCAGTGTTGCCGCCCTGGTCATCACGTCAGTCAAGATCTCGTTCTGGGAGAGCACGGATCGCAAGCCGTCGAGTTGCTCAATGAGAGGAAGTCGGCCAAGCATCAGCCTTGCCTATCACGATCATTCCCGGAGCATCACGGCTGGGTGAGGATGCGCGCCCGGAGAAGTTCGAACGAGGCCCGACCATACATCGCCCTTTTTAGCGTTTTCACCCGGTTCACATGTCCTTCGACGACGCCGGAGCTCCAGGGCAGGGTCAGACCGGCGGTGACGGCGTCGAGGTCCTGGCGGAGGAAGCCGGCGAAGCCCTTTATGGGCTTCGGTGTGTCCTGCTCGGCCTGCCGGATCCACTCCAGCAACAGGTATCCGCACTGGTGGCGGACCAGGTCGGCGAACGCCCGAGCGAGATCACAGGCCCGGGCGATGTCCGGGCAGGCGAGCCGGACTTGGAGGAGCCGCTCGTCCTGGCTGTCGGTCAGTGTCTCTCGGGGCCGCATGATCCACGAGGTGATCTTGCGAGGGCTCGGGATGTCGGCCCGGACCGGTTCGGCGGTGCCCACGCGGAGGGCGGCGAGGTGTTTGCGGACGACCTGGCGGCTGCCACGGTAGCCGCGGGCTTGGATCTCGAGGAACAGGCGTGTGCCGCTGACCTGGCCTTGGGCTTCGGCGAAGCGGGCGTTGAGGTACGCCTTGAACGGCTCCAGGACGCCGTTGGGGCGGCGGTCGCGGGCGGAGGCCAGCAGCTCGTCGAGGTCGGTGTCGCGGAAGCGGCGCACGGTCTTGCGGTCGAGGTTCAGACGGCGGGCGATGGCGCTGACGGTCCAGCGTTTCTCCAGCAGGCGGTGGATGTTTTCGTAGCGGTGGCGGGTGCGTTCGATGATCTGGGTGCGGGGCAGTTCCGCGGGCGGTTAAGTGCCTGTTTCAGATTTCGGCGGGTGATCGAGCGTCATGGCCAGCGGTGACGGCGATGAGCCGGATCTTGCTGATGGTCGGCCTGCCTCGCTGCTGACCCGGGGAGCGCATCCAGCCAGATTCGTGGTGTCCCGAGCGGTGCGCTGGATAGGTTGCTCTGATGAAGCTGCCTGCGTACTGGATGACGCGTCCCGCTCCACCCCCGGACCGCGGAACGTCGGCATCCTTCGACCGACTGCTGGAGCAAGCGCTCGCGAACGGTCCCGATGAGCGCATCGACTACCGGCTCGAGGCGCCGAAATGGCAGTTCCTCTGCCATGCCGCAGACCGCGGCAGACTGCTGTTGCACGGCTCGGGCGACCCGGCGATCAGCCGCTTCGAACCCCGGCAGCCGGACGACAGCAGCGAGTTCGGCAACCGGCGCGCGGTCTTCGCCGCCGGCGACGGGCTCTGGCCGATGTACTACGCGATCCTGGACCGGGACCGCCACCCGATGTCGTTGATCAATGGCTGCGCCCGCCTCGCCAACGGCAGCGAGCGGCTCGGCGAGCCGCACTACTACTTCTCCATCAGTGCGCAGGCGCTGAAGCAGCAGCCCTGGCGTCCCGGCACGGTGTACCTGCTGCCCGCCGGCACCTTTGAGCTGCAGCCGCGGATGCGGGTCGGCGATGTCTCGGTGCAGCCGGCCCAATGGGCAAGTCCCGTACCAGTGACCCCTGTCGCCAAACTGGCCGTGCAGCCGGAGGACTTCCCGTTCCTGGACCAGATCCGCGGCCATGACGATGAGCGGGTCTGGGCTCGTGCCGCCGCGGACCCGGATGGCTTCCCCTGGCATGAGGAGGCGTGACACATGCGTCGCGGCGAGGCTGAGGCCCGCTTGAGTCCGGCGTTTTCCACGCGTTGAAGAACTTCCGGGCCGTGGCCACACGCTTCGACAAACGCGCCTACGTCTTCCACGGGACCGTCACCCTCGCCTCGATCCGGCTCTGGCTCCGCCCATGATCAGCCGGACAGGCCCTAGGCCTGCCCGGCGAGGGGATGCCTTCACATCTCGGCGCGGCGGAACTTACGGTTTGTGGGTTACCCAGAGCAGTTCCGCCGGCCAGCGGTGTGCCCAGTCGGGTGGGTCGGTTTCGTTGTAGCCGTTGGGTGTTCCGAGTTCGGGCCGCGGCTCGATGAGGTCGTCGATGATGAGACCCGCGCCGCGCAGGACCTTGACCCAGTCGCCGTAGGTGAGCTGATAGCTGGTCGCGCCGTCGTCTTCGGCGATGGTGTTCAGCCCGAAGTAGTCCTGCTGCAGCGTCGTGGTCACGCGGCTGGCGGCTTCGTCGTAGCAAGCTTCGAACCATGGGCTGGCGACGTTGAACACCAGGCGCCCGCCTCGGCCCAAGACGCGTGCGGCCTGCGGGACGGCCAGGTGCGGGGGCGCCCAGCTGAGCCCACCGAAGTCGCAGAACACCAGGTCGAAGCTGTCGGCGGCGAAGGGGAGTTGTTCGGCGGCGCCTTGCACTAGCGGGTAGCGGGCCGCTCCCATCGCGCGGGCCGCTGCGGCGAGTTGGGCTTCGGACAGGTCGAGCCCGACCACGGTGGCGCCCTCGGCGGCGAGCGCCCTGGACCACTGGCCGGCGCCGCAGCCGAGTTCGAGGACGCGCTTGCCGGTGACGTCGCCCAGGGCGTGCAGGTGCGCGTCGGGGATGGAGTACATGCCCCACAGCCGGGGTGCGGCGCCGATTTGCGGGTCGTGCTCGTGCTGGTAGGCGCTGCTGATCTGGTTCCAGAGCCGCCGGTTGGCGGGGATGCTGTCCACGTGCCGACTCCAGCACTGCCTGCCGGAGGCGGTCAACACGATTAGGGCACTGGCCGGCCCCCGCCTCGGTCCGGCCCTGGCTCGGCCCATGATCCGCCGGACGAGCCCTAGTCCCGGACTCGTCGTCCATCCATGCGGTCGACGCGAAGTTCGACGGCAAGTGCATGGTCGTCGGGTGCACGCAGGAACATCTGAAGGAGCTGGTCGAGCAGTACAAGCGTCGGCCATTCGTCGACGCTGAGCTGTGGGCCGGGAAGATCGGCCGGGCGATGCAGCAGCACCCGGATGGGATCGATGAAGAGGACCTGGCCCGGGAGACTGCGCTGTCCCCGGAGCAGATCGAACTCGGGGTGTTGTGGCACCTGGAGTTCCTTCGCTGGCGTGAGCAGTTCGGCCAGGGCGACGGCGCGGACGAGTAGCCGGGCGCCGGCGTGACGACGATGAGATTGATGTTGGCCGGGCTCAGGCGGCGGTCGGCATCGCTGCTGGGGCGAGCGGTGCTCGCCTGGACCGTCGTGCGGGTTTGCGGGTGAGCCGTCGGGTCATCAGCGTGATGGACGCCCAGGTGATGAGCGACTCGCTGACCTGTGGCAGCCTTTCGTGGTCCCGGCAGTGCCGACGGGCTCGCATGATCCACGAAAGCGACCTCTCCACCACCCAGCGGCGCGGCAGGACCACGAAGCCCTGGGCGTCCGGCGGGCGCCGGACTGTCTTGATCTTGATGTCGAGGCGTACCTTCGCCCAGTCGACCAGCGCGCCCGCGTAGGCGGAATCAGCCCAGACGATCGCGATCTCGGGGTGCATCAGGTGCAGCCGGAACAGCACCTCCTTGGCCGCGTCGCGGTCCTGGACGTCGGCCGGGGTGACCATGACGAGCAGGACCAGGCCGCGCGTGTCGACGACGATGTGCCGCTTGCGGCCATTGATTTTCTTCCCGGCGTCGTAGCCGCGGCTGTCGCGGCTGACGGTCTCGGACGCCTTCACGCTCTGGGAGTCCACGATCACCGCGGCGGCCTGAGGGGTCTTGCCGCTGCTGAGCCGTACACGTCTGCGGAGCTGGTCCCGGATGGCGTTGACGATGCCGGCGGCGGCCCAGCGGCGGGCGAATCCGTAGATCGTCCGCCAGGGCGGGAAGTCCGTGGGCATCGCCCTCCATTTGATCCCGTTATCGACGAGGTAGCGGATGCCGTCGACGATCTCGCGGCGGGGATGCTTCTCCGGCCGCCCGCGTCCGGTCTCGCAGGCCGCGGGCGGAAGCAACGGCTCGATCAGGGCCCATTAGGCGTCCGTCATGTCGGACGGGTACCGGCGTCGGCGCATAGAGAGGGGGCAGGGTCCAGGCCGTCTGGTGCAGGGAGCGAGCCGACCCGGACCCCATCCTTCCTGCTGTCGAAGTGTCGCGTCCCGTAGAGAAAGATCAGCTGGTCTGCGAGGCCGCCATCTCCAGGCTGGCCTCCACCGCTCTGATCTGTGTGTTGAGGTAGTTCGCCCACCGGCTTGTGGGGTAGAGCGCGAGGTGCGGCGCCAGCGTGCCGGTGATCATCCGGCGGAACTGGGTGAGCTTCTCGCTGATCCAGACCCGCTCCCACGCTTCGAGCTCCTGCTCGCTCGCCGCGAAGTGGTAGCCCGTCTCTCGGGTCCAGATCAGCGGCGGCCACTCGCGCTCACCGCACATGTCCCGCAGGGCGGCCAGACCGCTGCGGGTCTGGTATTGGCTCAGCTCGCAGGCGCCCATCAGGCGCTTGAGGGCAAGCCCCGCAGGAGCGGCTTCCATCAGCGCGATGTGGATGAGCTCGGCATGACGCTCCGCTGCCGGGGAGCGCTTGCGCACGTTCACTCACCCCGCAGGATGCGGGCGAGTTCCTCGTCCATGTCGACCCGGCCGGTGGAGACCGCGGTCTCCATCCGGTCGAGCGTCGCGCGGGTGCGGGCGATGTTCGACAGCAACACCTCGCGCTCGTCCCCCGACCACGCGCGATCCCGCATCTTCGGCACCGCCTTGGATGCCTCGCGTACGAACCGGTGGAACGCGCCGAGCAGGTCGACGAACTCCTCGGTCCGCTCGATCCTTCTCACCGCCGGGCCGACTGGCGAGGTGCGGCGGAATGCCTCGGCCTGCTGGCGGGAACGGTCGGCCTGGGCCCGGTTGACCATGTGCCGTGCTCGATCGTCGGCCGCGACCCGCGCGGCGACTTCGGGACGGCGCAGCACGTCGGAGGCCATCCTCGCCGCCGCGGCGTCGTCCTTGACCAGGGACTGCATGGCCTCCGCGCGGTGCTCGGGTCTCTGGGCGTCGTTGACCGCGTGCCGGGTAGCGGTGTCCTCCATCAGCCGGGCGGCGACCTGCGGGCGGCGCAGCACGTCCCGCGTCACCTCCACCGCGACCTCTTCGTCGGCGGCCAGGTCGTGGACGCGCTCCACTTTCTCCTGAACCGTTCCGGGCCGGTCCGGCCGGCGGCCGACCCGCTTCTTGGCCAGGTTCGTCGTCCACCTGCGCGTCCCGGTCACGTCGTCGACCGGCGGGTCGTCGATCGCCTTGAACCGCTCGGCATCGTCCTGGATCGACGCCAGGATCGAGTGGACCTTGTGCGAGACGGCCTCACGGCGCTGGTCGGCCGGCCAACGGTGCGAGGTGAACCGGTAGTTCAGGACCGTACTCAGCGACAACCCGATGTCGTCCGCGTATACCTGCAGCGACGCGTAGACCCCGAACAGCTCGTCGCTGTGCGAGGCCGAACCTCCTTGCGGCCGCATCGGCTCGATCTCCACGGCGTGATCGCCGATCGTGAACATCGCTCGCCCCATATGAGCGACCAGCTGCCGGTCTCCGGCGACGATCTCCTCGTAGCGCTGCCGCGTGACCTGGCCGACGTTCTCGGACACGGTCGCCACCACCCCTTCACGGGGCCGGGTGCGGCACTCCAGGCCGCAAGGAACCCGCGGCCCCTTGCTCCGCTGGAGCGTCCTCCCGCCGCGAGATCCTCAACAAGGCTCCGCCTTCAACTTTGGACGAACCGAGGGGAGTTGGACAGGTGCGCGTTCAGAACACCGTCACGGTGACGGTGTTCTGAACGCTCACTGTCGCTGCCGCCAGGCCTTCGTCCGGCACTTCGGTGAGCAGTAGACCGTCCCCGCCGGGTGCTCCACCCCCGGCGTCCACTGCGCCCCGCACGACGGACACTCCGCCGTATCCAGGTTGTCCCGCAGGGCCGTCACTCTCGCCCGCACCCGGCGGGCCTGATGCCACTGCCTGGAACGACACACCGCCGAACAGAACCGGGCCCGCGGGCCGGCGTCCGGTCGAAGCCGCTCACCACAGGCCGGGCAATACCGGACGGGTGCCCGGCCGACACCATGGGCCACGTGACCAGGCTAGGCCCGCCTCGACATCACTTCAGCGACTTCGGAAACGGGCACTGAGAGGTCGTTTTCTCCCTTGAGGGGGTGCTTTCTCCTTCGTTTCTCGAGGCGGGGTCGTTCTCTCGATGGGACTGGCGGGGTCGACCTGGCGGACGTGCTCTATGGGGTGGCAGCTGGGACGGAATGAGGCGTGCGCCTGTCTCATCCCAAGACGCCGGAATG
>NZ_NTGE01000009.1 GCF_002291145.1 Streptomyces sp. SA15
CCGACGATCGCCCAGGGCGCGCCCGCCGCGGGAGTCGGCATCACCCCGCCCGGCACCACCCCGCCCGGCTCCCCGCCGCCGGCTCCCGCCGCGCCGACAAGCCCGCACATGTTCACGCCCCCCGGCGCGGGCCCTCAGACGTTCACGCCCCCGGGCGCCCCCGCCGCCTTCCCCGGTCAGGGACAGCCGCCCTTCCCAGGCGCCACGGCGATCGCGCCCGTGCCGCCCGAGGCGAACGTACGCGTCGTCCTGACGAAGTACGCGGAAGCCCCCGTAGGGGACCGTTGGACCGAGCAGAACCCGCAGCTCGTGCGGGCCACGCTCACCAAGGGCGCCTCCATCCTCGCCAAGCAGGGCAGCATGGTCGCCTACCAGGGCGACATCGACTTCGCCCACAAGGGTTCCGGCCTGCTCGGCAAGCTCACCGGTGCGCTCACCGGCCAGGGCATGTCCCTGATGCGCTGCTCAGGGGAGGGCGAGGTCTTCCTCGCCGATGAGGCCAGCCGGGTGTTCGTCATCCGCCTCCAGGGGGAGCAGCTCTACACCAGCGCCCAGGGTGTGCTCGCCTTCGACGAGTCCCTGGACACCGAGATCCGCCGCATCGAGGGCGCGGGGCTGCCCGGCGGAGGCCTGTTCAGCATGCTCTTCTCCGGCACGGGAGCGGTCGCCGTGAAGACACGCGGCGTGCCGGTCGTCATCCCCGTGGGCCCGGCCACCTACGTCGACGGCAACGCCGTCATCGCCTGGTCCGCCGGTGCGCAGGCCGTCACCACGACCGCGCTGAGGCTGCGCCGGTCCGGATACTCCCGGCAGGCCTCCGAGGCCGTGAACCTCCAGTTCCGGGGCGCCCCCGGCAACTTCGTCGTCGTACAGCCCTTCGAGGTGTGAGGCCCATGGACTCCCAGACTCTGAGTGCGCACCGCGCCGCTGCGACCGGCGTCCGCATGAGTGTGCACAGCTCCAAGACGCTCAAGGTCACCATGGCCACCGGGCACGACCTGCTGGCCAAGGCCGGCTCGATGATCGCCTACGAGGGCTATGTGCAGTTCGACGCGCCGCCCGGCAGCCTCCGCCGTACGGCGGAGGCGATGGTCACCGGCGAGGGCGGCAGGCTGATGCTCTGCCGCGGTGACGGCGACCTCTACCTCGCCGACTACGGCGGCGACATCATCGTCCTGCACCTGGGCGGCGAGGCCCTCTCGGTCAACGGCGCCACGCTGCTGGCCTGCGACGCCTCGCTCGAGCTGACCATCGAACCGGTCAAGGGGCTCGCCAAGCTGTCCGGCTCGGGCCTGACCAACCTCGTCGTACGGGGCACGGGCTGGGTCGCGCTGGTCAGCCGGGGCGTTCCCATGGCCCTGGACTGCGCCGAACGGGAGACGTACGTCGACCCGGACGCGCTCATCGCCTGGACGACCGGCATGGACATGAAGGCCCGCCGCACCGTCAAGGCGAGCGCCCTCATCGGCCGGGGCAGCGGCGAGGCCTTCCAGATCGGCTTCAAGGGGCAGGGCTTCGTGGTCGTCCAGCCGAGCGAGGACACCGGCGACCGATTCAAGATCCGGGGCTGAGAGGAGCACCAGGCACATCATGCACAGCACACTCTTCGCACACGTCCCGGTGGAGTCCACCGGCCGGTACACCCTGCAGAACCCGCAGCTCCTCAAGACGGACGTCACCCAGGGCAGCAGCGCCGTGCTCGCGCGGCAGGGCGCCATGGTGGCCTTCGAGGGGCATGTGGAGTTCGACAGCCAGTACCGCAACCGCAGCTGGCGCAACGTCGAACGGATGACCGGCGAGCGCCTGGAACTCATGCGCTGCAAGGGCAACGGCACCGTCTACCTCGCCAACCTCGCCCAGCACCTGCACATCATGGAGGTCGGCCGCGGCATCACCGTCGACAGCTCGTACGTGCTCGCCTTCGACGGCTCCCTCGGAGTCGGCATCGTCGCGGTCGACAGCGCGGTGGAGGTGGCCTCGGCGGGTGCCTACAACCTGGAGTTGTCCGGCTCCGGGCAGGTCGTCCTCATGACCTCGGGCGAGCCGCTGGTGCTGGAAGTGACCCCGGAGAAGAACATCTGCTGCGACGCGGACGCGGTGGTCGCCTGGTCCACGTCCCTGCGCACTCAGCTACAGGCCCCCACCTCCACGTCCGCCGTGTGGCGCCGCAGGGGCTCCACCGGCGAGGGCTGGGAGATGCAGTTCTCCGGGACGGGCCACGTCCTGGTGCAGCCCAGTGAGCTGCTGCCGCCGCAGCATCTGCGCACATCGGGGGTGCTCGGCCAGTTCGGCATGGGCAGCGGCGGCCTGCGCGGGAACTCCCTCGGGGGCAGCAACAGCTGACCGTTCGGGAGGGTCCAGAAGGCATGCGTAAGGGGCGACCGCAATGGCGGCCGCCCCTTACGCATGCCTTCAGAACCTCACGCGCGTCGCTTCCACCAGTCGTACGACAGACTCGTCCGCTACGCCCGCGACCTCGTCGTAGGCGAACCAGCGCAGGTCCAGGGACTCGTCGCTGATCGCCTCGACGGCCCCGGCCGGAGCCAGCGCCGCGTACTGGACATCGAGGTGCCAGGCGCAGGGCGTGTGATGCCGGTCCAGGCGCACCGGACCGCCGGGCAGCAGGCTCAGTCCCGCGATGCCCGACTCCTCGGTCCCCTCACGCAGGGCGGCGGCCGACAGCGTGTCGTCGCCCGGCTCGCAGTGGCCGCCCATCTGCAGCCACATCCGCAGCTTCCTGTGCAGGGTCAGCAGCACCCGGCCGCGCTCGGCGTCGATCACCAGGGCGCTCGCCGTGATGTGCCCGTCCGTGCAGGCCTTCCACATGCCGTCCGGGTGCGCCGCGAGGTGGTCCAGGTAGACCTGGCGCAGCTCTCCTAGGTCCTCGTGATTCTTCAGGACGAGGACCGTGTCGTCGTACAGGCTCACTCGGTGTCGTCGCCCTTGTCCGCGTCCTTGGGGTCCTTGTGGCCCTTGGGATCCTTGGCGCCGTCGTCCTTCTTCCTGAGGTCGGGCTTGTCCGCCGCCTCGCCGAGCATCTTGTCCAACTCGGAGAAGTCCAGCTGCTCGCGGTGCACGAAGCCGTCCGGGTCGTCCAGGTCGGACGCCGTGGGCAGCATGTCCGGGTGGGCCCACAGGGCGTCCCGGCCATCGACACCGCGCGCGTCCGTGAGGGAGGCCCACAGACGGGAGGCGTCGCGCAGGCGGCGCGGGCGCAGCTCCAGCCCGATCAGCGTGGCGAACGTCTGCTCGGCCGGGCCGCCCGAGGCGCGGCGGCGGCGCAGGGTCTCGCGCAGCGCGTCGGCCGACGACAGGCGCGGCTTCGCGGCCGCGTGGACCACCGCGTCCACCCAGCCCTCCACGAGCGCAAGAGCCGTCTCCAGACGGGCCAGGGCCGCCTTCTGCTCTGGCGTGTCCTCCGGCTGGAACATGCCCTGCTGGAGGGCGTCCTGCAGCTGCTCCGGGTTCTGCGGGTCGAACTGGCCGACCACGTCCTCCAGCTTGGCCGTGTCGACCTTGATCCCGCGCGCGTAGCCGTCGACCGCGCCGAACAGGTGGGAGCGCAGCCACGGCACGTGCGCGAACAGGCGCTGGTGGGCGGCCTCGCGCAGGGCGAGATACAGCCGCACCTCCTCCTTCGGCACGCCGAGGTCCTTGCCGAACGCCTCGATGTTCACCGGCAACAGCGCGGCCCGGCCGGCCGGGCCGAGCGGCAGGCCGATGTCGGTGGAGCCGAAGACCTCGCCCGCGAGCACGCCGACGGCCTGACCGATCTGCGTGCCGAACATGGCGCCGCCCATCGAGCGCATCATGCCGATCAGCGGGCCGGCCATGGCCTGCATCTCCTCCGGCAGGACATCGCCCATGGCGGTGCCGACGCGCTCGGCGACCGGGTCGACGAGCTCCTTCCACGCGGGCAGAGTCGCCTCGACCCACTCCGCGCGGGACCAGGCCACGGAGGAGGCCGCGCCGGACGGCAGGGACGTCGCGTCGTCCAGCCACAGGTCGGCCAGGCGGACGGACTCCTCGACCGAGCTGCGCTCGGCGGGGCCGACGCTCGCGTCCTTGGTGCCGTCCGCGGTGCCCTGGGAGACGGTCTGGCGGGCGATCTGCTTGGCCATGTCCCAGTTCACCGGGCCGCCCTCGTACGAGAGCATCTGGCCCAGCTGCTGGAAGGCGGCGCCCAGGTCGGTGGGGTTCAGCGAACCGAACATGGCAGCGAGCGGATTGTCGGCACCTGGACTGCCCGGGCCACCGAAGCCACCGGCTCCGGGCAGCCCGCCGAAACCGAACGGGTTGGCCGGGCCCTGACCACCACCGCTCTCCTGGTCCTTCTTCTTGCCCTCGTCGCCGTCGTCCGGCTCCTCCGGCGGAAGGCCGAATCCGAATGGGGTGTCACTCACGGGATTCCTCGGCTGGTAAGGCCGCCGGTAGTCTCCGACGGCGCGACTGCCCGATAACACCACCCAGCGTAGACACCATGGGCGGTTCGGGCCTCGGTGCTTCGCCGACTCTTGGCCTGCGGCAGGATGGATGCCACCTGGTACGTACGCGTCACTCGCGTACGTACTGAAGACAACCGCTGGAGACGCCCGGTGAGTTCCCCAGATCCGCAGGTTCGCGCAGCGCGAAACCAGTCAACCAGTCCCGCCGCCCGAGGGCCCGTCGTCGCCGTCACCGGCGCCGCGTCCGGCATCGGCGCGCTGCTCACCGAGCGGCTTGTCGCGTCGGACGAGATCAAGCAGGTCATTGCGCTGGACGAGCGGCGCGGTGACTGTGCGGCGGCGCAGTGGCACATCCTGGATGTGCGGGATCCGGCCATCGCGGAGAAGCTGCGCGGGGCCGATGTGGTGGTCCATCTGGCGCTCGATCTGGATCTGGAGACCGATCCCGCCGCCCGTACGGCCTACAACGTACGGGGGACACAGACCGTGCTGACCGCTGCCGCCGCGGCGGGGATCCACCGGGTCGTGCTGTGCACCTCCTCGATGGTCTACGGGGCGCTGCCGGACAACGAGCTGCCGCTGTCCGAGGACGCGGAGCTGCGGGCCACGGCGGAGGCGACCGGGGTCGGGGACCTGCTGGAGATCGAGCGGCTCGCGCGGCGCGCTCCGCGGGCGCATCCGGGACTTAACGTGACCGTTGTGCGGCCCGCGGTGCTGGTGGGGGGTACCGACACCGCGCTGACCCGGTACTTCGAGTCGCCTCGGTTGCTTGTCGTCGCCGGGTCGCGGCCGGCCTGGCAGTTCTGCCATGTCGAGGATCTGTGCAGTGCTCTGGAGTACGCCGTTCTGGAGAAGGTCGACGGGGAGCTCGTCGTCGGGTGCGACGGGTGGCTGGAGCAGGAGGAGGTCGAGGAGCTGAGCGGGATCCGGCGGATGGAGCTGCCGTCCGCTGTCGCCCTGGGGGCGGCGGCTCGGCTGCACCGGATCGGGCTCACGCCGTCTCCCGCGGGGGATCTGGCTTACACGATGTACCCGTGGGTCGTGAGTGGGAGCCGGCTGCATGACGCGGGGTGGCGGCCGCAGTGGACCAATGAAGAGGTGCTGGCGGAGCTGCTGGAGGAGGTTTCCGGGAGGCATACGGTGGCCGGGCGGCGGCTTGGCCGGAAGGACGCGACCGCGGCGGGGGCTGCGGGTGCGACGGTGGCTCTGCTGGGTGCGGCGGCTGTGGTGCGGCGGGCTCGCAAGGCCCGGCGGCGGATCTGAGGGGGTAGGCGGTGACGCCGTCCTGTAGGAGCCTCCGAACGGCCACGCGCGTGTGCCGGGTGACATCGGTATTTCCCGTGCTCCCCGGCTTGCGGCACGATGGGGGCATGGCATCCATCAGTGATCATCCCGGCGAGCAGGCCGCACAAGACCCCATCAAGCTTCTCGCCATCCGGGAGACGGCCCTCTCCTTGGACGAGGTCTTCCGGGCCGTCGGGGACGATGCCGCAGGGGGGACCGCGTTGTTCGTCGGGACCGTGCGGAATCACGACGGGGGTGCCGATGTCGACGAGCTCGGGTATTCGTGTCATCCCAGTGCCGAGGCCGAGATGCGGCGGATCGCCGAGAAGGTCGTCGCGGAGTATCCGGTGCGGGCGCTCGCCGCGGTGCATCGGGTCGGTGACCTCAGGGTCGGGGATCTCGCCGTCGTCGTCGCCGTTTCCTGTCCCCACCGTGGGGAGGCCTTCGAGGCCTGTCGGAAGCTGATCGACGACCTCAAGCACGAGGTGCCCATCTGGAAGCACCAGAAGTTCTCCGACGGCACCGAGGAGTGGGTCGGCGCATGCTGACTCCCTGGGTGTGACCTGCTGACTTCTTCGGTGCGCCTGCCGAACCCTTGCTCACCCCTCCGGTTGCGTAACCCCACCCCCGGCGTGAGCGTTGTCAGTGCAGATGACTAATCTGCTGATCAGTCAGTTGCGGTGGCTCAGGTGGGGTTGGAGGTCGGCATGGGGGCGCTCGTCTGGTTGCTGATTCCGCTTTTGGCTGCGGTCGGCGGCGGCTTGTGGGGCAGTTGGGCCAACCGGACGCGCAGGATACGAAGCGACGGCCCCGAGCTGGACGGGTATGCCCGGTTCCGCGAGGCCATGGAGAAGTCCCACACCGGCATGTGACCGGACGCCGCCCTGACGGTGTGCTGACAGGAGCGTCCCGTACTGTCGTGGCATGCCACGCCGCACCGCGACGATGCTCGCCTCCACTCTGATGCTGATCGCACTCCTGTGCGCGGGAGTGTTCATCAACGTGCCGTATGCGGAGATGTCACCGGGCCCGACGGTGAACACTCTCGGGGACCACGACGGCGAGCCGGTGCTGCAGATTTCCGGGCGGAAGACCTATGCGGCGAGCGGTCATCTGAACATGACCACCGTGCGCGTCACCAGCGCCGACTACAAGATGAACCTTGTCGAGGCCGTGTACGGGTGGCTTGCCCATGACAACAAGGTCGTGCCGCACGACACCCTCTACCCCGACGGCAAGACCGAGGAGCAGTCCACCCAGGAGAACGCCGAGGAGTTCAGCCAGTCCCAGGAGAGCGCCAAGGTCGCCGCACTGAAGGAGCTGGACGTCCCGGTGAAGTCCTGGGTGATCGTCTCGACCGTCGTCAAGGACTCCCCGGCCGAGGGCAAGCTGCACGCCGGTGACGTGATCAAGGCCGTCGACGGTACGACGGTGAAGGAACCGGCCGACGTCGCCGAGCTGGTGACCAAGCACAAGCCCGGCCAGGACGTCGTCTTCACCATCGTGCCCGCGAAGGAGCAGGCCGCCGCGGAGAAGGAGAACAGGACGGCGACCAGGACCGAGGAGGTGACCATCAGGACCGCGACGTCCGACGACGGTGGCGAGAAGCGTGCCATCGTCGGGATCTCCGCGGGGACGGATCACACGTTCCCGTTCACCATCGACATCAAGCTGGCCGATGTCGGCGGGCCGAGCGCCGGCCTGATGTTCGCGCTCGGCATCTACGACAAGCTCACCCCGGGCAGCCTAACCGGCGGCAAGTTCGTCGCCGGCACCGGCACGATCGACGACGCGGGCAAGGTCGGCCCGATCGGCGGCATCGAGATGAAGACCGTCGGCGCGCGCGAGAGGGGCGCCCAGTACTTCCTCACGCCCGCCGCCAACTGCGCGGCCGCCGCGAGCGACACCCCCAAGGGGCTCACCCTCGTCAAGGTCGACACGATCGACGACGCCCTCGGCGCCCTGAAGGACATCCGCTCCGGCGACACCGCCGGCCTGCCGAAGTGCACCACCGGGTAGTGCCGAAGTGCACCACCGGACGAGGTGCACCGCCGGACAGTCGCGCGGACCTGCATCTACTCCTCGAACGTCGCCGCCAGCGCCTCCGCCAGACCCGGCACCAGGTCGGATCCCGTGAGGACCTCCGTCGGGGAGTCCTTCTCGCGCAGCCGGAGAGCCGACTCGCGGGCGCCGTCCCGCAGTACGGCGACCGTCATACGGACCTCCTGGCGGTCCGGGTGCTCGGCCACCCACTGGGCCAGCTTCTTGTCGCTCAGCCCCTCCGGGACGGACGCCTCGGCGGACGGCGGCAGCATCAGCCGCTCCACCGTGAGCGCGCAGCCGACCACCGCGTCGGGCCAGGCGATGGTGCCGAGGAACTCGTCGAGCGGCTTGCCCGTTGGAATCTCGTCCTGCTCGATCGGGGTGAGGCCGGTGATCTTCTGCTCCTCCTCGAGGCCGAGCTGGGCCGCGAGGGCGGGTTCCTGGGATCGCAGCCGGGCGGTGTCTACGAGGGCGAAGAGGCGGGCGGGCTGGTCCCAGCCGAGGCCGGAGGCGTACTCGTCGATCTCGAGGACCGCCCGGGTCAGCGGGCTCGCCGCCATGGGAGTGTTGGACATGGTCACAATCCTGCCTCGTTCCCGGCCCGAATCGGGAACCGAGTAAAGCGTGAGTAAGTTGCATAGATGAGGGCCTACGATCACGTGGCCCACGGACGGCCCGTGACGACGCGGGCCTGACGGACCAACAGCGAACTTCGAGGTGCGCACCTTGGCTTTCCAGATGCCGGACCGCGGCGGAGGCCCGACGGGGCCACGGATCAGAGTGGGCCGCCCGTCCCGGCGTGTCCGGACCCTGCTCATGACGCTGGGCGTCCTTGCCGTTCTCGGCATGGCGTTCACCATGTTCGCGGGGTTCTGGACGGACTGGCTCTGGTACCGGTCGGTGAACTACTCGTCCGTGTTCACGACCACCCTGTGGACCAAGATCGGGCTCTTCTTCGTCTTCGGTCTGCTGATGGCCCTCGCGGTCGGCTTCAACATCTGGCTGGCGCACCGGCTGCGGCCGCCGCTGAGCGCCATGTCGATGGAGCAGCAGAGCCTCGACCGCTACCGGATGGGCATCGCGCCGTACAAGAAGTGGCTGCTGTTCGGGATCACCGCCCTGGTGGGCCTGATCGCCGGCGCCTCCGCCTCCAGTCAGTGGCGGACCTGGCTGATGTGGGTCAACGGCGTCTCGTTCGGCGAGAAGGACCCGCAGTTCCATCTCGATGTGTCGTTCTTCGCCTTCGATCTGCCCTGGTACCGGTTCCTGCTCGGCTTCGGCTTCGCCGCCGCGATCCTCTCCGTGATCGCCGCCGCGCTCACCCACTACCTGTACGGCGGGCTCAGGATCACCTCCCCGGGCGCGCGCGCCACCGCTGCCGCGACGGGGCACCTGTCGGTGCTGCTGGGCATCTTCGTCGCCCTCAAGGCGGTCGCGTACTGGCTCGACCGGTACGGACTGGCGGTGAAGTCCAGCGACTTCAAGGCCACCGACAACTGGACGGGCCTCAGGTACGTCGACGCCAACGCCTATCTGCCGGCCAAGACGATCCTGTTCTGCATCGCGGTCATCTGCGCCCTGCTGTTCTTCGCCACCCTGTGGCGGCGCACCTGGCAGCTGCCCGTCATCGGCTTCGGTCTGATGGTGCTCTCGGCGATCCTCATCGGCGGTCTGTACCCGGCGATCGTCCAGAAGTTCCAGGTCCAGCCGAACGAGCAGGCCAAGGAAGCGCCGTACGTCGAGAAGAACCTCAAGGCGACGCGCGACGCGTACGGCATCGACGACTCCAAGGTCTCCGAGTACTCGGGCAAACCCAGCACCACGGACAAGACCAAGCTGCGCGACGACGCCGCCGACGCGGCGAGCATCCGCATCATGGACCCGAACATCGTCTCGCCGACGTTCCAGCAGCTCCAGCAGATGCGGAACTACTACGCGTTCCCGACCAACCTGGACGTCGACCGCTACAGCAAGGACGGCCAGGACCAGGACACGGTCATCGGTCTGCGTGAGCTGAACCTCAACGGCATTCCGAAGAACAACTGGATCAACGACCACTTCCGCTACACCCACGGCTACGGCGTGGTCGCCGCCAAGGGCACCACCGCCGACACCGAGGGCCGCCCGGTCTTCACCGAGTCCGACCTGCCGTCCAAGGGCGACCTGGGGACGTACCAGCAGCGGATCTACTACGGCGAGAAGACCACCACGTACTCGATCGTCGGCGGCCCCCAGAAGGAGATCGACTACTCCGACGACAGCGGCGAGAAGACCTACAGCTACAACGGCGACGGTGGGGTCAACCTCTCCAACCCGATAAACAGGGCCGCGTACGCCGCGGCGTTCAGCGAGCCGCAGATCCTCTACTCCGGAGCGATCGGCGACGGTTCGCGGATTCTGTACAACCGCACGCCCAAGCAGCGTGTCGAGGCGGTGGCCCCCTGGCTGACCATCGACGGCGACGCCTATCCGGCGGTGGTGGGCGGCAAGATCCAGTGGATCGTCGACGCGTACACGACGACGAACGGATACCCGTACTCCTCGCGTACGACTCTCGGTGATACGACGGCCGACTCCTTGACCGCGACCAACAACGCGCGCGCGGTGGTGGCCCAGCAGAACCAGGTCAACTACATCCGCAACTCGGTGAAGGCGACCGTCGACGCGTACACCGGCGAGGTCAAGCTCTACCAGTGGGACACCAAGGACCCGGTCCTCAAGACCTGGATGAAGGCGTTCCCCGGCACGGTGGAGCCGAGGAGTGACATCTCGGAGTCGCTCATGGCTCATCTGCGGTACCCGCAGGACCTGTTCAAGGTCCAGCGTGAGCTGCTCACCCGCTACCACGTCGCGGACGCGGACACCTTCCTCAGCGGCAGCGAGGTGTGGCAGGTGCCGGACGACCCGACCAACAAGTCGGGCAACGCGGTGCCGCCGTACTACCTGAGCATGAAGATGCCCGACCAGGCGGCACAGGCGTTCTCGCTGACGACGACCTTCACGCCCAACGGCCGGGACAACCTCAGTGCGTTCATGTCGATCGACGCCGAGGCGGGCACGCCCGACTACGGCAAGATCAGAATCCTGAAGTTGCCGACAAGTACGACCGTCGACGGACCTAAACAGGTCCAGAGCCAGTTCAACTCCGAACAGGACATCGCCGAATCGATCAGGCTCCTGAGAGGCGGCGACTCCGAGGTCGAGTACGGCAACCTGCTGACGGTGCCACTCGACGGAGGACTGCTCTACGTGGAGCCGGTCTACGTACGCGGTGGTGGACTGAAGTACCCGCTGCTGCGCAAGGTGTTGGTGTCCTACGGAGGCAACACCGCCTTCGAGGACACGCTCGACGAGGCCCTCAACAAGGTCTTCGGAGCGGAGGGCCCGACCACCGAGCCACCACCGGACGAGGGCGAGACGACCCCTCCGCCACCGACGTCCACCAACCCGACGGTCCAAGAAGCGCTGAACGACGCCCAGAAGGCCTTCGAGGCCGGCCAGCAGGCTCTGAAGGACAACAACTGGACGGCGTACGGCGAGGCGCAGAAGGACCTGGAGGAGGCGCTGCGGCGGGCCGAGGACGCGCAGAACCAGGCCGGCGGGACCGGCGGCAGCAGCCCAAGTCCCAGCGGTAGCCCCAGTCCCGGCGGCAGTCCGAGTCCCGCCGGCAGTCCTGACAGCAGCTGATCGAAAAGCCCACCTCGCGCCGTGATACGGTTGCAGAACAACGGCGCGGGGTGGAGCAGCTCGGTAGCTCGCTGGGCTCATAACCCAGAGGTCGCAGGTTCAAATCCTGTCCCCGCTACTGAAGTCGACGACGCGTCGTACGACAGCGAAGGCCCGGATCCTGAAAAGGATCCGGGCCTTCGTGGTGTGCGAACGCATGTGCCGACGTAGGGGACGGCCGTGCCGCCGAGGGGAGTTGAGGGATCTGTGTTTGACTTGTCTCTCTGTGGGCATGTCGACAAAACGCTGAAGTGACCTCACTGGCTGCGGTATACCAGGTGTACCCAGGTTGCAGGTGGTGCGACGATGGACGTTATGGGGGACAAGGCGACTCTGTTCGAGACAGGGCGATTTGTGCAGCCTTCCCAGCAGGACGAGGCCGGGGAGGTGGCCGACGACGCCGCCGAGGAGGTCCGTCGGCGGATCGCGGCCGAAGCCGGCGACATCGAGGCGATGAGCGTCCTCGGAGCCATGCTGCTGCGCCGCGGCGATCTCGACGGAGCCGAGCCCCATCTGCGTGCCGCCACCGCCGCCGGTGACCGTGCCGCCGCCAACAACCTCGGGGTCCTTCTTCACCAGCGTGGTTACGCCGACGAGGCCGCCGGGTGGTGGCGCATCGCCGCCGTGGCCGGGTCCGCCGCGGCCGCGCACGCGCTGGGCCGTCATCACCGCGAGCGGGGCGACGAGCCCGCCGCGGAGTACTGGCTGCGCCAGTCCGCCGAGCAGGGGCACTCGCTGGGGGCCTACGCGCTCGCCGATCTGCTGGAGCACCGCGGCGACGCCGGGGCCGAGCGGTGGATGCGGGCCGCGGCCGAGCGGGGGCACCGGGAGGCGGCGTACCGCCTGGCACGCGCGCTCGATCGCCGGGCGGCGGACGAGGAGGAGGCACCCGCCTCCGGACCTGGAGCCGACGACGGTGCCTCCCTGCTGGGCGAGGCCGAACAGTGGTACCGGCAGGCCGCCGCGCGCGGACACCGGCGGGCCGCGCTGCACCTCGGGGCGATCCTGGAGAAGCGCGGCCAGCTCAAGGAGGCCGGGCGCTGGTACCTGACGTCCGCCAAGGACGGGGAAGCGCGCGCCGCCTGCGCGCTCGGGTTTCTGCTGCGGGACGCGGGAGACACCGAGAGCGCGGCCGTGTGGTGGCTCAGAGCCGCGCAGGACGGGGACGGCAACGCGGCCAACGCGCTGGGCGCGCTGCACGCCGAGCGCGGTGAGCCGCAGACCGCCGAGCGGTGGTACCGAGCCGCGATGGACGCCGGGGACGACAATGGCGCGTACAACCTCGGGCTGCTCTGCGCCGAGCAGGGGCGCACCGCGCAGGCCGAGCAGTGGTACCGGCGGGCCGCGTACGCCGGGCACCGCGAGGCGGCCAACGCGCTGGCGATCCTGCTGCTCCAGGGCGGGGATGCGGCCGGGGCGGAGCCGTGGTTCTCGAAGGCCGCCGAGGCGGGAAGTGTCGACGCCGCGTTCAACCTGGGGATCCTGTTCGCGGGGCGGGGCGAGGAGTCCGTAGCACTGCGGTGGTACGAGCGGGCCGCGGCCGCCGGGCACACGGAGGCGGCGCTGCAGGTCGGCATCGCGCGGCTGCGGCACGGGGACGAGCCCGAGGCGGAGCGGCATCTGCGGTGTGCGGCGGGGGGCGGTAGCGCCGAGGCCGCGTACCGGCTGGCGACCGTGCTCGACGCGCGGCGGCCGCCGGCGCCCGCGCACGAGCTCGGGGAGACCGTGCACGAGAAGACCGAGTGCGAGGAGTGGTACGAGCGGGCCGCTGGTCAGGGGCACCGGCGGGCGCAGGTCCGGGTCGGGATGCTGGCCGCCGCGCGCGGCGACGTGGTGGAGGCGGCTCGTTGGTACCGGCAGGCGGCCGAGGCCGGGTCGCGGAACGGGGCGTTCAATCTGGGGCTGCTGCTGGCCCGGGAGGGGAGTGAGCCGGAGGCGGCGGTGTGGTGGACGCGGGCGGCCGACGCCGGGCACGGGCGGGCGGCGCTGCGGCTGGCCCTGGTCTACGCGCGTCGGGGAGAGCTGGCCGAAGGGCAGCGGTGGGCCGACCGGGCGGTGTCCCTCGGGCCGGGCGAGGTCGCGGAGCGGGCGGCTCGGTTGCGGGACGCGCTTCGGCAGGAGCTGTCGGCGTGACCCCGCGCTGGGCCGAGGGCCGGTTTGACGGACCGTCCTGACCTGGGCCGATGCAGGGCAGGTAATCGATTTGCTTCTGTCCGCGTCCTTGACGTAATGTTGCATTCATCGACGCGGGGTGGAGCAGCTCGGTAGCTCGCTGGGCTCATAACCCAGAGGTCGCAGGTTCAAATCCTGTCCCCGCTACTGAAGGCCGAGGGCCGGAATCCGAAAGGGTTCCGGCTCTCGGTGCGTTCAAGGCGTTCAGGTCAGGCGCGGTGGCCCACCGCCTCCTCGTACAAGGATCTGTTCACCGTCTGTGACTCCGGGAGCGGGTCTCCCTCTGCCACGCCCTGGGCGACGTACGCGGACTGCAGGCGGTCCGTCGTGCCCGCGCGGATTTCCCAAGATCATGGCGGCGGCCGGGCGAGCCACACGGCGGAGCCGCATATCGGGCCGCAGCGTGGTACGGATCTCCACCGTGCCCGTGCTCGGCCGGAGCAGCCCCGCCGCTTGCGCAGCAGCGTGGACTTGCCGCAGCCGGAGGGGCCGACGACGCAGACGAACTCGCCCGGGGCGACGGTCAGGTCGAGCGGACCGAGGGCGTCGACGGTGTGCGGGCCGCGGCCGAAGGTGCGGGTCAGTTCGGTGGCGTGGAGTTTTGGGCGCGGATCTCCCACGGTTGCTCTCGCGGAGTTCGGTACGGGGCGGGGGGTGCCGCACGACGATATGACGGTCCGTCAGATCCAGGAAGCCCGTACGGCGCATGGAGTCGTCTTCGTACGGAGTCTTCGTGCGGAGTCTTCGTACGCAGCACGAAGCCCCGGCTCCCAAGAGGGTGCCGGGGCTTCAGTGAGTGTCGCGGGGTGTGCCGGCCTTGCTAGGCCGCCGCGCAGTTCGGGCAGACGCCGCGGTACGTCACCTCGACGTCCGAGACCGTGAAGCCGAAGCGCTCCGAGTCGGGGAGGTCGGCCAGCGGGTTGCCGCTCGGGTGGACGTCTCGGATCGCGCCGCACTGGGCGCAGACGAGGTGGTGGTGCGGCCGGTGGGCGTTGGGGTCGTACCGCTTGGCGCGCTTGTCGGTGGCGACCTCGAGGACCTCGCCGAGGGAGACCAGCTCGCCCAGCGTGTTGTAGACGGTCGCCCGGGAGATCTCCGGCAGCTTGGCGACGGCCCGCGCGTGGACCTCGTCGGCCGTCAGGTGGACGTGATCGCCGTCGAGGACCTCGGCCACGACGCGCCGCTGCGCGGTCATCCGCCAGCCGCGGCCGCGCAGTCGTTCCAGAAGGTCACTCATAAAGACCAGCCTAACAGGAGGGGAACCAGATCCCGAACGAATGTGACTTTGGAGCATTGCTTGACTTAGACATTGTCCATTGTAGGATCGAGATCGGCTTTGGCCAAGGCGACAGGAACAGGCAGCAGTAACGTGGGCACCATGAGCGAATCCCAGGCTCCGACGACCGTCGAGGAGCTGCGCGGTGCCGGCCTGCGAGCGACGGAAGCCGGTCGGCGAGGCCCTCTGCCTGACGGTGTCCCATGGCCGGGGCTTCTCGAACGACGACGCCGCGGTCATCCATCGGGGTCTGCGCCCCGACCGTTCCACCGCCCGCAGTTGCTGAGCACCGTGATCCGCCCAATCCCGAAGGATTCCCATGACTGAGAACCATGACGCGATCGTCACAGACGACAAGTCGGAGGAGGCGGGCGGCTGCCCCGTCGCGCACGGTCGCGCGCTGCACCCCACCCAGGGCGGTGGAAACCGCCAGTGGTGGCCGGAGCGGCTCAATGTGAAGATCCTCGCCAAGAACCCCGTCGTGGCCAACCCCCTCGGTGAGGAGTTCGACTACGCCGAGGCGTTCAAGGCCCTCGACCTCGACGCCGTGAAGCAGGACATCGCCGAGGTGCTGACCACCTCGCAGGACTGGTGGCCGGCCGACTTCGGCAACTACGGCCCGCTGATGATCCGTATGGCCTGGCACAGCGCCGGCACCTACCGCATCAGCGACGGCCGCGGCGGCGCCGGAGCCGGGCAGCAGCGTTTCGCCCCCCTCAACAGCTGGCCGGACAACGGCAACCTGGACAAGGCCCGCCGTCTGCTGTGGCCGGTCAAGAAGAAGTACGGCCAGAACATCTCCTGGGCCGACCTCATGATCCTCACCGGCAACGTCGCCCTGGAGCAGATGGGCTTCGAGACCTTCGGCTTCGGCGGTGGGCGCGAGGACGTCTGGGAGCCGGAGGAGGACGTCTACTGGGGTCCCGAGACCACCTGGCTCGACGACAAGCGCTACACCGGCGACCGTGAGCTGGAGAACCCGCTCGGCGCGGTCCAGATGGGCCTCATCTACGTCAACCCGGAGGGCCCGAACGGCAACCCGGACCCGATCGCCGCGGCCCGTGACATCCGCGAGACGTTCCGCCGGATGGCGATGAACGACGAGGAGACGGTCGCCCTGATCGCCGGCGGCCACACCTTCGGCAAGACGCACGGCGCGGGCCCGGCGGACGCCGTCGGCGCCGACCCCGAGGCCGCCTCCATGGAGGAGATGGGCCTGGGCTGGAAGAGCACCCACGGCACCGGCAAGGGCGGCGACGCCATCACCTCCGGCCTGGAGGTGACGTGGACCGAGACGCCCACGCAGTGGAGCAACAACTTCTTCAAGAACCTGTTCGAGTACGAGTACGAGCTCACCCAGAGCCCGGCCGGCGCGAACCAGTGGGTGGCGAAGAACGCCGAGGCGATCATCCCCGACGCGCACGACGCGTCGAAGACGAAGCTCCCGATGATGCTCACCACCGACCTGTCGCTGCGCTTCGACCCGATCTACGAGCCGATCGCCCGCCGCTTCTACGAGAACCCGGCGGAGTTCGCGGACGCCTTCGCCCGGGCCTGGTACAAGCTGACCCACCGCGACATGGGCCCGAAGTCGCTGTACCTCGGCCCGGAGGTCCCGGAGGAGACCCTGCTGTGGCAGGACCCGCTGCCGGAGCCCGAGGGTGAGGTCATCGGCGCCGCCGACATCGCGGCCCTCAAGGCCAAGCTCCTCGACTCGGGTCTGACCGTCTCCGAGCTGGTCAGCACCGCGTGGGCGTCGGCCTCGACCTTCCGTGGCAGCGACAAGCGCGGCGGCGCCAACGGCGCGCGCATCCGCCTCGAGCCGCAGCGCGGCTGGGAGGTCAACGACCCCGAGCAGCTCGCGACGGTCCTGCGCACCCTGGAGAGCATCCAGCAGGAGTTCAACACCGGCGCCAGGAAGGTCTCCCTGGCCGACCTGATCGTGCTCGGTGGCTGCGTGGGCGTGGAGCGGGCCGCCAAGGACGCCGGCTACGACATCGAGGTGCCCTTCACCCCGGGCCGTGTCGACGCGACCGAGGAGCACACCGACGCGGAGTCCTTCGCCGCGCTCGAGCCGACCGCCGACGGGTTCCGCAACTACCTCGGCAAGGGCAACCGTCTGCCGGCCGAGTACCTGCTGCTCGACAAGGCGAACCTGCTGACGCTGAGCGCTCCCGAGATGACGGTCCTGGTCGGTGGCCTGCGCGTCCTGGGCGCGAACCACCAGCAGTCGCAGCTCGGTGTCCTCACCGAGACCCCTGGGGCCCTGACCAACGACTTCTTCGTCAACCTGCTCGACCTGGGTACGACCTGGAAGTCGACGTCGGAGGACCAGACCACGTTCGAGGGTCGCGACGCCGACACGGGCGAGCTGAAGTGGGCCGGCAGCCGTGCCGACCTGGTCTTCGGCTCGAACTCCGAGCTCCGTGCGCTCGCGGAGGTCTACGCGAGCGACGACGCGAAGGAGAAGTTCGTGAAGGACTTCGTCGCCGCGTGGGACAAGGTGATGAACCTGGACCGGTTCGACCTGGTCTGATTTCTACCTGGCCTGATTTCGGCCTCGCCTGATTTCGGCCTCGTCCGATCAGGTCTCGGCGGGCCGGATCCCCTGGGCAGGGGGTCCGGCCCGCCGGTGCGTTCAGGCCATGCGTTCAGGCCATGCGGTCAGGCCGGTGCGTGCTGTCGGGCCGGGGCCCAGCAGCGGATGATGTCGCGGACCGAGACGATGCCGACAGGCTCGCCGCGGTCGAGCACGATGAGGTGGCGGAAGCCGCCGTGCGCCATGGCGCGGGCCGCCTCCTCCAGGGTCCAGGCCGGGGCGGCGAAGACGACGTCGGTGGTGGTGTGGGCGTGGACGGGCTCCGTGTCCGGGCTCTGGCCCAGGCCCACGGAGTTGAGTACGTCGCGTTCGGTGAGAATGCCGATGCCGCCGGCGTCGGGGTCGAGGACGATGGCCGCGCCGACCCGGCGGGCGGACATCAGGGCGGCGGCCTGGCGGAGGGTGTGGGTGGGGCCGATGGTGAGGACCACTTGGCTCATGGCGTCGCGGACGAGCATGGGTTGGAGGCACCTCCTACGAATCCCCGGACTCTCGGACTCTCGGACTCTCGGATGTCGGGCCTCTCGGACTCCGGTGTCCGCTAGTTCAAGGATTCACAAATTCACAAATGAGGGTCCTCTCAGAGTGACAGGTAAGGCGGAGGTCAACAAGAGGGCGCGTGCGGTCGTTTGAGGGCGCAGGCGCTCATCTGTTTATCTCAGTAGCGCTGGTTGAGATATCCCAGCAGCTCGTCGTGGAGCAGGCCGTTCGAGGCGGCCGCGTTGCCGCTGTGCGGGCCCGGGCGGCCGTCGAGACCGGTGAAGGTGCCGCCGGCCTCCGTCACGACGATCGCGTTCGCGGCCATGTCCCACAGGGAGAGTTCCGGCTCGGCGCAGATGTCGACCGCGCCCTCGGCGACCAGCATGTACGGCCAGAAGTCGCCGTATGCGCGCGTGCGCCACACTTCGCGGGTCAGGTCCAGGAAGCCGTCCAGCCTGCCCTGCTCCTCCCAGCCGCTGAGCGAGGAGTACGCGAAGGAGGCGTCCGTGAGCTTCGAGACACGGGAGACGTGCAGGCGTGAGGCCGAGCTGAGGCTGCGGCCGGTGAAGGCGCCGTGGCCCTTCGCGGCCCACCAGCGGCGGCCGAGGGCGGGGGCGGAGACGACGCCGACGACGGGCTCGAAGCCGGTCTCGCCCGCCTCCATGAGGGAGATGAGGGTGGCCCAGACGGGGACGCCGCGTACGTAGTTCTTGGTGCCGTCGATCGGGTCGACGACCCAGCGGCGGGGGCCGGTGCCTTGGATGCCGTATTCCTCGCCGAGGATCGCGTCGCGGGGGCGGGCGCGCCCGAGTTGGCCGCGGATGAGTTCTTCCGCGGCCTTGTCCGCTTCGCTGACCGGGGTCATGTCCGGCTTCGTTTCGACCTTGAGGTCTAGGGCCTTGAAGCGGGCCATGGTGGCCGCGTCTGCCGCGTCCGCGAGGACGTGGGCGAAGCGGAGGTCGTCGAGGTAGTCGGGCATGTAGCGAACGGTATCTGTCGTGGCTGGTACGGGGCTACGGGGGGCCTTGGGGAGGGGTGTGCGGGGATGGTGCCCGAGGGTTGTTCAGGCACCCCGCGTTCTCGGTCGCGCGGGGTGGGGGCTGGGCGGGGGTGGGGTGCGCAGCCCGGCGCCGACGGGGTGCCGCCCTCTGCGGGTCGCGAGCCGCCCCAGCGGCACGACTGCCCGCAGCTTGACAGCGGGGCGGGGTGGCGCTCGCAGCCTGACGGCAGCGACTGCCCGCGGCTTGACGGCAGCGGCTGCCCGCTGCCTGAGGGCGGCTGGGTGGGTGGGGGTGCTGCGCAGGCTGACGGCGGCGGCTGCCCACAACCTTGAAGGCGGCTGCCCACAGCCTGACGGCAGCGGCTGCCCGCGGCTTGAGGGTGGCGGCTGCCCGCAGCCTGACGGCAGCGGCTGCCCGCGGCTTGAGGGTGGCGGCTGCCCGCAGCCTGACGGCAGCGGCTGCCCGCGGCTTGAGGGTGGCGGCTGCCCGCAGCCTGACGGCAGCGACTGCCCGCGGCTTGACGGCAGCGGCTGCCCGCAGCGTGACGGTGGCGGCTGCTCGCAGCCCTACGGTGTTGGTCAACCGTAGCCCGGCGGGCGTCGCGCGCCCCCGTGTGCCGCCGCGAACCCTTGACAGTGCCTCTGTGCGCGTCAAATCTGGGGCGCAGAGCCGATCGCCCAGGGAGGCGATGATGCCTGCAGCGCGGGAATCCCTGCTGGACGCCGCTTACACGGCGCTGGCGCGCCGGCCGTGGTCCGCTGTGCGGATGGTGGACGTGGCCGCGGCGGCCGGAGTGTCCCGGCAGACGCTGTACAACGAGTTCGGGAGTAAGGAAGGGCTGGCCCGGGCCCTCGTCAGGCGAGAAGCGGACGGGTATCTCACCGGCGTCGAGCGGGCGCTGACCGCGCACGGCGACGTCCGGGAGCGGCTGACCGCGACCGCCGAGTGGACGGCGTCGACGGCCCGTGAGAACGCCCTCGTGCGAGCCATGCTCACCGGCTGCTGGAGCGAGCGGCTGCCCTCGCCGACGCTGAAGGCCGTGCCGTCCTCCTCGGCCGTCCCCGCGCAGCGCCGGGCGGACGGCCCGCTGCCGTCGCCCGGCGACTTCGTGGCCCTGGTGCGTGATCGGGCCGTGGCGGTTCTCTCCGGTCCCGGCGCGGTCAAGTCGGACATCGCCGAACTGGCCCGCTCCTGCGAACTCGTCGTCCGCCTCGCTCTGTCCTGCGTGGCGGCCCCGCCCGGCGAGGGCGGCGTGGCAGATCTCGTACGGAGCGCGCTCAACCGCCAGTTGACCGGCTGACGGCTCAGTGGGCGGAACCCGACAGCTGGAGTCCGATCACGCCGATGATCACCAGGCTGATCGAGACGATCTTCAGGGTCGAGACGAGGTCGCCGAGGAAGACCATGCCGTAGATCGCGGTTCCCGCCGCGCCGATGCCGGTCCACACGGCATACGCCGGGCCCACGTCGAGCTTCTTCAGGGCCAGGGTCAGCAGGCCGAAGCTGCCGAGGGCGAAGACGCAGAACGCGATCGTCGGCCAGAGTCTGGTGAAGCCGTGCGACAGCTTCAGACAGACGGCGAAACCGGTCTCGAGCAACCCGGCCACGATGACCAGCAGCCACGCCATGTGCTGTCCTCCCGTAAGTCCCCGTGTCCCAGCGTTTGTGACCGCTTCATCGGGCTCTGCTCAGGCTTCGATCCGGGCTCGGTGCGATTATGCCCTTACCGGACCTACGTCAAGACAAACAACGCGGAGGTCAGCAGCCTTCCCCGGACGCCTCCCCCGACGCATCCCCGGACGCCTCCCCATACGCCCCAGCGGCCTTCCTCAGTCGCCTTCCTTCCGCTCCCTCGTCGACAGGAGCCGGCGCAGCGAGTAGAGGCGGGCCGGATCCGCGTGGCCGTCGGCCACCCACTGGTCCAGCGCGCAGTCCTGCTCGTCGTGGCTGCACGCGCGGGGGCAGTTCTGCGTGCCGGGCTCCAGGTCGGGGAAGGCGTGGATCACCCGGGACGGATTTACGTGGTGCAGGCCGAACGACCGTACGCCCGGGGTGTCGACCACCCACCCCCCGTCGCCCGCCAGCGGCAGGGCCAGCGCCGAGGTCGTGGTGTGGCGGCCGCGGCCCGTCACCGCGTTGACGTGCCCCGTCGAACGCCGCTGCTCCTGAGGCACCAGAGCGTTGACCAGGGTCGTCTTGCCGACGCCCGAGTGACCGACGAAGGCGGTGATCTTGCCGTCGAGCTGCTCGCGCACCCGGGCCACCGCCGCCCCGCTCTCCAACTCCTCGCGGCTCGTCACCACGTACGGGATGTCCAGGTCGCCGTACAGCTCCAGCAGCTTGTCCGGCGGGGCCAGGTCCGACTTCGTCATGACCAGCAGGGGTTCCAGCCCGCCGTCGAACGCCGCCACCAGGCAGCGGTCGATCAGGCGGGGGCGGGGCTCCGGATCGGCCAGGGCGGTGACGATGGCGAGTTGGTCGGCGTTGGCGACCACCACGCGCTCGTACGGGTCGTCGTCGTCCGCGGTACGGCGCAGCACCGACGTGCGCTCCTCGATGCGGACGATCCTGGCGAGCGTGTCCTTCTTGCCGGACATGTCACCGACCAGCGCCACCCGGTCGCCCACGACCGCCGCCTTGCGGCCGAGCTCGCGGGCCTTCATCGCCATCACGATCCGGTCCTCGACGAGGCACGTCAGCCGGCCCCGGTCGACGGTGAGGACCATGCCCTCGGCCGCGTCCTCGTGCTTGGGCCGGATGTTCGTACGGGGCCGGTTGCCCTTGCGGTTCGGGCGGGAGCGGATGTCGTCCTCGTCGGTGTGCTTGCCGTAGCGGCGCATGACCTTATCCCTGGGTCCCCACGCCGCGCAGCATCCCGGTCCACAGGTCGGGGAAGTCCGGGAGGGTCTTCGCCGTCGTCGCCACGTTCTCGATCTGCACGCCCTGGACCACCAGGCCGATGATCGCGCCGGCCGTCGCCATCCGGTGGTCCTCGTACGTGTGGAAGATACCGCCGTGCAGCGGGCGCGGGCGGATGTGCAGGCCGTCGGCGGTCTCCGTGACGTCGCCGCCGAGCTCGTTGATCTCCTTGGTGAGCGCGGCCAGGCGGTCCGTCTCGTGCAGGCGCAGGTGCGCCACGCCGCGGAGAGTGGAGGGGGAGTCCGCGAGGGCGGCGACAGCGGCGATGCCGGGAGTCAGTTCGCCCACGTCGCCCAGGTCCACGTCGATGCCGTGAACGGAGCCCGAGCCGGTGAACACCAGGCCGAACTCGGTGAGTTCGCAGGAACCGCCCATTTCGGTGAAGATCTCGCGCAGCCGGTCACCGGGCTGGGTGGTGCGGGCCGGCCAGTCGGGGACGACGACCCGGCCGCCGGTCACCAGGGCCGCCGCCAGGAACGGCTGGGCGTTGGACAGGTCCGGCTCGATGGTCAGGTCGCGGCCGAGCAGGGCGCCCGGCGTGACCCGCCAGACGTTCGGTTCGCCGCCCGACTCCGGGGTGTCGACCTGGGCACCGACCGAGCGCAGCATGTCGACGGTCATCCGGATGTGCGGCATGGACGGCAGCGTGGAGCCGGTGTGGCGGACCTCGACGCCCTGGTTGAAGCGCGGGCCGGACAGGAGCAGGGCCGAGACGAACTGCGACGACGAGGACGCGTCGATCTCCACCGGGCCGCCGTCCAGCGCCCCGCCGCCGTGCACCGTCAGCGGCAGCGTGCCGCGGCCGTCGTCGTCGATGCGGGCGCCGAGGACGCGCAGGGCGTCGATCACGCCGTTCAGGGGACGCTCGTACGACCTCGGGTCGCCGTCGAAGCGGATGGGGCCGTCGGCGAGCGCGGCGACCGGCGGCAGGAAGCGCATCACCGTGCCGGCGTTGCCGACGTCGACCGTGGCCGGGCCGTGCAGGCCGGTCGGGAGCACGCGCCAGGCCTCTCCCGCGCTGTCCTGGCCGCCCACGACGGAGGAACTGGACGACACCGTCTCCTCGATCTCCACGCCCATCGCCCGCAGGGCGCCCGCCATCAGCAGGGTGTCACGGGAGCGCAGCGGGCGGCGCAGCCAGCCGGGCTCGGAGGCGAGGGCGGCCAGCACCAGGGCGCGGTTGGTGACCGACTTGGACCCGGGCACGTGGACCGTCGCGTCGACGGCTCCGCTCGCGTGCGGGGCGGGCCAGAGGGCGGTGTCTGCGGGGTTCTGGGCCATGGGCCCCACTCTATAAGGAGGCCATCGCTCGGGTGCGGCGGCGTTGTGGCTGGTCGCGCCCACGCGGTTGAGCCGTATATCGACACAGACCCACGCCCCAAAGGGCGCGTTCAGACCTCCAGCAGCCAGCGACCTCCGCCTATCAGCGAACACAGTGACACCGCATGGAACAGAAACAGCCAAAGCCCCGCCGGCGCATGCGTCAGCCGCGACAACTGATCCGCGTCCGAGTCACCCGCCCCTCCCCGCGCCCGCTTCGCCTGTAGTTCGAACGCCGGGCGCACCCCGCCGATCAGCAGGAACCACACCACCACATACGCGAACGCCGCCTGCACCTGCGGTCCCGTCAGCCAGGACACCACCACGAACGTGCCGCCGGTGATGACCACCGTCAGGGCGCCGTACGCGTTGCGGATCATCACCAGCATCGCCACCAGCAGGATGGTCGCCGCCCAGAGCAGCAGCGTGATGTGGCCGGCGGCGAGCAGGGCGGCGCCGCCCAGGCCGAGGAGTGGGGGAGCGGTGTAGCCGGCGGACGCGGTGAGGATCATGCCGAGGCCGTGCGGCTTGCCGCGGCTCACGGTCAGGCCGCTGGTGTCCGAGTGCAGCCGTATGCCGGTGAGGGTGCGGCCGGTGAGCAGCGCGACCAGGCCGTGGCCGCCCTCGTGCGCGATGGTGATGGCGTTGCGCGAGATGCGCCAGAAGTTGTGCGGGACGACCACGGCGAGCGCGGCGACGAGGGTCGCGAGCACCACCCACAGGTCGGGGTCGGGCTGGCTGCCGAAGACCTCGTCCCAGAGGGAGGCGAGCGAGTCGGATGCGGTGGTGTGCATGTTCGGCGGTAGCTCCCTGAGGTCTCGTCGAATCTGGCAGTGTGGCACGTATGTGCGGACGGTATGCGGCCAGTCGTAGGCCCGAGGATCTCGCAGGAATCTTTGAGATCGAGAAGTGGGAACCCGAGGAGACCCTGGCACCCGACTACAACGTGGCTCCGACCAAGGAGGTTCACGTCGTCCTCGACCGTCCTCTTAAGGACGTGGAGGATCCCAAACCGGTTCGGCAGCTGCGGAAGCTGAAGTGGGGGCTGGTGCCGAGCTGGTCGAAGACCCCGGAGGGCGCGGCCCGGATGATCAACGCGCGGGCGGAGACCGTGCACGAGAAGCCGTCGTACCGCCGTGCCTTCGCCACCCGGCGCTGCATCATCCCCGCCGACGGCTACTACGAGTGGGTCACCGGCCGGCAGGAGCGGGACCTGGAGGTGGAGGGGAGGAAGAAGCGGCCGCGCAAGCAGCCGTACTTCGTGCTTCCCGCCGACGGATCGGTCTTCGCGATGGCCGGGCTGTACGAGTTCTGGCGGGACAGGACGCTGCCCGACGATCACCCGCGGGCCTGGTGGGCGACGTGCTCCGTGATCACCACGGAGGCGGAGCAGAGCCCGCTCGGGGTGGCGCCCGCAGAGGGGCCGCACACGCTGGCCGAGATCCACCCTCGGATGCCGCTGATGCTGACGCCGGACCGCTGGGACGCCTGGCTCGACCCGTCCCGCATGGATCTCGACGACCTGCGCACACTGCTCGCGCCGCCGCCCGAGGGGCTGATGCGGGCGTACCCGGTGACGACCGCGGTGAGCAACGTCCGCAACAACGGGCCGGAGCTGCTCAAGGAGCTCGAGGGGCCCGAAGAGGGCACACTCTTCTGACGTGAACGCGAATGTGACCGAGATCAATGTGACCGAGATCATCGACACGGACGCCGGTGCCGCCCGCATCACCTGGCACAAGGCCAGGAGGGCGCGGCTGGTCCTGGCCGTGAGCCACGGCGCCGGCGGCGGCATCGAGGCACGGGACCTCCAGGCGCTCGCCGCCGTCCTGCCCGCCCACGGCGTCACCGTCGCCCGGGTGGAGCAGCCCTGGCGGGTCGCCGGAAAGAAGATGGCGCCCGCGCCGAAGACGCTGGACGTCGGCTGGCGGGGCGTCTGGCCCGCGCTGGCCGAGCCGGGGCTGCCGGTGATCTCCGGCGGCCGCAGCGCGGGGGCCCGCGTCGCCTGCCGTACGGCCGCCGAACTCGGCGCGCACGCGGTTCTCGCCCTCGCCTTCCCGCTGCACCCGCCGGGCAAGCCCGAGAAGTCCCGCGCCGAGGAGCTGCTCGGGGCCGGGGTCCCCACCCTCGTCGTCCAGGGCGGCAACGACCCGTGGGGGAGGCCGGCGGAGTTCCCCGAGGGATCGTACGAACTGGTCGAGGTGCCGTACGGCGATCATGGCTTCGCCGTGCCGAAGCGGGCGGACATCGGCCAGGAGGAGGCCCTGGCGATCATCACCGACGGGGTCGCGAGGTGGGCCGGGTCACTGGTGTGACGGCCCGGGAATGTTGCGGGGCGGGCCTGGTGTTGTGGCGGACAGAAGTGCTGAGAGCACCGGCACAGACGTCGTTGGAGAGGAAGTCCGCCGCATGGGTTCGACCTTCTGCCCGCCCGCCTCCCGCCACCACCCCGTGGACGGGCTGCGCCCGGCGGAGTCTGATTCGAGCCGTGGCAGCCGTACAGAATTGGACTGGACGGTGCTGCATGCGGCGAAGACCGCCCCTATTCGAGCGGCGGGCGGACCGGATCGTCGTCTATCCTCCGATTCTGGTGGGACCGGTCTCGGTTCTGCCCAGACACTGGAGGAGGTGGGTCCGGTCACTGGGACCGACGCAGGGACCGAACACGGTCAGGCGGAGCAGCCCGAGGGCCCGGGCAACAGCGAGTCGACCGCCGAGCGCAGCGCGCGCTTCGAGCGGGACGCGCTGGAGTTCCTCGACCAGATGTACTCGGCCGCGCTGCGCATGACGCGCAACCCGGCCGACGCCGAGGACCTGGTGCAGGAGACGTACGCCAAGGCGTACGCGTCGTTCCACCAGTTCCGCGAGGGCACCAACCTCAAGGCGTGGCTGTACCGGATCCTCACCAACACCTTCATCAACTCGTACCGCAAGAAGCAGCGTGAACCCCAGCGCTCCGCGGCCGAGGAGATCGAGGACTGGCAGCTGGCGCGTGCCGAGTCGCACATGTCGACGGGTCTGCGCTCCGCGGAGTCGCAGGCGCTCGACCACCTGCCCGACTCGGACGTGAAGGAAGCACTTCAGGCGATCCCCGAGGAATTCCGCATCGCCGTCTACCTCGCGGATGTAGAGGGCTTTGCGTACAAGGAGATCGCGGACATCATGGGGACACCCATCGGTACGGTGATGTCCCGGCTGCACCGGGGCCGCCGTCAACTGCGCGGCATGCTCGAGGACTATGCCCGTGAGCGCGGGCTGGTCCCGGCCGGCGCCGGAGAGTCGAACGAAGCGAAAGGCTCGGGCTCATGAGCTGCGGAGAGCCGCACGAGACGGACTGCGGTGAGGTACTCGATCATCTGTACGAGTTCCTCGACAGTGAGATGCCGGACGTCGATCGCGACAAGTTCAAGCAGCACTTCCAGGAGTGCTCGCCGTGTCTGGAGAAGTACGGCCTGGAGCAGGCCGTGAAGAAGCTGGTCAAGCGGTGCTGCGGGCATGACGACGTGCCCAGCGACCTGCGCTCCAAGGTCCTGGGGCGGATCGACCTGATCCGCTCCGGCCAGGCGGTGCCCGAACATGATGTGACGGCCGCGCCGCCGACTCCGCAGGAGTCCTGAGCCCGTCACCCGAACGTGCTAATCGGCGGGTCAACAGCCCGCAGGCCCCCCTGTCGCCGTCCTAGGCTCCGGACCCGGATCGGACATGGCCGGGGAGGGCGCGATGGAGGTTCCGGCACGGGCACGTGCGTACGTCTCCTGCGTGGTCGTCGGCGCGCTGATCTGCGTGTTACCGCTGCCGACGGTGCGAACGCCCTGGTGGGCGGTGCTGCTGTTCGCCGTGTTGTACGGCGGCTGCGAACAGGTCGCCGCCCGGTGGCGGTTCGCCGGAACCTTTTACCCCGTGCTGCTCGCCGCGGCTTTTCTGCTGCCGCCGTCCGCCGCCGCGCTGGTACCACTTCCGGGCGCCTTGCTGTCCCCCGTCGAGCAGCGGCCGCGGTGGCTGCGCAGGCTCTGGCGGGCGGCGCAGCTCTCCGTCGCTGTGTGGGTGGCGGCGCGGGTGCACGGCGCGCTGGGCGGGCGGGATGCCGTCGGCGCCTGCGACGTGCCGTTCGCGCTCGGGCCGGCCGGGGCGGCGGTGCTGGCCTTCTGCCTGGTGCTGAGCGTGCTGGACGGCGGGATCCGGGCCCTGGCGGTGGGGGCACCGCCCGCGCCTTCGGGGCAGCGGGGGAGGGTTCCGGTACGGCGGGCCTGGCGGGGCTTGTTCCCGCGGTTGCTGGCGCCGATCGCCGTGCACGGGCTCGCCGGGCTGATGATGGCCGTGCTGTGGCGGAGTCCGTACGGACCGGTCGCCGCGTTGCTCGTCATGCTGCCGATGTGTGTGTCGTGGTGGGCGTTCGCGCAGTACCACCGGGAGCGTGGGGCCCACCGGGCGACGATCCGGGCGCTCGTGCAGGCCGTCGACATCAAGGACGGGTACACGCGCGGGCACAGTGAGCGCGTCGGGCAGGCGTCGATGATGATCGCCCGCGAGCTGGGGATGCCCGACGAGCGGGTCGAGGTGCTGCGGTTCGCCGGGATCCTGCACGACGTGGGGAAGCTGGGGGTTCCCACGCGGTTGCTCCGCAAGGACGGGCCGTTGACGCCCGAGGAGCGGCGGGTGATCGAGCTGCATCCCGAGTACGGGCACGAGATGGTGCGGGGGATCTGCTTTCTCGGGGAGGCGCGGGCGGCCGTACTGCATCACCACGAGCGGTTGGACGGGAGCGGGTATCCGTACGGGCTGCGGGGGAGCCAGATTCCGGAGTCGGCGCGGGTGGTGGCCGTCGCTGACGCGTTCGACGCGATGACGTCCACGCGGTGCTACAGCCGGGCGCGTCCGGTCGACGTCGCTCTGCGGGAGCTGGAGCGGTGTGCGGGCGCTCAGTTCGATCCGCTGATGGTGCGGGCGTTGGTGCGGGCGCTGAGTCGGCACGGATGGCATCCGGCGGTCACGGCGGACGACGTTCCCCCACCCCGCCCTCTCCCGCCGGACCCGCCCGTTTCCAGCCGGACACACCCGGACAGCGTCGGCCGGAGCACACCATGACGGCCGGGCGACCTCAGGTGATCCTCCGCCTCATCCACGCCTGCGCCGGCCTCCTCGCCGCCCTCTCCCTCGCCATCACCCTCTGGACCGGTCTCGAGGAGCCCGGCATCGCCCTCGCCTTCGGCGTCCTGATCACCGTGGGAGAGCTCAGCCGGTGGACCGGCGCCCGCGTCCGGGAGGCCGCGCCGCTCGGGGCCGCGGGGGCGCTGTCGTACGCCCTGCTGGGGGAGGACACCGGGCAGGCCACCCACCACGGCGGCCTCCAGGTCGTCACCGTCGTCCTCGCCGCCTCCCTCCTCGGATGCGTGCCCTACATCGGGCGGGGGCCGGGTCCGACCCTCGACCATCTCGCCCGGCGCCTGCTCACCGTCGGATTCGCCGCCGTGTGCTTCCAACCCCTGTACAACCAGGGGATGTTCAGCGGATGGGGCGGCCACGCCTACGCCCTGCTGCTGCTCGCGCTGCTCGCCCTCACCGCGCTGTGCGACGCCGTGCTGGCCGCCGCGCTGGCGCACGCCCGTACCCGATGGCCCTTCTGTCCGCTGCTGCGGGAGGAGCTGCGGGCGCTGCTCGGCATCGGGTCCGCCGTGTGCGCGACCGGGGCCGTGATGGCGCTCGCGGTCGCCGTCGTGGGGCTGTGGGCGCTGCCCGTCTTCTCGCTCCCTCTTCTGCTCACCCAGGTGTCCTTCCGCCGCTACGCCGCCGTGCGGGCCACCTACCGGCAGACCATCGCCTCCCTCGCCCGCGCCACCGAGGTCGCCGGATACACCCCGGCCGGGCACGCCCGGCGCGTGGCCGCACTCAGCCAGGCCGTGGGGCGGGACCTGGGACTCACCGAGCCGGAGCTCACCGTCCTGGAGTACGCGGCCCTCATGCACGACATCGGGCAGCTGAGCCTGGTCGATCCCGTGCCGGCGGGGGCCACCGCCGGGCTCCCCGTCGACGAGCAGCGGCGCATCGCCCTGCTCGGCGGTGCCGTCGTCCGGCAGACCGGGGTCGACGCCGCGGTCGCTGTGGTCGTGGAGCGGCAGGCCGACCCCTGCGGGGAGCAGCCGGTCGCCGCGCGGATCGTACGGGCGGTGAACGCGTACGAGGAGAAGGCGCGGGCCGCCGGGCCCGGCGGGCCCCTGAAGGCGCTGGAGGAACTGCGCCTGGCGACGGGCGGCGAGTACGCCCCGGAAGTCGTGGAGGCACTGGCCCGGGTGCTCGCAAGAGACTGTCTGACCCTGCCCGCGGTTGGGTAACCCATGGGTAATGAGCGTCCTTCCAGCCGTACGTGGTTGGATGCGAGAAAGAGGTGTCCGGGGGCACAGCCAGCCCACTGAACGGAACTGGCAGGCGGGAATCGTGAGGATCTTCGGCAAGGGACGGCACCGGCCCTCCGCCACTTGGCGGCAGGCCACAGACCGCGCGTTCACGCTGATCGGCGACGGCCGGTACGAGGACGCGGGCGCGCTGCTCACGAGGGCCGCCGATCTGGAGCCCTGGCTGTCGGAGTCCTGGTTCAACCTGGCCCTGCTGCACAAGTTCCGGCACGACTGGGAGCAGGCCCGGGCGGCGGGCCTGCGGGCCGTCGCGCTGCTGGACCGGGAGACCGGGGCGCCCGACTGGTGGAACGTCGGCATCGCGGCCACCGCGCTGCAGGACTGGCCGCTGGCGCGGCGGGCCTGGCAGGCGTACGGGTTGCGGGTGCCGGGCGGGGCCACCGCTTCGGGTGAACCCGTGGGCATGGACCTCGGCAGTGCGGCCGTACGGCTGTCCCCTGAGGGGGAGGCCGAGGTGGTGTGGGGGCGGCGGCTCGACCCCGCCCGCATAGAGGTGCTCTCGATCCCCCTGCCGTCCTCAGGGCGGCGCTGGGGCGAGGTCGTGCTGCACGACGGGGTGCCGCACGGGGAGCGCACCACGGCCGCCGGGCACGCCTATCCGGTGTTCGACGAGATCGAGCTGTGGGCGCCTTCTCCCGTGCCGACCTGGGTGGTCCTGCTGGAGGCCGCGACCGAGGCCGACCGGGACGCCCTGGAGCAGCTCGCGGCTGACGCCGGGTTCGCCGCGGAGGACTGGTCGTCGTCCGTGCGGCTGTTGTGCCGGATGTGCTCGGAGTCCCGGATGCCGTCCGACGAGGGCGACGGTGAGCATCTCGATCCGCATGATCACAGTGAGCCGGGGCATCCCGGGCCGCTGGGGCATCGGACGGATGGGCAGTTGTGGGTGCCGGAGCGGGAGTGCGGGGTGGCTGCGCCGGCTTCGCTGGTTCGGGGGTTGTTGGACGGGTGGGTCGCGGACAGTCCGGATTCCCGGGACTGGCGGGACCTGGAAGAGGTCTGCTGAGGGGCACGCGCGGAGCGCCGTACCCTGTATCAGCATCACACCCCCCGTTTTTGAGGAAGGCATACGTCGGTCATGGCGCAGCAGGACACCGATCAGCAGCACGCGGGCGTGCTCCCCGTGGACGACGAGGGCTTCGTCATCGACACCGAGGACTGCGAGGAGCGTGAGAACGGCTGGCGGGAGCGCGGCACCTCGCGGCCCATCACGGTCGTCGGGAACCCGGTACTGCACAAGGAGTGCAGGGACGTCACCGAGTTCGGCGCGGAGCTCGACCAGCTGATCGCGGACATGTTCGCCTCGCAGCGCACCGCCGAGGGCGTGGGCCTGGCCGCCAACCAGATCGGTGTCGACCTGAAGGTCTTCGTCTACGACTGCCAGGACGACGAGGGCCGGCGGCACGTGGGCGTCGTCTGCAACCCGAGGCTCGTCGACCTGCCCGCCGACAAGCGCCGGCTGGACGACGCCAACGAGGGCTGTCTGTCCGTGCCGACGGCGTACGCGCCGCTCGCCCGCCCGGACTACGCCGAGGTGACCGGGCAGGACGAGAAGGGCAACCCGGTCAAGGTGCGTGGCACCGGTTACTTCGCTCGGTGTTTGCAGCACGAGACCGATCACCTGTACGGCTACCTCTACATCGACCGGCTCTCCAAGCGCGAACGCAAGGACGCGCTGCGGCAGATGGCCGAGAACGAGCCTCGCTACCCCGTCGTCGCCAACGACTGAGGTCCCCGTAGCCTCCTGACTTCCTTCCGTACGGCGTCTGTTTCGGAGTCCCCTTCCCGAACAGGCGCCGTTCGTCTGTCTGTCGCACGTCCGATCGTTTCCGCTCGCCGGGTGATCGAGAATCAGTCGCGCAAGGGGGAGGTCTCGGCACTGTGGGGTAGTGAATGGAGCAAATCCGTTCCCAGACCGGTCAGTTGTAGTGCTGAATGGAAGTGCGGGGATACGCAACGGCGCACGCCCGGCACAGCGGGAGGCGTGCGGTAACTGGCGGCTGAGAGGGGTTTGTTTCGTGCATGTTTTCCCACACGGCACCACATCGACACCGACGGCGGTCCCGGTCCCGCCATCGCTCTCACTTCCGGTGATCGAGGCAGCGTTTCCCAGGCAACTGCACCCGTATTGGCCCAGGCTCCAGGAGAAGACACGCACCTGGTTACTGGAAAAACGGCTCATGCCGGCGGACAAGGTGGAGGAATATGCCGACGGCCTGTGCTACACCGACCTCATGGCGGGGTACTACATCGGCGCCCCCGACGACGTCCTCCAGGCGATCGCGGACTACAGCGCGTGGTTCTTCGTCTGGGACGACCGCCACGACCGCGACATCGTGCACGGCCGCCCGGCGGCCTGGCGGCGGCTCAGGTTCCGGTTGCACGCGGCCCTCGACTCCCCCCGGAACCATCTGCACCATGAGGATCCCCTGGTCGCCGCGTTCGCGGACAGCATGGTGCGGCTGTACTCGTTCCTGCCGCAGACGTGGAACACCCGGTTCGCCCGCCACTTCCACCAGGTGATCGAGGCATATGACCGAGAATTCCGCAATCGGACCGAGGGAATCGTCCCCACGGTCGAGGAATATCTCGCCCTGCGCCGCCTCACCTTCGCGCACTGGATCTGGACCGATCTGCTGGAGCCGAGCGCGGGCTGCGAACTCCCCGACGGCGTTCGGAAACACCCGGCATATCGGCGGGCGGCGCTGCTGAGCCAGGAATTCGCGGCCTGGTACAACGATCTGTGTTCGCTTCCCAAGGAAATAGCGGGCGACGAGGTGCACAATCTCGGAATCAGCCTCGTCAAACACCACGGGCTGACTCTGGAAGAGGCGGTCGCGGAGGTCCGGCGGCGCGTCGAGCAATGCATAGAGGAATTCCTCGTCGCCGAACGGGACGCCTTACGTCTCGCCGACGAACTCGAGGACGGCACGATCCGCGGAAAGGAACTCGGCGCAGCCGTGCGCGCCTGCGTCTGCAATATGCGGAACTGGTTCAGCACCGTCTACTGGTTCCACCACGAGTCCCGCCGGTACATGGTCGACAGCTGGGACGACCGGTCCACGCCCCCGTACGTCAACAACGAAACGGCAGGTGAGAAATGACCGTCGAGTCTGTGAACCCCGAAGCCCAGGAGTCCCTGGCGTCGAAGCTGCGTGAGCCGCCCTTCGCGGGCGGGGGCGTCCCCGTCCTCGGCCACGGCTGGAAGCTGGTCCGCGACCCGCTCGCCTTCATGGCCCAGCTGCGTGACCACGGCGACGTCGTACGCCTGAAGCTCGGCCCCAAGACGGTGTACGCCGTCACCACGCCGGCCCTCACCGGAGCCATCGCGCTGAGCAACGACTACATCATCGCCGGCCCGCTGTGGGAGTCGCTGGAGGGCCTGCTCGGCAAGGAAGGCGTGGCCACCGCCAACGGCCCGCTCCACCGCCGCCAGCGGCGCACCATCCAGCCCGCCTTCCGGCTCGACGCCATCCCCGCGTACGGCCCGATCATGGAGGAGGAGGCGCACGCGCTGACCGAGCGCTGGAAGCCCGGCGAGACGATCGACTGCACCTCCGAGTCCTTCCGTGTCGCTGTGCGCATCGCGGCCCGCTGTCTGCTGCGTGGCGACTTCATGGACGAGCGGGCCGAGCGGCTGTGCGTCGCGCTCGCCACCGTCTTCCGGGGCATGTACCGGCGGATGGTGATACCCGCCGGGCCGCTCTACCGGCTGCCGCTGCCGCCCAATCGGCAATTCAATCGGGCGCTGGCTGATCTGCATCTCCTCGTCGACGAGATCGTCGCCGAGCGGAGGGCATCTGGTCAAAAGCCGGACGATTTGCTGACGGCGTTGCTGGAGGCGCGGGACGATAACGGCGACCCCATCGGGGAACAGGAGATCCACGACCAGGTCGTCGCCATCCTCACCCCGGGCAGCGAAACTGTCGCGTCCACGATCATGTGGCTGCTCCAGGTCCTCGCGGAACACCCGGAACACGGGGACAAGGTGCGCGCGGAAGTCGAATCCGTCACCGGCGGCCGCCCGGTCGCATTCGAGGACGTCCGCAAGCTCAGGCACACGAACAATGTCGTCGTCGAGGCCATGCGTTTGCGACCCGCGGTATGGATTTTGACGCGACGGGCGGTGCGGGACACGGAACTCGGTGGATACCGCATCCCGGCCGGAGCCGACATCGTGTACAGCCCGTACGCGATCCAGCGCGATCCGCGTTCGTATGCGGACAACCTGGAGTTCGACCCCGACCGCTGGCTTCCGGACCGGGTCAAGGACGTGCCGAAACACGCCATGAGCCCGTTCAGCACGGGCAATCGCAAGTGCCCGAGCGACCACTTCTCGATGGCTCAGCTGACGCTCATCACGGCGGCGCTGTCGACCAGGTACCGCTTCGAGCAGGTGGCCGGGTCCAACGACGGGACCCGGGTGGGCATCACGCTGCGCCCGCACCGGCTGCTGCTGAAGCCCGTGCCGAGGTGACGGGTCAGGCGGCGTCACCGGCTTCGGCTCCGGCCTCGGGGCCCCGGAAGGTGCGCCGGTAGGCGTTCGGGGTGGTCCCCACCGCCCGGACGAACTGGTGGCGCAGCGCGGCCGCGTTCCCGAACCCCGTTCGACCGGCGATCGCGTCCACCGTCTCGTCCGTCGCCTCCAGCAACCGCTGGGCCAGCAGCACGCGTTGGCGCAGGATCCAGCGGTAGGGAGTCGTTCCTGTCTCCTGCTGGAAGCGACGGGCGAAGGTGCGCGGGGACATGTGCGCGAGGTCGGCGAGCTGCTCGACGGTGACCTCCTCGTCGAGGTGCTGGTCCATCCACACCAGCACCTCGCCGACCGTGTCGCACTGGGACCGCGGCAGCGGGCGCTCGATGTACTGGGCCTGCCCGCCGTCACGGTGCGGCGGCACCACCATCCGCCGGGCGATCTTGTTGGCGATCTCCGGCCCCTGTTCCTTGCGCACGATGTGCAGACAGGCGTCGATGCCGGCGGCGGTGCCGGCCGAGGTGATCACCGGGTCCTCGTCGACGTACAGCACGTCGGGCTCGATGATCGCCTTCGGATAGCGCCGGGCCAGCTCCTCCGCCTGCCGCCAGTGCACACTGCACCGCCGCCCGTCGAGCAGCCCGGCGGCACCGATCGCGAACACGCCGGAACAGACGCTGAGCACCCGGGCGCCCCGGTCCACGGCCCGGACCAGGGCGTCGAGCAGCTCCGGCGGATACTCCCGGCTGACGTAGTCGCTCCCGGCCGGCACGGCGATCAGATCGGCCTCGTCCAGCCGGTCCAGGCCGTACGGCGTGGAGACCGTGAGGCCGCCGACATGTGTGCGGAGCGAGGGGCCCTCCGCCGAGACGACCGCGAAGTCGTACACCGGCAGGCCCTCGTCGCGGCGGTCGATGCCGAAGACCTCGCAGACGACGCCGAGTTCGAAGGGATGCACGCCGTCGAGCAGGACGGCGGCCACGTTGTGCAGCATGCCGCCAGTGTGCCTCGGATCTGGCAGTAAATCGAGGGTCTACGGCAGTCCTGCCACTGTCGGTAAGGAGTGTCCGGCGCGAGAGTGGTGTCATGACTACCGCACAGACACAAGGACTGATCGGAATGCTCACCGTCCTCGGGATCCTCGTCCTCCTGGTCCTCCCGTCAGTGATCGGCATCCTGCGCGACCGGCGCATCGACCGTCAGATCAGGGAGGCCCAGGAGGCCCGCGAGGCCCACGAGAATCAGAAGTCCTCGTCCAGGTCCACGGTGCCCTCCACCGCGACCTGGTACGCCGACGGACGCCGCTCGAAGAAGTTGGTCAGCTCCTGAACGCCCTGGAGCTCCATGAAGGAGAAGGGGTTCTCGGAGCCGTACACCGGAGCGAAGCCGAGGCGCGTCAGGCGCTGGTCGGCCACGCACTCCAGGTACTGCCGCATCGAGTCGGTGTTCATGCCCGGGAGGCCGTCACCGCACAGGTCGCGCGCGAACTGCAGCTCGGCCTCGACGGCCTCCCGCAGCATGTCGGTGACCTGCTGCTCGAGCCGGTCGTCGAACAGCTCCGGCTCCTCCTTGCGGACGGTGTCCACGACGTCGAAGGCGAAGCTCATGTGCATGGTCTCGTCGCGGAACACCCAGTTGGTGCCGGTAGCGAGGCCGTGCAGCAGACCCCGGCTGCGGAACCAGTAGACGTAGGCGAAGGCGCCGTAGAAGAACAGCCCCTCGATGCACGCGGCGAAGCAGATGAGGTTGAGCAGGAAGCGGCGGCGGTCCGCCTTCGTCTCCAGACGGTCCAGCTTCTCGACCTCGTTGATCCACTTGAAGCAGAACTCGGCCTTCTCGCGGATGGAGGGGATGTTCTCGACGGCGTCGAAGGCCGCGGACCTGTCCTCCGGGTCGGGCAGGTAGGTGTCCAGGAGCGTCAAGTAGAACTGGACGTGGACTGCCTCCTCGAAGAGCTGCCGGCTCAGGTACAGCCGTGCCTCGGGAGAGTTGATGTGCTTGTACAGCGTCAGCACCAGGTTGTTCGCGACGATCGAGTCGCCCGTCGCGAAGAAGGCGACCAGGCGGCCGATGAGGTGCTGCTCACCATGTGACAGTTTCGCGAGATCCGACACATCGGAGTGGAGGTCGACCTCCTCCACCGTCCAGGTGTTCTTGATGGCGTCCCGGTAGCGCTCGTAGAAGTCGGGGTAGCGCATGGGGCGCAGAGTCAGCTCGAAGCCCGGGTCGAGCAGGTTCGTGTTACGCATCATCACTGTCGGCGCGAAGCGCCGTCCTCCAGGGTGGTGGTCGGGTGGCGGGTGGGAATTACTGGCAGGCCTCGCAGGACTCGGGGTTCTCCAGGGAGCAGGCGACGGCCTCGTCGGGCGCCGGCTGCTGTACGGGGATGGTCTTTTCGGGCTGGGCCTGGGCTCGGGCGGCGCGGCCGATGCGGGTCGCCGGGCGCGAGCGCAGGTAATACGTCGTCTTCAGGCCCGACTTCCAGGCGTACGCGTACATCGAGGAGAGCTTGCCGATGGTGGGCGTCTCCAGGAAGAGGTTCAGCGACTGGGACTGGTCCAGGAACGGGGTGCGGGCCGCCGCCATGTCGATCAGGCCGCGCTGCGGGATCTCCCACGCGGTGCGGTACAGGGCCCGTACGTCCTCGGGGATCCAGGCGAAGTCCTGCACCGAGCCGTTCGCCTCGCGCAGCGCCTCTCGGGTGCGCGCGTCCCACACGCCCAGCGCCTTCAGCTCCTTCACCAGGTAGGCGTTGACCTGGAGGAACTCGCCGGACAGCGTCTCGCGCTTGAACAGGTTGGACACCTGCGGCTCGATGCACTCGTACACGCCCGCGATCGAGGCGATGGTGGCGGTGGGCGCGATCGCCAGCAGCAGCGAGTTGCGCATGCCGACGGAGGCGATCCGCTCGCGCAGGGCCGCCCAGCGCTCCGGCCAGGTCAACTCCGTGTCGTAGTGGTCGGGGTGGAGGACACCCCGGGCCGCGCGGGTCTTCTCCCAGGCCGGTAGCGGGCCGCCCCGCTCGGCGAGGTCGGCGGAGGCCTCGTACGCGGCGAGCATGATGCGCTCGGCGATCCGCGTGGAGAGCCGCTTGGCCTCCGGTGAGTCGAAGGGCAGGCGCAGCTGGAAGAAGACGTCCTGCAGGCCCATCGCGCCGAGGCCGACCGGCCGCCAGCGGGAGTTGGAGCGGCCCGCCTGCTCGGTCGGGTAGAAGTTGATGTCGACGACCCGGTCGAGGAAGGTGACGGCGGTACGGACCGTCTCGTCCAGCCGCTCCCAGTCGATGTCGCCGCCGGAGACGAACGCACCCAGGTTCACCGACCCCAGGTTGCAGACCGCCGTCTCCCCGTCGTCCGCGACCTCCAGGATCTCCGTGCAGAGGTTGGAGGAGTGCACCACGTGGCCCGGCTCGGCCGTCTGGTTGGCGGTGCGGTTGGCTGCGTCCTTGAAGGTCATCCAGCCGTTGCCGGTCTGCGCGAGGGTGCGCATCATGCGGCCGTACAGGTCACGGGCGGGGATGGTCTTCTTCGCCAGCCCCTTCTTCTCGGCCGACCGGTACGCCGCGTCGAACTCCTCGCCCCACAGGTCGACCAGCTCCGGCACGTCGGACGGCGAGAACAGCGACCACTGCCCGTCGGCGTCGACCCGGCGCATGAACTCGTCCGGGACCCAGTGCGCGAGGTTGAGGTTGTGCGTACGGCGGGCGTCCTCACCGGTGTTGTCGCGCAGCTCCAGGAACTCCTCGATGTCGGAGTGCCAGGTCTCCAGGTAGACCGCCGCCGCGCCCTTGCGCCGGCCACCCTGGTTCACGGCGGCGACCGAGGCGTCGAGGGTCTTCAGGAACGGGACGATGCCGTTGGAGTGCCCGTTGGTGCCGCGGATCAGCGAACCGCGGGAGCGGATGCGGGAATAGGCGATGCCGATGCCGCCGGCGTGCTTCGAGAGGCGGGCCACCTGGTGGTAGCGGTCGTAGATGGAGTCCAGCTCGTCCTTGGGGGAGTCCAGGAGGTAGCAGGACGACATCTGCGGGTGGCGGGTACCGGAGTTGAAGAGCGTGGGGGAGGAGGGCAGGTAGTCGAGACGGCTCATGAGCCGGTAGAGCGCGGCGACTTCGTCGAGGGACCTGCTCCCCGATTTCGCATTGAGCACAGTGTCCTCCGCCAGACCCGCGGCGACGCGCAGCATGAAGTGCTGGGGCGTCTCGATCACCTTGCGGGTGATCGGGTGCCGCAGCAGATAGCGGCTGTGCAGGGTGCGCAGGCCGAAGTAGCCGAAGCGGTCGTCGGCGTCCGTGTCGATCAGCGCGTCGAGGCGCTCGGCGTGCACCCGTACGAACTCGGCCGTACGGTCGGCGATGAGCCCTTCCCGGTGCCCCACGGCGACGGACTCGGTGAAGGACGTGACGCCCTGCGAGGCGGCCTCGGCGGCGATGCCGATCGTCAACAGGCGGGCGGCCAGCCGCGAGTAGACCGGGTCCTCGGAGATCAGGCCGGCGGCCGCCTCGGTGGCCAGCTCGCGCAACTCCGTCTCGTCGGCCCGAGCGGACCGGCCGCGCAGCGCGGCGGCGGCGACCCGGCCGGGGTCGGCGTCGGGCAGGTCGGCGGTCAGCTCGGTCAGGGTCCGCAGCAACGCGGTCCCGGGACCGTCGGTCTCCATGGCCACTGAAACCGGTTCGGCTGGCGCGATGGTCACGTGGGGGCTCTCCCTCGCTCGGCACAGGGGCCTGGTGGAGGGCAGGCGGCGGCAACACGAGCGCACGCGGCGTCGCGTCCACCGGCCCATTCCACGAGGCCCGGACGTCAGAACACCCGGACCGGACGGCCGGGCGCGCTGTCGGCAGGTCCTCGGACTGACGCCCATACGCGTACATAGGCGCATGGGTACACCGTTGCGGGACAGTTCCGGATTCGCACCGGATTCCCCTGCGGCGACAGCGAGCACGAGCATACATCTTGTGCCGCGCGAGGACAGCACCCCCATATGTTGTGTCGCGGTGGTTTCGGAGCGTCAACTCGTAGGTGAGGAGAGTGAGGTGCCCCGTGCCCTTGCGGCACACGGCCGGCAACGGCGACGGGCCGCCGGATCGAATCCGGCGGCCCGTGCTTCAGATACGTCGTTCTCGCGTACGGCTCAGTGCGCGGCGCCCGCCGTGGCCGGCGGCAGCTCCGTCTGGACGCCCGGGTCGCCCGCGTCGGCCGTGTAGTCCGACGGCTTGGTCTCGTCGACGCCCTCCGGGGCCTTCAGCGCCTTCAGGACGAAGGTCAGAACGACGGTGACGACCACGTTCAGCACGAACGCCGTCAGACCGATGTAGCCGATCTCGCCGATACCGGGGATCTCCTTCGCGGAGCCGCCGAAGTGCTTCTGCGTCGGCGAGGCGACGCCGTACGCGGCGACCGTGCCGTAGACCATGCCGACCGCCCAGCCCGCGAGCAGCGCCCAGCGGTGGAACCAGCGGGTGAACAGGCCACCGACCAGAGCCGGGAAGGTCTGCAGGATCCAAATGCCGCCGAGGAGCTGGAAGTTGATCGCGACCGTCTTGTCCATCGTCAGGACGAAGGCCAGCGCGCCCACCTTCACCAGGAGCGAGACCAGTTTGGATACCTTGGTCTCCTGCTCCGGCGTCGCGTCCGGCTTGATGAAGTCCTTGTAGATGTTGCGGGTGAAGAGGTTCGCGGCCGCGATCGACATGATCGCCGCCGGCACCAGCGCGCCGATGCCGATCGCCGCGAAGGCCACACCCGCGAACCAGCTCGGGAACATGTCCTCGAACAGCTGCGGAATCGCCAACTGCCCGTTGCTGACCTTGATTCCGGCCGCGATCGCCATGAAGCCCAGCAGCGCCAGCAGGCCCAGCATCAGGGAGTACAGCGGCAGGATCGTGGTGTTGCGCCGGATCACCTCACGGCTGCGCGAGGACAGCGTCGCCGTGATCGAGTGCGGGTACATGAACAGCGCCAGCGCCGAGCCCAACGCCAGGGTGGCGTACGTCCACTGACCGGCCTCCGCCGGGACCAGCGCACCGCGCGGCGCGCCCGTCGCCGGGTTGGTCTGGCTGTACGCGTCGCTCGCCTTGGCGAAGATCTCGTCGAAGCCGCCGAGCTTGATCGGGATGTAGATGATCGCCACCGCGATGACGATGTAGATCAGCGTGTCCTTCACGAACGCGATCAGCGCGGGGGCCCGCAGACCCGACGAGTAGGTGTACGCGGCCAGCACGCCGAAGGCGATCAGCAGCGGCAGGTCCTTGATGAACCAGTTGGTGTCCTCGCCACCGCCGACGCCCATCACGTCCAGCACGGCCTGGATGCCGACCAGTTGGAGCGCGATGTACGGCATGGTCGCCAGGATGCCGGTGACGGCCACCGCCAGCGACAGCCCCTTCGAGCCGAAGCGGCCGCGCACGAAGTCCGAGGTCGTCACGTATCCGTGCTTGTGCGAGACCGACCACAGGCGGGGCAGGAACGTGAAGATCAGCGGGTAGATCAGGATGGTGTACGGCACCGCGAAGAAGCCGGCCGCGCCCGCCGCGTAGATCGCCGCCGGTACGGCGACGAAGGTGTACGCCGTGTACAGGTCGCCGCCGAGCAGGAACCAGGTGACCCAGGTGCCGAACGAGCGGCCGCCGAGACCCCATTCGTCGAGGCTGTGCTCGTTCTCGGCCTTGCGCCAGCGGGCGGCCAGGAAGCCCATGACCGTGACGGCCAGGAAGAAGAAGATGAAGACGGCGAGTGCGACGCCGTTCACGCCGTCGTTCACTTTCCGGCACCTCCCCGGCGCGCGCGCTGGTCACGCTGCCACAGCTTGTACGCGATCATCGTGAGCGCCGTGGAGATCAGCACCCAGGCCATCTGGTACCAGTAGAAGAACGGGATGCCGATGAAGGCGGGGTCCGTCTTGGCGTAGGAACCGACCCACAGCATCGCCACGAAGGGCGCGAAGAGGCAGAGGGCGATGACCACACGCACCGGCGTCACCACCGGTGGTTTCACTTCTGACGCATCAGACATACGGCGGTTCCGTCCCCTCACTGATCACCTGTGCAACGCGCAGGAAATCTAAGCGACAGTTCCGCTTTATGGAACCCCCATCCGTATAACGGATGTGCAGTGCCGATGCCGCTTCAGCAGCAGCGGAACCCCTGCCGCGGGTCCGCCTCCTGCCGGTCCGTGCGCATCCGCTCGCCGGGGGATAACCCCTGGACCCCCAGCCGATCCGGCACTCAGCCCAGCTTTACTCCGCAGGCCGTTTCAGCCGCGCCACGAACTTGTACCGGTCCCCCCGATAGACGGACCGCACCCACTCCACCGGCTGCCCGTCCCGGTCCAGCGAGTGCCGGGACAGCATCAGCATCGGCAGGCCCACGTCGGTGCCGAGCAGGCCGGCCTCGCGCGGGGTGGCCAGCGAGGTCTCGATGGTCTCCTCGGCCTCGGCGAGATGGACGTCGTACACCTCGGCCAACGCCGTGTAGAGGGACGTGTACTTGACCAGCGACCGGCGTAGCGCCGGGAAGCGCTTCGCGCTCAGGTGCGTTGTCTCGATGGCCATCGGCTCGCCGTTCGCCATCCGCAGCCGCTCGATGCGCAGCACCCGCCCGCCGGGCGTGATGTCGAGCAGCTCGGCGAGCCGGTCGTCGGCGGTGATGTAGCCGATGTCCAGCAGCTGCGAGGTGGGTTCGAGGCCCTGGGCGCGCATGTCCTCGGTGTACGAGGTGAGTTGGAGCGCCTGCGAGACCTTCGGTTTGGCGACGAAGGTGCCCTTGCCCTGGATGCGCTCCAGGCGCCCCTCGACCACCAGCTCCTGGAGGGCCTGGCGCACGGTCGTGCGCGAGGTGTCGAACTCGGCGGCGAGCGTGCGCTCGGGCGGCACCGGCGTGCCCGGCGACTGCGTCTCCGTCATGTCGAGCAGGTGCTTCTTCAAGCGGTAGTACTTGGGCACGCGCGCGGTACGGACACTCGCTCCACCCTCGTTCTCCGCACTGCTGACGTCGGTGCTCATGCTCTGCCTTCCCGGCTCCGGGTGCCGAAGCGACCGACATCCCATCGGCCACGGCTCACATCGTGGCACGGCAGCGTACCGGGATGTCCCCCGCACGCTTCGTGATCCCCTCTGTATACCGTCGGGACTTCCTTCTGGTCTAGTCCACCGATGGTTTCCATGCTACCGCCCAGTGGTCTGCCCGATCTGTCGGACTTCGTAATGAAGGGTTCCTGTATATCGCGGTCCCGTAACGGACGGTCGAAGCGCACGAGAACACCCTTGACAGCCCCATTGGTCTGGTCCAGGCTCCCCCTACTGGTCTACACCATTGGTCCAGTCCCGGCCCCGAGGGCAGACCCAGGTCAGCCGCAGGGAGGCAGGGGGGTTATGGCATCCCTGAGGAGGATGGCGTGAAGCGCAAGCTGACAGCCGCGATCGGTATCGCGGGAATGATGGTCTCCATCGCGGCGTGCGGGGGCGACGGTGGCAGCGGGGGTTCGGACGACAGCGGGGCGGACGCCAAGGAGCTGACCGTCTGGCTCACCGTCGACGCGCAGAACAACTGGCCGGAGCTGGTGAAGGCCGCCGACGCGGCCGTCACGAAGGCGCACCCCGGCATCAAGATCAACCACGAGTACTACGGCTGGCCGGACAAGAACGCCAAGCTGGACGCCGTCCTCGCCACCGACAAGGCCCCCGACGTGGTCGAGATGGGCAACACCGAGATGCTGAGCTACATGGTCAAGGGCGCCTTCGCCCCCCTCGACCCGGCGAAGTTCGACAGCTCCTCCGCCTGGCTGGACGGCCTCAAGGCCTCGGTGACCTACGACGGCAAGACCTACGGCGTCCCCTACTACGCCGGCGGTCGCGTCGCCAACTGGCGCAAGGACGTGTTCGCCTCGGTGGGCGTCAAGTCCGCCCCGAAGACGTACGACGAGCTGACCGCCGCCCTGGACAAGGTCCAGAAGAAGCAGGGCGACAAGTTCAGCGCCTGGTACCAGCCCACCCGTGACTGGTACGCGGCCATGTCCTTCGTCTACGACGCCGGCGGCTCGATCGCCGTCGAGTCGGGCGGCGAGTGGAAGGGCAACCTCTCCTCGCAGGAGTCGATCAAGGGCCTGAAGGAGTTCCAGAACGTCGTCGACACGTACATGTACGGCGACAAGACCAAGGACGAGTCCGACCGTTACATCGTCTACGGCCAGGGCAAGTCCGGCATGATCTTCGCTCCGGCCTGGGAGGGCGCGACCGCGGCCGCCCCGGAGAACGACAAGACCGGCAAGCTCAAGGGCAACGTCGAGAACTTCGTGATGCCCGGCCCGTCCGGCAAGAACCTCCCCGTCTTCCTGGGCGGCAGCGACCTCGCCGTGCCGGTGAAGTCGGACGCGCAGGCCGTCGCCGCCGAGTGGATCAACGCGTTCACCGGCCCCTCCGGCCAGAAGGGCCTGATCGCCAAGGGCAACCTGCCCAACAACAAGACCGACCTCGCCACGCTGAAGAGCGACCCGGAGACGGCGGTCCCGGCCACCGCGGCCGAGTCCAACTGGTTCGTCCCGATGGCACCGGGCTGGGGCCAGGTCGAGAAGGCCCAGGTCCTGCAGACCATGCTGCAGAACATCGGCACCGGCAAGAAGTCGGTCGAGGCCGCAGCGAAGGAAGCGGACGCCGCGATCAACAAGGTCATCAACACCAAGTGACCGCCGGCGGGGCCCTGTTGTGAGGCGGGGCCCTGCCTGCCGTACGACCTGCCCGTGGGGGCTCCGCTTTCGTACGACCCGAGGGACCGCTGAGGAGCGCGCGGATGACTGCCGCAGACACGACCACCCCTGCCAAGGTGCCGCCGCCGCGGCAGGCGCCGCCACCACCTCTTTTGGCCGCGCCCCCCAGGAAGCGGCCGTCGAGCGGGACCGGTACCCCCTGGCTGCTGCTCGCGCCCTGCCTGCTGATCCTGGCGCTCGTCCTCGGCTATCCGCTGGTCCGCCTGGTCACCCTCTCCTTCCAGAAGTTCGGGCAGTCCCAGCTGTGGGGCTTCCAGCCGGCCGAGTCGGTCGGGTTCGACAACTTCACCAAGGTGCTGGGCGACGGCGAGTTCTGGGCGGTCGTCGTACGGACGATCGTCTTCGCGGCCGGCTGCGTGATCTTCACGATGGTCGTCGGCATGCTGATCGCGCTGCTGCTCCAGCGGGTCTCCGGTTGGGTGAAGACGCTGGTCAACATCGCGCTGGTGGCCAGCTGGGGCATGCCGATCATCGTCGCCACCACGGTCTTCAAGTGGCTGTTCGACGCCGACTACGGCATCCTCAACGCGCTGCTCAGCAAGTTGCCGGGTGTGGAGATGATCGGCCACAACTGGTTCGCCAGCGGGCCGCAGGGCCTGGCCGTGATCATGCTGCTGGTGGTGTGGGGAGCCGTGCCCTTCGTCGTGATCACGCTCAGCGCCGGCCTCACCCAGGTCCCCAAGGAACTGGAGGAGGCGGCCCGCCTCGACGGCGCGGGCGCGTGGGGCGTCTTCCGGTACGTCACCCTCCCCATCCTCAAGCCGATCATCGTGATGCTCACGACCCTGTCGGTCATCTGGGACATGGGCGTCTTCCCGCAGGTCTTCGTGATGCGTAACGGCCACCCGGAAGCCGAGTTCCAGCTCCTGACCACCTACTCCTACGACCGCGCCTTCGTGGTCAACGACTACGCGCAGGGCTCGGCGATCGCCCTGCTCACCGTGGTGCTGCTGCTCGGCGTGGTCGCCGTCTACATGCGCCAGATGCTGAAGATCGGAGACGTCGAATGACCAGCATGAGTACGCTGACGACTCCCGTGCGCCGGAAGTCGAAGGCCGGCTGGAACCTCCTCGGTCTCCTCGTCTTCGTCACCGCCGGCTTCCCCGTCTACTGGATGCTCAACACGGCGTTCAAACCGGCCAAGGACGCCATCGACCCGGACCCGAGCGTGCTGCCCACGGGTCTCACCCTGTCCAACTTCGGCCGGGCGCTGGACATCGCCGACTTCTGGGGACCGGTCGGCCGCAGCCTGGTCGTGTCCCTCGCGGTCGTCCTGATCGGCATGGTCGTCGGCATGCTGGCCGCGCTCGCCATCTCCCGCTTCGCCTTCCGCGGCCGGAAGATCGTCATCGTCGGCATCCTCGCGGTCCAGATGGTCCCGCTGGTCGCCATGATCATCCCGGTGTTCCTGCTGCTCAACGACCTGGGCCAGTACGACAGGCTGACCGGCCTGATCATCACGTACCTGACCTTCATCCTGCCGTTCACGGTGTGGACGCTGAGGGGCTTCATCGTCAACATCCCGAGGGAGCTGGAGGAGGCGGCGATGGTCGACGGCTGCTCCCGCACGAGCGCCTTCATCCGGGTGGTGTTCCCGCTGCTGGCCCCCGGCATGGTCGCCACCTCGGTCTACGGCTTCATCCAGGCCTGGAACGAGTACCTGTACGCCCTCATGCTGCTCAGCCAGAAGAACCAGACGGCGACCGTCTGGCTCGGCAACTTCACCACCAAGCACGGCACCGAATACGCCCCGATGATGGCCGGATCGACCATGATGGCCCTGCCGATCGTCGTCCTGTTCCTCCTCGTCCAGCGCAAGATGGCCGCGGGCCTGACCGCGGGCGCCGTGAAGGGATAACGCCACCCGATGACGACACTCGCCCGCGGTACGACTGCATCTAATTCGGAAAAAGACGGCCTGACGCGCGATGCCCTGACCGTCCTCCAGCCCGGCTTCCCGGGCACCACAGCCCCCGACTGGCTGCTGCGCCGCCTCGGCGAGGGCCTCGCCTCGGTCGGCCTGTTCGGCCGGAACATCGCCACTTCCGAGCAACTGGCCGCCTTGACCGCCCAGTTGCGCGCCGAACGCGACGACGTCCTGGTCGCCATCGACGAGGAGGGCGGCGACGTCACCCGCCTGGAGGTGCGGACCGGCTCCTCCTTCCCCGGCAACCACGCGCTGGGCGCGGTGGACGATGTGGAGCTGACCCGGGAGGTGGCGTTCGAACTCGGCCGCCGCCTCGCCGCCTGCGGGGTGAACCTCAACTGGGCCCCCTCGGCCGACGTGAACTCCAACCCGTCGAACCCGGTGATCGGCGTACGGTCCTTCGGCGCCGCCCCCGACCTGGTCGCCCGGCACACGGCGGCCTACGTTACCGGCCTCCAGTCGGCAGGAGTCGCCGCCTGCACCAAGCACTTCCCCGGCCACGGCGACACGGCGGTCGACTCACACCACGCGCTGCCGCGCATCGACGCGGGACCTCAGGTGCTGTCGGACCGCGAACTCGCCCCGTTCCGCGCGGCGATCGCCGCCGGCAGCCGTGCGGTGATGACCGCGCACATCCTGGTCCCGACCCTGGACCCGGACCGCCCGGCCACGCTCTCCCGCCCGATCCTGGCCGACCTCCTCCGCGGCGACCTCGGCTACGACGGCCTGATCGTCACCGACGGCATGGAGATGCAGGCCATCGCCGGCACCTACGGCATCGAACGCGGCAGCGTCCTCGCCCTCGCGGCCGGCGCCGACGCCATCTGCGTGGGCGGCGGCCTGGCGGACGACGAGACGGTACGGCGCCTGCGCGACGCCCTGATCACGGCCGTACGCTCCGGCGAACTCCCCGAGGAACGCCTGGCGGACGCGGCGGAACGGGTTCGGGCCCTGGCCCGGTGGACGGCGTCGGCGGGGGATGCCCTTGCGGGCTCCGCCGGCAGCGACATCGGCCTCCACGCGGCCCGCCGCGCCCTGCGCCTCACCGGTGCCGAGCACTTCACCCCCCTCACCGAACCGCCCTACGTCGCCGCCCTCACCCCGATGGCGAACTTCGCCGTGGGCGACGAGACCCCGTGGGGCGTGGCCGCGGAGCTCTCCCGCCTGCTCCCCGGCACGGAAACGGGCACCTTCACCGATGAGGACACCGCCCGCACGGCGTTGCGGGCGGCCGGCCCCCGCCGCATCGTGGCCGTCGTACGCGACGAACACCGCCACCCCTGGATGGCGGCGGCCCTCGACGCCCTGCTCGCGGCCCGCCCCGACACGATCGTCGTCGAAATGGGCCTCCCACAGGCCACCCCGCGAGGCGCCCTCCACCTCGCCACCCACGGCGCGGCCCGCGTCTGCGGCCGGGCGGCGGCGGAGATCATCGCGGGCGCGTAGCCCTTACGAAGAAGGCGCCGGACCCTTGTTCAGGGAGCCCGGCGCCTTTCCCGTGCACTGCGTGCCGCACGCTTCTAAATCCCCTGCCAGTCCGGCTTGTTGGCATACGTGTAGCGAAAGTACTCAGCGAGCTTCAACTTGGACGCGGCGGCCTCGTCGACCACCACCGTCGCGTGCGGGTGCAGCTGGAGCGCGGAGGCCGGGCACACGGCCGCCACCGGTCCCTCGACGGTCGCGGCGATCGCGTCCGCCTTGCCCTCGCCGGTCGCCAGCAGCACCAGGTGCCGTGCCTCCAGGATCGTCCCGATGCCCTGCGTGATCACGTGGTGCGGCACCTGCTCGATGTCCCCGTCGAAGAAGCGCGCGTTGTCGATCCGGGTCTGCTCGGTCAGCGTCTTGATCCGCGTCCGCGAGGCCAGCGACGAGCACGGCTCGTTGAACCCTATGTGCCCGTCGGTCCCGATCCCGAGCAACTGCAGATCCACCCCGCCGGCCTCGGCCAGTGCCCTGTCGTACGCCTCGCACGCCCCCGGCACGTCCTCGGCCGTGCCGTCCGGCCCCATGAACGCGTCCATCCCGATCCCGAGCGGTTCGAGCACCTCGCGCCGCAGCACCGAGCGATACGACTCCGGGTGCTCGGCCGGCAGCCCCACGTATTCGTCGAGCTGCGCGATCCGCGCCCGCGAGGCATCCACGGCACCGGCACGCACCTTGTCCGCCAGCGCCTCGTAGATGGGCAGCGGCGTGGAGCCGGTGGCCACGCCGAGCAGGGCGTCGGGCTTGCGCCGGAGCAGCTGTGCCATGGCCTCGGCGATCAGTTCGCCGCCCGACCTGGCGTCCGGAACGATGACAACTTCCACGCTGGGCCTGCCGATCTCAAGACATGTGGTTTAGACCAATCTAGCAGAATCGGTCTCTCCGGCCGAGATGCTGCCACCCACGTCTGTCCACGTTCCCCTGGGTCGGTGAACCTCTCGCGGAAATTGCCATGGCCATCTGGCCCCCACGGCAACCCAAACGGGTTAGGCTGCGTGAGAAAGCCCCAACAACGAACAGCCTCCAACGCATGGACACACATAGTGGTCTAGTCCAGAATGCGTAAGGACATCCGTCCTCCCCGCACAGGAGGGCGGACCGAGGATCCGGAGCTCTCTGCCCTGACTGCCCCGGCTCCTCATCCTTCGGCCGACCGGGACCGCACACCCCACGGCCGATATTGCTCCGGGCTGCGGTGCCGGGAGGGTTGAGGGTCCCTCTCAGGCGCCGCGGCCCGCGGGTGTTTTTCGGGCCGTTCCACATGCCCAGGTACGCTCGCACACGTGCCCTCCATGAACGAGCTGGTCCGCCAGCACACCGCCCTCGACGTCTCCGACCTCGAGTGGCTGCACCTGCTGGTCTCGGAGTGGCAGTTGCTGTCCGACCTCTCCTTCGCCGACCTGGTCCTGTGGGTCCCCACCCGCGACGGCACCCGGTACGTCTCGGTCGCCCAGATGCGTCCCAACACCGGCCCCACCTCGTACCAGGACGACATGGTCGGCCACCTCGTCCCGCGCGGCCGCCGCCCCATGCTGGACGCCGCCCTGGACGAGGGCCGGATCGTGCGCGAGGGCGACCCGGAGTGGCGCGAGGAGGTCCCGGTCCGCGTCGAGTCGATTCCCGTACGACGGGAGGGCCGCGTCCTCGGCGTCATCGCCCGCAACACCAACCTCCTCACCGTGCGCACCCCGAGCCGCCTGGAACTGACGTATCTCCAAAGCGCCTCGGACCTGGCGCAGATGATCGCGGCCGGCTCCTTCCCGTTCGCGAACCAGCAGGTCGACATGGACGCCTCGCCCCGCGTCGGCGACGGCCTGATCCGCCTCGACGCGGACGGCCTCGTCCAGTACGCCTCCCCGAACGCCCTGTCCGCCTACCACCGCCTCGGCCTCGCCGCCGACCTCGTCGGCCACCACCTCGGCAAGACCACCGCCGAACTCGCCCCGACCCACGGGCCGGTGGACGAAGCGCTCGCCAAGGTCGCCAGCGGCTGGGCGCCGAGGGAGTTCGAGATCGAGTCGCCCGACGGGGTGATCCAGTTCCGCGCGATCCCGCTCAAGCCCAAGGGCACGCGCATCGGTTCCCTGGTCCTGCTCCGGGACGTCACCGAACTGCGCCGCCGCGAGCGCGAGTTGATCACCAAGGACGCGACGATCAGGGAGATCCACCACCGCGTCAAGAACAACCTCCAGACGGTGGCGGCCTTGCTCCGGCTCCAGGCCCGGCGCATCGAGTCCGATCGCGGCCGCGAAGCCCTGGAAGAGGCGGTACGGCGGGTCGGCTCGATCGCGATCGTGCACGAGACGCTCTCCCAGAACCTGGACGAGCGCGTGGAGTTCGACGAGATCGCCGACCGCGTCCTCGCGATGGTCGCCGAGATCTCCCCGGGCAAGGTCGCCGGCCGGCGTACCGGCCGCTTCGGCATCCTGGACGCCGAGGTCGCCACGCCCCTGTCGATGGTCCTGACCGAGATCCTCCAGAACGCCCTGGAGCACGGCTTCCGTGAGGGCGACACCGGAACCGTCGAGGTCTCCGCGGTCCGCGGCGGCACCACGAAGGAGGCCCGCCTCCTGGTCACCGTCCAGGACGACGGCGTCGGCCTGCCCGAGGGCTTCGACCCGCACACCGGTGGCAACCTCGGGCTGCAGATCGTACGGACCCTGGTGGAGGGCGAGTTGGGCGGCACGTTCGACATGGTCCCGGCACCGGAAGGCGGCACGCGGGTGATCCTGGACATCCCGGTGCGGGCGCACAAGTAGCCGACAGCGGCTGCGCACAGCAAAGAGCCCCGGCCCGTTCAGGGGGCCGGGGCAACATGCTCGTTGCCAGCATTTGCTGCGCATCGGGGGTACTGCGCGCTGCGGCTCGGGGGCGGGAGGAAGCGTACTCGCTGTACGCGCCGCCAAGCTCAGGCTGTTTGCGGGGCGGGTGTTGTCAGGCGGAGGCCTGACGGGCCCGGTTGCGGGCGGCGCGGCGCTTCATGGCGCGGCGCTCGTCCTCGCTGAGACCACCCCAGACGCCGGAGTCCTGACCGGACTCGAGCGCCCACTGCAGACACTGATCCATAACGGGGCAGCGACGGCAGACGGCCTTGGCTTCCTCGATCTGCAGCAGCGCAGGACCGGTGTTGCCGATGGGGAAGAAGAGCTCGGGGTCTTCCTCGCGGCAAACGGCGTTGTGACGCCAGTCCATGGCTGCTACCTCTCCTTGGTATTACATGCAAGTTGCTTGTGAATGTGAACGCTTTCACGAATCCCTCAACAAGTGAAGGGCCGACCGCCAGGTTCCCTGGCGTGGGTCCTGTGAGTTGAAGAGGGGTTCTGGTGATCAGTGGAGGCCGGTGTTGCGGGCCGTCCCGATCGCCACGTAGAGACTCGCAAACCTCAGCGACGGATACAACCCCTTCCGGAAAGTTTTTTTTGATTCCTCGGTGTCGACTAGGTCACAGCCGTACTTCCATGGGGTGGATGCTGGCCTAAACGTTCGAGTGAAAGGACTTTAGCCCCTTCTGCTCACACAATCACACGCAGTGCACGGCGTACGCCTGTGAACGTCACGCTCGTACGCAGTCCGAGGTGGTCGCCGTCCATCTGGAGGGGGAGTGGCACCTTCGAATGCAAGGTGAACTCACTCAGGTCATGCAGCGTTGCGGCGTGCTTGCCATGGGGTCCCCGCTCGGGGGACGAAGTGAGCAACTGGGTGCCATACCGGGCAACCGCGGTCGTCGACAGGCGGCTGAGACCGAATACGTCGAGCCCGGTATCGAACGAGGCCTTAGGTGACGCGTAGATCGGGCGATTGCCCAGAAACGTCCACGGGGAGGTGTTCGAGACTATGGAGAGGACCAGATCGGTGATCGGCTCCTCGTCCGCCCGCTCCAGCGTTATCGTGCCGTGCCGACGGTTGGGCTCGCCGAGGAGCTGGCGCATCACCTGGCGTACGTAAAGAGCGTGCGTGGACTTCTTGCCGCGCTCGCGGTGCTGCTCGACCCGCCCGACCACGCCGGCGTCGAAGCCCAGACCCGCGTTGAAGGTGAACCAGCGCGCCGGCACCGCCTCGTCGTCCGAGCCGGGCGTGCCCGAGGCCAGTCCCAGTCCGACCGTGCGTTCGCGGCCCTCGCGCAGGGCGTCCAGCAGGGCGCCGGTGGCCTCCACGGCGTCGTTGGGCAGCTCCAGGGCACGGGCGAAGACATTGGTGGAGCCGCCGGGGACCACGGCGAGGCCGGGCAGGCGGTCCGGGTCGGGGCCGGCGTGCAGCAGGCCGTTGACGACCTCGTTGACCGTGCCGTCGCCGCCGAGAGCCACGACCAGGTCGACGTCCGCGCTCTCCGATGCCTGCCGGCCCAGGTCGCGCGCGTGGCCGCGGTACTCGGTGGTGACCACCTCGAGCTTCATCTCGCTCGCGAGCGCGTGGATCAGAACGTCACGCATACGTGCGCTTGTGGTGGTTGCCGCCGGATTGACCACGAGAAGTGCACGCATGGGTTGCAGAGTACCTACTGGGCGGTACCGGGCACAGGGCGAGGTAGGGATCGAGTAAGACCTCGGTGCGTGAACCTCACCACGGGGGCGTGCACGGCGAGGGCTACCCTGCTGGGGTGAGCAGTGAGAAGACCTCCACGACCCCCGAATCCGCCGGTCCGCGCCCGCGGCGCCTGACGTACGCCGCTGCGCTCGCCGCGCTGGAGGGGCTCGCGCTGTTGATCGGCGGGGTCTGGATCATCGTCCTCGGCCTCATGGGCGACGCGGACGACCGGCAGCAGGCCGTCACCGGCGGTGTGACGCTGATCGTCCTCGCGCTGCTGCCGCTGCTCGCCGCCCGCGGGCTGCTCGGCCGGCGCAGCTGGAGCCGGGGCCCGGCCGTGATCACGCAGATCCTGGCGCTGCCGGTGGCCTACAACCTGCTCCAGGCCGACAGCATGGCGATTCCGGCCGGAATCGCGCTCGCGCTCGTGGCCGTCACCGCGCTCGTCCTGCTCGTCAACGCCGAGACGACCCGGGCCCTCGGGATCCGGGGGCCCGGCAACGCGCGGGAGTAGCTTGCCGGAGTGATCAGCCGGAGTGATCCCTGCCGGGACCGACCCTTGTGGGATCACTCCTCCACCAGCAGCTTCTCCCGCAGCTGTGCCAGTGTCCGGGCCAGCAGCCGCGACACGTGCATCTGCGAGATCCCGACCTCCTGCGCGATCTGCGACTGGGTCATGTTGCCGAAGAAGCGCAGCAGGAGGATCCGCTTCTCGCGCGGGGGCAGGTCCTCGAGGAGCGGCTTGAGGCTCTCGCGGTACTCGACGCCCTCCAGCGCCTCGTCCTCGGCGCCGAGGGTGTCCGCGACCGCCGGGGACTCGTCGTCGGTGTCGGGGACGTCCAGGGACAGCGTGGAATACGCGTTGGCGGACTCCAGGCCCTCCAGGACCTCCTCCTCCGAGATGGCCAGCTTCTGGGCCAGCTCGTGCACCGTGGGGGAGCGGCCGTGCAACTGCGACAGCTCGGCCGTGGCCGTCGTCAGGGCCAGGCGCAGCTCCTGGAGCCTGCGCGGTACGCGCACCGCCCAGCCCTTGTCGCGGAAGTGCCTCTTGATCTCGCCGACGACCGTCGGGGTCGCGTACGTCGAGAACTCCACCCCGCGGTCCGGGTCGAAGCGGTCGACCGACTTGATCAGGCCGATGGTGGCGACCTGGGTGAGGTCGTCCAGCGGCTCGCCGCGGTTGCGGAAGCGGCGCGCGAGGTGCTCGACGAGCGGCAGGTGCATACGGACCAGCTGGTTGCGCAGCTCCGCGTACTCCGGGCTGCCGTCCTTCAGGGTGCGCAGTTCGAGGAACATGGCACGCGCCCCGCTGCGGTCCTGAGGGTCGCGCTGCGTGGCCTGCACGCTCCGCGCGGCCGTCTCGTCATCTCGCTCGTGCTCGCTCATCGTCCCGCCCGTAGCCCTTCCCCGAGCCCTCGCCTGGGCTCGGACAGGGGACACCCCGATCCGTCCGTCCAGAGGCGCGCTCTGCACGGCACCCTCCCGATCACCCTGGCCGCCGTCCGGGAAGCCGGTCTCCGCGGAGTCGTCCACCGGGTGCGGCCTGGCCTGCTCCGGGATGCCGTCGATGCCGTCGATGCCATCGATGCCGTCCATGCGTCGGGACGTGCTCGGACCGCCCGTGCCTTCGGCGGCCGGCAGCTCCCGTGTGCCGCGCTCTTCGTCCCGCACCGGCCCGTCCCCGTTCCTCACGCCGGCCCGGGTCCCGCGCCGCGCTGTTTGTAGAGGCTGATCGAAACGGTCTTGTCCTCGTCGACGGCCGACGAGACCTTGCCCGCGAGGGCCGACAGCACGGTCCAGGCGAAGGTGTCCCGCGAAGGGGCGTGACCGTCCGTGGTCGGCGCCGAGACGGTGACCTCCAGCGAGTCGTCGACGAGCCGGAAGACACAGCTGAGCACCGAGCCGGGCACGGCCTGCTGGAGCAGGATCGCGCAGGCCTCGTCGACCGCGATGCGCAGGTCCTCGATCTCGTCGAGGGTGAAGTCCAAACGCGCCGCGAGGCCGGCCGTGGCCGTACGCAGCACCGACAGGTAGGCACCCGCAGCCGGCAGCCGGACTTCCACGAAGTCCTGGGTCGCGGGCTCGCCTGCGATCTGGGACACCCTCACCTCCAAGGTGGTACAAGCTCTACGGGGCCGAGGGTCGCCCCCCGGGGTAACGCGATACGTCGTTCAGCGGTGACGCTATCGCGCTCTGAACTTTCCTGTCCCCAGGACCCCAACCCCTTGCTGTCACTCATAGTAAACACACGGATACGCTCCGTGGCTAGGGGGTTTGCGTGCCCAATTGGGAAGAGGGCGCGCCGGGTTGACGTACCCAGGCGTCAGACGGTCGAACCGTCCGGAACCCGAGCCGTCCTGGGCCTCCCAGGATCACACAAGTACGTGGTCGACGAAGCACCAGCGCCAGTTCTCACCGGGCTCGAAGGTCCGCATCACCGGGTGACCGGAGTCCTTGTAGTGCTCTGTGGCGTGCCGGTGCGGCGAGCTGTCGCAGCAGCCGACGTGACCGCACTGGAGGCACAGCCGCAGTTGTACCGGGTGCGTGCCGTCGGCCAGGCACTCCAGGCAGGTCTCGCTGAGCGGCTCGGGTTCGGGGTGCGGCAACGCGTCGGCATGCGTGCACTGTTTCATGATTGCCAGATTACGACGGCTGTGCGGATAATCCGCGCGGATGAGTGAGGGTGGGCGAGGATCATGGACGTGATGCCACTGCTGCTGCTGGTGGCGGGCAGTGCCACGATCGCGGCGGCAGCCCGGCGGACGCCTGTGCCGGCGCCGCTGCTGCTGGTCGCCGCGGGACTCGTGATCTCGTACGTCCCCGGGGTCCCGGAGTACACCCTCGACCCGCACGTGGTCCTGCCGCTGATTCTGCCCCCGCTGCTGTACACGGCGGCCACCGACAGCTCGTACCTCGATCTGCGCGCGCAGCTGCGGCCCGTGGCGCTGCTGTCGGTGGGGTACGTGCTCTTCGCGACCTTCGCCGTGGGCTGGGCCGCCTACCTGATCGTGCCGGGCCTGCCGCTGACCGCGGCGCTCGTGCTGGGCGCGGTTGTGGCGCCGCCGGACGCGGTCGCGGCGACGGCGGTCGCGCGCCGGGTGGGGCTGCCCTCCCGGGTCACCACGATCCTGCAGGGCGAGTCCCTGGTGAACGACGCCACCGCGATCACCGCCTACCGGGTGGCCCTGGCGGCGGCGGTCGGCGAGGGTGCCACCTGGGCCGGCGGTATCGCCGAGTTCCTGGTCGCGGCGATCGGCGGGATCGGCTTCGGGCTGGTGCTCATGGCGCCGATCCACTGGCTGCGCACCCACCTGAAGGAGGCGCTGCTGCAGAACACGCTGTCCCTGTTGATCCCGTTCGTCGCGTACGCGGCCGCCGAGCAGGTGCACGCCTCCGGTGTCCTCGCGGTCGTGACCGTCGCGCTCTACCTCGGGCACCGCGCGTGGCAGGTCGATTTCGCGACCCGCCTCCAGGAGGAGGCCGTGTGGAAGATGGTCGCGTTCGTCCTGGAGTCGGCGGTGTTCGCCCTGATCGGGCTGCAACTGCGTGTGATCATCGAGGGCCTGGGGGAGTACGAGGGCGGTCCCGCCGCCGGGTACGCGGTGGCCGTCTTCCTCGTCGTGGTCGCATCCAGGTTCGTGTGGGTGTATCCGGCGACCTTCCTGCCCCGCCTGCTGTCGAAGCGGATCCGGGAGCGCGAGGACAACCCGACCTGGAAGGGGCCGTTCGTCATCGCCTGGGCCGGGATGAGAGGCGTGGTCTCCCTCGCCATCGCCTTCTCGATCCCACTGACCATGCACGGCGGCGAACCCTTCCCCGAGCGCAACCTGATCCTCTTCCTGACCTTCACCACGGTCATCGGGACGCTGGTCCTCCAGGGCCTGACCCTGCCCCCGCTGATCCGCCTGCTGAAGCTGCCCGGCCGGGACGCGCAAGCCGAGACGCTCGCGGAGGCGAACGCCCAGGCGCAGGCCTCCCGGGCCGCCGAGCGGCGCCTGGACGAACTCCTCTCCGACGAGCACAACGCCCTTCCGGGACCGCTGGCCGACCGTCTGCGCGCGGTCCTGGAACGCCGCCGCAACGCCGTCTGGGAACGCCTCGGCCAGGTCAACCCCCTCACCGGAGAGAGCGTCGACGAGACCTACCGGCGACTGGCCCGGGAGATGATCGGTGCCGAGCGCTCGGTGTTCGTGAAGCTGCGCGACGGCCGGTACATCGACGACGAGATGCTGCGGACGTTGCTGCGCAGGCTGGACCTGGAGGAGGCGGCGGCCTACCGGGAGGCGGCGTAGGGCGCGCCTCGTGCGGCTCAGGGGAAGTCTTCGTGCGTCTCGGGGGAAGTCTCAGGGGAACGGGCGGCCGGTCACGACGGCCGCGATCGTCGTCCCGCGCGCGAAGGCGCCCTCTTCCGCCAGGGCTGCCAGCGCGTACAGCGACTTGGCGACATAGAGACGCTCGACGGGCAGGCCGTGGCGGTCCTCGAAGTCCTCGGCGAAGGCGTCCAACGCGGGGGTGGTGCGGGCGTAGCCGCCGAAGTGGAAACGGTCGTCGAGGTGCCAGGTGCCTCGGGGGCCGCCGAAGGCCTCTTGCTGCAGGGCCCGTATGTCCGCGGTGAGGAAACCGCCCTTGAGGACGGGGACGCCCAGCGCACGCTGGTCGGGGGCCAGCCCGGCGGCCAGGCCCGCCAGGGTGCCGCCGGTGCCGCAGGCGAGCGCGACGACGTCGGCCCGCCCGCGCAGTTCCTCGCCGAGCGTGCGGCATCCCCGGACGGCCTCGGCGTTGCTGCCGCCCTCCGGGACGACGTACGCGCCCTCGGCGTCCGCCGCACGCAGGACGGCCGCCAGAGTCTCCGGCTCGGTCTTGCGGCGGTATGTCGACCTGTCGACGAAGTGCAGCCGCATGCCGTCGGCCGCACACCGGGCCAGCGACGGGTTCAGCGGGCGGTCGGCCAGCTCCTGGCCGCGGACCACACCGACGGTGGGCAGACCGAGCAGGCGCCCCGCGGCGGCCGTGGCACGCAGGTGGTTGGAGTACGAGCCGCCGAAGGTGACGACGGCACGGCCGGCCGCGGCGGTGAGGTTCGGCGCGAGTTTGCGGTACTTGTTGCCGATCAGCTCCGGGTGGATGAGGTCGTCACGTTTGAGCAGGAGGCGGACGCGGCGGTGAGTGAACCGGGGGTCCTCGATCTCCTGCAGCGGTGACGGAAGCCGGGGCTGGAGGGAGTCGAGGCTGGTCACGGCTCCATTGTCACCGCTGGTCGGTCGCGTGTGCCATTACTTCAGGCGCTCCCGGATCCGCTCCCGCATCGACGCCATCGTGAAGCCCCGCGGGTCCACCTTCCCCGGCTGCCACTCCAGGTGGCCGATGACCGACCGCTCCGTCCACCCGTGGTGGCGGCAGATCGCGGCGGCCGCCTTCTCGATCGCCTCCAGCTGGACCGCGGGCCAGGGGTCCTTGCCGTCGCCGAGGTTCTCGCACTCGAAGCCGTAGAAGTGCCGGTTGCCGTCGGTGTTGGTCTCGTTGTCGTGCGGTAGCGCCTTCTCGGAGATCACCGCGCGCAGCACATCGTCGTCGCCGAGGCCGGCGTGGTTGGCGCGGCCGTAGCCGACGAGATGGACCCGGCCGTCCTTGGTGATGACGCCGTGGCACAGCGGCCCCGGCAGGTCCGCGTAGCCGTCCCGGCAGAGTGTCACCGTCCGCTCGCTGCCCTTGGTCACCGTGTGGTGGATCATCACGCCGTGGACAGGCCCCCAAGGGCCCTTGTGGTTGCGGTTGTGGTGCTCCCAGTCGCCGACCTCGACGACGGTGAGTCCCTCCGCCTTCAGCCCGGCCAGGAACTTGCCCGCGGACATGGGTGAGGCCATGATCGCCTCCTTCGTACTGCGCGTCGGCCGCCGTACGCGGCCGTCTGGTACCGCTGCTTGTACCGGAACCGGAGGATCCGGACTAATCGTTCGCACGGCGTGCGAGCCGATCCGGACAACTTCCGTCCGCTCCGTCCGCTGGACAGGATCCCCATATGTGCCCAGTCAGCGGTGATCCATTCCCGCTCTTTCGTGTAATAGCACCGGCGCGCTCCGTGCTGGAGGCTTGTCCGTGCAGATCGATGCCCGGCGCAGATCGGTGCCGGTGCATGACCGGGAGGGCAATTCCTTATGTCGGTAGGCGAAGAGGTCCGCACCGAGCAGGACCGGCCGCAGCAGAGCCTCGGCACAGCGGCCGCGCGGAACCTGGCCACCACCACCAAGTCCGTACCTCAGATGCAGGAGATCAGCTCCCGCTGGCTGCTGCGCATGCTTCCCTGGGTGAACGTGCAGGGCGGCACCTACCGGGTGAACCGGCGGTTGACCTACGCCGTCGGGGACGGCCGGGTCACATTCGTGAAGACCGGCGACCGCGTCGAGGTGATCCCCGCCGAACTGCGCGAACTGCCCGCGCTGCGGTCGTACGAGGACGAGGACGTGCTCACCGAGCTCGCCCGCCGCTGCGAGCAACGGGAGTTCGCCGCGGGGGAGGTGATCGCCTCCTTCGGCAGTGCGACCGACGAGGTGTACCTGCTGGCACACGGCAGGGTGGAGAAGCTCGGCACGGGCCCGTACGGGGAGGATGAATCCCTCGGAGTCCTCGCCGACGGGGCGTACCTCGGCGACCAGGCGCTGCTCGACTCCGACGCCATCTGGGAGTACACGGCCCGCGCGGTCACCGCCTGCACGGTCCTCGTGCTGCCCCGCCAGGACGTCGAGCAGGTCGCGGAGCGTTCCGACTCCTTGAGCGAGCACCTCCAGGAACTGCGCTCGATCCCCTCGCAGCGCACCAACAAGTACGGCGAGAAGGAGATCGACCTCGCGGCGGGCCACGACGGCGAGCCGGACATCCCGCACACCTTCGTCGACTACGAGGCCAGGCCCCGCGAGTACGAGCTGAGCATCGCCCAGACCGTGCTGCGCATCCACTCGCGCGTGGCCGACCTCTACAACCAGCCCATGAACCAGACCGAGCAGCAGATCCGGCTGACGGTCGAGGCGTTGAAGGAACGCCAGGAGCACGAGCTCGTCAACAACCGGGAGTTCGGGCTGCTGCACAACTGCGAGTACGACCAGCGGCTGCAGCCGCACGACGGCGTGCCCAGCCCCGACGACCTGGACGAGCTGCTCAGCAGGCGGCGCGGCACCAAGCTGCTGCTCGCCCACCCGCGCGCGATCTCCGCGATCGGCCGCGAGCTCAACAAGCGCGGACTCGTCCCCGAGACCATCGACGTGGCCGGCAACCGGATCCCCACGTGGCGCGGGGTACCGATCTACCCCTGCAACAAGATCCCGGTCACCGAGGCCCGTACGTCCTCGATCATCGCCATGCGTACCGGCGAGGCCGAGCAGGGCGTCATCGGCCTCCAGCAGGCCGGCATCCCGGACGAGATCGAGCCGAGCCTGTCCGTGCGCTTCATGGGCATCAATGAGCAGGCGATCATCAAGTACCTGGTGACGGCCTACTACTCGGCCGCGGTTCTCGTGCCGGACGCGCTCGGTGTCCTGGAGAACGTCGAGATCGGCCGCTGGAGGTGACGTCTCCGCACCTGGAAGCCGTGTCCCCGCCTTCCGGGGCGGGTACACCCGGGTCGTATGTGCCCAGCCACAGCGCAAGCGCCACCGTCCGCGGACTCCGCGAGGGGAACCCATGGCCGAGTTCATGACGGAGACGAAACAGGGCTCCACAGGGGAGCGGCCGCTCGACGGGCACGAGGCGGCGGTGATCCTGGAGGGGGCTCGGGCGTCGATCGACCCCGAGCTGCGGTCCGCCCTGGAGTCGCTGCCCGGCTCCATGCGCCGTATCGCGCTCTACCACTTCGGCTGGGAGCACGCGGACGGCACACCCGCGACCGGCAACGCGGGCAAGGCGATCCGCCCCGCACTCGTCCTCACCTCGGCCGCCGCGCTCGGCGGACAGCGGGCGCGGGCGGCGGCCGTACGGGCGGCCGCGGCGGTGGAACTGGTCCACAACTTCACGCTGTTGCACGACGACGTGATGGACCGCGACACCACCCGGCGCCACCGGCCCACCGCATGGACCGTGTTCGGCGACGCCGACGCGATCCTCGCCGGGGACGCCCTCCAGGCGCTGGCCCTGCGGCTGCTCGCCGAGGACCCGCACCCGGCGTCCTCGCGGGCCGCCGCCCGGCTCGCGGCCTGCGTCGTGGAGCTGTGCGCCGGCCAGCACGCGGACACGGCCATGGAGCTGTGCCGCCCGGACGAGGTCACCCTCGACGAGGCCCTGGCCATGGCCGAGGCCAAGACGGGCGCGCTGCTCGGGTGCGCCTGCGCCCTCGGCGCGCTGTACGCGGGAGCGCCGGAGGAGGACGTCGAGGCCCTGGACGCGTTCGGCCGTGAGGCCGGGCTCGCTTTCCAGCTCATCGACGACGTGATCGGCATATGGGGCGACCCGCGCAGCACCGGCAAGCCGGCCGGCGCGGACCTCGCCGCCCGCAAGAAGTCGCTGCCGGTGGTTGCCGCGCTCGCCTCCGGCACACCGGCCGCCTCCGAACTGGCAGAGCTGTACGAGGTTCCGTACGAGAAGGAGGGTGCGGAGGACCTCGCGCACACGGCGCTGGCTGTGGAGCAGGCGGGCGGACGCGACTGGGCGCAGGTCCAGGCGGCCGACCGGATGGCCCGCGCCATGCAGGAACTGTCCCGCGCGGTGTCCGACCCGGAAGCGGCGGGCGGATTGCTCGCGCTGGCCGAGTTCGTGACGCGGCGCAGCAGTTGACGGGCGTACGGCAGTCGAAGGTCACCGAGGCCCCGGAGCCACGGCGGGCGTGCGGCTCCTGACCCCGCACGCCCACCGCGGACTCCGGTCGGCGGGCCCCGCACATCCCCACGGTGTGCGGGGCCCGCCTGTTTCCACGCGATCCTCTGTAGGCTCAACCCCCGTACAGCCAAGGACGGTTGAGGCGAAGGGGCGGGACATGGGCGTGGCGATCCGGACGGCCGAGGAGGGGGACCGGGAGCTGGTCGTCCGGCTTCTGGACGAGGCTTTCCAGGACGATCCGGTCAGCGGCTGGGTGTTCCCCGGCGACGAGTACCGCCGTACGACCCACCACAGGCTGATGGCCGCGTTCACCGACATCGTGCTCGCCCATGGGCGGATCGACGTCACCGAGGACGGCACGGCGTGCGCGCTGTGGCTGTCCGTGCCCGCGGACGACCACGGAGGCGACGCCGACGACGAGGGCCCGGCCCAGGTGCGCGCGGCCGTCGACCCGGACAACGAACGCGTCGAACTGATCGGCCGGCTGACCGCCGGCATCCATCCCTCGGGCCGCGCCCACGCCTACCTGTGGATGATCGGGGTGGCCTCGGAGCGCCAGGGCCAGGGCCTCGGCACCGCGCTCATCACCTCGGTCCTCGACCGCTGCGACCGCGACGGGGTGCCGGCCTACCTGGAGGCGAGCAACGCCCGCAGCCGGAAGCTCTACGAGCGCCTCGGCTTCGAACTCGCCGGTCACCCCCTCGACCTGCCGGACGGCGGCCCGCGGATGTGGCCGATGTGGCGCGAACCCCGCGGCTGAGACCCAGGCGCACGGCGTGTCTGCGACCTGATCCGGATCCACCGGACAATCCCTACGCCTCCGGCACCACCGCCTCCACGATCCGCTCCACCAACCCCTCCGGCACGCTCACCCCGGGCAGTACGCCCTCCAGGACGTCCGGCAGCGTCAGGTGCTCCAGGAGCAGCCCCAGCATCGCGAGATAGAGCACGGCGACGGTCTCGTCGCCGCCGGGCAGGCCGGCCGTCCGGTGGAACTCCATGCCCTCCTCCAGATCGGCACGTACCGACTTGGTGAAGGAGGCACGCAGTTCGGGCCGCCGGTTGGCCTCCAGGCGCATCTCCAGCAGGGCCAGATAGCCCGTGCGGTCGCGGGTCGCGCGGGTCATCAAGTCGTGCATGAAGGCGGCGACCAGGGAGCGGTCCTTCGGCCGCGTCATGAGATCGGCGATCACCTCGGGGTCGGGCGCGAGCCGCTCGTGCAGCCGGGCGTCGATCTGCCGCAGCAGGTCGTCCCGGCCGGTGAAGTAGTTGGAGGCGGTGCCCACGGGCACGCCGGCCTCGGCGTCCACCGCGCGGAACGTCAGCCCACGCGCTCCCTCGCGGGCGAGCACCTCGACGCCGGCGTCGACGAGTGCGGCCCGGCGCTCAGGGTTGCTGACCATGCGGAGTCCTCTCTCCCACTTTCCCCCGTCCCCGGATATTCCCTTGCGACCACTACAGGCGAAGTACTACAACTGAAGTCGTTGCAGCGACAGCCTACGAAAAGAGACCGGCTTGCGAAAGCTCACCTACTTCATCGCCTGCTCGATCGACGGGTTCATCGGGGATCCGGACGGCGACGCGTCGGCCATGCTCCGGTTCGTCGACGAGGAGTACTTCGCGTTCGTCAGGGAGGAGTACCCGGAGACCATGCCGACCCATGTCCGCCGGGCCGTCGGGTTCGACGACCCGCCGAACAAGCAGTTCGACACGATCATCCAGGGCAGGGCCAGCTACGACGTGGCCCTGAAGGAGGGCGTCACCAGCCCTTACGCCCACCTGCGCGAATACGTCGCGTCCCGCACCCTGCGGGAGTCACCGGACCCGAACGTCGAGATCGTCGCCGACAACCTGGTCGGCAAGGTCCGCGAACTGAAGGCCGAGGACAGCGAGTTCGGCATCTACCTGTGCGGCGGGTCCGTGCTCGCGGGCGAGCTGATCGACGAGATCGACGAGCTCGTCATCAAGACCTATCCGATCGTGTACGGCACCGGCATGCCGATGTTCGGCTCCGGCTTCGCGGTCACGGAGTTCACCCTGGAGTCGGTGCGCAGCTTCGGCAACGGCGCCGTGGTTCGTACGTACAACAGGAAGCGCTGAGCCGCGCCCAGGCCTACCCTGAAGACATGGACAGCGACACGCACGTCTGTCCCGTCTGCGGACAGCCCGTCGAAACGGTCGTCCGGCGCCACAAGACGCTGGGCGCGTGGGTCCCGGTGTGGGTTCCCGGCCCGTGCCGCAACCCGGAGTGCGAGGCCTACGCCGAGGAAGGCGCGGAAGGCGCCGCAACCGACGCAGCCGACCACAAGCCCGGCGCACCCGCCGCGAAGAGCACCGGCGCACCCGCCGCGAAGAGCACCGGCACAACCGCCGCGAGGAGCACCGGCACCACCGCCGCGAAGAAACCCTGAGTCGCGAAAAAACCTGAGCCGAGTTGTCGAGAACCCCCGACCGGCTCCGACGTCCCCTGTGAGAGCCGCCCACCCCGGGCGGTCCGGCCGAAGACGCCGAAGACGCGAAGGAACGGACTCATGAAGTACTTGGTCATGGTGCAGGGCACGCAGGCGGACTACGAGGCGATGCGCGGCAAGGCATCCCCGGGCTCCCCGGCGTGGAGCGAGCAGGAGCTCCAGGCGATGTACGCCTACATGAGCGCGATCAACGACGACCTGTCGGAGACCGGCGAGATGATCGACGGACAGGGCCTGGCCGAACCGGCGCAGACCCGCACCGTCACGCTCGGCGACGACGGCAAGGCGGTCATCACCGACGGGCCGTACAGCGAGACCAAGGAGCTGATGGCGGGCTACTGGCTGCTGGAGTGCGCGAGCCTGGAGCGGGTCACCGAGATCGCCGACCGCATCACCCGCTGCCCCCAGCCGGAAGGCGCCCCCAACTACCCGGTGGTGATCCGGCCCGTCATGGAAGGCGCCGGCGACGTCTGAGGAGACCGTGAGAGGCAGGCACGACCGAGAAAATCGGCGGCCGCCCGGACCCTGAGCCTGCCGGAGCAGCGGTACTTGCAGGGGCGGGCGGCGCGATTGAGGGACTAGGCACCGTCGCTTTCCTGCGACCTGATCCGCTTCCTGCGGCCTGATCCGCCGTACAGGCGCTAGCGTGCACCCATGCGGGAGGGGGCATGGGCATGACGGGGGAAGGGCCGCGTCGCCGGGTGTGGCGGTGGGTCGTGGTGGTGTGGGTGGTCGCCGTGGCCGTCGGGGGCGGGTTCACGTTGTTGCTGCGGGACGCGGCCGAGCCGCCGACGCCGTACGGCCGCCAGGAGGCCACCCCGACGCCTTCGCTTCCGGAGGGGTGGGAGAGCTTGTGCCCGAGCCCCACGCCCGACGAGGACGGTTCGACGGACGTCCTCTGCTTCTTCAGAACCCGCTAGTGCTTCTTCAGGACCCGCTGGTGCTCTTCAGGACCCGCTGGGCAGCCCGCCCGTCTCCGGATCGCGTCCCGTCAGGCAGTACAGGCCGTCCGCCGGGTCCCGCATCACCGTCCAGTGGCTGCCATGAGCTACCAGGCGCGCACCGAGCCGTTCGTGGGCGGCGCGGGTGGCCTCGATGTCGGCGCAGGCCAGGTCCAGGTGGGCGGAGAGGGGCCGTTCCTCGTCGAGGCGCTGGAGGAGGATGCGGATCGGCAGGCCGGGCGGCGGCTTGATCACATGGAACTCGGGGAGCGAGCCGGGCAGCGACTGCCACTCGGGCAACAGGCCGCTCCAGAAGGCGACTTCGGCGTCGTAGAGGGAAGGCGGGATGTCGACGCAGACCTGGTCGAGGCAGCTGCCCCGCACGACCGGCGGCCGGACCGACTCGCCGCGCCACGGCACCGTGCAGAACAACTGCCCGGCGGGGGAGCGCAGCACGACCAGCGTGCCGTGGTCGGCCACCGCTTTCGCGCCGAGCCGTAGCGCCGACACGACGAACTCCGGTACGTCCTCGACGGCGAAGTCGAGATGCGCCCCGCCCGAGCCGTCGACGACGCCCTGGACCTTCACACACGCGTCGCCCTCGCCCGGCACGAGGGTCACGAACTCGTCCCGCTCGCCCCGGAGTTCGGACAGCCGCGTGTCCGTCACCGCGGTCCAGAACTCACCGGCCCTGCCGAACACGTCGTGGGGCCGGTCGACGAAGGCGTACGTCCAGCGGATGCTCATGGCGTGATCGTAGGCGGCGGGGCGGCGGGGCGGCGGGGCGGCGGGGCGGCGGGGTGGCGGGGTGGCGAGTCACCACGTCAGCGTCGCACGCCCTCCATCACTCCGGCGCGTGGTCCTGGAACAGCCTTTGCCTTCAGTTCGCCTGGGATTGCCTTCCGCTTGTTTGCATTAAGGAATGGACCACATCACGTTCCTGGTGGCCGTCGTCATCGTCACGGCGCTCGCCTTCGACTTCACCAACGGGTTCCACGACACGGCGAACGCGATGGCCACCTCCATCGCCACAGGGGCGCTGCGGCCCAGAACGGCCGTACTGATCAGCGGGATCCTCAATGTGGTCGGCGCCTTCCTGTCCACGGAGGTCGCGAAGACGATCTCCGGCGGCATCGTGGACGACACCCTCGTCACGCCTGGAATGATCTTCGCGGGCCTTGTCGGGGCGATCCTGTGGAATCTGCTGACCTGGCTGGTCGGACTGCCGTCGAGTTCCTCGCACGCGCTGTTCGGCGGGCTGATCGGAGCGGTCTGGGTCGGTGCCGGCTCCGACGGCGTGCACTTCGACAAGGTTGTCGAGAAGGTGCTGATCCCGGCGGTGGCCTCGCCGCTGGTGGCCGGGGTCGCGGCGCTGATCGCGACGTACTTCGCCTACCGGCTCACCGCCCGTGCCCGAAAGCAGTCGGTGACCCGGGGCTTCAGGCTCGGGCAGATCGCCTCGGCCTCACTGGTCTCGCTCGCGCACGGCACGAACGACGCGCAGAAGACCATGGGCGTCATCACGCTGACCCTGATCTCCGCGGGGGCGCTCGGCCACGACGCCGGCCCGCCGTTCTGGGTGATCGCGTCCGCGGGCCTCGCGATCGGCCTTGGCACGTATCTGGGTGGCTGGCGGATCATCCGCACGATGGGCAAGGGCCTGACCGAGATCCAGTCGCCGCAGGGCTTCGCCGCGGAGACCGCCTCCACGACCGTCATCCTGACCTCCGCGCACCTCGGCTTCGCCCTGTCCACCACGCAGGTCGCCTCGGGCAGCATCCTCGGCGCGGGGCTGGGCCGGCGGCTGGCGGAGGTCCGCTGGGGCGTCGCCGGCCGGATGGTGATCGCCTGGCTGGTCACGCTGCCCGCCGCCGCGCTGGTCGGCGGTGTCTCCGCGAGCGTGGTCAAGCACGGGGGGAACGCCGGCACGGTCGTCGTCGCCCTGGTGGGCGCGGCCGTCGCCGCGGGCATCGTGGCCCTCTCCCGCCGCAACCCGGTGCACGCCAACAACGTCAACGACGCCCACGAGGTCGCCGTCCGAGCCACCACGCCGACGAACGTCGGTGCGGCCGCCTGAGTCACGGGAGTTCACAGCATGAGTCTCGACTGGACCGCACTGGGCCAGGTCACCGCGGTGAGCATCGGCGTCACCGTCGCCGTGGTCGTCGTCTTCGCCGTCGGCATCCTCGGCCTCGCCCGCTACGAGGACGCCCGGGAACAGAACGGCACATCCGCCGTCGCCCTCACCCAGGCCGGCCTGTGCTTCCTCGCCTGCGCGGCGGTGGTGGCGTACGGCATCTATCTGATCGTGCCTCAGTTCCACTGAGACCAGTCCACCGAGACCGGTCCACCGAGACCGGTCCACCGTGACCGGGAGGAAGGACGGACGCGATGACCTCGCCGCCCCTGCTGTCCGAACTGGCCGACCTGAAGGTCGACTACAGCGACCACGACGATCCCGTACTCATCCAGCCGGACGGAAGCCCGGTCGACACCTGGCGGGAGAACTATCCCTACGCGCACCGCATGGAGCGCAAGGAGTACGACTGGCACAAGCGGCTCCAGCAGATCGAACTGCTGAAGCTGCAGAGCTGGATCAAGGAGACGGGACGCCGGCTCGTCATCGTCTTCGAGGGCAGGGACGCGGCAGGCAAGGGCGGCACGATCAAGCGCTTCACGGAGCACCTCAACCCCCGGGGCGCGCGCGTCGTGGCCCTGGAGAAGCCCACCGAACGCGAGCGCGGCCAGTGGTACTTCCAGCGATACGTCGAACACCTCCCGACCGCGGGCGAGATCGTGCTCTTCGACCGGTCCTGGTACAACCGGGCCGGCGTGGAGCGGGTCATGGGCTTCTGCACGGACGACGAGTACCGGCGCTTCATGCGTCAGGCGCCGCTGTTCGAGCGGATGCTCGTGGACGACGGCGTGGATCTGGTGAAGTTCTGGTTCTCGGTGTCGCGGGGAGAGCAGCGCACCCGTTTCACGATTCGCCAGATCGACCCCGTACGGCAGTGGAAGCTCAGCCCCATGGACCTCGCCTCCCTGGACCGCTGGGACGACTACACCGCCGCCAAGGTCGCCATGTTCCGCGAGACGGACACGGAGTACGCGCCCTGGACGGTGGTCAAGAGCAACGACAAGAAACGGGCCCGCGTCGAGGCCATGCGCAGCGTGTTGGCCCGCTTCGACTACACGGGCAAGGACGACGAGGTCGTCGGCATCCCCGATCCACGCGTCGTGGGGGCGGCGGCGGGGTTGCTGGAGGCGGGGGAGGACGACACGGCCGACGCGATCGAGGAGGCCGGGGTCGGCGACGGCTGACCGGCGCGGGGGTGGGGCAGGCGCGGGCCCTACCCCTCCAACCATCACGGTCCACGATCCCGAGCCGGTCATCGCGCACATGGCTTCCTACCGGGCGTGGGCGGACCAGCACGACGCCGTTCGACGCGACCATCGAGCGGGCCCGCGCCATCGTCGCCGACCACGTCGCCCGGCACGGGGCGTTCGAGGTCGGTTGTCGCGGCGGCATCCTCGTCTGCCGTCGGTGAGGGCACGCGCCCAAGCGCCGGGACGCCGAAGGGGCCCGGCCGGACCGAATCCGACCGAGCCCCTTCCAGATGCCCGTCGACCCGCGATGGTGCACCGATCGCCGGTCGGGGAGGCTGACTGGTGGTCAGGCCTTCTTGGTCTCCCAGAAGATCTTGTCGATCTGGGCGATGTAGTCCAGCGCCTTCTGTCCGGTGGCCGGGTCGGTCGAGCCCTTGGCGGCCGAGAGGGCCTTCAGGGTGTCGTTGACCAGCTGGTGCAGCTCCGGGTACTTCTCGAAGTGCGGGGGCTTGAAGTAGTCGCTCCACAGCACGGAGACGTGGTGCTTGGCGAGCTCCGCGCGCTGCTCCTTGATGGTGGTGGCGCGCGCCTGGAAGTGCGGGTCGTCGTTGCCGGCCATCTTTTCCTGGATGGCCTTCACCGACTCCGCCTCGATGCGGGCCTGGGCCGGGTCGTACACGCCGCAGGGCAGGTCGCAGTGGGCGCTGACCTTGACCTTGGGGGCGAACAGGCGGGAAAGCATGAAGCAATCCTTCCTCGTGATCGTCTTCTCAGGTGCGACATTACTCCCCGGGGGAGGGGATTTCGCGAGTGCCCCCATGGGCTTAGGACAAAAGTCCGGGGTGAGACTGAGACTGGTGGAGGACGAACCGGGGAGGTGCCGGGTGATGCCGGAGCTGTCGCAGGATGCCGAACGGGGGAGGGCGGACCAGCCCTTCGGCTGGGTCGAGGTGACCGGGCCGTCGATGGTGCCCACGCTGTATCACGGGGACTGGCTCGTGGTGCGGCACGGGGGCCGGATCAGGCCCGGCGACATCGTCGTCCTGCGCCATCCGTTCCAGCAGGACCTGCTCGTCGTCAAGCGCGCGGCGGAGCGCCGCCAGGGCGGCTGGTGGGTGCTCGGGGACAACGCGTACGCCGGTGGCGACAGCACGGACTACGGGCCCGTGCCCGACGAACTGATCCTGGGCAAGGTCCGTTTCCGCTTCCGGCCGCGCCGGCCGGATCAGCGTTCGCCGCTCGCCGTGCTGCGCTGGGCGCTGTCGGCCACCAGGCCCGTCCTGCCCGACCGGTCCGCCTCCAGGCGTTTGCGGGCGCGGTAGGCCGCCACGTTGGCGCGGGTGGCGCAGCGGTCGGAGCAGTAGCGCCTCGAGCGGTTCGTGGACGTGTCCAGGTAGGCGTTGCGGCACGGCGCCGCCTCGCACAGGCCGAGGCGGTCCACGCCGTACTCGGTGAGGTGGAAGGCGAGCCCCATCGCGGCGATCGCCGCGTAGCCCGCCGTCGCGTTCGACGGGTGGTCCGCCAGGTGCATGTGCCACAGCGGGCGGCCGTCGTCGTCCCGGAAGTCGTGGCCGGAGATCTGCGGGCTCACCGGGAACTCCAGCAGCAGTGAGTTCAGCAGGTCCACCGCGAGGGTCTCGTCGCCGCCGTCAGCCGCCTCGAAGACCGCGCGCAGCCGGGCCCGGACCGAGCGGAACCGCGTCACGTCCGCGTCGGTGGCGCGGCGGGCCGCCGACTGGTTGACGCCGAACAGGTCGCGGACGGCCTCGACGGAGGTCAGAGAGTCCTTGCCCCGGGCCGGTTCCTCGCTGTTGACGAGACGTACGGCGTAATCCGAGTAATAGGCCAGTTCCACTTGTAGTCCTTACGGAGGCGTTCTATGGTCGTGATGCGGTCGGGGTAACAGCCGGTCGTGCATCCAGGGTATTACGTGACATGCGTTACATGACATCGCGCGACGGAGGGGCTCGATGACGGACACGGACACCACCACGACCGGCGCCGACTGGCAGGCCTGGCAGGAGAGCTGGGACCGCCAGCAGGAGTGGTACATGCCCGACCGGGAGGACCGCTTCCGGGTCATGCTCGACATGGTCGAGGCCCTCGTCGGCACCGCGCCGCGCGTGCTGGACCTCGCGTGCGGTACGGGAACCATCACGGCCCGGCTGCTCGCCCGGTTCCCGGAGGCCACCAGCACCGGCGTCGACCTCGACCCCGCGCTCCTCGCCATCGCCGAGGGCACCTTCGCGGGCGACGAGCGGGTCACCCTCGTCACCGCCGACCTCAAGGACCCCGACTGGCCGGCCAGGCTGCCGTACGAGTCGTACGACGCCGTCCTGACCGCCACGGCCCTGCACTGGCTCCACAGCGAACCCCTCGCGGCCCTCTACGGTCAGGTCGCGGAGCTCGTCCGCGACGGCGGTGTCTTCATGAACGCGGACCACATGATCGACGACACCACTCCCCGGATCAACGCGGCGGAGCGCGCACTGCGACACGCCCGCATGGATCAGGCCAAGCGGGACGGGGCCCTCGACTGGTCCGAGTGGTGGCAGGTGGCGGCCAAGGATCCGGTCCTGGCCGAGCCGACGGCCCAGCGCTTCGAGATCTACGGCGAACACGCGGACGGCGACATGCCGTCGGCGGCGTGGCACACGCGCGTGCTGCGCGAGAAGGGGTTCGGGGAGGCACGGCCGGTGTGGTGCTCGCCCTCGGACACGCTGCTGCTGGCGCTGAAGTAGCGCAGGCATGAGAAGGGGCGGTACGGGGATCCCCGTACCGCCCCTTCTCCGATCGCGCCGGCCCGCTACAGCACCTTCGACAGGAACGACTGCGTCCGTTCGTGCCGCGGGTTCGTCAGGACGTCCCTCGGGTCGCCGGACTCGACCACCACGCCGTCGTCCATGAAGACCAGGCTGTCGCCGACCTCCCGGGCGAAGCCCATCTCGTGGGTGACGACGATCATCGTCATGCCGGACTCGGCGAGGTCGCGCATGACGTCCAGGACGTCGCCGACCAGCTCCGGGTCGAGAGCCGAGGTCGGCTCGTCGAACAGCATCAGCTTCGGGTCCATCGCCAGCGCACGGGCGATCGCCACACGCTGCTGCTGGCCGCCGGAGAGCTGCGAGGGGTAGTTCTGCGCCTTGTCGGCCAGCCCGACCCGCTCCAGCAGCTGCTGCGCCCGCTCCCGGGCCTGGGCCCGGCTCACGCCCTTGACCTGAACCGGCGCCTCCATGACGTTCTCCACGGCCGTCATGTGCGGGAACAGGTTGAAGCGCTGGAAGACCATGCCGATGTCCCGGCGCTTGACCGCGACCTCGGCGTCCTTCAGCTCGTACAGCTTGTCGCCCTTCTGGCGGTAGCCGACCAGCTCACCGTCGACGTACAGACGCCCGGCGTTGATCTTCTCCAGGTGGTTGATGCAGCGCAGGAAGGTCGACTTGCCGGAGCCGGAGGGGCCGATGAGGCAGAACACCTCGCCGGACTTGACCTCCAGGTCGATGCCCTTGAGGACTTCGAGCGGGCCGAACGACTTGTGCACACCTTCGGCCTTGACCATGGGGATGGTGCTCATCGGTCAACGCCTCCAGCTTCCGAGGGACAGCAGATTCGCCTTGATCTTCTGGTACGGCGTGTCCGGAAGAGTTCGGCTGGAGCCGCGGGCGTAGTACCTCTCAAGGTAGTACTGGCCGACGCTGAAGACCGAGGTCAGCAGCAGGTACCAGGCCGCCGCCAGGAACAGCATCTCGGCCGGGGCGCCGGAGGTCTGGCCGATGTCCTGGGCCACGCGGAACAGCTCGGAGTACTGGACGACCGACACCAGCGAGGTCGTCTTCAGCATGTTGATGACCTCGTTGCCCGTCGGCGGCACGATCACGCGCATCGCCTGCGGGATGACGATCCGGCGCAGCGTCTTGGCGTGGCTCATGCCCAGCGCGTGCGACGCCTCGGTCTGGCCCTCGTCGACCGAGAGCAGACCGGCGCGGCAGATCTCCGCCATGTACGCGGCCTCGTTGAGGCCGAGGCCCAGCAGCGCCGTCAGGAACGGGGTCATGAAGTCCGACCACTCGTCCCTGTAGACCGGCCCGAGGTTGATGTACTCGAAGACCAGGCCCAGGTTGAACCAGACCACCAGCTGCACCAGGACCGGGGTGCCGCGGAAGAACCAGATGTAGAACCAAGCGATGGATGAGGTCACCGGGTTCTTCGACAGCCGCATCACGGCGAGCAGGATGCCGCCGATGACGCCGATCACCATGCACAGGACGGTCAGCAGGAGCGTCTTGCCGACGCCGGACAGGACACGGTCGTCGAAGAAGTAGTCCGGGATCGCATCCCAGTTGATCTTGCCCTGGGAGAACGCGTAGACGACCCCACCCAGCAGGGCGAGAGCGATGACGGCCGAGACGTACCGGCCGTAGTGACGGACCGGAATGGCCTTGATGGCCTCCGGGCCGGCCGGCGGGGTGTCCGCCGGCCCGTCCGTCTTGTCGATGTCAACAGTCACGGGTGTTGCCTTTCAGTGCCCGCCGGCCGCGGTCACTTGCCGCCGTTGATGGTGGCTTCCTTGACGGCGCCGTCCGCGACGCCCCACTTCTCGATGACCTTGTCGTACTCGCCGTTCGCGATGATCGCGTCCAGCGCGGCCTTCAGGGCGTCCCGCAGCTGCGTGTTGTCCTTGGCGACCGCGATGCCGTACGGCGCGGCCTCGACCTGCTCGCCGACCAGCTGGAAGTCGTTGCCGCCGCCGGAGGTCTTCACGGCGTACGCGGCCACGGGGAAGTCGGAGGAACCGGCGTCGGCGCCGCCCGCGCGCAGGCGGGTCTGCGCCTGCTGGTCGTTGTCGAAGGCCTCGATGGACAGCTTCTTGCCGGCCGGGCACTTCTTCGCCTCGGCCTTGGCGAGGTCGTCGGAGGTCGTACCGCGCTGCACCACGATCTTCTTGCCGCACAGGTCGGACCAGGTCTTGATGCCCTGGTCGTCGCCCTTCTTGGTGTAGATCGAGACACCGGCGGTGAAGTAGTCCACGAAGTCGACGCCCTCACCGACCTTCTTGCCGGTGTCGGAGTCGATGCCCTCCTGGCGGTCCTTGGTGTCGGTCATCGCGGACATGGCGATGTCGTACCGCTTCGAGCGCAGACCCGTGATCAGCGTGTCGAACGTGCCGTTCTCGAACTCGAACGTCACGCCCAGCTGCTTGCCCATCGCGGCCGCGAGGTCCGGGTCGATGCCGGCCGTCTTGCCGGAGCTGTCCTTGAACTCGACCGGCGCGTACGCGATGTCGGAACCGACCTTGATGGTGCCCTTGTCGCGGATCGACTGCGGCAGCTTGTCGGCCAGCGGGGCCGAGGGCGCCGAGGCGGTCTCGGTGCTGTCCGAGCCGCTGTCCTTGGTCTGGTCACCGCAACCGGTGAGCAGCAGAGCGCCTGCGACCGCGATCGCACCGACCGCTGCTAGCCGGTTGTGCGCGGCGGTCGTACGACGGGTGGAGCTTGCGGTCATGGTGGGTTCCTCCGGCGGATGGGTGGAGTTGCCGATGGGGCGGGCAGCTGACGAGGGGTTCGACAGGTGCCTTGGGTCCTGGGTCGACGAGAGCACACGCCTTCGAGTGTCGCGACCTCGTGTGATTACGGCATCTTGCCATTCGGACGAAGCCATTCAGGGGGCCCGCCATGTCAAAATCGGATAACGGGCGACCCCCGAACCACACCAGGTCGGTACATCCCGACCGCACCATCTGCGGGAATCTGTCCTTCCGGCCGGAAGATCTTCGGTGCGTCTCGGGATGAGGGCGATCGGGTCCGTGCTGGTCGGGGCCGGTTGAGCGCCCCTCCAGCGGCCGTCAAGGAGCCTTGAGGGCTTGTGCCGGGAATGCCGTCATGATTCATGTCACCGGCATGTAGGCGTTCGCCCCGGTTCCGCGGTACGGCGTGTGATCTTGCAAGCGTTGCGCGGAATCGACTCGTCGTCGGCGCCGTCCGTCCGGTAAGAAGGTTCTTTACACCCCTCATCCGGGGCTCAGGGCGCGTGTGCGGCGCGCCCGTCGCGTATGTGCCCGTGCGTATCCCGTGCGCAGCACCATCAGGGCCGTACGCGGTGCCCGCCCACTTCTCAACCAGGAGTGGCCACCCTCAAACCATGAAGACCTAAGGGGTAGAACAAAGTGGCAGCGGAGATCGTCAATCCTCGCAGCGACAGCAGTACGGAGCAGGAGGGCGGGGCCGAGCCCCTCGATTCCTTCGATCCGGCGTTCGCGCTGCACCGCGGCGGCAAGATGGCCGTGCAGGCCACCGTGCCGGTCCGCGACAAGGACGACCTGTCCCTGGCGTACACGCCCGGCGTCGCGAAGGTGTGCAGCGCCATCGCGGAGCAGCCGGACCTGGTCCACGACTACACGTGGAAGTCGTCGGTGGTCGCCGTCGTGACGGACGGTACGGCCGTGCTCGGGCTCGGGGACATCGGGCCCGAGGCCTCCCTTCCGGTGATGGAGGGGAAGGCGATCCTGTTCAAGCAGTTCGGGGGCGTGGACGCGGTTCCGATCGCGCTGGACTGCACGGAGGTCGACGAGATCGTCGAGACCGTGGTGCGGCTCGCGCCGTCCTTCGGTGGCGTGAACCTGGAGGACATCTCGGCGCCGCGGTGCTTCGCGATCGAGCGGAAGCTGCAGGAGCGGCTGAACATTCCGGTCTTCCATGACGACCAGCACGGTACGGCGGTCGTGACGCTGGCGGCGCTGCGGAACGCGGCGAAGCTGACCGGTCGTGGGATCGGGGAGCTGCGGGCCGTCATCTCGGGTGCGGGGGCGGCGGGCGTCGCCATCGCGAAGATGCTGGTCGAGGCCGGGATCGGGGATGTCGCCGTCGCGGACCGGAAGGGGATCGTGTCGGGGGACCGGGACGATCTGACATCGGTCAAGCGGGAACTGGCCTCGTTCACGAACAAGGCGGGGATCGTCGGCTCGCTGGAGGCGGCGCTGGAAGGCGCCGACGTCTTCATCGGGGTTTCGGGCGGTACGGTGCCGGAGGCCGCGGTGGCGTCGATGGCTCCGGGGGCGTTCGTGTTCGCCATGGCCAACCCGAATCCCGAGGTGCACCCCGATGTGGCGCACAAGTACGCGGCCGTGGTGGCCACCGGGCGGTCGGACTTCCCGAACCAGATCAACAACGTGCTGGCGTTCCCAGGGATCTTCGCGGGGGCGTTGCAGGTGCGGGCCTCCCGGATCACCGAGGGGATGAAGCTGGCGGCGGCCGAGGCGCTGGCGGCGGTGGTCGGGGACGACCTGGCCGCGGACTACGTGATTCCGTCGCCGTTCGACGAGCGGGTGGCTCCGGCTGTTACGGCGGCTGTGGCTGCGGCGGCTCGGGCGGAGGGGGTTGCTCGGCGGTAGCCGTTGCACGGAGCTGAGCCGAGTTGTGATGGTCCCGTCCGTTTGGGCGGGGCCGCTTCTTTGTCGGGTGCGGTTGTTCGGGTGGGAGCCTCGGGGCACTTCTTGGCCGACCGAGTCGGGTGGTGAAACGTGGGGTGACTGGACCCACCCCGGCAACGGGGCGTGTGTCACAGCACCTCCTGGTTCCCCGCACCGCCGGCGGAGCCTATCGTCAAGGTCATGTTCGCTGTCTACGCCGCCCGAATCGACCGCGACCAGCCGCTCTCCGGCCTTGAATCGGGAGAGCGTCCGGCTCCCGAGGCCCGCCCCGGCTGGAGTGTCGTCGACGTCAAGGCCGCCTCCCTCAACCATCACGACCTGTGGTCCCTGCGCGGCGTCGGCCTCGCGGAGGACAAGCTGCCGATGATCCTCGGCTGTGACGCCGCCGGCGTCGACGAGGACGGCAACGAGGTCGTCGTGCACTCCGTCATCGGACAGAGCGGGCACGGCATCGGCCCCAAGGAGCCCCGCTCCATCCTCACCGAGCGCTACCAGGGGACGTTCGCCGAGCAGGTCGCCGTACCGACGTGGAACGTGCTCCCGAAGCCCAAGGAGCTCTCCTTCGAGGAGGCCGCCTGTCTGCCCACGGCCTGGCTGACGGCGTATCGGATGCTGTTCACGAACGCGGGCGTCAGGCCCGGTGACTCCGTGCTCGTTCAGGGCGCGGGCGGCGGTGTCGCCACGGCCGCGATCGTGCTCGGGAAGGCGGCCGGTCTGCGGGTCTTCGCCACCAGCCGGGACGAGGCCAAGCGGAAGCGGGCGGTCGAGTTGGGGGCCGTGGAGGCCCTGGAATCGGGGGCTCGGCTGCCGCAGCGCGTCGACGCCGTCATCGAGACCGTGGGCGCCGCCACCTGGTCGCACTCGGTCAAGTCGCTGAAGCCGGGGGGCACACTCGTCATCTCCGGTGCCACCAGCGGCGACCGGCCCTCGCATGCCGAACTGACCCGGATCTTCTTCCTGGAGCTCAAGATCGTGGGGTCGACGATGGGGACCAAGGACGAACTGGAGGACCTGCTCTCCTTCTGCGCCGCCACCGGTGTGCGCCCCGTCATCGACGAGGTGCTGCCTCTGGACCGGGCCCGCGAGGGCTTCGAACGGATGGAGTCCGGGGAGCAGTTCGGCAAGATCGTCCTCACGAACGGCTAGCGGTTCCTGCTGACTTACGGCCGGTCCGGTTCTTCCCGGGCCGGCCGTCGGCGTGTGCGCCTGTCAACGATGGTTGACAGATGAGTCGTGTCAACGTAGGTTGACGTCATGAGTGAAGCAACGGATCTCGCCGAGCGTGCGGGTGATCGCGATCCCCGGATCGGGCTGCGGGCCGTCGCCGCGCTGCGCCGGCTGCTGGAGCAGTTGGAGGCCGTGCAGGTGCGCAGTGCGCGCAATCAGGGCTGGTCGTGGCAGGAGATCGCCGCGGAACTCGGAGTGAGCAGACAGGCCGTGCACAAGAAGTACGGGAGGCATTGATGTTCGAGCGGTTCACGAGGGACGCCCGGGACGTGGTGCGGGGGGCGGTCGAGCACGCGGAAGGGTCGGGGGTGCAGACCGTCGACGCGGAGCATGTGCTGCTTGCTCTGCTCGACCGGGAGGGCAGTCGTGCCTCGTTCGCCTTGGCCGCGGTCGGGCTGGGGGAGCGCAGGGAAGAGGTCCGGGCGGCGCTGGTCGAGGCGCGGCGGCGTGCCGGGTTGTCCCAGGCCGAGGCCGATGCCCTGGCGGGCCTGGGGATCGACGTCTCGGAGATCGTCGCCCGGGTCGAGGAGGTGCATGGCGTCGGGGCGATGTCCGGCGACCGGAAGGACAAGGGGTGGTGGGCGGGCCGCCGGTCCTTCAGCCGGGGCGCCAAGGAGGTGCTGGAGAAGGCCTTGCGCATCGCCGTCGCCCGTCAGGACCTCCCCCACGCTCGAATCCACTCGCGCGGGGGGACCCCCACCATCGGCGACGAACACATCCTGTTGGCCCTCACCGTCCGGCCCGGCGTCCCCGCGGAGGTTCTCGCCGACCACGGGGCGACGTACGAAGCGCTGACGCGGGTGCTGTACGGCGGGGGAGAGGCCAAGGCTGGTTGACCGGTGCGTGTGGGAGAGGGGCGGGGAGGGAGAGGTGCGGGGAAGGCGGCGGGCTGCTGGGTGGGCCGCCGCCCGTCGACCGCGTGAACGATGCTCCCGGGCATAGCGCAAGGACCCTTAGGCCTTCGGGGCACGTAGCAGGGCCCCGATGTGTGCCGCCGCCGTCGAGAGGTGGCGGCGGGCGTCGCGGAGCTGGTCGGGTGTGATGCCGTGGTCCCGGGCGGCGTCGCGGATGTCGTCCCGGAAGCGGTCGAGCAGACGGTCCAGGTCGCGGGCCGGGTCGCCGGTGGAGTCCTCGTGGGCCCAGGTCGGCTCGTACTCCGCCGGGAAGTCCTCCGGGGTGTGCGAGTACTCGGCGGCCGGTGCCGCCTTCTCCGCGTTGCCGTGGCCCCGGCCGAAGCCGAGGTCCTTCCCGAACTCCTTGCCGTAGTCCTTTCCGAACTCGCCGAACTCCTTGGCCAGTTCCGTCAGGCCCTCGCGCACGCCTGTCGGCCAGTCGCCCCGGGTGAAGTGGTCCTGGACCTGCTCCTGGACACGCCGGGCGATGCGCTGCACCTCCTCCTGCGCCTGTGCCCGGGCCCGCTCCTGCGCCTCCTTGGCCTGGCGGCGGGCCCGCTGGGCCTCCTCGCGGGCCCGGCGGCTCTCGTCCTTGGCGCGCCGGGCCTGCTCCTTCCACTCCTGCTTGACGCGGCGCATCTCCTCCTTGGCCGCGCGCCAGGCCTCCTTGTCGGCGTGCTCCCCGAAATCCCCGAAGGGGCCCTCCTGTTCGCCACCGGCCCGGGGTCCGCCCCCGCGGCGCGCCTCGGAGGCCGCCGCCCGCATCTCGCGCCGCAGGTCTCCCGCCGCACCGCGCACATCGGCCCGGATCTCGGCGGCGAGCTCCGCGACCGACTCCCGGATCTCCAGCTCCAGGTCGGCCAGTTCGCCGCTGCGGTCGGCCAGTTCGGCGCGGCCCGCGTCCGTGATGGCGTACACCTTGCGGCCACCCTCGGTGGTGTGGGTGACCAGGCCCTCGGCCTCCAGCTTGGCCAGGCGGGGATAGACGGTGCCCGCCGACGGCGCGTACAGGCCCTGGAAGCGCTCTTCCAGGAGGCGGATCACCTCGTAGCCGTGGCGTGGGGCCTCGTCCAGCAGCTTCAGCAGGTAGAGACGGAGGCGGCCGTGGGCGAAGACGGCAGGCATGTCAGAGCACCTTCTTGTCGGTCGTGCTGTCGGCCGGGGCGCTGGTCGAGCCGTCGCCCGGGCCGGAAGCGGAATTGTCTCCCGAGTCGCCCTGTGGGCCGTCCGCCCGGTCGCCCTGCGGACTGTCCGTCGGGTATCCGGTGCCGGACCTGGTGTCCTCCGCCTGTATGCCGGAGTCCCCGGCGTCGTCCCACCGCTCGTCCTCGTCCTCCCGGGGCGGCCTGCGCAGCAGCGCGATGGAGCCGGAGACGGTCGTCGCCCGCAGCTTGCCGCTGCCCGTGCCGAGGCGGCCGGTGATCCGGTGCGCGCCCCACTGGCCGTGCACCCGCAGGCCGTCGAAGGCGTTGGAGATCGTGCCGCTCGCGGTGTTCGCCTCTACCTCCGCGTCCGCCGGATGCGGCAGCCGGATGGCGATCTCGCCCGAGACGCTGGTCAGCCGCACATCGGTGGGGCCGTCCGGATCGAGGTCGACGATCATGGAGCCGCTGACCGAGTCGGCCCGCACGGAGGGGCCGGAGCCCTCGACCACGGTGAGGTCGCCGGAGACGGAGTTGAACCTCAGGTCTCCGGTGACGGCCTGGGCCTCCAGGTTCCCGGAGACCGTGTCGGCGCGGACCGGGCCGGACAGCCCGACGAGTGTCGTGTCACCGGAGACGCCCTTCACCACGGACGTCCCGCGCACCCCGGAGACGACGGCACCGGCGCTGACCACGCCCACCTCGACGCGGGTCTCGGCCGGCACGGCCAGGGAGACGACGGCACTGCGCCGCCAGCCCTTGCGGTCGAGCCACTTCAGGAATCCCTTCCACGGCAGGTCGTCGTACGCCACCGTGAGCGTGCCGTCCTCCTGCGTCACCACCAGGGGTGGGCCCTCGATGCGGGAGACCTCCAGGCGGGCGGAACCTTCGTCCGTGCCCACCACGTTCACCGTTCCGTCGACGATGCGTACGTGGAGGGCCGTGACGGGATCGTCGAACGTGAGCTTCGCGGGCTCCGTGACGGACCACTCGGACATGGTGCTGACCTCCCCGTCGCGACGCGCCATATCGCGTCTCCTCGCTATTCACGATATATCGCGCACACGGAAAGTCAAGACACTCTGGGCGGCCATCAGGCAGCGACAACCACGAAGCCCCCTACTCGTCGTCCTCGTCGTCCAGCCGGGCCAGCCACGTCGCCAGTCGCTCCACCGGCACCTCGAAGTCCGGGTTCAGATCGACGAAGGTCCGCAGCTGCTCGGCGAGCCACTCGAGGGTGACCTCCTCCTCGCCGCGCCGCTTCTGAAGTTCCTCGATTCCGCGGTCGGTGAAGTACATGGGTTGTTCTCCTGCGTTCGTACGGGATGGTGGTGACGGGATGGTGGTGCCGGAATCAGCCTAAGGACTGGGTACGGGGCCCGGAGGCCGTGAGGCCGTAGGGACAGGGAAAGGCGCCGAAGGGACAGGGAAAGGCCCGGCCCCCGAAAGCCGGGACCGGGCCTTTCCGCAGTGCCGATGAGGACTACGCGTCGAACACCTCACGCACCAGCTGCTCCTGCTCGGCCTGGTGCCGCTTCGCGGAGCCCACCGCCGGCGAAGAGCCGTGCGGGCGGGAGATCCGCCGCAGCCGCTCGCCGTGCGGCACCTCCGCGCCGACCGCGAGGTCGAGGTGGTCGATCAGGTTGAGGGCGATGAAGGGCCATGCGCCCTGGTTCGCCGGCTCCTCCTGGGCCCACAGGTACTTCTCGACGTTCGGGTACTTGGCGATCTCCGCCTGGAGCTCGGCACCCGGAATCGGGTACAGGCGCTCGATGCGGATGATCGCCGTGTCCTTGGCGCCGCGCTTCTGACGCTCGGCCTCGAGGTCGTAGTAGACCTTGCCCGCGGTGAAGACGACCTTCTTGACCGCGGCCGGGTCGACCGACGCGTCCCCGATGACCGGCTGGAACTGACCGGTCGTGAACTCGTCCGCCTTCGACGCCGCGGCCTTCAGACGCAGCATCGACTTCGGGGTGAAGACGACCAGCGGCTTGTGGTGCGGGTTGTGCACCTGCCACCGCAGGAGGTGGAAGTAGTTCGACGGGGACGTCGGCATCGCGACCGTCATGTTGTTCTGGGCGCAGAGCTGCAGGAAGCGCTCCGGGCGGGCCGAGGAGTGGTCCGGGCCCTGTCCCTCGTAGCCGTGGGGCAGGAGCAGGACGACGCCGGACGTCTGGTTCCACTTCTGCTCCGCCGACGAGATGAACTCGTCCACGACCGTCTGGGCGCCGTTGACGAAGTCGCCGAACTGCGCCTCCCACATCACCAGCGCGTCGGGACGCGCCAGCGAGTAGCCGTACTCGAAGCCCATCACCGCGTATTCGGAGAGGAGGGAGTTGTAGACGTTGTAACGCGCCTGCTCCTCCGCGAGGTACATCAGCGGCGTGAACTCCTCGCCCGTCTCACGGTCGATGATCACCGCGTGGCGCTGGCCGAACGTACCGCGCTGGGAGTCCTGGCCGGACAGCCGGACCGGGACGCCCTCCAGCAGGAGGGAGCCGACCGCGAGGGTCTCGCCCATGCCCCAGTCGATCGTGCCGTCCTCGACCATCGACGCCCGGCGCTGCAGCTGCGGCAGCAGACGCGGGTGGACGGTGATGTGGTCGGGGATGTTGACCTGGGACTCGGCGATCCGCTTGACGACCTCCGTGGTGACCGCGGTGTTGACCGCGACCGGGAACTCCGCCTGCGGGTCCGTGGGCTCCGCCGGCAGCGGCTGCGAGGTGGCCTCGCGGACCTCCGTGAAGACCTTCTCCAGCTGGCCCTGGTAGTCCTGGAGGGCCTGCTCGGCCTCCTCCAGGGTGATGTCGCCCCGGCCGATCAGCGACTCGGTGTACAGCTTGCGCACCGAGCGCTTCTTGTCGATCAGGTCGTACATCAGCGGCTGGGTGAAGGCCGGGTTGTCCGACTCGTTGTGACCGCGGCGGCGGTAGCAGATGAGGTCGATCACCACGTCCTTGTTGAACGCCTGGCGGAACTCGAAGGCCAGGCGTGCGACACGCACGACCGCCTCCGGGTCGTCGCCGTTCACGTGGAAGATCGGGGCCTCGATCATGCGGGCCACGTCGGTGGCGTACATGGACGAGCGCGAGGACTCCGGCGCCGCCGTGAAGCCGACCTGGTTGTTGATGACGATGTGGACCGTGCCGCCGGTGCGGTAGCCGCGCAGCTGCGACATGTTGAGGGTCTCGGCCACCACGCCCTGGCCCGCGAAGGCCGCGTCGCCGTGGATCGCCACCGGCAGGACCGTGAAGTCCGTACCGCCCTTGTTGATGATGTCCTGCTTGGCGCGGGAGACGCCCTCCAGGACCGGGTCCACGGCCTCCAGGTGCGAGGGGTTCGCGACCAGGCTGACCTTGATCTGCTCGCCGTCGAGGCCGGTGAAGGTGCCCTCGGCGCCCAGGTGGTACTTCACGTCGCCGGAGCCGTGCATCGACTTCGGGTCGAGGTTGCCCTCGAACTCGCGGAAGATCTGGGCGTACGACTTGCCGACGATGTTGGCCAGGACGTTGAGGCGGCCGCGGTGGGCCATGCCGACGACGACCTCGTCGAGACGGGACTCGGCGGCCGAGTCCAGCACCGCGTCGAGCAGCGGGATGACGGACTCGCCGCCCTCCAGGGAGAAGCGCTTCTGGCCGACGTACTTCGTCTGCAGGAAGGTCTCGAAGGCCTCCGCCGCGTTCAGCCGGCGCAGGATGCGCAGCTGCTCCTCGCGCTCCGGCTTGGAGTGCGGGCGCTCCACGCGGTCCTGGATCCACTTGCGCTGCTTGGGGTCCTGGATGTGCATGAACTCGATGCCGGTGGTGCGGCAGTACGAGTCGCGCAGCACGCCGAGGATGTCGCGCAGCTTCATCATCGACTTGCCGGCGAAGCCGCCGACGGCGAACTCGCGCTCCAGGTCCCACAGGGTGAGGCCGTGCTCGGTGATGTCCAGGTCGGGGTGCTTGCGCTGCTGGTACTCCAGCGGGTCGGTGTCGGCCATGACGTGGCCGCGGACCCGGTAGGAGTGGATCAGCTCGAAGACGCGGGCTGCCTTCGTGACGTCGTCGTCGTGCGAGGCGTCGATGTCCTTGAGCCAGCGGACCGGCTCGTAGGGGATGCGCAGGGCCTCGAAGATCTCGTCGTAGAAGTCGTTCTCGCCGAGGAGGAGGTTCGCGACCTGGCGCAGGAACTCGCCGGACGCGGCGCCCTGGATGACGCGGTGGTCGTACGTCGACGTCAGCGTCATGACCTTGGAGATGCCCAGCTTGTTGAGCGTGTCCTGGGACGTGCCCTGGAACTCCGCCGGGTAGTCCATGGCGCCGACGCCCATGATGACCGACTGGCCGGGCATCAGGCGCGGCACCGAGTGGACCGTGCCGAGGCCGCCCGGGTTGGTCAGGGAGACCGTGACGCCGGTGAAGTCGTCCATCGTCAGCTTGCCGTCGCGGGCGCGGCGGACGATGTCCTCGTAGGCCTGCCAGAACTCGAAGAAGTTCAGCGTCTCGGCCTTCTTGATCGCCGCGACGACCAGCTGGCGGTCGCCGTTCGGCTTGACCAGGTCGATGGCGAGGCCGAGGTTGACGTGCGGCGGCTTGACGAGGGTCGGCTTGCCGTCCTTCTCGCCGAACGACCAGTTCATCGACGGCATGGCCTTGATGGCCTGCACCATCGCGTACCCGATCAGGTGCGTGAAGGAGATCTTCCCGCCCCGGGCGCGCTTGAGGTGGTTGTTGATGACGATGCGGTTGTCGAAGAGCAGCTTCACCGGGACCGCGCGGACCGAGGTGGCGGTCGGCAGCTCCAGCGAGGCGTTCATGTTCTTCGCGACCGCGGCGGCGGGGCCGCGCAGCGTGACCAGCTCCGGTCCGGCGCCGTCCGGGGACGCGGCGGCGGGCTCGGCCTTGGCC
>NZ_NTGE01000110.1 GCF_002291145.1 Streptomyces sp. SA15
CAGCACCCGCACCCCGGACTCCGGGTCGTGCAGCACGGCCGGTTCGACGGGCGCGTCGCGGGTGCCGCCGTCCGGCTCCGGCTCCAGCCGCAGCAGCCCGACGACGCGCCGGGCGGCCACCGCGCCCCGGCCGAGCATGTAGCCCCAGTCGATGAAGTACGCCACCGGACGCACGATCACGGCGACATAGCCGTAGACCGCCACCAACTCGCCCACGGTGATCGCCCCTTGGGCGGCCAGCCGGGCCGCCAGCCAGGTCACGACGGCCAGGAACAGCGTCGGCAGTCCCACCCCGACCGCCTGCATCCAGCTGGTGACGGCCCCGACCCGGTACCCCTGGTCCCGCAGCCGTCCCGAGTCCCGGCGGAACCCGTCGGCGATCAGCCCCTTCCCGCCGAGGCCGTTGAGGACGCGCAGCCCGCCCGCGAGGTCGCCGATCCGCGCGGTCAGCACCCCCTGCCGCTCCCGGTACTCCGACTCCGTGGCCTGTAACCGCCGCATCAGCGGTCCGACGATCACGGCGATCACCGGCAGCCCGAGCACCACCACCACGGCCAGCTGCGCGGACACCGACAGCAGCAGCCCGGCGACCGCGCAGTAGGCGACGACCGCGCCGACGCCGGGCCCGACGACCGTGAGCGCGGAGGCGATCGTCTGCACGTCCCCCACACCGATGGTCACGACCTCCCCGGCCGCCGTCCGCCGCGGCAGCGCCGCCCCCAGCCGTACCACGTGGCCGACCACGACCTTGACCGTGCGGAAGTTGGCGTCCATCCGCACCCGGGTCATCGTGCGGTGGCGCATGATGCTCAGCCAGGCGTTGAACGCCCCGACCGCGACCAGCGCCGCCGTCCATCCGGCGAGGGCGCCCATGTCGCCCCGCTCCAGCCCGTCGTCGACGGCCCGCGCCATCATGTACGGCGTGGCCGACAGCAGCACCATCCACACGCTGCCCAGCAGCGCCCCCGCGACGGACCGCCCCGGCTGCCGCCGCACCAGCCACCACAGGTACGACCATCCACCGCGACAGTCGGGCGTACCCGGATCCTCGTACGCGTCGATCATGTTCTGTTGTCCCCCGATCGTTCACGCCAGACTGTCCCGCCACGCCCGGTGCAGATCCGCGAACCGGCCGGTGCCCTCGATCAGTTCCGCCGGCGTGCCGTCCTCGACGATCCGGCCGTGCTCCATGACCAGCACCCGGTCGGCGATCTCCACGGTCGACAGCCGGTGCGCGATCACGACCGCCGTACGGCCGTGCAGGACCGTCGACATCGCCCGCTGCACGGCCCGCTCGCCCGGGATGTCCAGCGAGCTGGTCGCCTCGTCCAGGATCAGTACGGCCGGATCGGCCAGCAACGCCCGTGCGAACGCGACGAGTTGGCGCTGGCCGGCGGAGATACGGCCGCCCCGCTTGCGTACGTCCGTGTCGTAGCCGTCGGGCAGCTCGCTGATGAAGTCGTGCGCACCGATGGCCTTCGCGGCCTGCTCGATGTCCTCGCGGAGGGCGTCCGGCCGTCCGATGGCGATGTTCTCGGCGACCGTGCCGGAGAACAGGAACGCCTCCTGTGTCACCATGACCACCCCGCGCCGCAGCTCGGGCACGGCGAGGTCGCGCAGGTCGACGCCGTCCAGGAGGACCCGGCCGTCGGAAGGGTCGTAGAACCGGGCGAGCAGCTTGGCCAGCGTCGACTTGCCCGCGCCGGTCGAGCCGACGACCGCGACCGTCTGCCCGGCCGGCAGGGTCAGGTCGAAGCGGGGCAGCACCTCGCCGCCGGTGCGGTAGGCGAACCGGACCCCGTCGAAGACGACCTCGCGGCCGGGCTGCTCGGAGGCTAGGGCCTGCGTCGGAAGTGGCGTCGTCCGCCCGGAGGGCGGGCCGGGCGGCGTCTGGTGCGTGCTCTCGGCGTGCCGGGCGGAAGCCCTCGTACTGGATGTACTTGGGCTTTCGCCCGGTGCGGCGAGAGTGCGTGCCAGGCGTCGCCCGGCAGGCGCCACTTCCGACGCAGGCCCTAGGGGCGGAAGCTGCCGGGGCGTAGCGGGCTCGGGCACGGACGGCGTCTGGGCGAGCAGCCCGGCGATCTTCTCCAGCGAGGCCGCCGCCGACTGGTAGGAGTTCAGGAACATGCCGAGCCGGTCTATCGGGTCGTACAGCCGGCGCAGATACAGCACCGCCGCCGCCAGCACGCCCAGCTCCAGCGAGCCGTCCGCCACCCGGTAGGCGCCCCACAGCACGATCAGCGCGACGGCCGCGTTGGCGACCAGCCGGGAGCCGACGACATACCGGGCCATCTCCAGGAGCGCGTCGCCGTTGGTCCGCTCGTGCCGCTTGTTGAGTACGGCGAAGTCGGCGTCGTTGACGGCCTCGCGGCGGAACGCGCGCACCGGCCGGATGCCGTTCATCGTCTCGACGAACTTCACGATCACGGCGGCGATGGCGGTCGACCGCTTCCCGTACACCCGAGCCGCACGCCGCCGGTACAGCCGTACCAGGAGATACAGCGGCACGAAGGACGCCACCGCGACCGAGCCGAGCCCGAGGTCCAGCCAGAGCAGCAGCGCCGCGATGTAGACGAAGGACAGGATGACGGTGACCAGCTCCTGCAGGCCCTCGTCGAGCAGCTCGCGCAGGGACTCCACGTCCGTGGTGGAGCGGGAGATGAGCCGGCCCGAGGTGTAGCGCTCGTGGAAGTCGATGCTGAGCGCCTGCGCGTGGCGGAAGATACGGCCGCGCAGGTCCAGCAGCACGTCCTGGTTGACGCGGGCGGAGGCGATGATGAACGTGTACTGGAGGCCGCCGGAGGCGAGCGCGCAGAGCAGATAGCCCACGCCGACCGCGACGAGGGGACCGTTGTCGTGGTCGCGGAACGCGGGAACGGCGCTGTCGATGGCGTACGCCACCAGGAGTGGGCCCGCCTGCACGGCCGCCTGCTGGAGCAGCAGGAGGAGCGTGGTGACGGCGACGCGCGCCTTCATCGGGGCGAGGAGGGAGCGCAGGAGGGCCGCGGTGGCACCCGGGGGCGTGGGCAGGACGTCGCGGTCGAAGGCGTCGCCCGAGGCGTGGGGGTCCTCGGCCGGGTTCTTCCGGTCCGGTTGCCCCTTGTCCGGTGGGGTGGTCGTGGGCGCCGTCATCGGGCGGCCTCCTCGGTCCCGGCCATCAGATGGGCGTACTCGGCGTTGGTGCGAAGCAGTTCGTGGTGGGTGCCGACGGCGGCGATACGGCCGCCGGAGAGCAGGGCGACGCGGTCGGCGAGCAGAACGGTCGACGGGCGGTGCGCCACGATGAGGGCGGTGGTGTCCGCGAGAACGTCCCGCAGGGCGGCCTCCACGGCGGCCTCGGTGTGCACGTCCAGGGCGGACAGCGGGTCGTCCAGCACCAGGAAGCGGGGGCGGCCGACGACGGCCCTGGCCAGCGCGAGGCGCTGCCGCTGGCCTCCGGAGAGACTGTGGCCCTGTTCGCCCACCTGGGTGTCGGTGCCCTGAGGGAGGGCGTACACGAAGTCGGCCTGCGCGACGGCGAGGGCGCGCCGCAGCTCCGCGGTGCCGGCGGTGTCTTCGGCGCCCATGAGAACGTTGTCGCCGACGGCGGCGGAGAAGAGGGTGGGTTCTTCGAAGGCGACGGCGACCTTTGAGCGTAGCTCTTCTCGGGACATGTGCGTGATGTCCTCGCCGTCGAGCGTGATGCGGCCCGACGTCACCTCGTGGAGGCGGGGGACGAGGGCCGTGAGGGTGGTCTTGCCGCTGCCGGTGGCGCCCACCAGGGCCATGGACTCGCCGGGGCGGATGTGGAGGTCGATGTGGTCGAGGACGGGGGGTGAGTCCTTGGGGGCGTCGGGGTAGCGGAACCGTACGTCATGGAATTGGAGGCCACTGCTGTCGCCCACAGCGGTAGTGGCGGTAGCAGGGGCAGCGGTCGGCTCCTCCGGTTCCTGGTCCATCACCTCGAAGTACCGCTCCGTAGCCGTAGCCGCCTCCTGGCTCATCGCCAGCAGGAAACCGATCGAGTCGACAGGCCACCGAAGTGCGAGCGCCGTGGACAAGAAGGCGACCAGCGTCCCCGCCGACAACTCCCCGTCCGCCACCTGCACAGCCCCCAGCACCAGCGCCGCCCCGATGGCCACCTCCGGCAGCGTCACGATGACGCCCCAGATCGTCGCCAGCAGCCCCGCCTTGCGCAGCTCGGTCCCGCGCAGGGTGCGGGACAGTTCCCGGAAGGCCCGCGCCTGGCTCCGGTGCCGCCCGAAGCCCTTGATGATCCGGATACCGAGCACGCTCTCCTCGACGACCGTGGTCAGATCCCCCACCTGGTCCTGCGCGCGCCGCGCCACCTTGGCGTACCGCTTCTCGAACACCACGCACGTCACCATCACGGGGATGGCCGGCCCCAGGATCACCAGCCCCAGCGACCAGTCCTGCAACAGCATGATGATCACGCCGACGACGATCGTCACCCCGTTGACCAGCAGGAACGTCAGCGGAAAGGCGAGGAACATGCGCAGCAGCATCAGGTCCGTCGTCCCCCGGGACAGCAGCTGACCCGAGGCCCACCGGTCGTGGAACGCCACCGGCAGCCGCTGCAGGTGCCGGTACAGATCCGCCCGCATCGCCGCCTCGACCCCCGCCAGCGGCCGCGCCACCAGCCACCGCCGCAACCCGAACAGCAGCGCCTCCGCGAACCCGAGCAGCAGCAGGTACAGCGCTCCGAGCCAGACGCCCGCCGGGTCCCGGTCGGCGACCGGCCCGTCCACCATCCACTTCAGGACGAGCGGGATCACCAGCCCCACACAGGAGGCGAGCACCGCGACGAACGCCGCGCTGAACAGCCGCACCCGCACGGGTCTGACGTACGGCCACAGCCGCAGCAGCGTGCGTACGGCGGATCGGTCCGTGGTTTCTTCGGTTTGTTCGGGGTCCTTGGCGGTGGCAGGTGTAGTGGGCATCAGATGGGAGCCTACGGATCGGCACTGACATCGCCCACCGAGTTTTGGCCGGACCCGGTTCGGCCGCTGGTCCTACGACCTGCGCGTTCGAACGGTCATTCCACCTCACCCGACCACCTTGAGCAGCAGCACGGCCCGCGCCGGCACCGTAATCGCCGCCCCCGCCCGATGCACAACCCCCGGCGCCTCCCCCTGCTCCTCCCGTGCCGTGTCGACGACCACCTCGTACCGTTCCGCCCACGGCGGCCCCGGCAGCGCGAAACTCGTCGGGCGGTCCCCGGCGTGCAGGACGGCGAGGAAGCTGTCGTCGAGGATCGGGGCGCCCCGCTCGTCGCGGCCCGGGATGTCCCGGCCGGAGAGGTACATGCCGAGCGTGGCGGCGGGCGCGTACCAGTCCTGTTCCGTCATCTCCGTGCCGCGTGCCGTGAACCAGGCCAGGTCCCGCAGGCCGTCCGCGGAGTGCGCCCGCCCGGAGAAGAAGGCGCGGCGGCGGAGCACCGGGTGGCGGTGGCGCAGGTCTATCAGGCGGGTGGTCAGGTCGAGGAGGGCCTTCCAGCCCTGGTCCTCCAGCAGGCCCCAGTCCACCCAGCTGATCTCGTTGTCCTGGCAGTACGCGTTGTTGTTGCCGCGCTGCGTCCGCCCCAGCTCGTCGCCCGCGACCAGCATCGGCACACCCGTCGAAAGGAGCAGCGTCGTCAGCAGGTTCCGCAGCTGGCGGCGCCTGAGCGCCCGTACGCGCTCGTCGTCCGTCTCTCCCTCCGCGCCGCAGTTCCACGAGCGGTTGTCGTCCGTGCCGTCGCGGTTGCCCTCGCCGTTCGCCTCGTTGTGCTTGCGCTCGTAGGACACGAGGTCCCGGAGGGTGAAACCGTCGTGCGCGGTGATGAAGTTGACGGAGGCGTACGGCCGCCGCCCTCCCCAGGCGTACAGGTCGCTCGATCCCGACAGCCGGTAGCCCAGGTCCCGTACGTCCGGCAGCGCGCCCCGCCAGAAGTCGCGGATCGCGTTGCGGTACCGGTCGTTCCACTCCGTCCACAGGGGCGGGAAGGCCCCTACCTGGTACCCGCCCGACCCCACGTCCCACGGCTCGGCGATCAGCTTCACCCGCCGCAGCACGGGATCCTGCGCGATCACCGCCAGGAAGGGGGACAGCATGTCGACGTCGTGCATGGAGCGGGCCAGCGCGGCGGCCAGGTCGAAGCGGAAGCCGTCGACGCCCATCTCCGTCACCCAGTAGCGCAGCGAGTCCGTGATCAGGCGCAGGACGTGCGGCTGGACGACGTGCAGGGTGTTGCCGCAGCCCGTGTAGTCGGCGTACCGCCGGGCGTCCGACTGCAACCGGTAGTAGCCGCGGTTGTCGATGCCCTTCAGGGAGAGCGTGGGCCCCAGTTCGCCCGCCTCCGCGGTGTGGTTGTAGACCACGTCGAGGATGACCTCGATGCCGGCCGCGTGCAGCGCACGCACCATGCGCTTGAACTCGCCGACCTGCTGACCCGTCGTACCGGAGGCGGAGTAGGCCGCGTGGGGCGCGAAGTAGCCGATCGAGTTGTAGCCCCAGTAGTTCTTCAGGCCGCGCCTGAGCAGATGGTCCTCGTGCGCGAACTGATGCACCGGCAGCAGCTCGACTGCCGTCACGCCCAGCTTCACCAGGTGCTCGATCGCCGCCGGGTGCGCCAGCCCGGCGTACGTGCCCCGCAGCTCCTCCGGGATGCCGGGGTGCCGTTGCGTGAACCCCCGTACATGCACCTCGTAGATCACCGAGTCGGCCCACGGCGTCTTGGGCCGGCGGTCGTCCATCCACTCGTCGTCGGGGGCGTCGTCGTGGACGACGACGCCCTTCGGGACGTACGGCGCCGAGTCCCGGTCGTCGCGCACGGTGTCCGCGACCTGCTGCTGCGGCCAGTCGCGGACGTGCCCGTACACCTCCGGCGGCAAGCTGAAGTCGCCGTCCACCGCGCGGGCGTACGGGTCGAGGAGCAGCTTCGCCGGGTTCCAGCGGCCGCCGGTCCACGGGTCCCAGCGGCCGTGCACCCGGTAGCCGTACCGCTGCCCGGGCATCACGCCCGGCACGAAGCCGTGCCAGATCTCGTGCGTCAGTTCGGTCAGCCGGGCCCGGGTCTCCTTGCCGGCCTCGTCGAACAGGCACAGCTCGACCGCCTCGGCCCCGCCCGCCCACAACGCGAAGTTGGTGCCCGCAACCCCGTCCGGACCGACCCGGAACCGGGCCCCCAGCGGCATCGGCGCACCCGGCCACACGGGCACGGCCGGCGCTTTGCGCTGCGCGCCGTTCACCAGGGCGGCAGGACGCCCCTTCTCGGCGGCAGGCACCGCCTCCTGCTCGGCTGCGCTGGACACCTGTCAGCCTCCCACGGCTCGCGGAACGACGTGGGAAAGGGCGAGTGACGTCCCGGCCACGGCACCCCCTCGCGTCGTTCTCCCCACTGTTCTGCCCAGAGCTTGGGTCGCACTCACGTTTCCCAGAAGCGGGCCCGGTCGTTGGGATCGTCGTGAGGCACGTAACTGGGCGCGCACGGCGCGTGGGGGTCGCACTGGCCGCCGTACTGACATGGGCAGGACTGCTCGCCGGGGCCGCCGGCTGCACGGCCGACGGCACGGGCGGCATCGGAGGCATGGGGGGCATCGGAGGCATCGGCGGGCTCGGCAAACCCCCGGCTCCCGAGGACATCATCCGGATCTCCCCGGACGACGGCAGCAAGGGCGTACGGCCGGACGAGAAACTCCGGATCCGGGTGCCCAGCGGCCGACTGGAGTCGGTGAAGGTCATCAAGTCCCAGGACGCCCAGGAGTCCCCGGTGCCCGGGCACCTCTCCGAGGACGGCCTGAGCTGGGAGCCCGACGACCGCAGGCTCGCGCTGGCCGCCAAGTACACGATCGACGCGGTGGCCCTGGACGGCCAGGGGCGCCGCTCCGCCCGGCACACCAGCTTCACGACGTACGTCCCCGAAGAGCGCTTCGTCGGATACGTCACCCCGGAGAACCGCTCCACCGTCGGCACCGGAATGATCGTCTCCCTGGAGTTCAACCGGGAGATCGAGCGCCGCGCGGCCGTCGAGCGGGCCGTCCACGTGAGCGCGAAACCGCCCGTGGAGATCCGCCCGCACTGGTTCGGCACGTCCCGCCTCGACTTCCGCCCCGAGCACTACTGGAAGCCCGGCACACAGGTCACGGTCTCCTTGCGCCTCAGGGACGTCGAAGGGGCACCCGGCGTCTACGGCCTCCAGCACAAGACGTTCTCCTTCACCGTCGGCCGCAGCCAGGTCTCGCTGGTCGACGCGGCCGAGCACACCATGGAGGTACGGCGGGACGGCGCGCTGCTGGCCACCGTGCCGATCACGGCCGGGGCGCCGAAGACCACCACGTACAACGGCCGGATGGTCGTCACCGAGATGCTCGAAGTGACCCGCATGAACAGCCGCACGGTCGGCTTCGGCGGCGAGTACGACATCCCGGACGTCCCGCACGCCATGCGCCTGACGGAATCCGGCACCTTCCTGCACGGCAACTACTGGGCGTCGGAGGAGGTCTTCGGTGAATCCAATGTCAGCCACGGCTGTGTGGGGCTGAGGGACGTGAAGGGCGGCGGGTCGGACACGCCGGCGGGTTGGTTCTTCGACCGCAGCCTCATCGGGGACGTCGTCGAGGTCGTCCACAGCAATGACAAAAAGGTCGCTCCCGACAACGGCCTCGGAGGATGGAATATGGGCTGGAAGGCGTGGAAGACGGGCAGTGCGGTGAAGTAACCCGACAGGGGGGCGGGTTCTGGCACCTTTCCGTTGAAGTCAGTACTGATGAAGTCGGTACGCAACAGTGACCATGAGCTGACGAGATGCCAAAAATCTTGCGGTTAATATGCGCCGATGCGTGCGGGCCGCGCGCTGGGGAGCGGGTCTGAGCAGGCCCGGCGAGGGGAGAGAACTTGAACGTGCGACCGATATCGGGGGCGTCGGTTGACGCGCGCGCGAGCGAGCCGCAGGGGCGCGTCGGTGTCGAGAGGCCGAGCGCGCGGAGGCCCGAAGGGCTGAGCACGGTCGGGCTCTCGACACCGACTTTGGCGCCCCGGAGGCGAGCGAGCCAAAAAGAGGGGCGAGGCGGCAGGGGGGTACTGGCGCTGATACTCGGCGTCCTGCTGCTGGCCGTCACCGCGTGCGGCGGGGGCGGCGGCTCCGACTCGGAGTCCGAGGGGAAGGACAAGGCCAAGGACTCCTCCCAGGCGGAGACCAAGCAGTCACAGGCCGTCGTCTCCATATCCCCCAAGGACGGCTCCAAGTCCGTCGACACCAGCGGTGCCCTCAAGGTCGGTGTCGCCAAGGGCAAGTTGACCAAGGTCGAGGTCAAGGACGCCGAGGGCACCGCGATAGCCGGGAAGATCACCGCGAACGGCGCCGCCTGGCAGCCGTCCACGCACCTCGCCGCCGGCACCAAGTACACGGTGCACGCGGTCGCGAAGGACTCCGAGGGCCGGGAAGCCGCCGAGAGCGCCAGCTTCACCACCCTGACGCCGAAGAACACCTTCATCGGCAACTTCACGCCCGAGGACGGTTCGAAGGTCGGCGTCGGAATGCCGTTCTCGATCCGCTTCACCCGGGGCATCACGAACCCCGAAGACGTCGAGAAGGCCATCACCGTCAAGACCGAACCGGCCGTCGAGGTCGCGGGCCACTGGTTCGGCAACGACCGCCTCGACTTCCGCCCCGAGAAGTACTGGAAGGAAGGCACCAAGGTCACCGTCGACCTCAACCTCGACGGCGTGGAGGGCCGCGACGGCGTCTACGGCAAGCAGGACAAGACCGTCTCCTTCACCATCGGCCGCAACCAGGTCTCCGTCGTCGACGTGAAGACCAAGCAGATGAAGGTCATGCGGGACGGCAAGGTCATCAAGACCATCCCGGTCACCACCGGCAAGCCCGGCTACGACACCTGGAACGGCCAGATGGTCATCAGCGAGCGGCTCACGGTGACCCGTATGAACGGCGAGACGGTCGGCTACGGCGGCGAGTACGACATCAAGGACGTCCCGCACGCCATGCGCCTGACCACCTCCGGCACCTTCATCCACGGCAACTACTGGGGCGGCGGCGCCTTCGGCAACTACAACGCCAGCCACGGCTGCATCGGCCTGCGCGATGTGAAGGGCGGCTACGACAGCGGCGTGCCGGCCGCGTGGTTCTTCAACCACTCGATGATCGGCGACGTGGTGACGGTGAAGAACTCCAACGACGCGACGGTCGCCCCGGACAACGGGCTCAACGGCTGGAACATGTCGTGGGAGAAGTGGAAGGCGTGAGCGTTCGCTGACGTAGGGCCGGCCCGGTGCTGTGACATACGGCACCGGGCCTTATGTCGTTAGCCCCCGTGCTGTGCCTGCCTGGGGGTCAACCCCCAGACCCCCGGCCGAGTGTGATCGACCGCACCCGACCGGTTGCCGTTAGCCCCCGTTAACCTGCCTGCATGACCGTGAATCTCGAAGTCGCCGAGGGCGTCGGCACGATCCGCCTCGACCGCCCGCCGATGAACGCGCTGGACGTGGCCACCCAGGACAGGCTGAAGGAACTCGCCGAGGAGGCCGCACGCCGCGAGGACGTGCGCGCGGTGATCCTGTGGGGCGGGGAGAAGGTGTTCGCGGCCGGCGCGGACATCAAGGAGATGCAGGCCATGGACCACACGGCGATGGTCCTGCGCGCCCGCGCCCTGCAGGACTCGTTCACGGCGGTGGCCCGCATCCCCAAGCCGGTGGTGGCCGCCGTCACGGGCTACGCGCTGGGCGGCGGCTGCGAGCTGGCACTCTGCGCGGACTTCCGTATCGCCGCGGACAACGCCAAGCTGGGCCAGCCGGAGATCCTGCTCGGGCTGATCCCGGGCGCGGGCGGCACGCAGCGCCTCTCCCGGCTGATCGGCCCGTCCAAGGCGAAGGACCTGATCTTCACGGGCCGCATGGTCAAGGCGGACGAGGCGCTCACGCTGGGCCTGGTGGACCGGGTCGTCCCGGCCGACGAGGTGTACTCCGAGGCGCACGCCTGGGCGGCGAAGCTGGCGCAGGGCCCGGCGATCGCGCTCCGCGCCGCCAAGGAGTCGATCGACATGGGCCTGGAGACGGACATCGACACGGGTCTGGCCGTCGAACGGAACTGGTTCACGGGCCTGTTCGCCACGGAGGACCGCGAGCGGGGCATGCGCAGCTTCGTTGAGGAAGGGCCGGGCAAGGCGAAGTTCCTCTGATGCTCATCGAATTGATCTCGGGGAATCCCTCGAACCGCTTGCAATTGACATGACGTCTGATCCGGGTCCCCCGATGGGGCGGTTTATGGGAGCCTTAAGGCAACCTTAAATCTGCCTTGTCGAGGAGGCCTGTCGATTGCCCGCGATCGAGCCTTCGCCGCAGGTCGGACAGGCTGCCACGGGGTCCGAACTGCCACTGGCATATGCCGATCGACTCCTGGGGAATGAAGGATTCCGGCGGGTGTATTCGTCGGGAACGGCCCCGAGGGGCGCTTTGGGCGGCCATGATGGGGGCATGGCGGGGCTGGAGGGTATCGAGCAGCCGCGGGGAGAGGGCCGTGCGACTGCGGCGCGCTGGTCTCCGGCGGTCGAGGACGAACACGCACTCAAGGCGCTCGAGTTGTTCGGCAACCCCACGGAGGCGGAGATTCCGCTGCCGTCCCGCCCCGAATCGGCGGCCACGGCACGCCGGCTGGCCCAGGTCGTGGTGCTCCGCCAGTGGGGCCTCACCCCCAAGCTGACGGAAGACGCCGTCCTGCTGGTCTCGGAACTGGTCGGCAACGCCGTACGGCACACCGGCGCCCGCGTCTTCGGCCTTCGTATGCGCCGCCGCCGGGGCTGGATCCGCATCGAGGTCCGCGACCCCTCCCGGGGGCTGCCCTGTCTCATGCCGGTCCAGCCGATGGACACCAGCGGCCGGGGCCTTTTCCTCGTCGACAAACTCTCCGACCGCTGGGGCGTGGACCTGATGCCCAGGGGCAAGACGACGTGGTTCGAGATGAGGGTGGCGGACCGCTAGGGCGTGATTCGCCGGACAGGCCCCAAGCCCCTGTCCCCGCGACGACCCGCACCGGCGCCGCCATTCGGGCGAATCACCCGATTTTCGCCGCAACCCCCCTTAAATGGTGCGGTGACCACGACCGACCGCCGGACGGCCCTCCGCACGGGCGCCGTCCTCACCGCCCTCACTGCCCTCGCCGCGCTGGCCGCCTGCGGCACCGAGACCAGAGACCGCGCCCCCGAAGCCCGCGGCACCAAGGCGGCCGTACCCGCGCCGCCGAAGAAGAAGGCCGTCCAGGGCCTGCCCGGCATGCCACCCGTCCTCGACCCGGAGGACGTCTACGCGGCCGACCGCCCGAACCGGCTTTCCCCGGTGGTCAAGGACTTCCCGTCCCGGGTCTACGTCCCCAACACCGAGTCCGACACCGTCTCCGTCATCGACCCGAAGACGTACGAGATCATCGAGACCATCCCCGTCGGCCGCCAGCCCCAACACGTCGTGCCCTCCTGGGACCTGAAGACCCTCTGGGTCAACAACAACCGCGGCCACACCCTCACCCCCATCGACCCGAAGACCGGCAAGGCGGGCAAGGAGGTGGAGGTGCACGACCCCTACAACCTCTACTTCACGCCCAACGGCAAGCACGCCGTCGTCATGGCCTCCCTCGACCGTGAGCTCGTCTTCCGGGACCCGCACACCATGAAGCGGATCAAGACGGAACCAGTCACCTGCTACGGCGTCAACCACGCCGATTTCTCCCTCGACGGCCGGTACTTCATCGTCTCCTGCGAGTTCAGCGGCGAACTGCTGAAGGTCGACACCGAGAAGATGAAGGTCGTGGGGCAGCAGAGGCTGCCGTTCGAAGGTGCCATGCCGCAGGACGTCAAGGTCTCCCCGGACGGCAAGAAGTTCTACATCGCCGACATGATGGCCCACGGCATGTGGGTCCTCGACGGCGACAAGTTCGACATGCCGAAGCTGCTGCCCACCGGCAAGGGCTGCCACGGTCTCTACGTCAGCCGCGACTCGCGCGAGATGTACGTCTCCAACCGCGGCGAAGGCTCCGTCTCCGTCTTCGACTTCACCCAGAACAAGCTCACCAAGAAGTGGCACCTGCCCGACGGCGGGAGCCCCGACATGGGCGGCGTCTCGGCCGACGGCAAGGTCCTGTGGCTGTCGGGGCGTTACGACGGCGAGGTGTACGCCATCGACACCCGCACCGGCATCCAGCTCGCCCGCATCCCCGTCGGCAGCGGGCCGCACGGCCTGGCCGTCTACCCGCAGCCGGGCCGCTACTCCCTAGGCCACACGGGCATCTTCCGCTGACGCCAGGTCAGTTGACACGCCGCCGCACGAGTGACGGTCCCCAACCCGTCGCGTACACCCGGAATCGTGGACCCCATGATCACCACTCGCCTGCGGCGGCGCGCGGCCGCCGCCGTCCTGTCCCTGGCCGCCGTCCTCGCCACCACGGCCGCCACGGCCCCCGCCACGACCGCTCCCACGGCGGCTCCCACCAAGACCGCTCCCGCCTGCCCCCAGTTTGACGACCCGGTCAAGGCCGCCGCCGACCGCCGGGTCGACGTCCGCCGCATCACCCCCAAGCCGGTCTGGCGCAAGACCTGCGGCACGCTCTACCGCAGCGACGGCCGCGGCCCGGACATCGTCTTCGAGCAGGGCTTCTACCCCAAGGACGTCGAGGGCGGCCAGTACGACATCGAGAAGTACGTCCTGGTCAACCAGCCCTCCCCGTACGTGTCCACGTCGTACGACCACGACCTGTACAAGACCTGGTGGAAGTCCGGCTACAACTACTACATCGACGCCCCCGGCGGCGTGGACGTCAACAAGACCATCGGCGACACCCACAAGTGGGCCGACCAGGTCGAGGTCGCCTTCCCCGGCGGCATCGCGCGGGAGTACATCATCGGGGTGTGCCCGGTCGACAAGAAGACCAAGGTGGAGATCATGAGCGACTGCCGGAGCAACCCGCACTACAAGTCCTGGCACTGAGCAGCACTTCCGACCCCACCGGCAGATAACCGGCCGCCTGGAACGCCCGCAGACTGCGGGCGTTCCCCGCCGATACCTGGGCCCACACCGGCTCGCCCCCGCTCAGCTGCCGCGCCGCGTGCACCAGCGCACGCCCCAGCCCCCGATGCCGTACGTCCTCGTCGACCTCGACCGCGACCTCCAGCCGCCCGGCGACTCCGCGCCCCAGGACCAGCAGCCCGCCGTCCGCGGTCCACACCCGCACGTCGTCGCGCCGCTCGCGGGAACTCATCACCCTCGGATGCCCGGGATCCTCGACCTCCTTCAGCGCGAGCGGCGGCTCACCCGGCAGCGGAGCGCCCACCGTCAGCACGTCGATCGTGTCGCTGCGGCGCCCCGTACGGTCCATGAGCGCCGCGAGGAACCGCGCGTTCATGGTCGCGGCGAGGGCGTCACAGTCGACGGCGCGCAGGGTCTCGTACACCCACTCCGGGTCCTCGTCCGTGAAGACCACGGAGTGCGCGGTGAAGGCGAGGACACCGGCGTCGCGAGGGGAGGGCTGGGGCACGACGGTCGTACCGCCGTCCGCCGGCGGGAAGACGCCCCGGGCCGCCGCGTCGAGAATGTCCCGCAGTGTGTCCCTCACGAAGGCGCCCCACTCCTTGAGTCTCCACCCACTGGAAGGCCCACACTCGCAGACATGATCGAACACGGCACCGGACTTTTCACCATCGGCGAGCTGGCCCGGTCCACCGGACTGACCGTGCGCACCATCCGCTACTGGTCCGACGAGGGAGTCCTGCACCCGGTGACCCGCTCCACGGGAGGCTACCGGCTGTACGACGCCGAGTCCGTCGCCCGTCTGGAACTGATCCGTACCTTGCGCGAACTGGGCCTGGGGCTGGAGGACGTACGCAAGGTCGTCAGCGGCGAGAAGGACGTGGCGTCGGTCGCGGCCGCGCACGTGGCGGCGTTGGACGCGCAGATCCGGTCCCTGAAGGTGACCCGTGCGGTGCTGTCGACCGTGGCGCGACGCGGCTCGACCGCGGAGGAGATGACCCTGATGAACAAGTTGGCGCGGCTGTCGGCCGCCGAGCGCAGGCGGATCCTGGAGGAGTTCGTGGACGAGATGTTCCACGGACTGGACACGGCGGACCCCGTGATCCGCGAGCGGATGCGGAGCATGGCCGTGGACCTGCCGGACGAGCCGACGCCCGAGCAGGTGGACGCCTGGGTGGAGCTGGCCGAGATGTTGCAGGACCCTCAGTTCCGGGCGCACATGCGCAAGGTGGCCGAGTTCAACGCGGCCGGCCGTGGGCCCGAGACCCCCGTCGGGGCGTCGATGTGGTTCGCCCGGCGGCTGGTGCAGCTGGCGGCCGAGGCACGGGAGCAGGGCATCGCGCCCGGGTCGCCGGAGGCGGAGCGGATCCTGGGGGACCTGCTGGGCGACGCCGACCCGGCCGCCGTACTCGAACGCCTGAGGTCCACCACGAACGACAAGGTCGCCCGCTACCGAGAGCTGCTGGCCACCGTGAAGGGGCAGGGGCCGGAGGTGGCCCGCCGGGAGGAGTTCGGATGGGTGGTCGCCGCGCTGGAAGCGAAGGCGGGCAGCTAATCTGACCTTCGTCAGGAAGCCGACCAGGCGCGAGCAACACAGCAACACGAGACAAAAAGGGGCGGATCGGTGGCGGACATCGAGGAAGCACGCAAGCAGTTCGAACGGATCGACGCGGACGGTGACGGCCTCATCACCCCCGCCGAGTTCAAGACCGCCCTGGCCCAGGGGGGCGACTGGAACGTCACCGAGTCCGTGGCCGAGGCGATCATCGCCTCCCGCGACCTCGACGGCGACAAGCTGATGTCGTTCGACGAGTTCTGGACGTACCTGAACAAGTGACGCACCCGGAAGGGGCGCCCAGACGGGGTTTCCGGCGGGCGCCCCTTTGTCATGCGGTGCGCGGGAGTTCCCTCACCGCATCGCCGTTGCCGGCAAGACGCCAAAGTGACGTGGCATTCTGCGGCCCGTCCGGCCATGGCGGCGAACAGCCCGCTTCCGTACGGTTGCTGTCGACGGCTGGACGGGCCGCAGGGGGGAGGCCGGGGTGCGGTACGACGCTCTGCCTCACGTCGACGAGCACCCCACGGACGTCGCCGCGCCACCCGACGCCGTCTGGCATGCCCTCTCCGACACCCTGGACGACTCCTTCGCCGGCCCGACCGCCACCCGCTACGCCCGCTTGGTCGGTTGCCACGACCGCACGTCGTCGGGCCCTCGCCCCCTGGCCGAGGGCTCGACGCTGCCCGGCTTCCGGGTGGTCACCGCGGACCGGGCCCGCACCCTTGTCCTGCGGGGCTCGCACCGCTTCTCGGCCTACACCCTGACTTTCCGCATCGAGGAACCCACCCCGGGCCGCACCCATCTACGAGCGGAAACCCGAGCCACCTTCCCCGGCCTGACGGGCACCCTCTACCGCCGGCTCGTCATCACCACCGGCTTCCACGCGAACGGCATGCGCCGCCTGTTGACGGGAGTGCGACGCCGGGCCGAACGGGCCGGATGAGCTGTCAGGCGGCCCGGGCCCATGTGCGCAGCGCGGCCTTGCTCTCGAAGTCGGCCACGTTCTTGTCCAGCGGATCGTCGGTGTACTGGTGAAAACGCCACTTCGCCTTGATGCGGGGCTTGCCCGCGGTGACGTAGTCGGCGATCCATAGGCCGTCGCCTGCGTAGGAGGTCGTGTCGACAGTGAGCCAGTAGTTGCGGTTGCAATAGAGCACGACCCGGTTGTCCGGCCGCAGTTCCTTCACCTTCCGGATGAAGCGGTCCTTCTCGGCGTTGCTCGCGTGCGTCCCCTCGCCGGTCGTCTCCCAGTCGACGGCGAGGATGTCGCCCGGTCTGTCCGGGGCCTTGCCGACGAAGTACTCGGCCTGGGCCGTGAGGTTGCCGGGCCAGAGGAAGTGGTAGAAGCCGACGACCATGTCGGCCTCGCGGGCTCTCTTCGTCTGGGCGGCGAGTTTGGGGTTGACGTACGAACGGCCCTCCGTCGCCTTGACGAAGACGAAGGAGAGGCCGTCGGTGTCGTAGGTGGAGGACTGGTACGAGCTCACGTCGATGCCGCGCAACATGAGGCCTCCCTGAAGGAACTGTGGGGGGACGGGAGTTGTTGTATGCCCCACCGTGGCACGGGTGATCCGGCGGTCACGTGTAAACGCCACCTTCGGGTGGCCGCGGAATCGGGTCAGGCACGCCCACGGCGGTCAGCACTCGATGATGTTCACCGCCAGCCCGCCCCGCGCCGTCTCCTTGTACTTCACGCTCATGTCCGCGCCGGTGTCCTTCATCGTCTTGATGACCTTGTCCAGGGACACCTTGTGCGAGCCGTCGCCGCGCATCGCCATCCGCGCGGCCGTGACCGCCTTCACCGCGGCCATGCCGTTGCGTTCGATGCAGGGGATCTGGACGAGGCCGCCGACCGGGTCGCAGGTCAGGCCGAGGTTGTGTTCCATGCCGATCTCGGCGGCGTTCTCGACCTGTTCCGGAGAGCCGCCCAGTACCTCCGCCAGCGCGCCCGCCGCCATGGAGCAGGCCGAGCCGACCTCGCCCTGGCAGCCGACCTCGGCGCCGGAGATGGAGGCGTTCTCCTTGAAGAGCATGCCGATCGCTCCGGCGGCCAACAGAAACCTCACCACCCCGTCCTCGTCCGCCCCCGGCACGAAGTTGATGTAGTAGTGCAGGACCGCGGGGATGATGCCCGCCGCGCCGTTCGTCGGAGCCGTCACCACCCGGCCGCCCGCCGCGTTCTCCTCGTTCACCGCCATCGCGTAGAGCGTGATCCACTCCATCGCGTGCGCCAACGGGTCGCCGTCCGCGCGGAGTTGGCGGGCGGAGACCGCCGCCCTGCGGCGCACCTTCAGGCCCCCCGGCAGGATGCCCTCGCGGGACATGCCGCGTGACACGCAGGCCCGCATCACGCGCCAGATCTCCAGCAGGCCTTCGCGGATCTCGTCCTCCGTGCGCCAGGCACGCTCGTTCTCCAGCATCAGCGCGGAGATCGACAGGCCCGTCTCCTTCGTCAGGCGCAGCAGCTCGTCGCCCGTGCGGAAGGGGTACTTCAGGACCGTGTCGTCCAGCTTGATGCGGTCCGCGCCCACCGCGTCCTCGTCGACGACGAAGCCGCCGCCGACCGAGTAGTACGTCTTCGTGAGCAGCTCGGCGCCCGCCGCGTCGTACGCCCACAGGGTCATGCCGTTCGCGTGGTAGGGGAGTGCCTTACGGCGGTGCAGGATCAGGTCGTCGTCGAAGGTGAACGGGATCTCGTGCTCGCCGAGGAGGCGGAGACGGCCCGACTCCTTGATGCCCTCGACCCGTTCGTCCGCCGTTTCCACGTCCACCGTGCGCGGTGAGGCGCCCTCCAGGCCGAGCAGCACGGCCTTCGGGGTGCCGTGGCCGTGTCCGGTCGCGCCCAGGGAGCCGTAGAGCTCGGACCGTACGGACGCGACGGAGGGCAGCAGGTCCTCGCCCCGCAGCCGGCGGGCGAACATACGGGCCGCGCGCATCGGGCCGACCGTGTGGGAGCTGGACGGGCCGATGCCGATCGAGAACAGGTCGAAGACCGAGATGGCCACGGGGACTCCTCAGGACGGGGTGGTGCAGGAGGTGGGGTGCCCCGCACACGTACGAGTGTGCGGGGCACCCCACGAAAAGGAACTACTTGTTCAGACCGGGGTACAGCGGGTGCTTGTCCGCCAGCGCCTTGACCCGGGTCTTGAGCGCCTCTACGTCGTACGACGGCTTCAGCGCCTCCGCGATGACGTCCGCGACCTCGGCGAAGTCCTCGGCCGTGAAGCCGCGGGTGGCGAGGGCGGGCGTGCCGATGCGCAGGCCCGAGGTGACCATCGGGGGCCGCGGGTCGTTCGGGACGGCGTTGCGGTTGACCGTGATGCCGACCTCGTGGAGGCGGTCCTCGGCCTGCTGCCCGTCCAGCTCGGACTCGCGCAGGTCGACCAGGATCAGGTGGACGTCCGTGCCGCCGGACAGGACGTTGACCCCGGCCTCGCGGGCGTCCGGCGCCGTCAGCCGCTCGGCGAGGATCCGCGCGCCCTCGACCGTACGGCGCTGACGTTCCTTGAAGTCCTCACTCGCCGCGACCTTGAAGGAAACTGCCTTGGCCGCGATCACGTGCTCCAGGGGACCGCCCTGGAAGCCCGGGAAGACGGACGAGTTGAGCTTCTTCGCGAAGTCCTTCTTCGCCAGGATGATGCCGCCGCGCGGGCCGCCCAGCGTCTTGTGCGTGGTGGATGTGACGACGTCCGCGTACTCCACCGGGTTCGGGTGGAGACCGGCCGCGACCAGGCCCGCGAAGTGCGCCATGTCGACCCACAGGTAGGCCTCGACCTCGTCGGCGATCCGGCGGAACTCGGCGAAGTCCAGCTGCCGCGGGTACGCCGACCAGCCCGCGATGATCACCTTCGGCCGGTGCTCCTTGGCCAGCCGCTCCACCTCGGCCATGTCCACCAGGCCGGTCTCGGAGTCCACGTGGTAGGGCACCACCTGGAACTGCTTGCCGGAGAAGTTCAGCCGCATCCCGTGGGTCAGGTGACCGCCGTGCGCCAGGTCCAGGCCGAGGATGGTGTCGCCCGGCTTGGCCAGCGCGAACAGGGCGGCCTGGTTGGCGGAGGCGCCCGAGTGGGGCTGCACGTTGGCGTACTCGGCGCCGAACAGGTGCTTGACCCGGTCGATCGCGATCTGCTCGGCGACGTCGACGTGCTCGCAGCCGCCGTAGTAGCGGCGGCCCGGGTAGCCCTCGGCGTACTTGTTGGTGAGGACCGTGCCCTGCGCCTCCATGACCGCGACCGGCGCGAAGTTCTCGGAGGCGATCATCTCGAGGGTGGACTGCTGGCGGTGCAGCTCGGCGTCGACCGCGGCGGCGACCTCCGGGTCGAGCTCGTGCAGGGGCGTGTTCAGAACGGACATCGGGTGTACGACTCCTCAGCCGGCGGAAAAGGCGGTGTACTCGTCGGCGGAGAGCAGGTCGGCCGGCTCCTCGGTGACGCGGACCTTGAACAGCCAGCCGCCCTCGAAGGGGGCGGAGTTCACCAGTGACGGGTCGTTCACCACGTCCTCGTTGACCTCGGTGACCTCACCGGACACCGGGGCGTACAGGTCGCTGACCGACTTGGTCGACTCCAGCTCGCCGCAGGTCTCGCCCGCGGACACGGTGTCACCGACCTCCGGGAGCTGGACGAAGACCACGTCGCCGAGCGCGTTGGCCGCGTGCTCCGTGATGCCGACCGTCGAGACGCCGTCCTCGGCGGCCGACAGCCACTCGTGCTCCTTGCTGTAGCGCAGCTGCTGGGGGTTGCTCATGGCCTGAATTCTCCTGTACGCGGGGGAGTGCTGGCGAATGGGGGACTGCTGGAAACGTGCGTGAGCAGCGGAAACATGCGGAGGATCACGCACGGTCCGCGTGGCTCAGTGTCTACTTCCGGCGCTTGTAGAACGGCAGCGCCACGACCTCGTACGGCTCGTGACTGCCCCGGATGTCCACACCGACACCCGGCGTACCCGGTGCCGCGTGCGCGGCGTCGACGTACGCCATGGCGATCGGCTTGCCCAGCGTGGGGGAGGGGGCGCCGGAGGTGACCTCGCCGATCACGTCGCCGTCGGCGACGACCGCGTACCCGGCGCGCGGGACGCGGCGGCCCTCGGCGATCAGGCCGACGAGGACGCGCGGAGGGTTCTTCTCCGAGCGGGCGGCGGCCTCCCGCAGGGCCTCGCGGCCCACGAAGTCGCCCTCCTTCTCGAACTTCACCACCCGGCCGAGACCGGCGTCGAAGGGCGTCAAGGAAGTGCTGAGCTCGTGCCCGTACAGCGGCATGCCCGCCTCCAGGCGCAGGGTGTCCCGGCAGGACAGCCCGCAGGGGACGAGCCCGGCCGGGGCGCCCGCCTCGGTCAGCGCCTGCCACAGCTTCTCCGCGTCGGCCGGGGCGACGAACAGCTCGAAGCCGTCCTCGCCGGTGTAGCCGGTGCGCGCGATGAGGGCCGGGACGCCGGCGACCGTGCCGGGCAGGCCCGCGTAGTACTTCAGGCCGTCGAGGTCGGCGTCGGTGAGCGACTTCAGGATGCCGGGGGACTCGGGCCCCTGGACGGCGATCAGCGCGTACGCGTCCCGGTCGTCGCGCACCTCTGCGTCGAAGCCGGCGGAACGCTCCACAAGCGCGTCCAGCACCACCTGGGCGTTGGAGGCGTTGGCGACGACCATGTATTCGGTCTCGGCGAGGCGGTAGACGATCAGGTCGTCGAGGATGCCGCCGTCGGGGCGGCAAATCATGGTGTAGCGGGCGCGGCCCACCTTCACGCCTCCGATGTTCCCGACCAGGGCGTAGTCCAGCAGGGCGGCCGCCTCAGGACCGGTCACCGTGATCTCGCCCATGTGCGAGAGGTCGAAGAGCCCGGCCGCGCCGCGTACGGCGTTGTGCTCGTCGCGCTCGGAGCCGTAGCGCAGGGGCATGTCCCAGCCGGCGAAGTCGGTCATCGTCGCGCCGAGCGCGCGGTGCACGGCGTCGAGGGCGGTATGACGCTTTTCTGCGGCTTCTGCGGGTTCGGTGCTGCTCATCGGTCGGTCGTCTCCCAAGGCATGACGGCGAGGTCGTTCCTCCCCATCTGTCATCGGAACCTGAGAGGTTCGTCACGACCCCACCGAAACGGTGGTCATGACTTGCACCTTGGGTGGAGCCACTGTCGCAGCGGCCCGCTTTTCAGATGTGCCTCGCCCGCGCGGTAACGGGGCCTGAGAGATTCAAGGGAGGGACTTGCTCCTTCGGCGCCCGGGCATCCGTACGACAAACGTACGACCCGGAACTCTCCCGCGCGGATTCAAGCGGCCGGTATGCAGTTGGCGCGGACATCATTGCACGCATCGGTCCGGCGCGGCAGGGGGAGCCATCTCCTGCGTCCCACAGCGGCCGCACAGGCTTCATAGTGAGGCACAGCACGCTGTAGCAGGCTTGTTGCGGTAAACGGACGGAAATGAGAGACGCCGCGCATTACCTTCTCTTTACACTCGACGGGGATGGGACTCGTGACCACCCCAGGGAGGACGACCACGGTGAACAGGACCACGGCGTACGCGACCACCTCGGCCCTCGCGCTGCCCCAGCAGCCGACGGTCCCGGCCAAGGAGGCCTGCGGCCCGATCACCGCACCCGTCGTCCGCGACCTGCGCGAGCGAGACGGCCACAGCCCCCATGCCCTGCTCTTCGGCCCTCAGGACCTCGTCGTGATCACCGGCCTGCCCGGCAGCGGCAAGTCCACGCTGATGCGGCGCACGGTCAAGGGCCTGCGCATCGACTCCCAGGACACCCGCGACCGCTGGGACGCGAGGATGCCCCGCCTCCTGCCGTACGCGGTCTACCGCCCCCTGGTCCGCCTCGCGCACTACGCCGGCCTGCGCCGCGCCCTGCGCTCCGGCGAGGGGGTCGTCGTGCACGACTGCGGTACGCAGGCCTGGGTGCGGGGCTGGCTGGCCCGCGAGGCCCGCCGCCGGGGCGGCACCCTGCACCTGCTGCTGCTCGACGTCGCCCCCGACACCGCCCTGGCCGGCCAGCGCGAGCGCGGCCGCGGCGTCTCGCGGTACGCGTTCCAGCGCCACCGCGGCGCGGCCGCCCGCCTGATCAGCTCCGTGGAGAAGGGCGACCTGCCCCCGGGCTGCGGCTCGGCGATCCTGATCGACCGGGACGCGGCGAACGTACTGCGCCGGATCGGCTTCACAGGCTGAACACCATCCGGGCCGCACGCTAGCCTTTCCAGCCACAGCAGCGGTTCACAGCAGGCGGTCAGACAGATGGATTTCCCAGCGGATCTCCCCGCGGACTTTCCCACCCAGGCGCACCCCCATTCGCACGGCGGATGGCCCGGCAACGAACTGGAGGAGGTGCTCTCCGCCTCCCTCGGCATCCCCGGAGCCGGGGGGCGGATCATCGAGGTGCTCGGCCGCAGCTTCGTCTGGGTCCCGCTGCCCGAGGGCGGCGGCCCGCACAACGGTCCGCTCGACCTGCCCACGCTGGAGATCGAGGGCCAGGCGTATGTGCCGGTGTTCAGCTCCGAGGAGCAGTTCCGCCAGGTCGCCGGCGCGCACATGTCGTACACCATCGCCCCCGCCGTGGAGTTCGCGCGCGGTCTGCCGCCGCAGGTGGGCATCGCGGTGAACCCGGACGGCGTGCTCGGCGTCCCGCTCCCCCCGGCGGCCGTCGCCGAGTTGTGCCGCGTCGGCCGGACCCCGCTGGACGGACCCACCAGCGGCGGCCGGGTCAAGCTCTACGAACCCGACTGGCAGGACGACCCGATCGACTTCCTGTCCGCGGCCTCGGCCGAGTTCGCCGAGACGGGCGTGGTACGGACGGCCCGCCGCTGCCTCGCCGCCATCGAGACGGCCGACCCGGTCATGTTCGTGGGCGTGGAACTCTCCCAGTGGGAGGGAGACATACGCGCCCTCCCGATGGAGGCCCTGTCCCGAGCCCTGGGCAGGACCCCCCTCCAGTGGCCGGTCAACCTGGTCCTCCTGGACGTGGCGGACGACCCGGTGTGCCACTGGATGCGAGAGCAGGTACGGCCCTTCTACACGAGCGGTTACTAGAAAACTCCGCTAGGGGCAGCCAACCCAGGGGCGCGGGGCTGTATCGATAGGCGGCTTCGCCGCGTGGGCGCGATCAACCACGATGAACCCGCACTCGCCGACGAACCACAAGCCCCGAGTTCTTAGGCACCCTGCTGTCGGCAGAGCCACTTAAGCTGGTGTCATAATCCGGGGCAACTTCCAGAAGGGGCGGTACAGGTGAGCGCCAGCGGCATCGCGGCCGGACAGGTCGAGCACATGCTGCGCCAAGTGACGCCTGGGCGCTACGACGCCTATGAGGCACTTCTGCGCGCCCTCGCGACCCCCTCCTCCGGCCAGGTCTGGATGCTCCTGTGGCACGGCCAGGCAGGCTCCCCCGACGCCCAGTACGGGAACATGGAAGTGGACGGCTACGGCTACGCCCCGTGCGTCACCTCCGCCCAGGAACTCTCCGCCAGCGGCTGGAACCGCTCGTACGAGGTGGTCGACGGGGTCGACGTCGCCCGCACCCTCTACCCCGACCACTACGGCCTCTGGCTGAACCCGCACGCCCCGGGCGGCGGCGTCGGCATCCCCTGGCTCGATCTGCGTCGTATCGCCACCGGCCTGGAGCGCCAGCCCGCCGGGCCCCTGCGGCTGTCCGAGCCCGGCATCGAGATCCCGCAGTTCTACGCCCTGCTCGCGCAGAACGCCCACCGCACCCCGGCGGTCCGCGCACTGCGCCGCGCCTGGGTGCAGCCGGCGCTCGGGGCGCCGTATCTGGCCATCGGGCTGGATGTGTACGACACCAGCCCGCCGGCCGTCGACTCGGTGCGCGCGATGATGCAGCAGTCCATCGGCGCCGTCCCGGACGGGCTGCCGGTCTCGACCGTGGCGATGTCCGACGAGTACGACCCGGTCGCGCTCTGGATGCGGGCCAACGCCCGTCCCTTCTACGACCGTGAGGCCCACGGGGCGCCGGCAGCCCCGGCCGCTCCCGCCTCCCCGGTGCAGGCCCCGGCGGCGGGCTACGGCTATCCGCAGGCCCGCGGCGGCTTCTGACCGAACGGCTCCTCCGGCGTTGGAGGCCAACTCCGGCCCCCGGATGTCTTCGCGCGTAGATCAGGGCGTATGATCCTCCACTGCCCACAAATGTCCCAGCTGGCCCGCGTCCGCCCCCCGTTACCCGCTGTCCGGATAACGGAAGCCTCCTACCCGCATCACGTTTATGCATCCTTTCACCGCCAAGTCTGGCAACAGATCGCCAAAGCGTTGAAGACTCCCGCACCAGGGGTGTTCGCCCCTGTGTACGACGGACTGATCACGCCGCCACAGCGGCAAGTGCGGGCCGGCTACCGCCGGTTGAGAAGAGGGGTCCCTGCCAGATGACGGCACCATTGCACGAGCCGACCGCGGAAGCGGCCCCGAGTGCTGCCGAGGAAGCGGCGGTTGCCACCGCCGGCGAGAAGGCCGTGCAGGGTCGCTCCCTGGGCCGGATCGCCTGGGAGCGCCTGAAACGGGACAAACTCGCCCTCGCGGGCGGCGCCGTGGTGCTGTTCCTCGTCGTTGTCGCGCTGCTCGCGCCCGTGATCACCAACCTGTACGGGCAGGACCCGGACGCCTATCACGAGGAACTGATCGACCCGCTGTTCGGCACGCCCACGGGGTCCCTGGGCGGGGTCAGCGGCGAACACTGGCTGGGGGTCGAGCCGGTCAACGGCCGCGACATCTTCGCCCGCATCCTCTACGGCGCCCGGATCTCCCTGCTGGTCGGCTTCCTGTCCGCGATCGTCGCCGTCATCCTCGGCACGATCCTGGGCGTGCTCGCCGGCTTCTTCGGCGGCTGGGTCGACTCCGTCATCAGCCGTGTGATGGACGGTCTGCTGGCCTTCCCGCAGCTGCTGTTCATCATCGCGCTGGTCTCCGTCATGCCGAACGAGATGCTGGGACTGACCGGCTCGTCCGTGCGCGTGTTCGTGATGATCCTGGTCATCGGTTTCTTCGGCTGGCCCTACATCGGACGCGTGGTGCGCGGCCAGACGCTCTCCCTGCGTGAGCGGGAGTACGTCGAGGCGGCCCGCTCGCTGGGCGCCGGGCGGCTGTACATCCTGTTCAAGGAACTGCTGCCCAACCTGGTCGCGCCGATCATCGTGTACACGACGATGATGATCCCCACCAACATCCTCACCGAGGCGGCACTCAGCTTCCTGGGCGTGGGCGTCAAGCCGCCCACGTCCTCCTGGGGGCAGATGCTTTCGAGCGCGATCGACTACTACGAGTCGGACCCCATGTACATGGTGGTCCCGGGCGTGGCGATCTTCATCACCGTTCTTGCCTTCAACCTTTTCGGCGACGGCGTGCGCGACGCGCTGGACCCGAAGGCCTCCCGCTGAACTGCCGTACCACAAGTGTCCCGTGGCACCTACACACGGGGTCTCTCATCAAATCCGGAGGATCCGAGATCGTGACTACCCAACGCACCTCAGGGCGGCGAAAGCAGGCATGGGCCGCTGTCGCCGCGGTCGCCGCGCTGCTGACCACGGCGGCGTGCGGCGGCGGTGACAGCGACGGCGGCTCGAAGACGGGCGCGGCCGGTTTCGACGCCGCGAACAACAAGGTCGCCCAGGCCGACCTGGCCAAGAAGGGCGGCACGCTGAAGTTCGGTGGTGCCCAGGACGCCGACTCGTGGGACACCACGCGCGGCTACTACGGCATGATGTGGAACTTCGCGCGCTACTACAGCCGCCAGCTCGTCACGAACAAGACGGAGCCCGGAAAGGCCGGCGCCGAGCTGACCCCGGACCTCGCCACCGGTCTCGCCAAGGTCACCGACGACGGCAAGACCTACACGTACACCCTGCGTGACGGCATCACGTGGGAGGACGGCAAGCCGATCACGTCCAAGGACGTCAAGTACGGCATCGAGCGCGTCTGGGCGCAGGACGTGCTCTCCGGCGGCCCGGTCTACCTGAAGGACGTGCTGGACCCGAAGGGCGAGTACAAGGGCCCGTACAAGGACACCTCCCCGGACAAGCTGGGTCTGAAGGCGATCGAGACGCCGGACGACAAGACCATCGTCTTCAAGCTGCCGGCCGCCAACTCGGACTTCGAGGAGATGCTGGGCCTGATCTCCGCGTCCCCGGTCCGCCAGGACAAGGACACCAAGTCCAAGTACGGTCTGAAGCCGTTCTCCTCCGGCCCGTACAAGTTCCAGTCGTACAGCCCGGGCAAGGACCTGACCCTGGTCCGCAACACCGAGTGGAAGCAGGCCTCGGACCCGATCCGCAAGGCCTACCCGGACAAGATCACCGTCCAGTTCTTCTCGGACGCCAACCAGCTGGACCAGCGTCTGCTCAACGGTGACCTGGACCTCGACCTCAACCAGACCGGCCTGTCGCCGCAGGGCCGCACCACCGCCCTCAAGCAGCACAAGGGCAACCTGGACAACCCGGTCTCCGGCTACATCCGCTACGCGACCTTCCCGCAGAGCGTCGCGCCGTTCGACAACATCGAGTGCCGCAAGGCCGTGATCTACGGCGCCGACCACGTGTCGCTGCAGACCGCGCGCGGCGGCCCGATCGCCGGTGGTGACATCGGCACCAACATGCTGCCGCCGTCCGTGGCGGGTGCCGAGGGTCAGAAGTACGACCCGTACGAGATGGCCGGCGCCAACAAGAAGGGCAACGTCGCCAAGGCCAAGGAAGCGCTGAAGGCCTGCGGCAAGCCGAACGGCTTCTCCACCACCATCGCCGTCCGCAACAACAAGCCGGTCGAGGTGGCCACCGCCCAGTCCCTGCAGGCGTCGCTGAAGAAGATCGGCATCAACGCCGAGATCGACCAGTTCGACGGTTCGCAGACCTCCGGCATCATCGGCAGCCCCGAGAACGTGAAGAAGAAGGGCTACGGCATCATCATCATGGGCTGGGGCCCGGACTTCCCGACCGTCCAGGGCTTCGGTATGCCGCTGTGGGACAGCAAGTACATCCTGGAGAGCGGTAACAACAACTTCGCCCTGATCAAGGACAAGGCGATCGACGGCCTGTTCGACGACTACGTCACCACGCTGGACGACGCCGGCAAGACCAAGATCGCTACGGAGATCAACCACAAGGTCATGGAGGGCGCCTACTACCTGCCCTTCGTCTTCGAGAAGTTCATCAACTGGCGCTCGGACCGACTGGCGAACGTGTACACGACCGACGGCTACAGCGGTATGTACGACTTCGTCAACCTCGGCCTGAAGTCCACGACCTGATAACCGGCACACCCGCCGTACGGCACGAAAGGCAGGTGAAGGCCGGCGCGGCGTGATCGCGGGCCACCGGACGACCTCCGGTGGCCCGTGGTCCGCAGCGGGCCGAGAGCTGTGCTCGCTTACCTCATCAGGCGGTTGTTCGCCGCCGCAGTGATGCTCGTGGTCATCATCCTGGTGGTCTTCGGCATCTTCTTCCTCGTCCCCAAGTGGGCGGGCGTCGACATCGCCTCGAGCTTCGTGGGCAAGCAGGCCGACCCCGCCGCCGTCGAGGCGGTGCGGCAGAAGCTCGGGCTCGGCGACCCGATCTACGCCCAGGCCTGGGAGTTCTTCAAGGGCATCTTCGCGGGCCGTACCTACGCGGCCGGCGGCGACGTCAACCACTGCTCCGCGCCGTGCTTCGGCTATTCCTTCCGCAGCGAACAGGCCGTCTGGCCGGTGCTGACCGACCGCTTCCCGGTGACCCTGGGTCTCGCGCTCGGCGCCGCCGTGCTGTGGCTGATCTTCGGCATCGCGGCGGGTGTGCTCTCCGCGCTCAAGCGGGGCAGCATCTGGGACCGCGGCGCGATGGTCGTCGCGCTGTCGGGTGTCTCCCTGCCCATCTACTTCACCGGCATGCTCTCCCTGTCGATCTTCGTCTTCGGGCTGGACTGGTTCGACGGTCAGTACAAGCCTTTGGCGGAGAGCTTCACCGGCTGGTTCGGCGGCATGATCCTGCCGTGGATCACGCTGGCCTTCCTGTACGCGGCGATGTACGCGCGCATCACCCGCGCCACCATGCTGGAGATCCTCGGCGAGGACTACATCCGCACCGCCCGCGCCAAGGGCCTCAAGGAGCAGACCGTCATCGGCAAGCACGCCATGCGCTCGACGATGACGCCCATCCTGACCATGCTCGGCATGGACCTCGGTGCCCTCATCGGCGGCGCGATCCTGACCGAGTCCACGTTCAACCTCCCCGGCCTCGGCGAGGCCGTGCTGGACGCCATCAAAAACCAGGACCTGCCCATCATCCTGGGCGTCACCCTGATCACTTCTCTCGCGGTGCTGATCGCCAACCTCGTGGTGGACGTCCTGTACGCCGTGATCGACCCCCGAGTGAGGCTCGCATGACCGAACTCAGCAAGAGCGGAGCGGCCGTGGGGGAGCCCACCGGCACCTCGCCCGCTCCGACCGCCTTCCTCGAAGTACGCGACCTGAAGGTGCACTTCCCGACCGACGACGGCCTGGTCAAGTCCGTCGACGGGCTCAGCTTCCAGCTGGAGAAGGGCAAGACCCTCGGCATCGTGGGCGAGTCGGGCTCCGGCAAGTCGGTGACCTCGCTCGGCATCATGGGCCTGCACACCGCCGGCCAGTACGGCAAGCGCAAGGCGCAGATCTCCGGCGAGATCTGGCTGGACGGCACCGAGCTGCTGACCGCCGACTCGGACTACGTGCGCAAGCTGCGTGGCCGCGAGATGTCGATGATCTTCCAGGACCCGCTGTCCGCGCTGCACCCGTACTACACGATCGGCCAGCAGATCGTGGAGGCGTACCGCATCCACCACAACGTGGACAAGAAGACGGCCAAGCGCCGTGCCGTGGAGATGCTCGACCGCGTCGGCATCCCGCAGCCGGACAAGCGCGTCGACAGCTACCCGCACGAGTTCTCCGGCGGTATGCGCCAGCGCGCGATGATCGCGATGTCGCTGGTCAACAACCCCGAGCTGCTCATCGCGGACGAGCCGACGACCGCCCTCGACGTCACCGTCCAGGCGCAGATCCTCGACCTGATCCGGGACCTGCAGAAGGAGTTCGGCTCGGCGGTCATCATCATCACCCACGACCTGGGCGTCGTCGCCGAGCTCGCCGACGACATCCTGGTGATGTACGGCGGCCGTTGCGTGGAGCGCGGCCCGGCCGAGAAGGTGTTCTACGAGCCCCGCCACCCCTACACCTGGGGCCTGCTCGGCTCGATGCCGCGGCTGGACCGCGAGCAGCAGGAGCGCCTGATCCCGGTCAAGGGCTCCCCGCCCTCGCTGATCAACATCCCGTCCGGCTGCGCCTTCAACCCGCGCTGCCCGTACGCCGACATCCCGAAGGACGACGTCACCCGCACGATCCGCCCCGAGCTGACCGAAGTCGGCAGCAAGCACTGGGCCGCCTGCCACATGACCCAGGAGCAGCGGGAGCGCATCTGGACCGAAGAGATTGCGCCGAAGCTGTGAGCGAGAACTCCAAGGACACAGTCGTGACCACTCCCGCGAAGAGCGACGGCACCGAGGCGAAGGCCTCAGGCGCGGCCACCCTCACCAAGGACGCCGCCCCCGGCGAGATCCTGCTGAAGGTGACCGGGCTCCAGAAGCACTTCCCGATCAAGAAGGGCCTGCTCCAGCGGCAGGTCGGCGCGGTGCACGCGGTCGACGGCATCGACTTCGAGGTGAAGTCCGGCGAGACGCTCGGCGTCGTGGGTGAGTCCGGCTGCGGCAAGTCCACGATGGGCCGGCTGATCACCCGGCTCCTCGAACCGACTGGCGGCAAGGTCGAGTTCGAGGGCAGGGACATCACGCACCTCGGTGTGGCGGGCATGCGTCCGATGCGCCGCGATATGCAGATGATCTTCCAGGACCCGTACTCGTCGCTGAACCCGCGTCACACCATCGGCACCATTGTCGGCGCCCCCTTCCGGCTGCAGGGCGTCTCGCCCGAGGGCGGCATCAAGAAGGAGGTCCAGCGCCTGCTGTCGGTGGTCGGCCTCAACCCCGAGCACTACAACCGCTATCCGCACGAGTTCTCCGGCGGCCAGCGCCAGCGCATCGGCATCGCCCGCGCGCTCGCGCTCAACCCGAAGCTCGTGGTGGCCGACGAGCCGGTCTCCGCGCTCGACGTGTCGATCCAGGCGCAGGTGGTGAACCTGCTGGACGACCTCCAGCAGGAGCTGGGCCTGACGTACGTGATCATCGCGCACGACCTCTCGGTCGTCCGGCACGTCTCGGACCGGATCGCGGTGATGTACCTCGGCAAGATCGTCGAGCTGGCCGACCGCGAGTCGCTGTACCGGGCGCCGATGCACCCGTACACCAAGGCGTTGATGTCGGCGGTCCCGATCCCGGACCCGCGCCGCAAGTCGGCCAAGAGCGAGCGCATCCTGCTCAAGGGCGACGTGCCCTCGCCGATCTCCCCGCCGAGCGGCTGCCGCTTCCACACCCGGTGCTGGAAGGCGACGGAGACCTGCAGGACGACCGAGCCGCCGCTGATCGAGCTGAAGCCCGGCCAGCAGGTCGCCTGCCACCACCCGGAGAACTTCGAGGACCAGGCCCCGCAGGACACGGTGCTGATCACCGCCGCCAAGGAGGCGGCCGCGCTCGTGGCGGACGAGGTGCTGGCGGAGTCGGCGGAGACGTCGGCGGCTGTGGCGGCGGAGGTTGGTGAGGCGCCTGCGACGTCCTCAGGGGAGTCCACTGACGAGTCCGCCGAGAACAAGGCTGAGGCCTCCTCCAAGGAAACCGAGGCTCCCTCCAAGGAACCCGGAGACAAGTAACCCAGCCCCCCAGCCCCGCCTTGCCTTGCAAGGCGGGGCCCCGCATCGCCGTCCTCGCCGAGGTCACCGGCGCGCTCGCGGTCGTCACCGCCTTCGTCCTGCGCCTGCTCGCCATGCGGTTCCACCGCGGTCGTCACCGCCTTCGTCCTGCGCCTGCTCGCCATGCGGTTCCACTGGCGAGCGCCGCGTGCGTGGAACCGGCGGTCGACGGTGTCGGAGGAGTAGCGCCGGTCCGTGGGCGGAGCTGCCCCATCTCCTCGGTCAGCCAACGGAACGCAGGGACCACCTGCGGCCGCCACAGCGCCATGGTGTGCCCGCCCGCGCTCCTCGGGATGTAGACGACGTGTACGGTCGTCGGCGCCTTCGCGCTCTGTTCGAGGGCCACGCCCGCCTCGTAGCCGTCGTGCGGCTGGCCGGAGAGGTACAGGGCGATCCGGGGCGGGGTGCGGGCCTCGCGCAGCAGCAGGAGTGGGTTGTTGGCGTTGCGGAGCACGGGGTTCTGCGCGGCCAGCGAATCGCGTTCGCCGATCGGGTCGTTGTAGCCGGACAGGCTGATCGCGGCCCGGTAGCGGCCGGGGTGGGCGACGGCCAGCTTCGTCGCGCAGTGCGCGCCCGCCGAGTACCCGGCGACCGCCCAGCCCGCGGGCGCGGACTCGGCGCGGAAGTTGTCCATGACCATCGTGGGCACGTCGATGCTGAGCCAGCTGTCGGCGTTCACCGTGCCCGGGATGTTGGCGCAGCCGGTGTCCACCCCGGCCAGCAGGTTGGTGCGCGGGGCGACCAGGATGAACGGCGCGATACGGCCGTCGCGCATCAGCGGCAGCAACTGCTCGTGGGCGTGCAGCGCCCCGAACCAGGCCTTCGCCGAGCCCGGATAGCCCGGCAGCAGCTCCACCACGGGGAACTTGTGGTGCCGGTAGGCGGGTTCGTCGTACTGCGGCGGCAGCCAGACGTAGACCTCGGCGTTCACGCCCGACACCCGGCCCTTGAGCTGCGTGACGCGCACGCCGCCGGCCGCCCGCATGCCGGGCCCGCCGGCCGGCGTGAACGTCTGCCGGACCTTGGGCAGCCGGCGCAGCGCGATGCCGCCGGTGCCGTCGGCGCCCAGGTTCGCGGCCTGCTGGACGTGGTCGCCGGTGCCGAGCAGATCGGCCCAGTTGTCGTACAGATTGTTCTCGTTGTTGACCATCACGAAGACCAGGGCGACGGCGGTGCCCTGGGCGAACAGCAGCATCAGCACCCGGGCCACGGTGCGCAGGGCCTGCGGCCCCCGGATCCGCGACCACAGGGCGAGCGGCAGGACGAGGGCCATGGCGGCCAGCGCGATCAGGGTGTAGAGGAACGACGTCCCGGTGAGGCTCATGTCCTTACAGAGGGCATGGCGGCTCACTCGGGTTGACGGACGAGTACGGACACTTACCGAGAAATTGCCCGCGGCTCACCTGTATCAAGGCTTTCGGCCAAGGCTTTCGGCCCCGAGGCTTTTGCCGACTCCAAAGCTACCGCTTAGTAGTTTCCTGTTGTACCGTTCAGCCATGTCAGAAGCAGCTACCGTGCGGGCCACGATCGGTGACAGCGAGTTCGACCGGGACACCGCGGTCACCCGGCGCGAGCCCGGGGTCTACGACATCGACCTCTCCGCCGGCTGGACGATCCTCGACGCCGTCAACGGCGGCTTTCTGCTGGCCGTCCTCGGCCGCGCACTCGCGGACGCCCTGCCGCACTGCGACCCGTTCACCATCTCGGCGCACTACCTGACGGCGTCCCGGCCCGGCCCGGCGGTCGTGCGCACGGACGTCATACGGACCGGACGCACGCTGTCGACCGGCCAGGCCTCCCTCTTCCAGTACGACGACCAGGGCCGCGAAGTCGAACGCATCCGCGTTCTCGCCTCGTACGGAGACCTGGACGCGCTGCCGGACGACGTCCGTACGACGGCCGAACCGCCCGCGATCCCACCGATGGACCAGTGTTTCGGGCCCGAGGACGGCCCCGCTCCCGTCTCCGACAGCTCGGCGATCGCCGACCGGCTGATGGTCAAGATGGACCCGTCCACCTTGGGCTGGGCGCTCGGTTCGCCGTCCGGCAAGGGGGAGATGCGGGCCTGGTTCGGACTCGCCGACGGCCGTGACGCCGACCCCTTCTCGCTGCTGCTGGCGGTCGACGCGCTGCCGCCGACCGCCTTCGAACTGGGCCTGACCGGCTGGGTTCCGACCGTCGAACTCACCGTGCATGTCCGTTCCCGCCCGGCGCCGGGCCCGCTGCGTGTCTCGATCACCACCCGTAATCTCGCCGGCGGCTTCCTGGAGGAGGACGCCGAGGTCTGGGACAGCGCGGACCGGCTGGTGGCACAGTCGCGGCAGTTGGCACGGGTCAGGCTGGGGTGACGGCGGGCTGACGGCCCCTTGGGTGGGATGCGGCCCCTTGGGTGGGATGCGGCCCCTCGGATGGGATATGGCCCCTCGGGTGGGATTCTGAGGGCGTGAAGTCCGACCGCCTGCTGTCGATCCTGCTGCTCCTGCAGACCCGCGGCCGGGTACCCGCGCACGAACTCGCCGAGCGGCTCGAGGTGTCCGTGCGGACCATCTACCGGGACGTCGAGGCCCTGTCGGCCTCCGGCGTCCCGGTCTACGCCGAACGCGGCCGGCACGGCGGCATCGAGCTGCTCGCCGGGTTCCGTACGGACGTCACGGGCCTGACCGCGGACGAGTCCCGGGCACTGTTCATCCTGGCCGCCCAGGGCGCGCACGCGGCGCTCGGCCTGGACGCGGCACTCGGCTCGGCCCTGCGCAAGGTGATGGCGGCGCTGCCCGCCCCGCACCGCCCGGCCGCCGAGGTCACCTCCCGCCGCGTCCTCGTCGACGCCACGCGCTGGAAGGGCGGCCCGCACAAGGCCGTCGACCTGGACGTGTTGCAGGACGCGGTCTTCGCCGACCGGCGCCTCAGACTGCGCTACCGGCACAGCGACACGAAGGAGCCGCGGACCTACACCGTCGACCCGTACGGCCTCGTCGCCAAGGCGGGCATCTGGTACCTGGTCGCCGACCGGCGGGCGAAGCCCCAGCTCTTCCGCGCCGACCGGGTGCACTCGGCGGCCGTCCTGGACGACCCGGTACGGCGGCGGCCGGACACCGAACTCGCCGACGTCTGGGAGGTCCTGCGCCGTCAGGTCGAGGAACGCCCCGGCGGACTCGACGTCACCGTCCGCGTCCGGCGCGACCGCCTCGACCTGTTCCTGCGCCTGACCGCCGCCTGGCTCGCCTCCCCTCCCGAGGACGACGGTACGAGCGAGTGGGTCACGGCCCGGCTGTCGTACGGCGTCGTCGGCGAGGCCCGCCAACTGCTCATGTTCGCCGACCGCGTGGAGGTCCTCTCCCCGCCGGAAGTGCGCGAGGAACTGGCCGCGGCGGCCGCCTCCGTCACGGAGCTGTACCGGCGGACGGCCGGCGGGCGGGACTGAAATGCCTGGTCAGCGCGGCTGCTTGGGCCGCGCTTTACCCCATTGACAGGCAGACGACAGGGTGGTCCCAAGGACCCCACAAGTGTTGTTGGTTGAGTGCCCGCCTCAGGACTCCCTCATCCTCTTCGGAGCTGGTTCTCATGAAGCGTGCGCGTCTCATCCCCGCCGTGGCCCTGCTGGCCCTCTCGCCGCTGCTGCTCGCGGCCTGCGGTTCGGGCGATACCTCGTCCTCCGGCAGCGGCAACGGGAACTCCGGGCAGCAGCAGGGCTGTCAGACGCCGTCGGGCCGGCCGACCGGCAAGCCGTCGGGAGCTTCTTCAGGGGCGCCGTCCGGTGCCCCGTCAGGTGTTCCCTCGGGTGCTCCGTCAGGTGCCCCGTCGGGCATGTCGAGTGGCGCGCCCGGTGGGGGGCAGGGCGGACCGGGCGGGGGTCAGGGCGGTGGCTGCGGGGGCCCGGGCGGCGGGCAGGGGCAGCAGGCCCAGCAGGGCTGACGGAGGACTTCGTACCTCTACGGCAGGCGGCGCACCCAGCGGGGGTGTGCCGCCTTCTTCTTTCGCGCCGGGTCAGTCCAGCCAGTGGTGACGGCCGATGCTGATCAGCCGGAGCTGGCGTTCCGCCACCTGCGTGACTCGCTCCCGCTCCTCCGGGGATGCCTCCAGCGCCTCCAGGAACAGTGAGGCGGTGATCAGCATCTGATCGACGTACAGGTTGGCGAGCATGAGGAGGTCGTCCTCGTTCCAGCCGGCGGACTCGGGGTCCTTGGCCAGTTCGGCCTTGACCTCCTGGCCGAAACGGGCCAGTTGGTCCCGTATGGCGTCCCGCACCGGCTGAACCCCGCCATGTCGCTCACGGGCGATAAAACGGACATGGGCTGGGTACGCGTTCACGTGGCGGGCGATCAACTCGACGGCGCGCTTGATGCGTTGGTCGCTGTCGTCCGCCGCGGACACCGTCGTCCGGATCATCGGGTGCAGGCTGCTCAGCGCCTCCTCGACCAGGGCCACGCCGAGATCCGCGGTGGAGCGGAAGTGGCGGTAGAAGGCCGTCGGGGCGACGCCGACGGCGCGTGTGACCTCGCGCAGGCCCAGACTGCTCAGGCTCTGCTCCTCCAGCAATCCCAGCGCCGCGTCCAGGAGCGACTGCCGGGTCTTCTGTTTCTGTGCCTGCCGGATGCCGAGGGTGTGACTCATGCCATGCAGTTAACAACTGTTCTCTGTAATTGGAAAGCGGTACGACGCGCTAGACTGGGAAGTCAGTGAACAAGTGTAACTACAACCGTTCACCGAAACGTAACGGAGGGGGATCCCCGACATGCTGTTCCTCGTCGCCGCACTCCTGATGTTCGGCGTCGTCGTGGGCACGGTCGCCCACGCGCCGCTGGGCTTCACCGCCGTGGCCGCCGCCGTGATCGCCGTCTGGCTCGGCATCTTCGCGGTCCGCGAGCGCCACGGACGCCGTAGCGGCCCGTCCACCAACTGACATCCGCCCACTCGAGCCTTCGGGAGCTGATCCGCCATGCAACTCACCGCACCGGCCACCCGCCGCACCGGAATCCGCGACGCCGACGGCATGGCCGTCGCGTCCTTCGTCCTCGGCCTCATCGGCCTCCTCGTCTTCAACGTCTTCCTCGGCCCGATCGCGATCGTCCTGGCGGCGGTGGCGCTGTGGCGGGACACGAACCGTCGGGGCCGGGCGTACCTCGGAATGGGACTGGGCGTCGCCGACCTGCTGGTCCTGGTGGCGTTCATGCAGGCCGACAGCACGGTGTCCTGGAGCTTCTGAGGCGTTCCGCCTTGCGGAACGACTGCCCGACGCCACCAAGCTCCAGTGCGGCCGAGCCGAGGCGCACGGCCCGACCCCACTGCAAGGGCCACGTAGAATCGGCGTCACCATGGCATACCTCGACCACGCCGCGACCACCCCGATGCTCCCCGAGGCAGTCGAGGCACTCACCGCGCACCTGAGCGTCACCGGAAACGCCTCCTCCCTCCACGCATCCGGCCGCCGGGCACGCCGCACGGTGGAGGAAGCCCGCGAAACCCTCGCCGAAGCTCTCGGCGCTCGCCCCAGCGAGATCGTCCTCACCTCCGGCGGCACCGAGGCCGACAACCTCGCCGTCAAGGGCCTGTACTGGTCCCGCCGCGACGGCGACCCGGCCCGCACCCGGGTCCTCGCCAGCCCCGTCGAACACCACGCCGTCCTCGACGCCGTCCACTGGCTCGGCGAACACGAGGGCGCCACGGTCGAGTACCTCCCCGTCGACCGGTACGGCCGCGTCCACCCCGAGGCGCTCCGCGAAGCCATCGCCCGCAACCCCGACGACGTCGCCCTCGCCACGATCATGTGGGCGAACAACGAGATCGGCACGATCCTGCCGGTCCGCGAACTCGCCGACGTCGCCGCCGAGTTCGGCATCCCCCTGCACGCCGACGCCGTCCAGGCCTTCGGCCAGGTCCCCGTCGACTTCGCCGCCTCCGGGCTCGCCGCGATGACGGTGTCGGGTCACAAGATCGGCGGCCCGTACGGCATCGGCGCCCTGGTTCTGGGCCGCGAGTACACCCCCGTCCCCGTCCTGCACGGCGGCGGCCAGGAGCGCCACGTCCGCTCCGGCACCCTCGACGTCCCCGCGGTCGCGTCCTTCGCGGTGGCCGGCCGCCTGGCCGCCGAGCAGCGCGAGTGGTTCGCCCGGGAGATCGGCGCCCTGCGCGACGCCCTGGTCGAGGCGGTCCGTACGGCCGTCCCGGACGCGATCCTCGGCGGCGACCCCGTGGACCGCCTTCCGGCCAACGCCCACTTCACCTTCCCGGGCTGCGAGGGCGACTCCCTGCTCCTCCTCCTGGACGCCCAGGGCATCGAGTGCTCCACCGGCTCCGCCTGCACCGCCGGAGTCGCCCAGCCCAGTCACGTCCTGCTCGCCACCGGCATCGACCCGGACCTGGCCCGCGGCACCCTCCGCTTCTCCCTCGGTCACACCTCCACGGAGGCGGACGTCGAGGCGGTCGCGAAGGCGATCGGCCCGGCGGTGGAACGGGCGCGCGCGGCGGGACTGACGTAAGGGCGCTTACGCGTGAACGCGTAACGGCCGCTCTTACGCGTAAACGCGTGTCGGCCGCTCAGGCCACCGCCGTACGGGCCTTCCGTACGAGCTCCATGTACCGGTCCCAGTCCCAGTGCGGCCCAGGGTCGGTGTGGTCCGTCCCCGGCACCTCCACGTGCCCGATGATGTGCTCGCGGTCGACGGGTATGGCGTAGCGCGCGCAGACCCGGGCCGTGAGCCGCGCCGAGGCCTCGTACATCTCGTCCGTGAAGTCCTGCGGACGGTCCACGAAGCCTTCGTGCTCGATGCCGACACTGCGTTCGTTGTAGTCGCGGTTGCCCGCGTGGTACGCCACGTCCAGCTCGCGGATCATCTGTGTGACGTGCCCGTCCTTGCGGACGATGTAGTGCGAGGCCGCCCCGTGCCCCGGGTCCTGGAACACCTTCACCGCGCTGGCGAAGCTGCCCTGCGTGACATGGATGATCACCATCTCTATGGCGTAGTCGTCGGGGCGGTCGGCGCGCCGCCAGTTCGCCTCCGACGCCGACACCCATCGCGCGCCCGCGTAGTCGACCTCGCCCTCCTTGCGCGGCTTCTCCACACCGGGCGCGCGCCACCACAGGCGTGCCAGCTGGTCACGGGCCAGCACGGCCGTGCCCGCCGCGGCCGCCGTCCCGCCGATCAGCAGGGCACGGCGGCCGATGCGCCGGTCCGCGTCCGCGCCCGTGCGCTTGGCCTTGTCCGTGTCCTTGGATGCTCGTCTCGCCCCCATGTGATCGTGAACGGATATGCGTGGGCTCCGGTTCCCGCGCACCCGTACCCTTGAAGGGTTATGACTGACACCACGCAGCGCTCCCGTCCTCTTCGCGTCCTCGCCGCCATGTCGGGCGGAGTCGACTCCGCCGTCGCCGCCGCCCGCGCGGCCGAGGCGGGCCACGACGTGACCGGCGTCCACCTCGCCCTCTCGGCGAACCCTCAATCGTTCCGCACGGGCGCGCGTGGCTGTTGCACCATCGAGGACTCGCGCGACGCCCGTCGCGCCGCGGACGTCATCGGCATCCCGTTCTACGTGTGGGACCTCGCCGACCGCTTCCGCGAGGACGTGGTCGAGGACTTCGTCGCCGAGTACGAGGCCGGCCGCACACCGAACCCCTGCCTGCGCTGCAACGAGAAGATCAAGTTCGCCGCCCTGCTCGACAAGGCGCTCGCCCTCGGCTTCGACGCGGTCTGCACCGGCCACTACGCCAAGGTGATCTTGCGCGGTGACGGCACTCGCGAGCTGCACCGCGCCTCCGACATGGCCAAGGACCAGTCGTACGTCCTCGGTGTCCTGGACGACCGCCAGCTCGCCCACGCGATGTTCCCGCTCGGCGACACGGTCACCACCAAGGACGAGATCCGCGCGGAGGCCGAGCACCGCGGCCTGGCGGTGGCCAAGAAGCCCGACTCGCACGACATCTGCTTCATCGCCGACGGCGACACCCAGGGCTTCCTAGCCGACCGCCTCGGCAAGGCGGAGGGCGACATCGTCGACGAGTCCGGCGCCAAGCTGGGCACGCACGAGGGCGCGTACGGCTTCACCATCGGCCAGCGCAAGGGCCTCAGGATCGGCACCCCGGCGCCCGACGGCAAGCCGCGCTACGTCCTCGACATCTCCCCGGTGGACAACACGGTGACGGTCGGCCCGGCCGCCGCCCTGGACGTCAGCGCGCTCACCGCCGTCAAGCCCCGCTGGTGCGGCGCCGCCCCGACCGGCCCCGGCACCTACACGGCCCAGCTCCGCGCCCACGGCGGCGAGACGGAGGTCACCGCCGAACTGGTCGACGGCGACCTCCAGGTGCGCTTCACCGAGCCGGTCCGCGGCGTGGCCCCCGGCCAGGCGATCGTGCTGTACGACGGCACGCGCGTGGTCGGCTCGGCGACGATCGCGTCGACGCGGCGGGCGACGGCCGGGGTGGCCTGACCCCCGCCAACGGGTCGCTGTCGGGTGTCGCTATCGGGTGTCGCTACTGGGTGAAGAACTCTGCCAGCACCGGCGCCAGGACGTTCGGATCCACCATGTGGGTCTGACCCTCCAGCGTCCGGTACGAGCCCTCCGGTGCCGCCTGAGCGACCGCCTGCGCGGCCTCGCGCATCCATGCGGGGCTCGCGTCGCCCGCCATGGCCAGCACGGGGACGGTGATCGAGGCCAGCCGCTCCCGGGGCACCCGGCCGTCGCCCATCACGGCGTCGTCGTAGGCGAGGCTCGGCGCGATGGCCTCCATGCCGGCCCACATGGGGGAGTGGCGGGCACCCTGGATCATCTCCTCGGCCAGCCCGGTCAGCCTCAGGAACAGCTCGACCGCGTCGCCGCGCCGCCCCTGTGCGAGCGCCTCGGTCAGGTGCTCGGTGTACTCGGCGCGCTCTTTCAGACCGCCCTCGTACACCGCGAACGGCACCTCGTACACGGCGACCCGGCTCACCGGCAGCCCGCTCGCCGCCGCGTGCAGTGCCAGCGCACCGCCCGAGGAGACGCCGTACAACGCCGCCTCGCCGCCCACCGCGTCGATCAGCGCCGCGAGGTCCTCTACCTCACGGGCGACCGCGTAGGGGGCCGTGTCGCCGCTCTCGCCCCGGCCCCGGCGGTCGTACGAGACCACGCTGAAGCGGTCGGACAGGGGCCCGGCCAGCGGCGCCACGGTGGCCCCTGTGGACATGGCCCCGCTGATGAGGATGACCGCCGGACCCTGACCGGTGCGCTGGTACGCGAGGGAAGTGCCGTCGCGTGAAGTCGTCTTCTTGTCCATGTCTGTGAAGACTGCCCCACGACGGCGTATTAATCGGTCACAACACTTCTATTGGGACCCCTATGGGACCTCTATGAGGACACTTCCACTTCGTAGAAGCAAAGGTGGTCCTTGATCTCGGCGACGTCGGGCTTGGGCTCGGGATACGCCCACACCAGGTCCGCCGCGTCCGGCAGGGACCAGTAGGACGCGGTGCCCTTGAACGGGCAGTACGTGTGCGTGTCGGAGGGGGTCAGCAGGTCCAGTCGTACGTCGTCGGCGGGGATGTAGTACCGCACCGGACAGCCCGTCTCCCGCAGGAGGAGGGGGCGGTCGCTCTCCGCCAGCACCTGGTCGCCATGGACGACCCGTACGCGCTGGGTGCCCTGCTCGATCGTGATCGTGTGTCCTTCGGCCATACCCGGACAGCACTCGCGGGCCGCCGGTTCTTCCCGCGTACGGTGACTCCATGCGAATCTGCGTCTTCCTCTCCGCCGCCGACCTGGACGACCGATACACCCGCCCCGCGCGGGAGTTCGCGAAACTGATCGGCAAGGGCGGGCACACCCTGGTCTGGGGCGGTTCGGACGTCGGGCTGATGAAGGTGGTCGCCGATGGGGTGCAGGAGGCGGGTGGGCGGCTCTGCGGAGTCTCTGTGGACTTCCTGGCGGCCAAGGCGCGGCAGGGTGCCGACGAGATGGTCGTCGCGCGGGATCTGGCCGAGCGGAAGAAGCTCCTCCTGGAGAACGCCGACGCCGTGGTGATCATGGTGGGCGGCACCGGCACGCTCGACGAGGCCACCGAGATCCTGGAACTGAAGAAACACGGGCACACCGACAAGCCGGTGGTGCTGCTCAACACCGCGGGTTTCTACGACGGCCTCAAGGAGCAGTTCCGCCGCATGGAGGACGAGGGCTTCCTGCCCCGGCCGCTGACCGACCTGGTGTTCTTCGCGGAGGAGCCGGTGGGGGCGCTGGCGTATCTGGAGGAGAGCCGGGGCGTCGAATGACGCGTCTGCGATGCGGCCGCGTGTGATGCGAGCATGGCGGACATGGCTACTCATGTGATCACCGGGGCGGGTTCCGGCATCGGCGCGGCCGTGGCCCGCCGGCTGCACGCGCGCGGGGACGACCTCGTGCTGCACGCGCGCGACGCGGGCCGTGCGAAGGAGCTCGCGGCGGCGTTCCCCGGCGCGAAGACGCTGGTCGGCGATCTGGCGGACCCCGACAGGCTCTCCTGGGCGTTCTCGCACCAGACGCTTCCCGACCGGGTGGACTCCCTGCTGCACATCGCCGGCGTGGTCGACCTCGGCCCGGTCGGTGAACTGACCCCGAAGTCCTGGCGCCACCAGCTCAACGTCAACCTGATCGCCCCCGCCGAACTGACCCGCCACTTCCTGCCCCAACTCCGCGCCGCCCGCGGCCACGTGGTGTTCGTGAACTCGGGCGCGGGCCTGAACGCCCACGCCGACTGGTCGGCGTACGCCGCGTCGAAACACGGCCTGAAGGCCCTGGCGGATTCCCTGCGGCACGAGGAGCACGGCAACGGCGTCCGCGTCACCTCGGTCTACCCCGGCCGCACCGCGAGCCCCATGCAGGCGAAGGTCCACCAGCAGGAGGGCAAGCAGTACGACCCGTCGAAGTGGATCGACCCGGAGTCGGTGGCGACGACGATCCTGATGGCCCTGGACCTGCCGAGGGACGCGGAAATCAACGACGTGACGGTACGCCCGGGCCGCTGACTGAGGGCTCCGCCCCCAGACCCCAGGCCTATGCCCACCCACCACCCGTCTCGCTTGGATGAATGGTCAGCCACATCCAGCCTGTCCGGCGTTTGAGGACGAGGCCGTTCAGGCCGACGGGGGTCCAGGGGGCGGAGCCCCCTGGCGGGGTCGAAGGGGCGGAGCCCCTGGGATGGGACGGGTAGGGGAGGCGGGGGCGAGAAACCGAGGGCCCGCACCAGAGCACACCGCACCCGACAACCTACGTAGGCTTCCAAACGTGAACGAAACCTTCAGCTTCGGCCCCGCCACCGGCATCGGCTCCCTCCCCGGAGCCGACGCCCGCGAGGCCGCCAAGACCGCGACCGGCACCTTCGAGGACTTCCCCTTCCTCCCCGAGCTCCCCGCCCGCGGCCCTGGCGCGGACATGATCGGCCGGACCGCGGGGATGCTCGTCGAGCTGTACGCGCGCGTGGAGCCCAGCGGCTGGCGAATCGGCGACCGCCCGGGCCGGGACACCAAGCGAGCCCGCTCCTGGCTCGGCGAGGACCTCGACGCGCTGGAGGAGTTCACCCAGGGCTACGAGGGCCCGTTGAAGGTACAGGCCGTGGGCCCCTGGACGCTGGCCGCCAACCTGGAGCTGAAGAACGGCGAGGCCGCGCTCTGCGACCCCGGCGCCTGCCGTGACCTCGCCGCCTCCCTCACCGAGGGCCTGCGGCTCCACCTCGCCGAGACACAGCGCCGCGTCCCCGGCGCGAAGCTGGTGCTCCAGCTCGACGAGCCGTCCCTCACCCCCGTACTGCGCGGCCAGGTGAGGACCGCCAGCGGCTACCGCACCCACCGCGCCGTCGACCGGCAGATCATCGAGGCCACGCTCCGCGACGTCATCGGCGTGCACGAGGGCGGACCGGCGGTCGTCCACTCGTGCGCCCCGGACGTCCCGTTCGCCCTGCTGCGTCGGGCCGGCGCGGCGGCCATCTCCTTCGACTTCGCGCTCCTCACCGAGCGTGACGACGACGTGATCGGCGAGGCGGTGGAAGGGGGGACCCGGCTCTTCACCGGCGTTGTGCCGACCACGGACGGCCGATTGTCAGACCCTGCCGGTAGCGTCATGGGTGTCAGAACGCTGTGGCGCAGGCTGGGGCTGCATCCGGGGCTTCTCGCGGACGCGGTCACGGTCACTCCGTCGTGCGGACTCGCGGGGGCTTCCCCCGGGTACGCACGCGAGGCCCTCGCCCATTGCGTCCGGGCGGCGAGATCCCTCGCGGACAACCCTGAGTAACGGGAGGACAATACGGTGGCCGGCGAAAAGCAAGCGGAGACGACGGTGCCCGTCGAGGCACGGGAGAAGCACGCGCAGCTCGCTGAGCAGATCGAGGAGCACCGCTTCCGGTACTACGTGAAGGACGCTCCCGTCATCAGCGACGCGGAGTTCGACAAGCTCCTGCGCACCCTGGAGGCGCTGGAGGAGGAGCACCCCGAGCTGCGCACGCCCGACTCGCCGACCCAGAAGGTCGCGGGCGCGTACGCGACGGAGTTCACGGCCGTCCAGCACCGCGAGCGCATGCTCTCGCTGGACAACGCCTTCAGTGACGAAGAGCTGGCCGCCTGGGCCGAGCGCGTCGCCAAGGACGTCGGCGCGCCCGACTACCACCTGCTGTGCGAGCTCAAGGTCGACGGCCTCGCCGTCAACCTCACGTACCAGCACGGCCGCCTCACGCGCGCGGCGACCCGCGGCGACGGCCGTACGGGCGAGGACATCACGCCCAACGTCCGTACGATCGCGGAGATCCCGGACCGCTTGAAGGGCGACCGCATCCCGGAGTTCGTGGAGATCCGCGGCGAGGTCTACTTCCCGATGGAGAAGTTCCAGGAGCTCAACGCCCGCCTGGTCGAGGCCGGCGACAAGCCCTTCGCCAACCCGCGCAACGCGGCGGCCGGTTCGCTGCGCCAGAAGGACCCGCGCGTCACCGCCACCCGCCCCCTGCACATGGTCGTCCACGGCATCGGCGCCCTGCAGGGCTTCGACGGCATGACCCGTCTCTCCCAGGCGTACGACCTGCTGAAGGCCTGGGGCCTGCCCACCTCCCGGCACAACAAGGTGGTCGACGGCCTCGACGGCGTACGGGAGTTCATCGCGTACTACGGCGAGAACCGCCACTCCGTGGAGCACGAGATCGACGGCGTGGTCGTCAAGCTGGACGAGATCCCGCTCCAGGGACGGCTGGGCTCCACCTCCCGCGCCCCGCGCTGGGCGATCGCGTACAAGTACGCGCCGGAGGAGGTCAACACCAAGCTCATCAACATCCGCGTGGGCGTGGGCCGTACGGGCCGGGTCACGCCGTACGCCCAGGTCGAGCCGGTGACGGTGGCCGGCTCGGAGGTCGAGTTCGCCACCCTGCACAACCAGGACGTCGTCAAGGCCAAGGGCGTCCTCATCGGCGACACCGTGGTGCTGCGCAAGGCCGGTGACGTCATCCCGGAGATCCTCGGACCGGTCGTCGACCTGCGCGACGGCAGCGAGCGCGAGTTCGTGATGCCGAGCGAGTGCCCCGAGTGCGGTACTCCGCTGAGGCCGATGAAGGAGGGCGATGTCGACCTGCGCTGTCCGAACGCCCGTTCCTGCCCTGCCCAGTTGCGCGAACGCCTGTTCTATCTCGCGGGTCGCAAGTCGCTGGACATCGAGCACTTCGGGTACGTCGCCGCGGCCGCCCTCACCAAGCCGCTGGAGCCCGAGGAGCCGCCGCTGAAGGACGAGGGCGATCTGTTCGACCTCACCATCGAACAGCTGCTGCCCATCAAGGCGTACGTCCTCGACCAGGACAGCGGCCTGCCCAAGCGGGACCCGAAGACCGGCGAGGAGAAGGTTGCCACGGTCTTCGCCAACCAGGAGGGCAACCCGAAGAAGAACGCGCTCGCCATGCTGGAGAACATCCAGGTCGCCAAGCAGCGCCCGCTCGCCCGCATCCTCACCGGCCTGTCGATCCGTCATGTCGGCCCGGTCGCCGCCGAGGCGCTGGCCCGCGCCTTCCGTTCGATCGACCGCATCGACCAGGCGAGCGAGGAGGAGCTCAAGAACACCGACGGCGTGGGCGAGATCGTGGCGCGTTCCGTCAAGGAGTGGTTCGCCGAGGACTGGCACCGCGAGATCATCCGTAAGTGGAAGGCGGCAGGCGTCCGTATGGAGGACGAGGGCTCCGGCGAGGACGAGGGCCCCCGCCCGCTCGAAGGGATGACCGTCGTCGTCACCGGCACGCTCGAACACTTCACACGCGACGGAGCGAAGGACGCGTTGCAGACCCGTGGCGCGAAAGTAACCGGTTCTGTTTCGAAGAAGACGTCCTTCGTAATTGTGGGTGACAATCCTGGATCGAAGTACGACAAGGCGATGCAGCTCAAGGTACCTGTTCTGAACGAGGAGGGCTTCAACGTCCTGCTGGAACAGGGCCCGGAGGCGGCGGCCGAAGTCGCGCTTCCGGCACAGGAGTAGCGAGGAGCAGCGGTTGAAGGCCACCCGATCGGCGCATACCAGATGCATATGGGTGGCCGGAGCGCATTCGGGCAACCGCCGACGACCAGTGCCCGTGGAAGCCTTCTGCGGCCTACTGTTGAGATGTGCGCCTGCCGTGCCCAGCTGCGGTTGGGGCATCCCTTTTGTTCTTGAAGGGCCCTTGAAGGACAAAAGGGAAGGGTTTTCCAACGCGGCGCCGCCCAACGGTTGTCGGGTATCGGCCGCGTGGCGTGGGCACCGCCGGCTGTGAGAGGGACGGGAATGGAACCGACCGAGAGCGCCGCCCCGGACTCACGGCTGCGCCTGCGCCGGATGGTCGGCGCATGGCGGGAAAGCCGATGGGCCGGGCGGCCTTCGGAGCGTCCGGGCGCTCAGGGGCGTGCCACCGGACAGTACGTGGCGGGACAGTACACGGCGGCCGAGGGCCTCGGCGCCCCGCAGCTCACCGCGGAACGCGCTTCCGGGCTGCCCGGAGCCGAGGCCGAACGGCACCTGTTCTGGCCCGCCCTGCCCGCGGCGACCGTCGCGGCGGCCGGGTTCGTCCTGGGCGCCGGCTTCTACCGGGCCTTCACCGGCGGCCACGCGCTCTTCCCGTCCGGCACCGTGGGCTGGTCGCTGGCCCTGCTGACCGGTATCATCGTCGGCCACCTGGTGGCGCTCGGCCGCGCCCGCTGGTGGGGCGGCACCGGCTCCGGCGCCGCCCTCACCCTCGCCGTTCTGCTGCTCTACGGCTGGGTGGCCGCCGGCATGGTCAGCCTCACGGTCGTCCTGCTGGTCGGCGTGGCCCGCCGGCACCGCTGGCGACAGGGCGTCCTGCACGGCGCGGTGGACATCCTCGGCATCGGTGCCGGGGCCCTGCTGCTGGGCGCCTTCGGCCGGGTGCCGTCGGTCGAGAACCCCTGGAACCCCGCCAGCTGGACGGTCTACACCGCCTCCGAGGTGGTGCTGGTCGCGGTCGCCTACCTCGCGGTCAGCCGCACCCTGGGCTGGTATCTGCACGCCCCGCGCTCCGGCCTGCCCACGGTCGCCCGTACCGCCCTGGTCAGACAGGGCCTGGTCGCGGTCGCGCTGCTCGGCATCGCACCGCTGATCTGCGTGGTCGCCATCGCCAAGCCCATCCTGCTGCCGCTGTTCGCCATCCCCCTCATCGCCCTCGACTCCACCCTGTGGATAGCCAGGGCCCGGGCCGAGGAGCAGCTGCGTGATCCACTGACCGGGCTTCCCAACCGGCAGTGGCTGCTGGAGCGCATCTGGACCGCCCTGGACGACGCCGAGCGCATCGGTGCCCGCGCCGCGCTGATGCTGATCGACCTCGACCGTTTCCGCTCGGTCAACGACACACTGGGGCACCTGGCCGGTGACCGGCTGCTGCTCCAGATAGCCGACCGGCTCCGAGTGGCACTGCCGCGCGGTGCCGAGGCCGCACGGCTGGGCGGCGACGAGTTCGCAGTCTTACTACCCGTCGCCGACTCCACGACCTCCGCGACCCGGGTCGCCCGTGGCCTCGTCGCCGCCCTGAGCTCGCCGCTCGACCTCGACGGCCTCACCCTCGTGCTGGAGGCCAGCGCCGGAGTCGCCGTCTTCCCCGACCATGCCCTCGACGCCGAGGGGCTGCTGCGCCGGGCGGACGTGGCGATGTACCAGGCGAAGCGGGACCGTACCGGCGTCGAGGTCTACGAGTCCAAGCGGGACTCCAACACCCCGGACCGGCTCGGTCTGCTCGGCGATCTGCGCCGGGCCCTGGACGCGCACGAGGTCCAACTGCACTACCAGCCCAAGGTCCGCTTCGACGGACAGGTGGCCGGCCTGGAGGCCCTGGTCCGCTGGGTGCACCCCGAGCGCGGCAAGGTCCCGCCGGACGAGTTCATCGCCATCGCCGAGTCGTCCGGCCTGATGCCCCATCTCACGGAGTACGTCCTGGAGACGGCCCTCGGCCAGGTCGCCGAGTGGCGCTCGCAGGGGCTGTTCGTCCCGGTCGCGGTCAACGTCTCCCCGCGCGATGTGCACACCCCCGGTTTCGCGGGCTCCGTCGCCGCCCGCCTCGCCCGCCACGGCGTCCCCGCGGGAGCGCTCCAACTGGAGATAACGGAACACGTCCTCCTGGAGGACCCGCAGCGCGCCGCCGATACCCTCGCCGGGCTGACCGGCCACGGCGTGAAGATGTCCCTGGACGACTTCGGCACCGGCTACTCCTCGCTGGTGCATCTACGGCGACTGCCGGTGAGCGAGCTGAAGATCGACCGCTCGTTCGTGGCCCGGCTGGCCGTCGACACCGAGGACGCGGAGATCGTCCGCTGCACGGTGGACCTGGCGCACTCCCTGGGCCTCCTCGTGGTCGCGGAGGGCGTCGAGGACGACGAGACCTGGGAGCGGCTGAGGGACCTGGGCTGTGACGCCGTACAGGGCTGGCTGGTCGCGGCGGCGATGCCGCCGGAGGAGACGACGGCGTGGCTGCGGGCGCGGGGGTCGCGGGGGTGGCAGCGGCCGCAGCGGCCGAGGGCGGCTCTGCCGGCCGCGGAGTGACTCCGGGCGGGCATGCCGAGACAGCACACCTCGGCCTCAGCTCGTCCCTGCCGTGAAGTGGGCGAACAGCAGGGCCAGCCTGCGTTCGTGTGCCTCCTCCGGCAGGCGGCCGCTGCGCATCAGGGTCACCAGGCCGTGCAGGCCCGCCCAGTACGTCTCCGACAGCAGGCCGAGGTGGTCGCCCTCGGCGGCGATCGGTGCCACTGCCCGGGCCAGCTCTCCGAAGGCCTCCTGAAGAGCGGCCGGGGCCTCTTCCGTGGCGAACGGCAGGTCCACGGTGTGCGTGACCATCACCGCGTGCACCCTGGCCGTCGTGCTCGACCTGTTCGTCGTGTTCAGTCGTGTTCATCGGGGTCCGGTTCCTGCTCCAGCCCCGCCTCCACCGGCTACGGCGTGCCGGCCAAGCCGGACGGCGACGCCGCCTACCTCACGATCAAGGGCCTCAGGGACGGCACCTTCGGCCTCCTGGTCCTGGCCCTGCTCGCCTTCGCCGGAGCCCGTGCCGAGGCCTGGTTCATGCTCGCCGTGGCGATCGTGCCGCTCGGCGACACCCTGACAGTGCTGCGCCACGGCGGCACCAAGGCCGTGGCCTTCGGGATCCACTTCGCCACGGCCGTCGTCGTACTGATCAGTGCCGCACTGCTCTTCGCCGTCTGAGAGCGAGGTGCTGGGACAAGGCGCTGGGACGAGTCGCTGGGAAACCGTTTAACGGGCAGGGGCCCCCGCCCCATAGGATTGGCCCCAAACCACACACTCTCACCCCAGAGGATCGCTGCATGCCTGGCATCACGCGCGAGGAGGTCGCCCACCTCGCCCGGCTGGCGCGTCTGGAGCTGAAGCCCGAAGAGCTCGACCACTTCGCGGGACAGCTGGACGACATCATCGGCGCGGTCGCCCGCGTCAGTGAGGTCGCCGACCAAGACGTACCGCCGACCTCGCACCCGCTCCCGCTGACGAACGTCATGCGCGCGGACGAGGTCCGTCCGTCGCTCACCCCCGAGCAGGCGCTCTCCGGCGCCCCGGCCCAGGAGCAGCAGCGTTTCAAGGTGCCGCAGATCCTGGGGGAGGACTAACACCACCATGACGGCCAATAAGATCGAATACTGCATCAAACTCACCGCCGCCGAGACCGCCGCGAAGATCGCCTCCGGCGAGCTCACCGCGGTCGAGGTCACCGAGGCCCACCTGGCCCGCATCGAGGCCGTCGACGAGAAGGTGCACGCCTTCCTGCACGTCGACCGTGAGGGCGCCCTGGCCCAGGCCCGCGCCGTCGACGAGAAGCGGGCCAAGGGGGAGAAGCTGGGACCGCTGGCCGGCGTTCCCCTCGCGCTCAAGGACATCTTCACCACCGAGGGCGTTCCGACGACCGTCGGTTCGAAGATCCTCGAGGGCTGGATCCCGCCGTACGACGCCACGGTCACCAAGAAGCTGAAGGCCGCCGACGTCGTCATCCTCGGCAAGACCAACATGGACGAGTTCGCCATGGGGTCGTCGACGGAGAACAGCGCCTACGGGCCTACCGGCAACCCCTGGGACCTCACCAAGATCCCCGGCGGTTCCGGCGGCGGTTCGAGCGCGGCGCTCGCCTCCTTCCAGGCGCCCCTCGCCATCGGCACCGACACCGGCGGCTCGATCCGCCAGCCGGCCGCCGTCACCGGCACGGTCGGCGTCAAGCCGACGTACGGCGGCGTCTCCCGCTACGGCATGGTGGCGTTCTCGTCCTCCCTCGACCAGGGCGGCCCCTGCGCCCGTACGGTCCTGGACGCGGCCCTCCTCCACGAGGTCATCGCCGGGCACGACCCGCTCGACTCCACCTCCATCGACGCCCCGGTCCCGCCGGTCGTCGAGGCCGCCCGCAACGGCAGCGTCGTCGGCATGCGCGTCGGCGTCGTCAAGCAGTTCCGCGGCGAGGGCTACCAGGCCGGCGTCATCCAGCGCTTCGACGAGTCCGTGGCCCTCCTCAAGGAGCTGGGCGCGGAGATCGTCGAGCTGGACTGCCCGTCCTTCGACCTGGCCCTGTCGGCGTACTACCTGATCGCCCCGTCCGAGTGCTCCTCCAACCTCGCCCGCTTCGACGGCCTGCGCTACGGCCTGCGGACCGGCGACGACGGCACGCACTCCGCCGAGGAGGTCACTTCCCTCACCCGTGAGGCGGGCTTCGGCCCGGAGGTCAAGCGCCGCATCATGCTCGGCACGTACGCGCTGTCGAGCGGCTACTACGACGCGTACTACGGGTCCGCCCAGAAGGTCCGCACGCTCATCACGCGCGACTTCGAGAAGGCCTTCGAGCAGGTGGATGTGATCGTCTCGCCGACCACGCCCACCACCGCCTTCCCGATCGGCGAGCGCGCCGACGACCCGATGGCGATGTACCTCGCCGACCTGTGCACCATCCCGACCAACCTGGCGGGCAACGCGGCCATGTCGCTGCCGTGCGGTCTCGCCCCGGAGGACAACCTCCCGGTCGGCCTGCAGATCATCGCCCCCGCGCTGAAGGACGACCGTCTCTACAAGGTCGGCGCCGCCGTCGAGGCCGCCTTCGTGGAAAGGTGGGGCCACCCGCTGATCGAGGAGGCTCCGTCGCTGTGAGTGCACTGACCAAGGCCAAGGGCTTCAAGAAGTCCAAGTCCGGCACGTACCTGTCCATGGCCGGGACCGCGTTCGGCGCGATCGGCGTCGCCAAGCGGCTCAAGAAGGCCCGCGCCGAGAAGGACACGCTGGTCCTGATCGACGCCACCGTGTCCGCCGTCGCGATCGTCACCGGCCTCGCCATCCTGTACCGCGAGCTGAAGCGGCTGGGCGACGACGACGTCCTGCTGGGCTGAGAGGGAAGTTTCACCGTGACCACCACGACCGACCTGGTGTCGTACGAGGACGCGCTGGCGTCGTACGACCCCGTCATGGGCCTCGAGGTCCATGTCGAACTCGGCACCAAGACGAAGATGTTCTGCGGCTGTTCGACCGCGCTCGGTGCCGACCCGAACACCCAGACCTGCCCCACCTGCCTCGGCATGCCCGGCTCGCTCCCGGTCGTCAACGCGGCCGGAGTCGAGTCAGCCATCAAGATCGGTCTCGCGCTGAACTGCGAGATCGCCGAGTGGTGCCGCTTCGCCCGGAAGAACTACTTCTATCCGGACATGCCGAAGAACTTCCAGACCTCCCAGTACGACGAGCCGATCGCCTTCAACGGCTACCTCGACGTGCAGTTGGAGGACGGGGAGACCTTCCGCGTGGAGATCGAGCGTGCCCACATGGAGGAGGACACCGGCAAGTCCACCCACGTGGGCGGCGCGACGGGCCGTATCCACGGCGCCTCGCACTCGCTGCTGGACTACAACCGCGCCGGCATCCCGCTGATCGAGATCGTCACCAAGCCGATCGTCGGCGCGGGCGAGCGTGCGCCCGAGGTGGCGAAGGCGTACGTCCGTGAGCTGCGCGAGCTCATCAAGGCGCTCGGCGTCTCCGAGGCCCGTATGGAGATGGGCCAGATGCGCTGTGACGTGAACCTGTCGCTGATGCCGAAGGGCAGCGACAAGTTCGGCACGCGGTCCGAGACGAAGAACGTGAACTCGCTGCGGTCCGTGGAGCGCGCGGCCCGCTACGAGATCCAGCGGCACGCGGCCGTACTGAGCGGCGGCGGGACGATCGTCCAGGAGACCCGGCACTTCCACGAGGACACCGGGTCGACGACCTCGGGCCGCGTGAAGGAGGAGGCCGAGGACTACCGGTACTTCCCCGAGCCGGACCTGGTGCCGGTGGCCCCCACGCGCGAGTGGGTCGAGGAGATCCGTTCCGCCCTGCCGGAGCTGCCGCTGGTCCGCCGCAACCGGCTGCGCGAGGAGTGGGGCATCAGCGCCGTCGACATGCAGGCGATCCTCAACGCCGGTGCGCTGGAGCCGATCGTCGCCACGATCGACGCCGGTGCCGACGCGGCCTCCGCCCGCAAGTGGTGGATGGGTGAACTCGCCCGCAGCGCCAACGAGTCGGGCAAGGCGCTGGACGAACTGGCGATCACGCCGGAGCAGGTCGCCCGGGTCACCAAGCTGGTGGCCTCCGGCGATCTGAACGACAAGCTGGCACGGCAGGTCATCGAAGGCGTCCTCGCGGGCGAAGGCACCCCGGACGAGGTCGTCGACAAGCGCGGTCTGAAGGTCGTCTCCGACGAGGGCGCGCTCACCGCCGCCGTCGACGAGGCCATCGCCGGCAACCCGGCCATCGCGGACAAGATCCGCGCCGGCAAGGTGGCCGCGGCCGGCGCCCTGGTCGGCGCGGTCATGAAGGCCACGCGCGGTCAGGCGGACGCGGCCCGTGTGAAGGAGCTGATTCTGCAGAAGCTGGGCGTCAGCGAGGGCTGAGACCCGTGGTACGGCCCCGGAGACCTGGTCTCCGGGGCCGTACTGTCACTTACGGCGTCCCACGATCCGGGCGAAGCCGAGCACGTGCTCCACGTCGGCGTGCATCAGGTCGACCGACCAGCGGGCCATGTCCGCCATGAACTCGCTGGTGCTCTCCTCGGCGCACACCTCGCTCCACAGCAGCCAGTCGCGCCAGCCGTCCTGAAGCCAGTCGGCCGTCTCGACCTCTACGGCCCCGCTGCGCGTCCACAGCCGCCGCCACCAGGCGGGGGAGTGGAACGCCCAGAAGCCCGGATCCTTCTCCCAGTACTCCTTCAGGTGCGCCGGCGGTTCGTCGCCCTCCAGCTCCTCCCGCAGCGCCGGCATCACGACCCCGATCCGCCCGCCCGGCTTCAGCAGCCGGGTCAGCGTGGGCAGGTACAGGTCATTGGTGCCGAAGTACTGGTACGCGTCGACGGAGACGATCGCGTCGAAGCTCCCCTCGCCGAACGGCAGGTCGTGCGCCTCCGCGAACACGGGCAGGACGCGGTCCGCGACGCCGGCCTCGGCGATACGGGCCGCGTTCTCGTCGGGCTTCACCCACAGGTCGGCGGCGGTGACCTGGACGTCGTACTCCCTGGCGAGGAAGACGGACGTCATGGCGCGGCCGCAGCCGAGGTCGAGGACGCGCGCGCCGGGGCGCAGCTCCTCGAGGCCCAGCGCGGGGGCCAGCCACTCCAGCAGCCACAGCGCGTGCGGGCCCATCTGGTTCTCGATGGTCCAGCGGGCGCCGTAGCGGTTGCTGCGCGACCAGCGCGGGTGGGTCAGACGCTCGGTGAGGCGGTCAGTCGAGGTCCTTCGTGTGATGTCTGACATCGGTGAACGGGCTCCTTGAGTCCTTCGTAGGGGAAAGAGATGCGTAGGAGCTCGGTCGGACCTTCAAACAATGCACCTGCTTCGGTCGGCGGCGATGAGCCGGGAACGGCGGACGCCGGGAAGCTAGCAGCCGTGCTGCCGTCCCGCATCCGATTTGTTCAGCGGGACGCGCTACGCTCCCCCGCCATGAGCGGACGCGGTGATTCCGAGACATCCCAGATCCACGGGGACATACAGGAGGACCACGTGGATCCGGCGCAGGACGCGCGGCGGGCCCGCTGGACGGCGGCCGGTACCGGGGCGCTGCTGGCCCTCGCGGGCCTGGCCGCGTCGACGCTCCGCTTCACCGGTTCCGCACCGACCCTCGTCCCGGCCGCCTACGCGGTCGGCGCCGCCGTATGCGCGCTCGCGTCGGTCCTCGGGTCACGGGGGCGGACCAGGCGCGCTCTGTGGCTACTGATCGCCGGGGCGATGGTGATGGCCTTGGGAGACCAGTTCGACTGAGGTGACAGAGTTCCCGTTACTGTCCTGTGATCTGGCTCCCACTCGTGTGAATAAACCCACGAACGGCGCAAACGATCACATTCGCCTGCGAGAGTTGGCCTCGCATTGCTCATGCGTTCTTTGCGGGCCGTTCACATCATGAAGTTTCATGAACGACTGCTCCCGGTCAAAGATCCACAAATCGCATTTCTGGGAGCACGTTCGTGGCAGCCCTCGCGCGTTGGTGTGTCCGACGACGTCTCGTCGTCGTGGTCCTGTGGCTCCTCGCCCTCGGCGGGGTGACCGCGGGGGCCGCCGTCGCCGGCTCCGCCTACTCGAACGACTACAAGGTCCCCGGCACCGAGTCCGGCCGCGCCACGCAGCTGCTGAAGGACGGCTTCCCGGGCCTCGGCGGCGACAGCGACACCGTCGTCTGGCACACCACCTCCGGCACGGTCCGCGCCGCCGACGTGGAACAGACCATGACTCGCGCCCTGGACAAGATCGCGGCCCTGCCCGGTGTGGCCGCGGTGTCCGGTCCGTACGACGATCAGGGCGCCGGCCGGATCAGCGAGGACGGACATACGGCGTACGCCACGGTCACCTTCGACGCCCCGGCCCAGGACATCGACGCCTCCGAGGCGCGGGCCGTGGTCGGGGCCGCGAAGGACGCCGAGAGCGACGGGCTCCGGGTGGAGCTGGGCGGCAGCGCCATAGGGCTCACCGAGTCGTTCGGCGGTCACCTCGCCGAGGTGGTCGGCGTGGCGGTCGCGGCGGTGGTGCTGTTCCTCGCCTTCGGCTCGCTCGCCGCCTCGCTGCTGCCCATCGCCACCGCGCTGGTCGGCGTCGGCACCGCGTACGCCGGGATCGTGCTGCTCGGGCACGCCATGACCGTCGCCGACTTCGCGCCCATGCTCGGCATGCTGATCGGGCTCGGCGTCGGCATCGACTACGCGCTGTTCATCGTCACCCGACACCGGCGGGGACTCAAACGCGGGCTGTCCGTGACGGAGGCGGTCACCAACGCCGTGGCCACCACCGGACGCGCGGTCGTCTTCGCGGGTGCCACCGTTTGCATCGCCCTGCTGGGGATGCTCATCCTCCGGCTCGGCTTCCTCAACGGCGTCTCCATCGCGGCCTCACTGACCGTCGTCCTGACGGTCGCGGCCTCCGTGACCCTGCTGCCCGCCCTGCTGTCCCTCATCGGCATGCGCGCCCTCAGCCGGCGCGAGCGCAGGCGGCTGGCGGAACACGGGCCCGAACCCGAGCTGCCGACCGGGCTCGCCGCCCGCTGGTCGGCGTTCGTCGAGCGCCACCCCAAGCTGCTCGGCGCGATCGCCCTGGTCGTCATCACGGTCCTAGCCCTGCCCACCCTTGGGCTCCGCCTGGGCACCTCCGACCAGGGCAACGACCCCGAATCGTCGACCACGCGCCAGGCCTACGACCTCCTCACGGACGGCTTCGGGCCGGGTGTCAACGGTCCGCTCACCCTCGTCACCCACGTCGACGGAGCCGAGGACAAGCTGGCCCTCGACAACCTCGACGCCACCCTCCGCACCACCGAGGGCGTCGCGTCGGTGACACCGGTGACGTACAACTCCGGCGGTGACACGGCGTACGTCATGATCGTCCCGGAGTCGGCGCCGCAGTCCCAGAAGACAAGCGACCTCGTCGACCGGCTGCGTACCGAGGTGCTGCCGCGCGCCGAGACAGGCACCTCGCTCGACGTGCAGGTCGGCGGGGTGACGGCCGGCTACGACGACTTCGCCGACGTGATCGTCGGCAAGCTGCCCGTGTTCGTCGGCGTAGTCATCGGCCTGGGCTGCCTGCTGCTCATGCTCGCCTTCCGGTCCATCGGCATCCCGCTGAAGGCCGCCGTGATGAACGTCGCCGCCGTCGCCGGCGCCTTCGGCGTCGTCGTCGCGATCTTCCAGTGGGGATGGGGCAGCGAACTGCTCGGCCTGGGCCGCGCCGGGCCCATCGAGCCCTTCCTCCCCGTGATCATGGTGTCCGTCCTCTTCGGGCTCTCCATGGACTACCAGGTCTTCCTGGTCAGCCGGATGTACGAGGAGTGGCTGGAGACCGGCGACAACCGGCGGGCCGTCCGTGTCGGCCTCGCCGAGACCAGCCGGGTGATCAACTCCGCGGCGGTCATCATGATCTCCATCTTCCTCGCCTTCGTGCTCAGCGGCGACCGCGTGATCGCCATGTTCGGCATAGCGCTCGCCGCCGCCGTCGCCCTCGATGCCTTCGTTCTCCGTACGCTGCTCGTGCCGGCCCTCATGCACCTGCTCGGCAGCGCCAACTGGTGGCTGCCGCGCTGGCTGGACCGCCGTATGCCACGCATCAGCATCGAGGCGCCCGAGAGCCGAGCCGCGCATGAGAGGCTGGCCGCCGCGACGGACGCCGAGGTGGCGGACGTCCTGGCGAAGGGGCGGGAAGAACAGGATGTACGGGATATCCCTGGGTGACGACGGCGCCGAACTGCGGCCCCTGGAGCCGTGGCACGCCGAGGAGTTCCTCGCACACCTGGACCGGGGCCGGGAGTTCATCAACCGGTTCGTCCCTTTCGGTGAGAAGGCCACGGACCTGGCGTCCGCCCGTGACATGCTCCAGCGGTACGCCGACCTGCGCGCCGCCGACAACGCCTCCCTGCACGGCCTGTGGCTGGACGGGAAGCTGGTGGGCGGGGTGCTCTTCCTGAACTTCGACGCGGAGAACGCCAACTGCGAGGTCGGCTGCTGGCTGGAACCGGCCGGTACGGGACGTGGCCTGGTCACCCGGGCGATGCGGGTGCTGCTCGACTTCGCGATCGAGCAGCGCGGCATCCACCGGGTCGAGTGGATCGCGGCCGTGGACAACCGGTCGAGCCTGAACGTGGCCCGGCGCCTGGGGATGAGCAGAGAAGGCGTGCGGCGGGAGTGCTATCCCCATCACGGGGTACGGCTCGACCTCGAGGTGTGGTCCATCCTCGCCCCCGAGTGGCGCGCGACACGCGCGCGTGCGGCTCACAACGATCATTAAGCAACCTCTCAGACAGGATCCGTACGGTGCGGAACATGGGAACCAAGACAGCTGACGAGACCGGCGCCGAGACGGGCGCCGAGGCCACGACCGACGAGGAGAAGGTGAACGCCGGCACGATCGGCGAGGTGACGGAAACCGAGGCCCAGGACGCCCAGGACGCCGAGGACACGGGGGCCGAGGCCGTCGAAGTCATCACCAAGGGCGAGGAGGCGGACGCCTCCGGCGTCGGTCAGGGCGCGGGCGCCGTCGTCTCCGCCGCGCTGGGCCTCGTTTCTCTCACCGGCGGCTGGATCGGTACCGTCGCCGCCGCCCGCGAGACCCTCGTCGGCCAGCTGGAGACCTCGTCCTCCGCGAACGTCGCCACGCAGATCAAGGAGGTCTACGGCGACGCCTGGCAGACCACCGCGCTGTGGAGCGGCCTGTTCGCGCTGCTCGCACTGGTCGTCGGCGTCGTCGTCCTGGCCCGTCCCGCGTTCGGGACGCCCGGCACGCCGCAGGCCGCATGGATCAAGTCGGTCGCCTGGGGCGGTGTCGCGCTCGGCGTCATCGGCCTGCTCCTGGCCGTCCTGAAGTACACCGACGCCCTGCTGGGACTGCCCTCCGCGAGCTGAAGCACCGCACGTCCTGAGGGGTCTTAGGGCATCCGTAAGCACCTTACGGAGCTCCTGAGGCCCCTCACGTACATCTAAGGCCCCAGCGGCCTGCGAAGATGCGGAACTCTCCCGATGCGGTGGACCCGCCTTGGAGACGAAGGTTGAGACATCGCAGAAAGCGAAGTCCGAAACCGACCTCTCTCAAGGACACACCATGTACGAGTACGAGATCTCGCAGTTCCGCTCCGCCGAGCTGATCCGCCGCGCCGAGCACGAGCGGCTGGCCCGCGAGGCCGTCCGCGCCCGCCGCGCCGCCCGCCGCGAAGCAACCCGACACGCCGCCGAGGGTGAGGTGCATACCGGCCGCCACCGTCGGTACCGGTTCCCGCGGGCGGCGTGAGCGCCGGGGCCGGGGAGGGCAGCCGTACGGCCTTGCCCGCCCCCGCGGTGACGGCCCTCCCCGGGAAAACGGGTGCCGCACTGTCGGACCCGCGTGCGATGCTCGGGTCCGTGGAGACCAGGTCCGTCAGTCCCGTGTTCGTCGGCCGCGCCGACGAGTTGGACACGCTGAACGCCGCGCTCGCCCGCGCCTGCGCGGGCGAGCCGCAGGCGTTACTGCTCGCGGGTGAGGCCGGGGTCGGCAAGACCCGCCTCGTCGAGGAGTTCGCCACCGCCGCCTGCCGCCGAGGGGCCGTCGTCGCGCTCGGCGGCTGTGTCGAGATCGGCGCCGACGGACTGCCCTTCGCCCCCTTCTCCACCGCGCTGCGCGCCCTGCGCCGCGAACTGCCCGAGGAACTCGCGGCCGCCGCCGCCGGCCAGGAGGAGGAGCTGGCCCGGCTGCTGCCCGAGCTGGGTGAGGCGGGCGCGGGCCGGCACGACGAGGAGGGCATGGCCCGCCTCTTCGAACTCACCGCACGTCTGCTGGAGCGGGTCGCCGCCGACCGCACGGTCGTCGTCGCCCTGGAGGACCTGCACTGGGCCGACGCCTCCACCCGCCACCTCCTCGCCTACCTCTTCCGCACCCTGCGCACCGGCCGCCTCGTCGTCCTCGCCACCTACCGCTCCGACGACATCCACCGCCGCCACCCGCTGCGCCCCCTGCTCGCCGAACTCGACCGACTGCGCACCGTCCGCCGCCTCGAACTGAGCCGCTTCAACCGCGCCGAGGTCGGCCGCCAGATCGCCGGAATCCTCGCCGCCGAGCCCGACTCCGCCCAGGTCGACGAGATCTTCGAACGCTCCGACGGCAACGCCTTCTTCGTCGAGGAACTCGCCGTCGCCGCCCACGAAGGGTGCTGCGCCGGCCTCACCGACTCCCTGCGCGACCTCCTCCTGGTCCGAGTCGAGGGGCTGCCGGAGAGCGCCCAGCGGGTCGCCCGGATCGTCGCCGAGGGCGGCTCCACCGTCGAGTACCGGCTGCTGGCCGCCGTCGCCGGGCTCGCCGAGGACGACCTCATCGAGGCGCTGCGGGCCGCCGTGAACGCCAACATCCTCCTCGCCGCGCCCGGCGGCGACGGCTACCGCTTCCGCCACTCCCTGGTCCGCGAGGCCGTCGGCGACGACCTGCTGCCCGGCGAGCGCTCCCGCCTGAGCCGCCGCTTCGCCGAAGCGCTGGAGGCCGATCCCACGCTCGTCCCCGCCGACGAGCGCGTCATGCGCCTGGCCAGCTACTGGTACCACGCCCACGACGCCGCCAAGGCCCTGCCCGCCGTCCTGGACGCCTCCGTCACCGCCCGCCGCCGGCACGCCTACGCCGAACAACTGCGGCTCCTGGAACGGGCGATGGAGCTGTGGGACTCCGCCCCCGAGGACATCCGGGCCGAGCTGCGCCCCGTCGACTACACCGAGGTCTACCCTCCCTGCGGCTGCGACCCGGCGACCACGCCCCTGCGCTACCTCGACCTGATGGCCGAGGCCGCCGTCGCCGGACGGCTCTGCGGGGAGCGCGAACGCGCCCTGAAGATCACCAAGCGGGCGCTGCGGCTGCTGGAGGACGAGGGAGACTCGCTGCGCGCCGCCTGGTTCTGGGTCCAGAGGTCCCGGCTGGTGCAGGCGCAGGCCCGGGGCGACGGCTGGCAGGAACTGGGCACCGCGCAGGACCTCGTACGCGGCCTGCCTCCGTCCGAGGTGCACGCCGAGGTGCTCTCCACCGTGGCCAACTGGGCGATGCTGCACGAACCCGGCCCTGACGCCCTCTCCGCGGCCGAACGCGCGGTGGAGTACGCGCGCATGGTCGGCGCCCGCGAGATCGAACTGAACGCGCGGCTCACCCGCGGCTGCCTCATGGTCGACGCGGGCGACGTCGAGGGCGGACTGGCCGAGCTGTACGAGGTCAAGGAGCGGGCCGTCGCGGAGGGCATGACCTACGTGGCCGGCCGCGCCCATGTGAACCTGCCCTCGGAACTCGAGGCCGTCGGCCGCTCACGGGAGGCGGTGCCCATCCTCGAGGCCGGCATCGCCTACGCCCGGAAGTACGGCCAGCTGGACTCCGAGGCCTGGGTGTGGAGCAACCTCTCCGACTCGCTGTACTCACTGGGCCGTTGGGACGACGCCGCCGAGGCCGCGGCGAACGCGCTGCGGGCAGGACACAGCGCCAAGCCCCGGGGCGCCGGCGCGCTGCGCCTGGCCAACCTCGCCCTCGTCCGGGGTGACGTGGCCGGGGCCGCTGCCCACCTGGCCGCCGCCCGGGCGCACTACGGCACCCACGACCCCATGCCGCAGCAGGCGCTGCCCCTCGCCCGGATCGTGATCGGCGTGGCCGCGGGGGAGGGCCGCCTGCTCGACGCCCGCGCCGAACTGGAGCGGGTCCTCGACGCCGGCTTCCCGCCCGGCACCCAGCGCTACGGCTGGTCGGTCCTGCTGGCCGCCGCGCTCGCCGAGGCCGACGCACGCGACCTGCCTACGGCCGAGGAAGGCCGGGCTGTCGTACTCGACCGCATCCTCACGGCCGTCAAGAACCTCACCACGGGCGCGCCCGTCTGGCTCGCCGTCGAGAAGTGGGTCCGCGCCGAGGTCCGCCGTGCCGAGGGCCAGGACACCCCCGAGCTGTGGTCGGAGGTGGTCACCGCCATCGAACCCCTGGACCAGCCCTACGACCTCGCCCGCGTCCGGTACCGGCTGGCCGAGGCCCTGCTGGCGGGCGGGGGCGAGCCCGAGCGTGACCGTGCCACGGAACTGCTCCGCCTCGTCCACGCCGTCGCCGAGCACCTCGGCGCACGTCTCCTCGCCGAGAACGTCGCGCGGCTCGCCCAGCGCGCCCGCCTCACCCTGACCGGCAGTCGGCCCTCCACCCCGGACGACCCGGCCCGGACCCTCGGCCTCACCGGCCGGGAACGCGACGTCCTCCGCCTGGTCTCCGCCGGCCGCACCAACCGCCAGATAGCCGAGGAACTCTTCATCTCCCCGAAGACCGCCAGCGTCCACGTCTCCAACATCCTGGGCAAGCTGGGCGTCTCGGGGAGGGGAGAGGCGGCGGCGGTGGCCCATCGGCTGGGGTTGTTTCCGCCGGGGCGGGAAGAGCGGGTGGGCGCGGGATAATGGCGGCAGGCCACTTGGGAGGAGCCGTGTTGTACCAGATCGAGTTCACCGAGCGTGCTGCGGCGCAGCGTGACTCGCTCTCCGAGGACCGGCGCAAGCTGCTGGAGCGCGGTCTCCTGAAGCTGGCCGAGGACCCGTACACACCGGTGTCGCAGGCTGTCAGCGGCGAGGACATCCGAGTCGTCTCCGTGTCGCCCGGACTGACCGTCGACTACATGGTGCACCGGGCGTTCCTGATCCTCGTCTCCGTGGCGATTCTCGACCAGTCGCTCATAGACGACGAGTAACCACCTGCCGCCAAGCGGCCGGGGAAGGAAGAACCGTGTTCAACGCCTTCGAGGACCTGTTCGCCCCCGGCCGCAAGCACACCCGTGACGAGCAGAAGCGGCTTGAGCTGACCCGCGAGGACGTCGGGGACGGTGATCCCGGGCGCGGGCCGATAGATCTGGCGTCCGGGATCGTCGTCGTACGGCCGCCGAAGCCGGACGAAGAAGGCCCCGACGAGGAAGGCTCAGACGAGGTGGACTCCCCGCGGGAGTGAGGGGCGGCGCTAGCTGACCTGCACCTCCAGAATCCGGTCGTCCCCGTCCTGCGGGTCTCCCCGGCCGTCCGTGTTGCTGGTCACCAGCCACAGCTTGTCGCCGCCGGCCGGCGCCACCGTGCGCAGGCGGCCGTACTCGTCCTGGAGGAAGGCCTGCGGATCCGCCGAGGCCTCCGTGCCCTTCAGGGGGATGCGCCACAGACGCTCGCCCCTCAGGCCCGCCATCCAGATGGAACCCTCGGCATGGGCGATGCCGCTGGGGGACGCCTCGCCCGTGCTCCACTGGGCTATCGGGTTGTGGTACTCGGAGTTGCTCGACTTGCCCTCGGCCTCCGGCCACCCGTAGTTGTCGCCCGGCTTGATCGCGTTCAGCTCGTCCCAGGTGTCCTGGCCGAACTCCGCGGCGAACAGGCGCTGTTTGCCGTCCCAGGCCAGGCCCTGCACATTGCGGTGGCCGTAGGTGTAGACGGGGGAGTCCGGGAACGGGTTGCCCGGAGCCGGTTCGCCCTCCGGGGTCAGGCGCAGGATCTTGCCGCCCAGGGAGCTCCTGTCCTGGGACAGGCCCTTCTCGCCGCTCTCGCCCGTGCCGGCGTACAGCATCTTGTCCGGGCCGAAGGCGATCCGGCCGCCGTTGTGGATGAAGCCCTTGGGGATGCCCCTGAAGATCGTGTCGGGCGCGCCCAGCTGCTCGCCGGACGGCTTCTGCTCGTCGTACAGCATGCGGACGATGCGGTTGTCCGAGGCCGAGGTGAAGTACGCGTAGACCATGTGGTCCGAGGCGTAGTCGGGCGACAGCGCGAGGCCCATCAGACCGCCCTCGCCGGCCGGTGACACCCCCGGCACCTCGCCCAGCTCGGTCTTCTCGCCCGACTGCCCGTCGACCCGCGTGATCGTCGCCTCGTCGCGGGAGGAGACGAGCAGGTCGCCGTCCGGGAGCGGGGCGAGGCCCCAGGGAGTGCTCAGGTCCTCGGCGACCGTGCGGACCACCTTCACCGAGCCCTTGGCGGGGGCTGCTGCCTCGCCGCCCTGCCCGGCGGGCGACGACGCCCCGGAGGCCGTACGACTCGGCGCGGCGCTGCCACCGCCGTCCGACGACCCCCCTTCTCCTCCGCCGTCGGAGGAGCACCCGGCCGTCAGCAGGAGCGCGGCCGCGGCCAACACGGCCGACATAGCTCGATGTCGCACGATCATGGTCCCTTCGACGGGCGGTCTCGCGGCACGTTCTACTTGTCATACACCGCTCGCACCTCACAGGTTCCCGATCACCGCAATCCGATGCGAGCCGGCGCCGCCGGTCATGTCGGGGATTCCGCGCCGGCGTGGCCGGTCATTGCCGGGGTTCCGTCGCGAGCGCGTGGCCGGTCATGTCCGGGGTTCTGTGCCGGCGTGGCCGGTCACTTCTGGGGTTCGGCGGGGAGTGCGCTGCCGGTCATGTCGGGGATTCGGCGTCGGCGTGGCCGGTCACTCCCGGATCCGGCCACGCTACGACCGGGGACCGTCACTCCCACGACCCCTGCGCCCCCGGCAACCCCGCCACCTCCGCCAGATCCTGTGCCGTCAGGCGCAGAGTCGCCGCTCGGGCGTTCTCCGTCACCCAGCGTTCCTGCTTGGTCCCGGGCACCGGGACGACGTGGCGGCCCTGCGCCAGCACCCACGCCAGGGCCACCTGCGCTGGGGTGACGTTCTCGCCGTGGCGGTGGGCTATGCGGCGCAGGCCGGCCACTATCGGCTGGTTCGCGGCCATCATCTCGGCGGTGAAGCGGGGGTGGCGGGCGCGTACGTCGTCCGGTTCGAAGCCCTCGCCGGGGGTGAGGGTGCCGGTCAGGAAGCCGTTGCCGAGCGGCATCGCCGCCAGGAAGCCGATGTCGCGCGCCTCGCACCAGGGCAGCAGCGACTCCCGTGCCTCCGGCGACCACACCGACAGCTCCGCCTGAACGGCGTTCACCGGGAACACCTGCTGCACCCGCTGCAACTGCCGGATCGTCGCGTCGTGCAGCCGCGCCCCGGACCGGCGGCCGCCCCGCGCGCCCATCGCGCACAGCCCCAACGCCCGTACCTTTCCGGCCCGGACGAGATCCGCCATCGCGCCCCAGGTCTCCTCGACCGGAACTTCCGGGTCCGCCCGGTGGAGCTGGTAGAGGTCGATCACATCGGTCTGCAGGCGCCGCAGCGAGGCGTCGCAGGCGCGCTTCACGTAGCCCGGCCGACCGTTGGCCACGATGTGCTGCTCGCCCACCAGCAGGCCGACCTTGGTCGACACGAAGGCGTCCTGGCGGCGTTCCTTCAGTACCCGCCCCAGTAGCAGCTCGTTGGTGAAGGGGCCGTACATGTCGGCCGTGTCCAGGAGCGTCGAGCCCAGGTCCAGCGCCCGGTGCACGGCCCTGAGCGACTCGTCGCCACGCTGCCGTGATCCGCTGTACGCCCAGCTCATCGGCATGCACCCGAGTCCGACGGCTCCCACCGCGAGCGCCGCCGCGCCGATCGTCCTGCGCTCCACCTGCTCGTGACCCTCCCTCTCCAGGCCTCCCAACCTAACCTCTGCGGTGCCGCGTCCCTGACATAGCCTCCTGACCATGACAGCTGACGTGTGGCTCCCCATCCCGCCGGACGAGATCGAAGGGCTCCCCGAGGGGCCGAACTACCGCTTCTGGGACGGCGCCGAGGACTTCCCCGCGGACCCGGCCGACTGCGCGTACTACGTCGTCCCCTACATGAAGCCCGTCGAGGTCGGACTGCGGCCCGTGCCCCGGATGAGCTCCGTGCAGGTCGTGCAGACCCTGTCGGCCGGCGTCGACAACGTGATGCCGGGGCTGAAATTCCTGCCTCCCGGCGTGCGGTTGTGCAACGCGCGCGGGGTGCACGAGGCGAGCACCGCCGAGCTCACGCTCACTCTCATCCTCGCCTCGCTGCGCGGCGTACCGGACTTCGTGCGCGCCCAGGACCGGGGGGAGTGGCGCGGCGGGTTCCGGCCCGCGCTGGCCGACAAGAGCGTCCTCATCGTGGGGTACGGGTCGATCGGGTCAGCGATCGAGGACCGGCTCGTTCCGTTCGAGGTCGCGCGGGTGGCGCGCGTCGCGCGCTCCGCGCGCACCACGGCGCGCGGACCGGTGCACCCACTCACCGAACTGCCCTCCCTGCTGCCGGAGGCGGACGTCGTCGTCCTCGTCACGCCCCTCAGCGAGACCACCCGCCACCTGGCGAACGCCGACTTCCTCGCCCTTATGAAGGACGGCGCGCTGCTGGTCAACGTGGGTCGCGGGCCCGTCGTCGACGCCAAGGCCCTGCTCGCGGAACTGGAGACCGGCCGCATCACCGCCGCCCTCGACGTCACCGACCCCGAGCCGCTGCCCCCGGGGCACCCCCTGTGGCGAGCGCCGGGCGTGCTCGTCAGCCCGCACGTGGGAGGGCCCACGTCCGCGTTCCTGCCGCGCGCCAAGCGACTGCTGGTGGACCAGTTGAACCGTTTCGTGAACCGGGAGCCACTGCGGAACGTGATCCTTACGACGGGCATGACAGATCTGGCACCGGACGGGGCAACAGACGTGTAATCCGTTTCGAGTACCGTCCGCGTTCCTGCGGACGCGGTGGGTACTCATATATCTGTTGATCGTCACGGAGAGTAGAGAACCTATGTCCCTGAGTGACGAGACTGGTGTATCGTCCCGACAGGGGCTGCGCCGCGACCGTTCGGCGCCGGGGATGGACATTTCAGACTGTGAGGGGGGCGACGGGCGATGCACGGCCTATGGACGAACGATCCGACGCGGCGGCAGGGCCGCCGACGGCGACCCTGGCACTCGGCCGCGCTCAGACGCGGTGACGACGCCGGCCAAAGCAGCCACCACGGCTGTCACGGCGCCCCTCAGAGCCATGACCACCACTACAGCCATCACCACCTCAACAGCCATCACCACCGCAGGCAAAGCAGCCGCAGGAGGCATGCGCACCCAGCCCACCGGGACCCATGGGACCCGGGGGCGGCGCGGACCGGGAGGGACCGGTGAGTTCGCCCCCTTCTTCCACGACCACCCTCGACGGAGCGCTGCGGGCACAGCCTTCGCCGGGGGCGCCGCTGATCCGCCCGTCGGCCTCCGGCAGCGGATCGAGCATGGTCCCCCAACTCGTACTGGCCCTGGTGTGCGCGGGATACGCCGTCGGTTCCGCGCTCGGCTGGGGCTCGCAGCAAGTCGCGCTGATCATGGGCGACTTCGGGCTGAGCGCCGCGGCCGGCGCCGCCGCCGTGTCCTGCTTCCTCTACGCGCGCAACCGCCGTGTCCGCTTTCGACCCGCCTGGCTGCTGTTCGGCCTCTCCTCGGCGATGGCGTCCCTCGGCAACCTGGTCTGGGGGTGGTACGAGGTCGTCCTCGGACGCCCCGTCCCCAGCCCCAGCTACGCCGACCTGTTCTTCCTGTGCTTCGCGCCGCCCGCGATCGTGGGACTGCTGGTGCTGGCCAAGCGCCCCGTGACGAAGGCGGGCTGGGTCTGCCTCGGCCTGGACGCCTGGCTGATCGGCGGCTCGCTGCTCACGCTGTCCTGGAGCCTCGCCCTCGCCCAGGCGGCGAAGTCCGAGGGATCGAGCGTGTCGCACACCGCGCTGTCGCTCGCCTACCCGCTGCTCGACATCGCCCTGGTCAGCATGGTTCTCGCCCTGCACTTCAGGCGCTCGGCGGTCAACCGTACGGCGGTGAACACCGCGATCGGCGCGCTCGCCCTGACCGTGATGTGCGACGCCCTGTTCACCTCGCCGCTGTTCCACCACACCTACCGCTCCGGCCAGCTGCTCGACGCGGGCTGGTTCGCCGGCTCGCTGCTGCTCGCCTACGCCCCCTGGGCCGCCCCGCGGCCCGGGCAGGCGCACGCGGACCGGCACAGCAGGGACCGGCACCCCAGGGACCGGCACGGCAGCGAGGGGCACACGCGCGTGGTGCACGAGCACCTGCCAGGACAGCGCACCGGCTCGCACCACCACCCGTCCGCGCAGCCCGCGCAGGGAGGTGATCACAGCCGGTATCCGGCCGCCCGGCCCATCGCCGGCTCCCTCGCCGCCCTCACGCCCTATCTCGCCGCCGCCGTCTGCACTCTGGGGATCCTCTACAACGTCCTCAGCGGCCGCAGCGTCGACCGCGTGGTGCTCCTCACCGGCGGCACGGTGGTGCTCGCCCTCGTGGTGCGCCAGGGCATCATGCTGCTCGACAACATCACCCTCACCCAGGAACTGGCGCAGAAGGAGAACCACTTCCGCTCCCTGGTGCAGGGTTCCAGCGACGTCATCATGATCGCCGCGCCCAACGGCATCCTCCGGTACGTCTCCCCGGCCGCCGCCGGGGTGTACGGACGCCCCGCGGAGGACCTCGTGGGCACGGAACTGGCCGGTCTCATCCACCCGGAGGACCTGGGCTGCGTGGTGCACGAGGTGCGCCGCTTCCTCGCCGCCAGCCCGCTCGACGAACCCACCACGCGCATCGAGTGCCGCTTCCGGTCCGGCGACGGCGGCTGGCTGAACGTGGAGTCCACCGTCAACCGTCACCACGGCGGCCTCATCTTCAACAGCCGTGACGTGACCGAAAGAGTGCGCCTGCAGGCGCAGCTCCAGCACAACGCCGAGCACGACCCGCTGACCGACCTGCCCAACCGTGCCCTGTTCACCAAGCGCGTCCAGCAGGCCCTGTCCGGACGCCGCTCCTCCGACCGGGGTACGGCCGTCCTCTTCATCGACCTCGACGGCTTCAAGGCCGTCAACGACACGATCGGGCACCAGGCCGGGGACGAGCTGCTCGTCCAAGCCGCCCGCAGGCTCCAGGACGCGGTCCGGCACGGGGACACCGCCTCCCGGCTGGGCGGCGACGAGTTCGCGGCCCTGATCGTCGGAGACGGCACCCGTGACCGCACCGCCCGCGAACGCCACATCCTGGAGCTCGCCGACCGCCTCAGGACGACGCTCTCGCAGCCGTATCTCATCGACGGCAACGATGTCCGGGTCAACGCCTCCATCGGCGTCGCCTTCGCCGAGCCCGGCCTGGGCGCGGGCGAGATCCTGCGCAACGCCGACCTCGCCATGTACCGCGCCAAGGCGGGCGGCAAGGGACGCGTCGAGCTGTACGCCCCCCAGATGCAGCAGGACGTCGTACGGAAGGCGGAGCTGGCCACGCGCCTGCGTGCCGCGCTGCACGACGGCGAGTTCACCCTGCTGCACCAGCCGGTGGTGTGTCTGGAGGACGGCCGGATCGCGTCGGTCACCGCCCAGGCACGCTGGCGGTCCTCGCAAGGGGTTCTGTTCACGCCCGCCGAGTTCCTGCGCGTGGCCGAGGACAGCGACAAGACCGCCGAGCTGGGCCGCTGGATCCTGGAGGAGGCCGTGGAACAGGCCGCGGAGCGCGCGGCGACCGGGCTGTCCGTACCCGTGGCCGTCCGGATGAGCGCTCGCCGGCTGCTGGACCGCTCGATGCCGCTCGGCTCCATCGAGGCCCTGCTGACCCGGCACGGCCTGCCGTCCGGAGCGCTGGTGATCGAGCTGTCCGACACCGACCCAAGGGTCTCCCTGGACGAACTGGAGCGTCGGCTGAGCGCGCTGCGCAGACTCGGCGTCCGGATCGCCCTCGACGGCTTCGGCAGCGGATACGCGGCGATCACGGCCCTGCGCAGGCTCCCCGTCGACGTCCTCAAGCTGGACCGTGGTCTGGTCGAGGGTGTCGTCGAGTCCGCGCGGCTACACAAGATCACCAGTGGGCTGCTGCGTATCGCCGCCGATCTCGGGCTGCAGTCCGTGGCCGACGGCGTGGACCTGCCGGAGCAGGTCGTGGCGCTGCGCGCGATGGGCTGCACGCACGGGCAGGGCATGGCGTTCTCCGCGCCACTGGACGAGTACCGGCTGCGTCGGGCGCTGAATTCCGGCCACTATCCGGTGCCGCACGGACCGGCCGAGCCCGCGTTCGCGGGCGGCGTGAGAGAGCCGAAGGGGCGTGTCGGTGTCGAGGGTGCGGGGGTGTACACCAGTGGAGTGACCGCTGTTCTCGAAGGTGGCAGTGCCCTCCGCTCACATAATGAGACTCCCGTCCCACCCACTTGACACGTGGTGTGTGCCGGGGAGAGGGTCTGTGCCATGCGCACCCGAATTCTCGTACTTGGAAAGCGCGTCGGCTGACGCTGGTGACCTCCGGACGGACCCGGAACTCCCAGCGACCCCACCCGGCGCGCTCCCCTCGCTTGCCTTATGGCACGAGGGGTTTTTTGTTGCACAGGCACCTGCCGTACAACAGTCGTACACCGCACAAACTTCGCGAAACCTCTCTGCAGAACCCACAGCACCGAGAAGAGAATGCCGATGACCGAGCAGGCCACCGGGGCCCATCACCCGCAGCCGCGGCCCCGATCCGGAGGACATCAGTCCGCCCCCGAGCACGTCACGGGTGCGCAGTCCCTCATCCGCTCTCTCGAGGAGGTCGGCGCCGAGACGGTATTCGGCATTCCCGGTGGCGCGATCCTCCCGGCGTACGACCCGCTGATGGACTCCACCAAGGTGCGCCACGTCCTGGTCCGGCACGAGCAGGGCGCCGGCCACGCGGCGACCGGATACGCGCAGGCCACCGGCAAGGTCGGCGTCTGCATGGCCACCTCGGGCCCGGGCGCCACCAACCTGGTCACGCCGATCGCCGACGCCCACATGGACTCCGTGCCGCTGGTCGCGATCACCGGCCAGGTCGCCTCCAAGGCGATCGGCACGGACGCCTTCCAGGAGGCGGACATCGTCGGCATCACCATGCCGATCACCAAGCACAACTTCCTGGTGACCAAGGCCGAGGACATCCCCCGGGTGATCGCGCAGGCGTTCCACATCGCCTCCACCGGCCGCCCCGGCCCGGTCCTGGTCGACATCGCCAAGGACGCCCTCCAGGCGCAGACGACCTTCTCCTGGCCGCCCACCATGGACCTGCCCGGCTACCGGCCCGTCACCAAGCCGCACGCCAAGCAGATCCGTGAGGCGGCCAAGCTGATCACCGCCGCCAAGCGGCCCGTCCTGTACGTCGGCGGCGGCGTCCTGAAGGCCCAGGCCACCGCCGAGCTGAAGGTCCTCGCGGAACTCACCCAGGCGCCCGTCACCACCACCCTGATGGCGCTGGGCGCATTCCCCGACAGCCACCCGCTGCACGTGGGAATGCCGGGCATGCACGGTTCGGTCACCGCCGTCACCGCGCTGCAGAAGGCCGACCTGATCGTCGCCCTCGGAGCCCGCTTCGACGACCGCGTCACCGGCAAGCTGGACAGCTTCGCCCCGTACGCCAAGATCGTCCACGCCGACATCGACCCGGCCGAGATCGGCAAGAACCGCGCCGCCGACGTGCCGATCGTGGGCGACGCCCGCGAGGTCATCGCGGACCTGGTCCAGGCCGTCCAGAAGGAGCACAGCGAGGGTCACCTGGGCGACTACAGCGCCTGGTGGAAGGACCTCAACCGCTGGCGCGAGACGTACCCGCTGGGCTACGACCAGCCCGACAACGGCTCGCTGTCCCCGCAGCAGGTCATCGAGCGCATCGGTCAGCTCGCCCCCGACGGCACGATCTTCGCCGCGGGCGTGGGCCAGCACCAGATGTGGGCCGCCCACTACATCCAGTACGACAAGCCCGCGACCTGGCTGAACTCGGGCGGCGCCGGAACCATGGGCTACGCGGTCCCGGCCGCGATGGGCGCCAAGGCGGGCGCTCCCGCGCAGACCGTCTGGGCGATCGACGGCGACGGCTGCTTCCAGATGACCAATCAGGAACTGACCACCTGCGCCCTGAACAACATCCCGATCAAGGTCGCCATCATCAACAACGGCGCCCTCGGGATGGTCCGCCAGTGGCAGACTCTCTTCTACAACCAGCGGTACTCCAACACGGTGCTGCACAGTGGCCCCGAGGCGGACGGGAAGCAGCCCAGCTCCGGCACCCGCGTCCCCGACTTCGTGAAGCTGTCGGAGGCCATGGGCTGCTACGCGATCCGCTGCGAGGACCCGGCCGACCTCGACAAGGTCATCGAAGAGGCGAACTCGATCAACGACCGCCCGGTCGTCGTCGACTTCATCGTCCACGAGGACGCGATGGTGTGGCCGATGGTCGCCGCCGGCACCTCCAACGACGAGATCATGGCCGCCCGGGACGTCCGCCCCGACTTCGGCGACAACGAAGACGACTGAGCGAGAGAGACCAAGAGACATGTCCAAGCACACGCTCTCCGTCCTGGTGGAGAACAAGCCCGGCATCCTCGCCCGGATCGCCGCCCTGTTCTCCCGCCGCGGCTTCAACATCGACTCGCTCGCCGTCGGCGTCACCGAGCACCCCGACATCTCCCGCATCACCATCGTGGTGGGAGTGGAGGACCTGCCGCTGGAGCAGGTGACCAAGCAGCTCAACAAGCTGGTCAACGTGCTGAAGATCGTCGAGCTGGAACCCGGTTCGGCCGTTCAGCGCGAACTCGTTCTGGTGAAGGTGCGCGCCGACAACGAGACGCGCTCCCAGATCGTCGAGATCGTCCAGTTGTTCCGCGCCAAGACCGTCGACGTCTCCCCGGAGGCCGTCACCATCGAGGCCACCGGCAGCAGCGACAAGCTGTCGGCCATGCTCAAGATGCTGGAGCCGTACGGCATCAAGGAGCTGGTCCAGTCCGGCACGATCGCGATCGGGCGCGGAGCGCGTTCGATCACGGACCGGTCGCTGCGCGCGCTGGACCGGTCGGCTTAAGGCTCCGAACGGGCGGTCGGCAGCGGCCGGCCGCCCGAATTACGAGACCCCGAGACTTCCCTTCCGCCCGCCGTCATACGGTGGGACGCAACACCTGCACACAAGGAGAGAACCCAAAGTGGCCGAGCTGTTCTACGACGCCGACGCCGACCTGTCCATCATCCAGGGCCGCAAGGTCGCGGTCATCGGTTACGGCAGCCAGGGCCACGCCCACGCGCTGTCGCTCCGTGACTCGGGTGTCGACGTGCGCGTCGGTCTGCACGAGGGCTCCAAGTCCAAGGCGAAGGCCGAGGAGCAGGGCCTGCGCGTGGTGACGCCGTCGGAGGCCGCCGCCGAGGCCGACGTCATCATGATCCTGGTCCCGGACCCGATCCAGGCCCAGGTCTACGAGGAGCACATCGCCCCGAACCTGAAGGACGGCGACGCGCTGTTCTTCGGCCACGGCCTGAACATCCGCTTCGGATTCATCAAGCCCCCGGCCGGCGTCGACGTCTGCATGGTCGCCCCCAAGGGCCCGGGCCACCTGGTCCGCCGCCAGTACGAGGAGGGCCGCGGCGTTCCGTGTATCGCGGCTGTCGAGCAGGACGCGACCGGCAACGCCTTCGCGCTGGCGCTGTCGTACGCCAAGGGCATCGGTGGCACCCGCGCCGGCGTCATCAAGACGACCTTCACCGAGGAGACCGAGACCGACCTGTTCGGTGAGCAGGCCGTCCTCTGCGGTGGTACGGCCGCGCTGGTCAAGGCGGGCTTCGAGACGCTGACCGAGGCGGGCTACCAGCCGGAGATCGCCTACTTCGAGTGCCTGCACGAGCTGAAGCTGATCGTCGACCTCATGTACGAGGGCGGCCTGGAGAAGATGCGCTGGTCGATCTCCGAGACCGCCGAGTGGGGCGACTACGTCACCGGCCCGCGGATCATCACCGACGCCACCAAGGCCGAGATGAAGAAGATCCTCGCCGAGATCCAGGACGGCTCGTTCGCCCAGGCCTGGATGGACGAGTACCACGGCGGCCTGAAGAAGTACAACGAGTACAAGACGCAGGACTCCGAGCACCTGCTGGAGACCACCGGCAAGGAGCTGCGCAAGCTGATGAGCTGGGTCAACGACGAAGAAGCGTGACGTCGAGGTCCGGCTGTGACGCCTGATGAATCCGGTGCCACAGCCGGGCCTCTTCTCGTCCGGGTGATCCTTCCGCAGAGGCGTAAGACGACCCACGCCACGCCACTAGACTGCCGTAATACATACGCGTCAGGCCCACAGCGTCGTGCGTCTTCCACGCGGCCAAGCGACACCGAGGAAGTGCAGGCGCACTCCCGCCCTTCCCCGGCGCCGCTCCCCTCCACCGCCTGCGGCCGTCGGGACGGCCGTCCGCATTGGACATGTGAGGACTAACGTGAGCTCGAAACCAGTCGTACTCATCGCTGAAGAGCTGTCGCCCGCCACCGTCGACGCGCTGGGGCCGGACTTCGAGATCCGGCACTGCAACGGAGCCGACCGGGCCGAACTGCTCCCCGCTATCGCCGACGTCGACGCGATCCTGATCCGCTCGGCCACCAAGGTCGACGCCGAGGCCATCGCCGCCGCCCGCAAGCTGAAGGTCGTCGCACGAGCCGGCGTCGGCCTGGACAACGTCGACGTCTCCGCCGCCACCAAGGCCGGCGTCATGGTCGTCAACGCCCCCACCTCGAACATCGTGACCGCCGCCGAGCTGGCCTGCGGTCTCCTCCTGGCCACCGCGCGCAACATCCCGCAGGCCAACGCCGCCCTGAAGAACGGCGAGTGGAAGCGGAGCAAGTACACGGGCGTCGAGCTCGCCGAGAAGACCCTCGGTGTCGTGGGTCTGGGGCGGATCGGCGCCCTCGTCGCACAGCGCATGTCCGCCTTCGGCATGAAGGTCGTCGCCTACGACCCGTACGTGCAGCCCGCGCGGGCCGCGCAGATGGGCGTGAAGGTGCTGTCGCTGGACGAGCTGCTCGAGGTCTCCGACTTCATCACCGTCCACCTGCCCAAGACCCCCGAAACCCTCGGCCTGATCGGCGACGAGGCGCTGCGCAAGGTCAAGCCGAGCGTGCGGATCGTCAACGCCGCGCGTGGCGGGATCGTCGACGAGGAGGCGCTGTACTCGGCGCTGAAGGAGGGCCGGGTCGCCGGTGCCGGCCTCGACGTGTACGCGAAGGAGCCGTGCACGGACTCGCCGCTGTTCGAGTTCGACCAGGTCGTCAGCACTCCGCACCTCGGTGCCTCGACCGACGAGGCCCAGGAGAAGGCCGGTATCGCCGTCGCCAAGTCGGTGCGCCTGGCGCTCGCCGGTGAGCTGGTCCCGGACGCCGTGAACGTCCAGGGCGGTGTCATCGCCGAGGACGTCAAGCCGGGTCTGCCGCTCGCCGAGCGTCTCGGCCGGATCTTCACCGCGCTCGCCGGTGAGGTCGCCGTCCGCCTCGACGTCGAGGTGTACGGCGAGATCACCCAGCACGATGTGAAGGTGCTGGAGCTCAGCGCCCTCAAGGGTGTCTTCGAGGACGTCGTCGACGAGACGGTGTCTTACGTCAACGCCCCGCTGTTCGCGCAGGAGCGCGGCGTCGAGGTGCGGCTGACCACCAGCTCGGAGTCCGCCGACCACCGCAACGTCGTCACCGTGCGCGGCACGCTCGGCAGCGGCGAGGAGGTGTCGGTCTCCGGCACGCTGGCCGGCCCGAAGCACCTCCAGAAGATCGTCGCGGTAGGCGAGTACGACGTCGACCTCGCTCTCGCCGACCACATGGTCGTCCTGCGGTACGAGGACCGTCCCGGTGTCGTCGGCACCGTGGGCCGTATCTTCGGCGAGGCCGGCATCAACATCGCCGGCATGCAGGTGTCGCGGGCGATCGCCGGTGGCGAGGCGCTGGCGGTCCTGACCGTCGATGACACCGTGCCCGCCGGGGTGCTGACCGAGGTCGCCGAGGAGATCGGCGCGACGTCGGCTCGCGCGGTGAACCTGGTCTGACGCTCCACGGCAAAAGCCGGGTGGGACACAGCCCACCCGGCTTTTGTCATGCCGGTACCTTCTCCGGGTCCGCAGTCTCCTCCCGTACCTCGACCCGCCGTAGCGTCACCGCTGCCAGCACCGCCGCCCCTACCAGCAGCACCGCCCCCGCGATCGCCGCCGCATGCATGCCGCGGGTGAAGGCCTCGCGGGCCGCTGTTGCCAGGACGTCGCCCGCCCGCTCCGGGAGCTGCCGGGCGATGGCCAGCGCGCCCCCGAGCGTCTCGTCGGCCGAGGCTGGGGCCGACGACGGCATCTCGTGGCGGTAGATCGCCGTACCGATGGCACCGAGCACCGCCATGCTCAGCGCGCCGCCGAACTCGGCGGCCGTCTCCAGCAGGGCCGAGGCCGAGCCCGCCTTCTCCACCGGAGCGGTGCCCAGGGCCAGGTCGGCCAGCTGGGACATGACGACGACGGCCCCGCAGGCCAGGGCGGCGCACGCGCCCAGCAGCAGCCACAGGGAGTCCGTGTCCGTGAGGACCAGCAACCCGTAACCGCCCGCGGTGGTCAGAAAGCCGCCGGCGACCACACGCGCCCGGTGCACGCCCCGCCGCACGAGCTGGGATCCTGCCACTCCCGCGAAGCCGATGGGCACCGACGGCAGCAGGCTCCACAGCGCGGCCTCCAGGGCGCTCTTGCCGAGGACCGACTGGATGTACTGCGTCGTGAAGTAGGCGGACCCGATCATCCCGAAGGCGGCGACGAGGTAGAGGCCGAGCGCCGGGGCGAAGCCGTGGCCCCGGAACAGCGCCGGTGAGATCAGCGGGGACGCGATCGTGCGCTGGCGGTGGACGAAGAGCGCGGCGAAGAGCAGGCCCACGGTCACCGACAGCACGTACCCCACGTTCCAGCCCTGGGACGGGATTTCCTTCAGGCCGTAGATCACGGGCAGCACGGCCGCCAGCGACAGAGGCACGCTCAGCAGGTCGAAGCGGCCGGGCTCGGGGTTCCTGGCCTCGGGCAGCAGGGCCGGTCCGACGGCCAGGAGCAGCACCATCGCGGGCAGGTTGACCAGGAAGACCGAGCCCCACCAGAAGTGCTCGACGAGCACACCGCTCATCACCGAGCCGAGCGCGATTCCGGCCGTCATCACGCCGGACCACAGGCCGACCGCCTTCGCGCGCTGGTCCGAGTCCGTGAACATCGTGCGGATCAGCGCCATCGTGGAGGGCATCAGGGTCGCGCCGCCGACGCCGAGGAGCGCGCGGGCCGCGATCAGGGTCTCGGCGCTGTTCGCGTACGCCGCGAGCAGCGAGGCCGCGCCGAAGGCGGCCGCGCCGAACAGCAGCAGCCTGCGGCGGCCGATGCGGTCGCCGAGGGAGCCCATCGTCATCAGCAGGCCGGCCAGCACGAATCCGTAGATGTCGAAGATCCACAGCTGCTGGGTGCCGCTCGGCTCGAGGTCCGCGCTGATCGCCGGGATCGCGAAGTAGAGGACCGAGACATCCATCGAGACCAGGAGCAGCGGAAGCATCAGCACGCCCAGGGCGGTCCATTCGCGGCGCCCGGCTCGGGCGCCCATGGAAGAGCTCGTCGAGTTCGTCATGTCGGCGACTGTACGGCCGTCTTATACGCTTGTCTAGAACGATTGTATAAGACTGCCGTATAGGACGGTTGTATGGATCGGAGTAGGGTGGCCCGCATGGGACACCGTGAGGATCTGCTCGAAGGCGCCAAGCGCTGCCTGCTGGCGAAGGGGTTCGCGCGCACGACCGCGCGCGACATCGTCAAGGAGTCGGGGACCAACCTGGCTTCGATCGGCTACCACTACGGCTCGAAGGACGCGCTGCTCGCCCAGGCGTACGTGTCACTGGTCGAGGGGATGGGCGACGCCTTCGACGGGGACGGGACCGCCATGAGCACCACCGAGCCCGGATCCCTCGAACGGTTCCAGGGGGTGTGGTCGAACATCGTCGGCACCATGCGGGATCCGGGTTCGATCTGGCACCTCAGCATGGAGGTCCTGGTCATGGGCGATCAGATGCCCGAGGTGCGCGATCACCTGGCGCTGGCGCAGCGGGAGGCCGCGCGCGGGCTCATTCCGCTGCTCATGGGCGGGCGCGAGGAGGACGTCCCTGACGAGACCGTGGACACCCTCGGCATGTTCTACGTGACCCTGATGACAGGGCTGATCGCGCAATGGACCTTCGACCCGAAGACCGCGCCCGGCGCGGAGCAGCTCACCGAGGGACTGCGTCAGGTGATCGCCTCAGTCATGAAGGAGTGATCCGCCCGCCCCGCATCTCCAGGGCGCGGTCCGCGAAGTGCCGTACGACCGCCCGGTCGTGGCAGATGAACAGGTAGCCGAGCCCCAGCTCGTCCTGGAGGTCGGCGAGCAGGTTCAGCACGCCGGCCCGCACCGACGGGTCCAGGGCCGACACCGGTTCGTCGAGGACGAGCAGACGTGGATCGGAGGCCAACGCCCGGGCGATTCCGGCGCGTTGGCACTGGCCGCCGGAGAGCTCGTGCGGGTGGCGGTCCCCGTACGACGGGTCGAGGCCGACGCGGTCGAGGAGTTCGGCCACGCGGGCGGGGCCGTCCTCCGCGTTCCAGCGGCCCTGGACCTTCAGCGGTTCCGCCACCGCGTCGCGGATACGGTGACGGGGGCTGAGAGAACCGTAGGGGTCCTGGAAGACGGGCTGCATGCGCGGGCGGAGAGGACGGAGTTCGCGTTCGGTCAGGGCCGTCAATTCGCTGCCCTCGAAGCGGACTTCGCCGTCGTCCGGGCGGCGCAGTTGCAGGACCGCCAGCGCGGTGGAGGACTTGCCGCAGCCGGAGGGGCCGTTGAGGGCGAGGGTCTCGCCGGCCTCCAGGGCGAAGGAGACGTGGTCCACCGCGGTGACGGGGCCGTAGCGGACGACGAGGTCGCGGACGTCGAGCAGTGCGTGACTCATGCGGGCTGCCTCACCTGGAACAACTCGACGGCGGGATCCGGGACTTCCTCCCAGCGGTGGCAGGCCACCAGCCGCTCGTCCGCCGGCCGCGGCTCCGGTTCGGCCTCGTGGCAGGCGTCCGCCGCGAGTGGGCAGCGCGGGGCGAACGCGCAGCCCGGCGGGAGGGCGCCCGGGGCGGGCGGGGTGCCGGGGAGGGTGGGCAGGCGGCGGCCGTGCGCGTGCTCCGGGAGCGAGGCCAGCAGGCCCGCCGTGTAGGGGGCCAGGGGGCGGGCCAACACCTGGTCTGTCGGGCCGAGTTCGGTCAGACGTCCGGCGTACATGACGAGTGCGCGGTCCGCGTGCTGCCGTACGACGTCCAGGTCGTGCGTGACCAGGACGAGCGCGGCGCCGACCGCCTCCCGCTGCTCGCCGAGGACGCGCAGCACCTGGTCGCGGCGCTCCTCGTCGAGGGCGGTGGTCGGCTCGTCGGCGACCAGGACGTCGGGTTCGTTGATCGTCGCCATCGCGATGACCGCCCGCTGCCGCATGCCGCCGGAGAACTCGTGCGGATACGCCCGCGCCTTGCGTACGGCGTCCGGGATGCCGACGCGGTCGAGCGCCGCCACCGCCCGGGCCCGCGCCTCCTTGCGGGACACGCCGGCCACCGAGCGTACGGCGGCGGCGAGCTGGTCGCCCACGGGGTGCACGGGGGAGAGGGCGGACAGGGCGTCCTGGGGGACCAGGGCGATCCGGCGGCCGCGCCGGGGCACTAGGTCCGGATCACCGAGGAGCCGGATGTCCCCGGTCGTCGTCGCACCGCGCGGCATCATGCCCAGCAGCGCGCGGGCGGTGAGGGACTTGCCCGCGCCCGACTCTCCGACGATCGCGAGGACTTCGCGCGGACGGACGTCGAAGGACAGGCCGCGGACGGCCTCGACGCCGTCGAAGGCGATGCGGAGATCGCGTACCGAGAGCAACACCTCAGACTCCAACGGGGGCCTCCTTCGCCACCTGAGCCGTCTTCCTGACCCGCGTGACCTTCCGGCCCTGCGCGTACGCCGCCCCGGACACCGCCAGCCCCGCCAGCAGGGCCAGTGCCACCGCGGGGGCGAGGGCCGCCCACGGGGCGCGTTCCACGTAGGCGCGGGACTCGTCGAGCAGCAGGCCCCACTCGGGGGCGGGCGGCTGGGCACCCAGGCCCAGGAAGCCCAAGGAGGCCAGGGCGAGGGCGATGCCGGGCAGGCGGAGGAGGGCGTGCCGGGCGACGGGCGCCGCCACGGACGGGAGCACATGCCGGGTGAGGATCCACCACGGCGGAGCGCCGATGGCCCGTTGGGCGGTCAGGAACGCCGACGCGCGCACCTCCTGCACCAGGGCCGCCGCGTGCGCGGACAGCGCGGGCCAGGACAGCAGAGTGACCGCGAGGGCGGCGCCGCCGGTGCCGGGTCCCACGACCGCCGCGACCAGGATGCCGACGATCACCGGGGGCAAGGCGTTGGCGATGTCGGCGGCCCCGGCGGCCACGCCCGGCAGGAAGCCCAGCGTCAGGGCGATCAACAGCCCGAGCAGACAGACGGCCGCCGCCGTGCCGACGGTCGAGGCGGCCCCGTGACCGAGACGGGCGAGCACGTCACGGCCAAGGCCGTCGGTGCCCAGGGGGTGCGACCAGGAAGGAGCGGAGAGGCGGGCCGTCGTGTCGATCGCGTAGGGGTCGCGCAGCAGGCCCCAGCCGATGGCCACGGCAAGCACGGTGAGCAGGGTCAACGGGATCGCCGGGTGGGTACGGACCGGTCGGACCGGCGGCAGGGACAGGCCGGCGTCACGCAGGGCCGGGCCCAGCAGCCGACGCCGTACCAGAGCGGCCAGCGCACCGGTGACCAGGCCGAGGGCGAGGAGGGCGAGGATCGCACCCTGGAGCAGCGGCAGGTCCTGCGACCTGGCCGCGCCGAGGGCCGTGCGCCCGATGCCGGGCACCGCGAACACCACCTCCACGGCGACCGCGCCACCGGTGAGACCGACGGCGGCCATCCCGAACTGCGGGACCAGCGGTGGCAGTACGCGCCGCAGGGCGGCCCCCGCGATCCGTGCCCGGTTGACTCCCGCGCCCCGCCACAGCTCCACCCACCGCTCGTCCAGCACGGCGGGCAGCGCGTCCGCGACCAGTCGGCCGAGCAGGCCGCCCGCCGGAACACCGAGGGCGAGCGCGGGCAGGACCATGTATTCGGGCCCCACCCACCCGGAGGTCGGCAGCCACCCCAGCCACACCCCGCACACCAGCAACGCGACCGTGGCCAGCAGGAACTCGGGTACGGCGGCCAGCATCGCGGCGAAGGCCCCGGCCGATCCCCGCCCCCGCACCAGCACGGGCGCGACCAGGACGACGGCCAGCAGCAGCGCCACGCCGAGGGCCGCGGCCATCAGCCCCAGCGACACCTGCAGCCCGGAGACGACGGACGGCAGCACCTCGCTCCCCGACACCCAGGACGTGCCGAGGTCCCCGCGCAGCAGGTCGGCAGCCCAATGTCCCAGCAGAGACAGGGGACCGGCGTCCAGTCCGAGGTCCCGCCGGATGGCGTCCAGGGCCTCCCGTGTCGCCTCCTGTTCGGCGGACCGCGCGCGCAGCACGGTCAGCGCCGGGTCCTTGCCGGAGAGCCAGGGCAGCAGGCCGACGACGGCCAGCACGGCGACCAGACAGAGGATGCGGGTCAGTCCGGCGACGCTGACCAACGCCCTTGTGCGCACGCTCACTTGACGTAGGTGCCCGCCGTGACGAGTTCCCGCTCGCGCGGGTCGTGGGCGGCGCCGACCACGCCGGCGGCGTCGCCCTGGATCACTCGCTCGTGGAGCATCGGCACGGCCGCGTCGGTGGCGAGCACGGCGGCCTCGGCGGCGATGATCGCCGCGCGTCGCGTGTCGCCGACCTTGGTCTCGCCGGCCTTCCGCACCGCCTGGTCCACGGAGGGGTCAGCGAGCTTGGAGAGGTTGAACGTGCCGTTGGAGGCGAAGTCGCTGTGCAGGTACGCGACCGGGTCGCCGGAGTCGAGGACGGTGGCCCGGGAGAGGATGAACGCGTCGAACTCGCCCGCCATCGCGTCGGATTCGATGTTCGCGTACTCGCGGATGTCCAGCTTCACCTTGAACCCGGCCTTCTGCAGCTGCTGTTGCAGGGCCGCGGCCACCTCGGGCAGTTCGGCGCGGTCGGTGTAGGTACCGATGGTGACGGCCTTCCCGGAGGGGCCCCCGGCCTTGGCCCGAGTCACCGGCTTGCGCAGCTCGGCCGCCCACGGAAGGGCGGGGCCGAGCAGCCCCTCGGCGACGTCGGCGCGTCCCTCGTACACGCCCGTCGCGAGCGACTCGGCGTCGATGGCCTCCCGTGCCGCCGCCCGCAGCGAGGCGTCCTTGAAGACGCCCTTCTCGGTGTTGAGGTACAGCGTGTTGGTGCGCGGCATCGGGACCTCGGTGATCAGGTCCTCCTCGAGCAGCGCGGCCTGCGAGACCGGGACCGCCTCGACGATGTCGGCCTCGCCGCTGCGGAGGGCGGCGGCACGGGCGGTCCCGTCCGGCACGAACTTGACGTCGATCCCCGGGGCCTTGGCCTTACCGCCCCAGTAGGCGTCGTAGCGGTCGAGGGCGGCGGAGGAAGTCCCGTTGACCTTGGTGAGCTCGAAGGGGCCGGTGCCCGCGCCGACGGGGTTGACCGTCTTCCCCGCGTAGGCCTTCTCGGCGAGGATCGACAGCTGGGGCGAGCTGAGCCGCTGCGGGACGAGAGGGTCCTCGGTGCCGGTGGTGACGACGACGGTGTCGGCGTCCTGGGCCTTCGCCGTCAGCTCGACGCCGTCGAGGATGCGGGGCTTGGGGGCGGCGGTGGCGGCCTTGCTCAGGGACCGTACGACTGCCTCGGCGGTGAGCTTCGTACCGTCGTGGAAGGTGACGCCGTCGCGTATCTCGAAGGTCCAACTTCGTCCGGCCTGCGTCCACTTGGTGGCGAGCGACGGCTGGGCATCACCGTCGGCGTTCAGCTTCACCAGGGTCTCGGCCGTCGACCAGCGCGACAGCTTGAACGCGTCGTCGGACAGCGGGGACAGCCCGGAGCGCGGGGGCTGCATCATCGCGACACGGATGCGCTTGCCGCCTCCTTCGGCGTCCGTGGCCGACTCCGTACCGGAGAAACAGCCGGTGAGCAGGGCGGAGGCGGCCGTGAGGGCGGTGGCGGGGAGCAGGCGGCGGGCGGGGAGGCGCACGGGACCCTCCGGGTAAAGGGGCGGTCAAAGGCGATAGCGCAGACCGTAGCATGATGACAATCATTTCCAATAATCTGTCCGAATGTCATATGTAGTGACGGGCGTGCCGACGTGAGTGACGACGTGCGCGATGGCTGCCGCGGCGTCCTGCGCGATGTGGGTGGGCCGGTAGGTCGTCTCCGTCCACGGCCGGCCACCCGAGACCCACACGCTGCGCGCTCCGATGCCCTGCGCGCCACGGATGTCGGCGTGCGGCGCGTCGCCGATCATCCAGGCGCCGTCCAGTGCGGCGCCGACGGAGGCCGCCGCCGCATGGAAGATCTCCGGTGCGGGCTTCTTGTGGCCGACGGCCTCGGAGATCACCCAGCCGTGGACGAGACGGTCCAGCCCCGTGTTCCGGATCTTCGTCTCCTGCTGGGCCACACGCCCATTGGTGACGACGGCGCAGACCCATCCGTCGGCGACCGCCGTGCCCAGCGCCTCGCGGGTGGCCTCGGGCAGGATGACGCGCTCGGCGGCGCCCCGGTCGAGGAGTTGGTGGACAGCGCTCTCCGGGAGGCTGCCGTCGTAGCGCTCGGACATGGCTCGGGCGACGTCCTGACGCGGCGTGTAGCCGCTCGCATCCAAGCGCATCAACCAGTCGAGGTCGGCCTCGGGCAGGGCGTGTTCGGCGAGAAATTCGGCCGCCGCCTTCCGGAAGGAGGCATCGCGGTCGACGAGTGTGTTGTCGAGGTCGAGCAGTAGCAGCGGCATGGCTATAGGGTCCGCGCAACGTTTGGCCGTTGTAACGGGAGGTCGACGACCAGGACGTCGAGAGGCCGGCCGAGGCGTCCTGGACGAGCGTGCACACTCGGGCCACCTCCCTGACTCTTCTTGGTCAGACCGCCCCGAGTTCTTACAGCCGCGCCCCCTTCAGCGCCATATGCAGCAGCAGCCGATCCTCCCCGTCGTCCAGGTCCAGGCCCGTGAGCTGCTCGACGCGGGAGAGGCGGTAGTAGAGGGTCTGACGGTGGATGCCCAGCTCGGCGGCCGTGCGGCCCGCCTGGCCGGCGCAGTCGAGGTAGACCTCGGCGGTGCGGGCGAGTTCGCGGTGGGTGGGGGAGAGGAGGGTGCGGACGGCGGGGTCGTGGGTCGCCTCCGGGGGCAGGGAGGTCAGCAGGCGGTACGGGCCGATGGACGCCCAGTCGGCGATCGGGCCGAGGTGCGGCTCCGCCAGGGCGGCGCGGGCCGCCGCCGACGCCTCCCGCCAGGCGGCGCCCAACTCGGCGAGGCCGGTGCGCGCGGCGGCGATC
>NZ_NTGE01000016.1 GCF_002291145.1 Streptomyces sp. SA15
CACCTCGGCGAGGGAACGGCCGGTGGCGGCCGTCTCCGCGGCGGCCCGGCTCACCAGGTCCTTGGCGGCGGCCTTGCCCAGGACGGGTGCGAGCACGGCCGCGAGCCGCTCGGCGACGATCAGGCCGCCGGTCAGCTCGAGGTTCGCGCGCATCCGCCCGGGTGCCACCTCCAGACCGGCCAGCAGCTCGCGCGCGGTGTGCGCGGCGCCGCCGGCCAGCCGCAGGCACTCGCGCAGCGGCTGCCACTCGGCGTGCCAGGCCCCCGCCGAGCGCTCGTCCTCCGAGAGCATGGCCTGCGCCAGTACACCGGCGTACGCGGGCACCTGCAGGGCGGCCGACCGGATCAGCGTGGCCAGCGCGGGGTTGCGCTTCTGCGGCATCGCCGAGGAGACTCCACGGCCCGCCGCGGCCGGCTCGGCCACCTCGGCGGTCTCGGTGCGGGCCAGCGACTGCACGTCCACGGCGATCTTCCCCAGCGCCCCGGTGACCAGGGCGAGTTCGGCGGCCAGCGCGGCGACGGGTGCCCGGTGGCTGTGCCAGGGCAGCAGCGGGGCACGCAGGCCCGTCTCCGCGGCGAACCGCTCCGTCAGCCGCCGCGCGTAGTCCTCGGTCACGGGCTCCCCGCAGGCCTCGCGGTGCAGCCGCTCGTAGGCGACGTAGCCCGCGAGCGTCCCCGCGGCGCCGCCCAGTTGCACCGGCAGGCCCTCGGCGCGCAGCCCGCGCAGCCGGTGCGCCGTATCCTCCACCGCCACCAGCCAGCCGGCCGTCTTGAGCCCGAACGTCGTGGGTACGGCGTGCAGGGCCAGCGTGCGCCCCGCCATCAGGGTGTCGGTGTGCGCCTCGGCCAGCGCGCGCAGCGATCCCGCGATGTGGTCCAGGTCGGCGAGGAGCAGGTCCAGGGTCCGTGCCGCCACCAGCATCAGCGCGGTGTCGAAGATGTCCTGGCTGGTCGAACCGCGGTGGACGTGGTCGGCCGCCGCCGGGTCCTTCGCCGCCACCAGGGCGGTGAACGCCTGCACGACGGCCACCACGGGATTGGCCGCACCCCGGCCGCGTACGGCGAGCTCGCGCAGATCCAGCAGGTCCGCGCGGGCCAGTTCGGTGATGGTCCGGGCGGCGTGCGCGGGAACGTTGCCCAGGTGCGCCTGGGCACGGACCAGCGCCGCCTCGGCATCGAGCAGCGCCTGCAGCCAGGCCCGGTCGGAGGTGGCGTCCTCGGCGGGGGTGCCGGCCCGCACCGGGCTGAGCAGTCCGGCGTCGAGGACACCTGGCGCGATGCCCGACCGGGCGTCCGGCCCGGCGTCCGGATCGGGGGATGGAGCCATCTCTGCGCTCACCTCGTCAGCTCTCCGATCATCTCGTTGTCCGCCCGCAGGTCCTGGGCGAGGCCGAGCACGGCACGGGCGATGGCGTCCGAGTCCTGGAGGGTCACCGAGTTCACCCCGGGACGTATGCCGGCCGCGGTCGCCCAGTGCACGGCCTCCGTGGGGACGCCGAACGCGAAGCGGCGCGGGTGTGCGCGGCCCGCGGCGTCGACGAGCCGGAACGGCGCGCCGGTGACGGTGAGTCCGCCCGTCTCGTACGCCGTTCCCTCCGGGTCGCCGACCTCGTACGGACGGCACTGGCCGGCCTCTAGGAGCCCGCGCAGCAACGGGTCGGCGGTGGCGCGCAGGTCGGTCTGCGGGAGCCGGGCCTCGATCAGCGTGGTGGCACGGATCTCGGAGCCGGGCACCGCCGCGGACTCGACCGTGAAGGTGCCGGCCTGCTCGTCCGCCGCCGCCCGCACGTCGGGGCCGAGCACCTGGAGCACCCCGGCTTCGATCAGCGCGATCGCCTCCTCGATGCGCCGGGCGGGCGGGCCGATGGACAGGAAGGCGTTCAACGGCGTGTACCAGCCGTCCAGGTCCCGCCGGTGCGAGCGGCCGGTGAGTCCGCCGTGGTCGAGGACCAGCCGCAGTTCGTTGCGCAGGTCCCGCAGGACATCGAGCGCCGCCTTGAGAGGGCCGTCCACGTTGCCGGCGCGCGCCGCCCGCAGGTCCTCGCGCAGATGGTCGAGCAGCCAGCCCTCGAAGTCCTCCGGTGAGGAGAAGACCCGCCCCGCGTACGGCCGGGCGATGCGGTTCCAGTCCCAGCGCTCGGCCGCGGCGACACCGAACTCGTCGAGCACGTCCCGCTCCCGCGGGCTGCCCGGCGGTGCGGCGAGGTAGCCGTCCCGCAGCCGCCGCGCGTCCCCGGCTTGGCCGGCGGCTGTGAGCAGCGCGGTGTAGTAGACCGTCTCGACCTCCTTGGCGACCAGTGGCCACACGGTCTCGCGGAAGTCGATCCCGCCGCGCTGCCGGGACCGCTCCCGCAGCTCCTCGATCACTTCGTCGGTCAGGACGGCGGGTTCGTGGCGCCCGTGCGCGCCCTTCTGGTTCTCGCCCCGCGAGTGGAAGGGAAGGCCCCGGCGGGAACCCGCCACGAGGCGGGGTTCACCTCCGGACGGCAGGTAGACGAGCCCACCGGGCCCACCTCCCCTGCCCGGCCCGCCCGGATGCTCTCGCTCCCGCCGGTCCCGCCGGACGAACCGCCCGCCGCGGCCCAGCGTCAACAGGGCCATGTAGTCGAAGAAGTTCAGGCCGAGCCCCAGCAGGGCGACCGTCTCGCCCGGCCGCGTCCCCGACAGGTCCACGTCCGCGGGGTTGGCGGGCGGGACGTGGCGCAGACCGTGCGTCGCGGCGAAGTCGCCCAGGTCGCGCTGGCGGCGCGAGCGCCGCACCGGCAGATGGCCCTGCGCGAGGACGACGGCGGCCAGACCCTCGAGGAGGGTGCCGTCGTCGAGCCGCACACGCTGGGTGCCGTCCGGCTCGTCGTCGAGGGCCACCGCGCGGGCGCGGTGCACGACGGTCGTCAGCCGGTCCGGCGCCGTCGTCGTGACCCGTTGGAAGACCCATTCGAGGTAGTGGCCGTAGAAGGCCCGGGTCGGGTAGGTGTCGGGGCCGAGCGCGCGGGCCTCGGCCAGCACCCGCTCGTCGTGCCGCCGGCCGTCCATCGGGCCGATGAGTGTCAGGAAGCGCGCCCACTCGTACAGGCTCGGGCCGGGGACGAACGCGCCCTCGATCCGCACACTCTCGTCGGTGAACATCGTGACCTGGGAGGCCACGGTGTTCATCAGCAGGTGTTCGGACTGGTCGGTGCGCCACACCTGACCGGCCCCGGGCGGGCAGGGATCGACCACGTGCACGGTGACCGGCCCGCCGTCCGGGGCCGACGCGGCGCTCGCACACAGTCGTTCCAGGACCGATAGTCCGCGGGGCCCGGCTCCGATCAGGCAGACGTCGAACCGTCGGCTGGTCATAGGCACTCTCTCCACTGGGTCGGAAGTCGTCGTGGGCCCGCGCCGCCGGTCCACGGTGGCGGCGCGTCAGTTCCCCGCGGCCGCGCCGCTCAGGCTCAGGCCGCCCGGGACCCGCGGCGGGATCCGGCCGCGCCCCTGCACACCTCGGAGCAGGGCGGCGGTCAGCTGTGCCCTGCCGGCCGGCCGACGCTCGGGCGGGCCCTGGTCCAGGTCCCGCAGGGCGTCCACGACGGCGCCCAGCTCCGAGGCCACCTCTGTCAGCACGTCCGCGACAGCCGCCGCGTTCGAGCCGATGATGTCGGTCCACAGCTCGACATCGCCCGCGGCGATCCGAGTGGCGTCCCGCAAGCCCTGGCCGGCCAGCTGGAGCTGGGGCTCCTCGCCGTGCAGCAGCCGGCCGGCGAGGAGGCTGGCGACGAGGTGCGGGGTGTGCGAGACAAGAGCCATGGCCCGGTCGTGGCGGACGGGGTCCATCACGACCGGCCGCGCACCGCACAGCTCGGCGAGCATCGTCACCCGGCCCACGGCCCGGCCGTGCGCGGTCCCGGCCGGGGTGAGCACCCAGGGCTTGCCCTCGAAGAGGTCGCCCTGGGCGGCGAGCGGGCCGGACTGCTCCCGGCCCGCCATCGGGTGACCGCCCACGTAGCAGGTCAGGTCGCAGCCGAGCGCCGCCGCCTCCCGCTGCGGCCGTGCCTTGACGCTGGCCACGTCGGTGAAGTCGTGGGCCAGCCCGCGCAGTTGCTGCTCGCGCAGAATCCGGGCGACATGCTGCGGGGGCACGGCGATGACCGCCAGGTCCACGGGTGTGCGGGGCATCCCCACCACGCCCGCGCCCATGTCGGCGGCGGTGTGGGCCGCCTCGGGGTTCTGGTCGAGGAGGTGGGGGGTCAGGCCCCGGCTCCGCAGAGCCAGGGCGATCGACGTGCCGATCAGACCGGTTCCGATCACCGCGGCACTGCGCATCAGCTGCGGCGCCACAGCACGGGGAGGAACTCGGGGTCGCCGTAGTCCGGCAGGCCCTCGGCGGTCCGGCGCACCAGGAAGTCGTGGTTGTACGAGACCGGGGTGCCGTCCGAGCGGCGGAACTCGCGGTAGCGGTTGTCGCCGTCCTGCAGGTGGAAGGAGATGGCGCGGCGCGGCCGGTCGCTGACGTTGGATCCACTGCCGTGGTAAGTGCGGCAGTGGTGGAAGCTGACGTGGCCCTTCGGTATGCGCATGGGTATCTTGCGCACGTCGGTGCCGTTGTACGCGGCGTTCTCCTCCAGCATGTCCTCGAGCTCGGAGCGGTCGCGTTCGGCGAAGTGCAGCGAGGTGGCGTCGTTGGCGGCCGTCTCCTTCCAGCGGTGGCTGCCGTCCACCATCGTGATCGTGCCCATCTCCTCGCCGCAGTCGTGGAAAGGGATGAACGCGGTGAGCATTCGCTCGGAGGTGGACGTGGCCCAGTAGTGCCGGTCGAAGTGCCAGGGGACGATGTTCGACTGTTCCCCGGCCACCGGGGGCTTGTAGATCAGGGTGGACTGGAACACCCGGATCTCCTCGGCCTCGGCCAGGCGCGCGGCCACCGCGCCGAGCAGCGGCTTGCGCAGGATCCGGCCGATGGTGTCGTCCTCGTAGTGGATGTAGTCGTTGTGGCGCTGTACTTGTCCGTGCTCGGGCTCCCAGTAGGCCAGCTTGGGCGGTCGCACCGGCAGGGTGCGGTCGCGGTGGCCGGCGTAGAAGCGCTCGCTGGCCGACTCCAGGAGGTCGACCTCCTCGTCGGTGAAGAGCTTCTTCGACAGATACCAGCCGTGCTCGGCGTAATGGGCGACGTCTTCGTCGGAGGGAAGGAGCGCACGCTCCTCGTCGGTCAGGGCGAACAGGGCAGAGTCCTGAACAGTCACTGGTCTTCCTCGGGTACGACGGTTACGGGCGGTTCGGATACGGAACGCCGCGCGCGGCGCCGGCCGCGGCACAGCTCGGGACGCGGCGCGGGTTCCGGTGCGCGGCGTGGATCGCGGACGCGAGTCACGAGTTGCGGCACGCGCCACGGGTGCGGACGCGAGTCGCGAGTTGGGGCGCGGACCACGGCTGCGGACACGATTCACGAGTTGCGGCGCGGACCACGGCTGCGGACACGATTCACGAGTTGCGGCGCGAACCACGGCTGCGGACGGAGTCACGAGTTACGGCACCCACTACGGGTGCGGACACGATTCACGAGGCACGCGCCACGGGTGCGGCGCGAGACACGGATTGCGGCACACGCCACGCGATGCGGACACAGGACACGGGCTGCGGAACACGCCACGCGATACGGACGCGAGTCGCGAGTCGCGGCACACGGACGCGGGACACGGACCCCCGCACACGCCGCGCGAAGCGTACGCGGACGCGGACGCGGTCAGGCCATCGCCTTCTCTCGGGCCACGGCCTCGTAGAGGGCCTTGATGTTGCCGCTGCCGAACGTGCGGGCCCCGTGGCGGTCGATGACCTCCCAGAAGAAGGTCTTCCGTACGTGCATGGACTGGGTGAAGATCTGGAAGACCTGGCCCCAGTGGTCCTGATCGACGAGGACGTTGGTGCGCCGCAGGTCCTCGATGCCCAGCTCGGGGCGGCCCAGGCGCTCGATCAGCTCGTCGTAGTAGGTGTCGGGGGTCTCGAGGAACTTCACGCCGCGGGCCTCCATGGCCGGCACGGTGGCGACGATGTCGTCGGTGAGCAGGGCGAGGTGCTGCACGCCGGCACCGCCGTGGCGGGCCAGGAAGCCGTCGATCTGGCCGGGGCGGCGGTCGGTCACCGGCTCGATCAGCGTGAAGGTGACCTTGCCGGACGGGCTCTGCACCACCTTGGAGTCCATGGCCTGGTCGCCGACCTCGATGAACTCCTCGAAGATCTGGCCGAAGCCGAAGACCTTCTCGTAGAAGGCGACCGTCGACCCCAGCTCACCCGCGGGCAGACAGATCGCCGCGTGGTCCACGGTGTGCAGCAACTGCTCGCTGACGTCGGGGTCGTCGGCGAAGATGTCCATCACGCCGGGCAGGAAGTCCTCCCGGCCTCCGGTGCGCTGTACGAACCGGTGGGCGACGTCGCCGAAGCCGAGCACCGAGGCGGTGACGACCTCGGTTCCGCACCGGCTGTGCACCGCGGGCTGCTCGACGGGCGTGGCACCCCGTTCGACCGCCGTCGCGAACGCCTGAGCGGCGTCGGTGACCTCGAAGGCGATGTTGGCCACGCCGTCGCCGTGCCGGGCGACGTACCCGGCCGCGCGGTCCTCGATGGTCAGCGGGGAGGTGAGCACGATGTCGACGCCGCCCTGGCTCAGCAGCAGGGACCGCCGGTCGCGCAGGCCGGTTTCGGGACCCGCCTGGCCCCGCACGCGGAATCCGAACGCGGTGCAGAGGTAGAACGCCGACTGCTGGGCGTCGCCGACATAGAACTCGATGTGGTCCACGGCTCCGATGTTCACGGGTGTTGCCCTCTCTTCATCGTCATCGTCTTCGTCGTCTTCGTCTTGGGCTTCGTCGGCTTCGTCTTAGGCTTCGTCGGCCTCGTCGGCTTCATCGCTGCGCGCGGGTGCCGGCCGTACCGAACAGCAGGCTGACGTTGTGGCCGCCGAAGGCGAACGAGTTGGAAATGGCGGCCTCGGTCCGCTGCCGCCTGGCCGCGCCTCGTACGTGGTCCAGGTCGCAGGCCGGGTCCACCTCGTCGAGGTTGTGGGTCGGCGGCAGGGTGCCCCGGGCGATCGCGAGGGCGCAGACGGCCGCCTCCACCGCACCGGATCCGCCCAGCAGGTGACCGGTCATCGACTTGGTGCTGCTGACGGCCGGTGACCGGTCCCCGAACACCGCCCGGATCGCCCGGGTCTCGGCTACGTCGCCCAGCTTGGTCGCCGTGCCGTGCGCGTTGATGTAGCCGACCTCGTCGGGTGCGATCCCGGCCGTCGCGAGCGCGCCCCGCATGCTCTGCGCGGCGCCCTCGCCGTCGGGGCGGGGTGCCGTGGGACGGTGCGCGTCGGTCGTGCCGCCCCAGCCGAGGATGTCGGCATAGCCCGCGGCGCCCCGCGCGTCGGCGTGCGCCACGCGTTCGACGACCAGCACACCCGCGCCCTCCGCCAGAACGAACCCGTTGCGGCGGCGGTCGAAGGGGCGGCTGGCCGCCTCCGGGTCCTCCCAGCCGTTCGCCAGCGCCCGGGCATGCGAGAACGCCAGCGCGGAGGTCGGGTTGAGGGGCGCCTCGGCGCCGCCGCACACGACCACGTCGGCCTCGCCGTACCGGATCAGCCGCGCGGCCTCCGCCACCGCGTGGGCACCGGCGGCGCAAGCGGTGGACACGGCCGAACTCCAGCCGCGGATGCCGTGCTTGATGGCGATCCTGGCCGCCGCCATGTTCGGCAGCATGCCGGGCAGCAGATAGGGGCTGACCGCGGTCGGGCCGCGCTGCACGCGCGCGTGGGCCTGCTCCTCGTACGTGGTCAGGCCGCCCGCTCCGCTGGAGACGATCACTGCGACCCGGTGCGGGTCGACGTCGCGGCCCACGACGAGGCCCGCGTCGGCCAGCGCGTCGTCGGCGGCGGCCAGCGCCATCAGGGCGAAGCGGTCGACGAGCCTTCCTTCGCTGGGCGGCAGCACCTCGCTCGCCTGAAGGTCGGGAGCGATGCCGGCCGTGCCCACGGTGCCGTCGAGCAGGTGCCCGGCCGGTGGCCTGCGCAGCCCGGACTTGCCGTGGCAGAGCGCGTCGAAGGTGTCCGCGGCACCGCGGCCGAGCGGGGTGAAGGTGCCGAGCCCCGTGACGACGGCGTTCGACTGCGCGTCGCGTGCGGTCATGCCGCCACCTGCCGGGCCGAGGACTCCTTGCCGAGCAGTTCCCCGTCGAGGAACCGCTTGCGCAGCAGGAACTTGCGCACCTTGCCGGTCGCGCCGAGCGGGATGCGGTCCGGGCTGACCACCACCACGCGCTCGACGGTGCGGGCCACGTGGGGTTCGAGTGCGGCGAGCACCTCGGCCGTGCGGTCGGCGTCCTGGTCGGCCCGCGGGTCGAGCATGAGCAGGACCGAGGTGACGACCCGGCCCTCGTCGGTGGGGACGGCGACGACCGTGCACTCCAGTACGTCGGCGCAGTCGGCGAGGACCCTCTCCTCGCAGAGCATGGTGTAGAGCTTGTGGCCGTCGCCGAGGTCCACGGCGTCGACCGCGCGGTCGACGTGGTAGTAGTAGCCGTCCTCGTCGCGGTAGACGAGGTCGCCGGTGAGGAAGTAGCCGTCCCGGCGAGTGCGGTAGGTCGTCACCGAGTCGTTCCAGTAACCCAGCGACAGGGTGGGCGCGTTGATGGCGAGCTGGCCCACCTGGCCGGTGCCCAGCTTCTCGCCGTCGTCGTCGACGACCGCCACGTCCGAGAAGGCGTGCGGCTTGCCTATGCACCGCCCGTAGCGCTTGGTGTCGGGGGTGTGGGTGATGAAGAACTGGGAGTGACCCATCTCCGAGGAACCCAGACCGTCCACGAAGAACGAACCGGGGCGGTGGACACGCCCCTGGGCGGTGACGGACTCCCGGCTGCCCACGGCGATGAGCTTGCGTATGTGCGCCTCGTGCGCGCAGTCCCCCGTGTTCCACCAGATGCGCACGGAGTCAAGGTCGCGCGTCGACAGGTCCTCGCCGGCCAGTTCCGACCAGGTGGCGGCGAACCCGAGGACGCTCTGCGGCTTCCAGGACTCGATCGAGTCCAGCACATGCGTGCCGGACTGCCGGGAGAGTACGGCCAGTTGGGCGCGGTTGGCCAGGGCGAGGTTGACGGCGATGACGGTGGCCGCGTGCGCCGACGGCAGGGCGCCCAGCATCCGGTCCAGGCCCTGTCCCTTGGGCAGGGACAGGCGATGACGGATGGCCGCGAACAGGCTGTGGTGGGAGTGGGTCACGGCCTTGGGCAGGCCGGTGGTGCCGGAGGAGTGGGTGATGACCACGGGCTCGTTCCCGTGGTGCCGGTACGGCCTGGGGGCCGCGGCGGGGTCGCCCTTGCCCAGTTCGGCCGGGTCGGCGAGCAGTTCGGTGGTGTTCCCCGCCGCGGACAGGGCGTCCCAGTGCGGGGTGTCGGCGATGACCCCGACGGCCCGCAGCCGCTTGATGTACTCGGCCGCCTGCTCGGCGGGAACCCGGCCGTTGATCAGCGCCGGTATGGCGCCGAGCCGGGTGAGGGCCAGGTAGCTGAGCACCTGGTCGGCCCCGTCCGTCACCCATACGGCGACCGGGTCCCGGGGCTGGACGCCGAGCGCGTGCAGCGCGGAGGCCCGGGACGCGACGCGCTCCCCCAGTTCGGCCAGGGTCAGGGCGTGCCAGGCCGGGTGGCCGTCCACCTCGGTGTCGAAGGTCAGGGTGGGAGTGTCGAGGCCGGTGCCACGCTCGAGCAGGGTGGTCAGCACGTTGCCGACCCCCAGCCGTGGGTCGGCCGCGAGTTCCGCGCGCTCGTTCTTCGGATTCATTCCCCGGTGTCTCCAATTTCTGGGTCGGACTGGATCGGGCTGGGGTCGGGCGGGAATCGGGCCGAATCTGGCCAATCTGGCCGAATCCGGCTGGAGGGGCCTCGTCCGTACGGCGTGCCCTTCCGCCGTGCCCTCCCGCCCGCCGCCGAGGGCGCGCGGGCGGGGAGGGCGCGCGGGTCAGGCCCGGGTCCGCCGCGGGCTCACTTGGCCGCGGCGGCGGCGGACGCCCGCTCGACGATCTCCTTGACGAGCCCGGAGACGGTGAGGAGGGCGACGGACTCCATCTCGTCCTCCTCGAACTTCACCCCGTAGGTGTCCTCGACCTGGATGGCGATCTCGGCGACGGACAGCGACTCCAGGTCCAGACCCGCCGGGCCCAGCGGGGTGTCGCCGGTGACATCGGAAACGTCGTAGTTCATGTTTTTGAGGGCCTCGATGATGAACTTCTCGACTTCGGCGGACATTTGATTGACTCCCCTTCATGGACTGGCACCCGGGAATGGCCCCGGACACGGTGACGGTGCTGTGGTGCACCACGGACGGGGATGAGCGCCGCACGGCGCGCGCCCTGCTGCTGCGGAGCGCGGCGGACGTGCTCGGCGTCCCGTTGTCCGAGGTCTGGGTGGAACATGAGCCCGGCGGCCGCCCGTTTCTCGGCGGGGCCGGCGAGGCGCTGCGGGTCAGCGTCGCTCACGCTCGGGGGGCACTGGCGGTCGCGCTGACCGGCAGGGCCGCGGTGGGTGTCGATGTGGAGGTGGTCAGGGGGCTGCGTGCCGACGCGCTGGCCCGGGCCTGGCTGCATCCGGCCGAGGCCGCCTGGATCGGCGGGCTGCCCGAGGCGGAACGGTCAGCGGGTTTCCTGTGGCTGTGGACGCAGAAGGAATCGGTCGGAAAGGCGCTCGGTCAGGGCCTGCGCGGCGGGGGCATGAGCCGTCCGGTGCCGGTGCCGGAGCACTGGCCGCCCGGTGCCGACGAGCCCGTGGTGCCGCGTCCGCTGCCCGGCGCTCCGGAGCTCATGTCCGGGGCGGCGCTGGTGGACGGCGGCCGCCTTGTCGTCGGCGTCGCCGTGGACGGGGACGGGGACGGGGACGCGTCGGGTGCCGCCGGCGACGGCGGTGTGCGGGTCCGGGTGCACCGGGTGTCCTGAGTGTCGTGCGCCCGGGGCGGTCACGCCGAGGCCGCGGACTGCGCGGCGGCGCGCAGGATCTCGGCGTTGCGCACCGGCTTTCCGGTGACGGTGCGCGGGATTTCGGGCAGGACGTGCAAGGCGCGTGGTCGCTTGTACGGGGCCAGGCGGGCCGCGAGCGTATCGGCGAGGCCGTCGAGCGCGGCCTGTTCGCTGACGGTCACGAATGCTTCGATGCCGGTGCCGTGCACGACGACGGCGTCGGTGACGCCCGGCAGCGCGGTGATGGATGCCTCGACTTCGGAGAGGTCCACCTTCAGTCCGCCGACGGAGACCTGCGCGTCGAGTCGGCCGTGGACCGTCAGCAGACCCGTGCCCTCGTCGATGCTGCCCGCGTCCTTCGTGCGCAGCCAGCCGTCCACGAAGCGGGTGGGGTCCGTCGGCCCCACGTACGGGGTGGCGGGCAGGCCCAGCAGGATCTGTCCGTCCTCGACGCGGAGCCTCATGCCCGGCGCCGGTGTGAGGCCGGGCGGGTGGGCTCCGGTGAGGTCGGTGGCGATGACGCCGGCCTCGGTCATGCCGTACATCACGCCCAGGTCGGCGCCGTAGCCGCGGGTGAAGCGTTCCCGGACGTCCGCCTTGACGAGTTCGCCGCCGACGATCATCCGGCGCAGCTGGGGCAGCCGAGGCGGGGTCCGGGCGGCGGCGAGGAGGGCGGCCTGGGAGGGGACGCCGAGGAGGGTCGTCGGCTCGTCGCCCGCCGCGACGGCCTTGAGGATGCCGTCGACCGTCTGCATCCCGGGAAGAACCACCTGGCTCCCGGCGGCGAGGCCGTGCAGCAGTCCGCCGACCAGCCCGAGCACGTGGACGATCGAGGCCAGCACCACCGTGCGCTCGCCTCTGCGCGGGAAACCCTCGAGCCGTGCGTACCGGTCCAGTTCCTGAAGGAGGCTGCCGACCGTGCGGCCGATGACTTTGGAGGGGCCGGTCGAGCCGGAGCTCAGCTGCAGCAGGACGTGGGGTGAGCCGCCCGGGCGGCCGCCGCGCAGCGGGGTGATGCGGGTGCGGACGTCGAAGTGTCCGCGCAGTCTGCCGGTGACCTCCTCGACCGGCTCGACGACCAGCTGCGGCGCGAGGCGGGCGATCGCCTTGCCCACCTCGTACGTGGTCAGCCGGTGGTCGAGCAGGGCCACCTGGGCTCCCGCACGCCATCCGGCGAGCATGGCGACGATGCAGCCCAGCGACGGAGGAACCCGTACGGCGAGGGTGCCGCCGGCCTCCAGGCCGGCCGTCTTCAGGCGCTGCTCCTCGTCCGCGACGAGCCGGCGCAGCTCCGCGCGGCTCACAGGTCCGCCCACATGGAGGGCGACGTCCTGTTCGTCGCCCTCCAGTAATATCCGGTCGACCCAGCTGCCGTCGACGCAAACGGGCCTTTTGGGCACCGTTTCCCCCACTGAAATCCCCACCCATCGAAGAATCGTAAATGGCCTGCCGCACCTTTCCCCGAGGCCGGCAGATTCATCGTTGCTCACTACCTTCGAGTAATCAAGTGAACACTGGAACGGTTATGTGAACTCATACTTACCGGTAGCCCTCAGGGTGATACGGTTTTTTGAGCATGGCGAATCCCCCTCCATCCCGGGAAAGGATGAGCGGGCGGTAACCGGAACAGTCGATTTTTTGGCGCTCAGCGAAGAGTGATCCCCGCGGCGTCGAAACAATCGACACGCGGGGCGCCCATCAGCGCCATGACCTCCTCGAACTCATCCGTGAGTGTCCGCAGAACGGCGGCTGCGCCGGCGCTTCCCGAATGTGCGAGTCCCCATAGGACGGGGCGTCCGACAAACACCGCGTCGGCGCCGAGACACAGCGCTCTGGCAATATCGGCGCCGTACCGAATAGCCCCGTCCAGTATCAGTTGACAATGCCCGGACAAGACCTCGGCAATCTCCGGGAGGGCGTCGGCGGCGGATTGTGCGAAATCAAGCTGCCGACCTCCGTGATTCGACACGACAATGCCCTCGACACCGCACTTCAGGGCAAGCTGGGCGTCCTGAGGTGTGAGCACGCCTTTCAGCACGAGCGGAAGCGACGTGCGTTCGCGGAGCCAGGCGAGATCGTCCCAGGTGACGGAGGCGTCGAACTGCTCCCTGGAATGCCGCGCGACGGCGGACCGTCCCGCCGCGGCGCCGTGCGAGGCGGACATGAGGGAAGGATCGATGTTCACCGCCCGGACATCGTCCGGAACGGCGAAGCCGTTGCGGGCGTCCCGAGGGCGGTGGGCGACGCGTGGCGTGTCGACCGTCAGGACCAGCGCCCGGTATCCGGCATCCTCCGCCCGCCGGACCAGTTCGGCCATCGCCTCGCGCCGTCTGAGCCAGTACAACTGCAGCCACAACGGGCCGGTCGCCGCCGCGGCGATGTCCTCCAGGGTGCGGCTGGCGAACATGCTGACCGTGAGGAGCGCGCCGACGGCACCGGCCGCGCGCGCCGTCGCCACCTCGCCCTCGGGATGGGCGAGGCGGTGGTAGGCCATGGGGGCGATGCCCAGCGGTGCGGCCAGGCGTGCCCCCAGCAGCGACGTACCGGGGTCGCAGTCCGAGACGTCGACCAGACACCTCGGCCGCAGCCGGATCCGGTCGAGGGCCTCGCGGCCGGCCGACAGCATCGACTCGGTTCCGCTACCTCCGGCGAGGAAGTCCCACACCGGACGTGGCAGCCGTTCCCGGGCTGCCGCCTCGTAGTCATGGAGCGCCAACGACACCACTGATCAGACCCCCGTCATCGGTCAGTCGTCCGTGCGATGGTCCGCGGGATCAACCATGTCCCAAACTAACCGCACGGGCGTACACTTACTGAACTCTCCCACATGACCGCACGGTCGTCCACATAATCGGGAAAGCAGCCCGCCGCGACGGCACAAGCCCCCGGTGGGAGGCATCGAGGAGGTGTTCCTTGGCAACCACACGCACGGACGCACGGACCGAGCGCGGCAACCAGACCCGGCGGTCGATCCTTCAGCGAGCCGTCAGGATCGCGTCGGTCGAAGGACTGGAGGGACTGTCGCTCGGCCGCCTCGCGGGCGAGCTCAACCTCAGCAAGAGCGGCGTGTTCGCCCTGTTCGGCTCGAAGGAGGAACTCCAGCTCGCCACCGTGCGCGCCGCGATCAAGATCTTCATCGAGCACGTGGTGCAGCCCGCCCGCGACCTGCCGGCCGGTCTCGGCCGGCTGATGTGCCTGTGCCGCAACTGGCTCGCCTACTCGGAGCAGCGCGTCTTCCCGGGCGGCTGCTTCTTCTACTCGGTCTCGGCGGAGTACGACGCGCGCCAGGGCAAGGTGCACGACGCGGTCGCGGGCGCGCACGGCAACTGGTTCATCCTCGTGGAGCAGACCATCGAGGAGGCCATGGAGGTCGGGGAGGTCCTCGGGGACACCGACGCCGCACAGCTCGCCTTCGAACTCGTCGCGCTCCTGGAGATGGCGAACGCCGAGTCCGTACTGCACGACAACTTCACCTGTTACCGCAGGGCGGCCACCGGCATCGCCGGCCGGCTGCGCAGCGTCGCGACGGACCCGTCGCTGCTGCCCGACACCCTTTGACACCGCCCGCGGCCAACCGGGCCGCGGACCATGGGCCGGAGGCATCATGCCGTTTGATCCCCAGTTGCAGGCTCTGTACGACGCGCGCGCGGCGCAGGGCGTCCGCCCCCTGTACGCCATGACGCTCGCCGAGGCGCGAGCGGCCGATCTGGCCGCCATCCGGGCCGGCGCGGGCACGCCCGAGCCGGTGGAGCAGGTGTTCGACACCTCGATCCCCGGCCCGGCCGGGCCGCTGCCCGTCCGCGTCTACCGGCCGTCGGGCGAGGGCCCGCTGCCGGTGCTCGTCTACTTCTTCGGCGGCGGCTGGACGCTGGGTTCCCTGGACACCGGCGACGGGGTCTGCCGCAGCCTGGCCAACGCCGCCGGCTGTCTCACCGTCGCCGTCGGCTACCGCCTCGCTCCCGAGCACCCGTTCCCCGCCGCGCCCGAGGACTGCTTCGCGGGCGTACGGTGGGCCGCCGCGCACGCCGGCCGGTTCGGCGGCGACCCGGACCGGCTGGCGGTCGGCGGCGACAGCGCAGGGGGCAACCTCGCCGCCGCCGTGACCCTCATGGCCCGCGACCGGGGCGGCCCGGACCTCCTGGCCCAGTTGCTCGTCTACCCGAACACCGACTACCTGGCGGACACCCCGTCCCGCCGTGAGAACACCGACCCGCTGCTCTTCAACGACAAGTCGGTGCACTGGTACTGGGACAACTACCTGGCCGACCCCGAGGACGGCACGCACCCCCTCGCCTCCCCGCTGCGCGCCCCCGACCACTCCGGTCTGCCGCCGGCGCTGGTGATCACCGCCGAGTACGACCCGCTGCGGGACGAGGGCGAGCGCTACGCCGAGCGGCTGCGGGACAGCGGCGTGCCCGTGGAGTCGACCCGCTACCCGGGCATGGCCCACGGCTTCTTCACCATGGCCGGAACGCTCGACGCGGCCCGCCGCGCCGTGGAGCAGGCCGCCGGTCATCTGCGCACCACCTTCGCCGACGCCGTGACGAAAGGCTGACCGTGGCCGACACTCCCTCGCCCCTGGCCCGCACCACCGCACCCGTGGCCCACACCACGGCATCCGTGGCCGACACCACCGCCGCCGCGGCGCAGCCGCACGCGCTCGCCCTCACCGACCTGCACGCCTCGCTCACCGATCCGGTCCTCGACGCGATGAACTTCCTGAACGAAGTCGTCGCGCGCTTCCCCGAGGCGCTCTCCTTCGCGCCCGGCAGGCCGTCCGAGGGCACCTTCGAGACGGAGGACCTGGCACGGTACCTGCGGATCTACACCGACCACCTGGAGCAGGTGCTCGACTGGCCGAGGGACCGGGTGCGGACCCAGCTCTTCCAGTACGGGCGCACCAACGGCATCATCCACGAGCTCATCGCGCGCACCCTGGCCAACGACGAGGGCATCCACGTGAGTCCCGAGGCGGTGGTGGTGACGACCGGCTGCCAGGAGGCGATGCTGCTCACCCTGCGGGCCCTGTTCGCCCGGCCCGAGGACACCCTGCTCGTCAGCTCGCCCTGCTACGTCGGGGTCACCGGCGCGGCCCGGCTGCTGGACATCGCGATCCAGCCGGTCCGGGAGGGCGCCGAAGGACCGGACCCCGACGCGGTCCTGGCCGCCGTACGCCGCACCCGGCGGGCGGGCGGGCGACCCCGTGCCCTGTATGTGGTGCCGGACTTCGCCAACCCGTCGGGCGCGAGCATGACCGTCGACGCGCGCGAACGGCTCCTGCGGATCGCGGCGGAGGAGGACCTGCTGATCCTGGAGGACGATCCCTACGGCTTCTTCGTCCGCGCCGGCGCCGCCCGGCCCACGATGAAGTCGCTGGACACCGAGCGCCGGGTGCTCCACCTCGGCTCGTTCGCCAAGACCGCGCTGCCCGGCGCCCGCGTCGGGTACGTCGTGGCCGACCAGGAGGTCATCGGGACCGCGGGCCGGCGGTCCCTGCTCGCCGACGAACTGTCCAAGATCAAGAGCATGACGACGGTCAACACCTCGGCCATCGGCCAGGCCGTGGTCGGCGGACTGCTCATCGAGTCCGGCTGCCGGCTGCGTGAGGCCAACGCCAGGGCCATCGCCCACTACCGCACCAACCTGAACACCCTGCTGGGCGAGCTGGAGCGGCACTTCCCCGCCGAGCGGCGGCGGGCGCTGGGCGTCCGCTGGAACGAGCCGACGGGCGGCTTCTTCCTCGTCGTCGACGTCCCGTTCGTGGCCGACACCAAGGCGCTCGAACACTCGGCACGGAACTTCGGCGTGCTGTGGACACCGATGAGCGACTTCTACCTCGACGGCGGCGGTGAGCACCAACTCCGGCTGTCATGCAGCTCCTTGACGCCCAATCAGATCGTCGAGGGCGTGGCCGGGCTGGCCCGGTTCATCGAGGCACAGGCGACCGAAGCCGACCCACACCACTAAAACTATACGCACGATCGTGCTAATGTTTTCGTCAGGACACCCACCGCAAGAAGGGACCCGCGTGGATATCCGGAAACTCGACCGGACGGCTGTGCTGGAGACCGTACGGATCCTGCAGCAGGTGGCTGACGAGGACTGGCACCTGCCCACCCCGTGCGCCGGCTGGACGCTGCACCAGCTGGTGTCCCACATGGCGGGCCAGCACCACGGCTTCGCCGCGGCCGCCGCCGGAGGCGGCGGTGACCTCGCCGTATGGCAGCCGAGCGCACTCGGCGACGATCCGGTGAAGACGTACCGCACGGCGGCCTGGGCCGCCATCGACGCCTTCGCCGAACCGGGCGTGCTCACCCGGGAGTTCACCCTCCCCGAGATCAGCACCAGTATCCGCTTCCCCGCCTCGGTCGCGATCGGTTTCCACTTCCTGGACTACGTCGTCCACGGCTGGGACGTGGCCCGGACGCTCGGCGTGGAACTGGACCTGGACGGGGAGACGACCGAGGCCGCGCTGGTGTTCGCCCTCCGGGTGCCGGACGACGAACGCCGGCACGGCCCCGACCCGTTGTTCCGTCCCGCCCTGCCGACGTCGCCGGGCGCGGACCCGCTCGATCTGGTCCTGACCTCGCTCGGCCGGTCCCCCGGCTGGTCCGCTCCGGCCACCCGCTGACCACCGGCCCGACCCACCGACAGGCCCGACCCTCCGACAGGCCCGACACGCCACAGGGAGACACCCTTGCTCACCGAACTCCGCACGCATGTCGCACGGCGCCTGAACCTGCCGCAGGAGGAGGTGTTCGCCGGGCAGCCGCTGTCCGCCGTCCTCGCCGCCTCACCGACCGCCATCAACTCCATCGACCTGCTGGACGCGTTCGCGGGCGCGCTCGCCGACGTCGGCGTCGACGAGGACGTCGAACTGCCGACGATGACCCTCGACCACACCGCCGAAGAGGTCGTCACGGCCCTGGGCAAGCAGCTCGCCGCCACCTCCTCCTGAACGTCACCACCTCCTCGAACGGAAGGCGTGACCCATGCTGATCATGACCGACATCGTCAAGGAGCTGCGCGCCGGAGCGACCATCAGCGACGTGCTGCGCACCCAGCAGAGCTACCACGAGCAGCGGCGCTGGTCGACGGACGCACTCTTCGACGGCCGCCGGCTCGCGCGCCCGGACCCGGGCGACAAGGCCGCCCTGTGGCACGCCGCCCGCGCCGAACTCACCACGCAGCCCGCCGGCATCCGGCTCGCCGTCGACGGCGTCAAGCTCGCGGGCGAGATCCGCGAGTCCAATCCGCTGGGCAGCGACGTCCTGCATGTCGCGGCGGCCTGGTCGGCCCGCTACTGGCTGGAGGAGGAGGCCCATCACGAGGTCGCCTTCGGCCGCCTCATGGAGATGGCGGACATCGACCCGATCGACGAGAGCGAGGTCGTCGAGCACCGCGGGGCGTTCCCGGCCGACAACTACGCCCGGGTATGCGTTCTGCAGGCCTGCGTCGAGATCGAGGCCTGTGTGTCGTACGGCTGGCGGGCCCGCACGACCGAGGACGAACTCGTGCACGACGTCTTCCACACGATCATGAAGGACGAGGTGCAGCACCGGCAGTACTTCGCCTCGTTCGCCAAGGCCCTGGTGGAGTCCGGCGTCTATCCCATCAAGGACGTCCTGTCGATGGCGTACACCTGGATCCGCCCGAACGGCGGCGAGACCTTCGGATCGACACGCGAGGCCCAGACCGAACGCCAGGGCTTCGTCAACTGGTGGGAGCGGACGCGCACCGGCGACGACGAGTTCGCCCTCGGGGGCGACGCGCTGCACGAAGGGTCGGTGCACACCCAGAAGCTCACCAGTGTGTTCGCGCTGGTGCGTGAGGTGACCGGTATCGAGACCCGATCCTACGAGGACCTCAAGCGTGCCTACTTCGCCAGCCTCCGTACGAACGATGTCGACCGGATTCGATCTGCAGTGCGTGGCGGAGCTGCGCGAGAAGGCGCACTTGCGCGATAGCGGGGTGCTGTTCACCGCCGGGGAGCGCGCGCACTGCGCTTCCCGGCCGGACCCGGACGCCTCCTTGGCGGGACTGTTCGCGGCCAAGGAGGCCTTCGTCAAGGCGCTCAGCTCCTCGGCCGCGACGGGGCCGACACCCGCGTACACGTTCCCCGAGATCGAGGTCGTCCACGGACCGGCGGGACAGCCCCGGCTGCGGTTGCACGGCGACCTCGCCCGGTGGTGCGGGGAGCGGGGCATCCTCGGCGAGCTGTCGATCAGTCACAGCGGCGGCATGGCCGGCGCGGTGGTCGTGCTGCTGGCCGAACCGACGACGAGCGGAGGGCACCTCTGATGAACACGGCCACGGCCGCACCCCCGGATCTCCCGCACACCTGCGAGGTCGCCCTGCGGCCCAACGACTTCGACTGGGCCGGGCACCTGAACAACAGCGTGTACGTCCAGCTCCTCGAAACCGGCCGCTGGGAGTGGGGGCTCGCCCACGGCGTCGACCTCCGCGACAGCTCCCTGGTCGCCGTGGTGCTCCAGCTCCGCCTGGACTACCTCCAGGCGGTCGACTGGAACCCGGTGGGCCGCCTCCTCGTCCGTACGTCGCTCGCGGAGCGGTCGGCCTACAGCTTCACGCTGGCCCAGGACATCGAACACCCCGACGGCACCGCGGCCGCCCGGGGCAAGGTCCGCCTCGCCCTCGTCGACCGCCACACCAAGCGGATCCACCGGGCGGACCTGGACGCGATGCTCGCGGTGCCGGGGAGGACGGCGTGAGCGGGAGCGGGCCGCGGGCGGGCGGCGGGCCGGCGGACACGCTGTCCCGGGCACTGTCGGCACAGGCACACCGGGCCGGCGCGACCGTCACCTTCGGCACCTCGTCGCGGCGGGAGGTCCTGCCGTATCCGGTCTTCTGCGAGCAGATCGCGGCGGCGGCCGGCGGGTTCGCGCGGCAGGGCGTACGTCCCGGAGACCGGGTGATGCTGCGGCTCGGCAGTTCGCGCGAGGGGGTGCTGGCCCTGCTGGGTCTGATGCACCTGGGCGCGGTCCCCGTCTCGGTCAAACCGCGTGTCCCCGGGGCCGTGGTGGAGCGGTACTACGACACGGTGAGGCGCCGGCAAGGAGTACGCCATGCCTTCCAGATCGCCGGCCAGGACCTGAACGCGCTCGATCTGGTCCTGCTCCCCCACGCGGACCCCGACCCGGCACCGGGTACCCCGGAGGACCTGGCGTTCGTCCAGTACACAAGCGGCTCCACCGGCGCGCCCCGCCCCATCCCGCTCAGCCACCGCGCGGTGCTGGGCAACATCGAGGCCATCCGCTCCGTCGCCGGCATGCGGCCGGGCCACACCGGGCTCATCGCCCTGCCGCTCCACCACGACATGGGCCTCGTCGGAGTGCTGGCCTCGCTCGTCGAGGGCATCGACCTGGTGATCGAGGATCCGGGCGCCTTCCTCCGCCGCCCCCTGCCGGCGCTGCGGCTCGTGCGGTCCGCCGACCGCGTCCACACCGCCTTCCCCGACTTCATGCTGCGCTACCTGGCGGCCCGTATCTCCGAGGCGGCGGCGAAGGAGGGACCGGATCCGCGTCTGCTCCTGCCCTGGGGCACCGTCTTCTGTGGTGCGGAACCGATCCGCCGGGAGTCGGTGCGCACCTTCCTCGACGCGGTCGCGCCCTGGGGCTTCGACCCGACGGCCCTGGTGTTCTGCTACGGCCTCGCCGAGGCCACCCTCATGGCCACCGCGCACCGTTTCGTGGACATCGCCACCAGCTTCCACACTCAGGGCCCCGCCTCGGCCGCCTGCCTCGGCACCGCCGTGCCCGGCCTCGGCCTGCGTGTCGTGGACGAGTCGGGGCGCGACTGCCCGGAGGCGGAGACCGGGTCCGTGCAGCTGCGCGGTGACACGCTCTTCGACGGGTACGACGGTGCCACCGACCACCGCACCACCTGGTTCGACACCGGCGACCTGGGCCATCTGCGATCCGGCCGCCTCTATCTGAGCGGCCGGCGCGGCGACCGCGTCTCGGTGGGCGGCATGAATCTGTTCGCCACGGATGTCGAGCAGGTGGCGGCGGCGGAGCCCGGAGTCGCGGAGTGCGTCGTCCTGCCGTACGGGGCGTCGTTCGCCGTCGTCGTCGTACCGCGCCGCGGCCAGCGCGTCGACGCCCGCAGGATCGCCGCCCGAGTCACCGCCGACTTCGCCACCGCGCCGGAGGCGGTAGTCGAGGTCCCCCACAGCGCGATCACCCGCACGGCCAGCGGCAAACCGGCGCGCACGTACATGGCGGCACAACTGGAGAAGGGTCTGCTGCGCCGAACCTGAGAAATTAGGGTGTCCAGGCCGTCCTCACGCTCGCGACGCAGCGGGTCGAAGGGACCGTCGGGGCCGAACGTACCGCGCGTGCTCTGGATCAGCACCTGGAAGCCGCGCTCGGCCAGCGGCCGGACCACCGGGCCGGCCGTCGTGCCGGCTCTGCCGTAGGGGATGCGGATGAGTGCGGTCGGCAGGCCGTCACCGCCGGACTTCGGGGCCCAGCGGTCGGCCGGCAGGACCGCCCCGTCGCGCATGGGGACGCGCAGGTCGCGTACGACGGTCAGGTCCCTGGTCAGGGGCGGGGGCGGGGGCAGGGGCAGGGGCAGGCGCAGCATGCGCTGGACGAGGTGGCTGCTCAGGTTCATCGGGGGTGGCCTTCGGGTGTGGGAGCGAGGGAGGGGTGGCTCCGGGCGAGCACCGTCGACACGCGCAGCAAGCGGTCCGCCAGGTCCTCGGGGTCGAGGGGGTCGTCCGCGTCGATCACCCATTCGTTGACGATCGCGCCGGTACCACCCGTGATCATCGCCGCCAGGTCCTCGGCCGTGGCCTCGTCGAGGTCGCCGAACAGCGCTCCCGCAGACCCGTCATGGCGAGCGAGCCGAACAGTCCGTTCAGGGCCCTGGTCATGGGGAAGGCGCAGGATCCGGTGAGCATCGCGCGGTAGAAGGGCCGGTGCCGGGCGAAGTGCCGGGCCATCGCCAGCACACGGGCGCGACGCGCGACGTTCGCGTCCCCGGCCTCGGCCCCGGCCTCGGCGATGAGCTGCCGTTCGACCAGATCGGCCGCGGCCGCCACGAAGAGCGCTCCCGGTCCCCGAACTGCAGGTACACCAGCTGCCGGCTGACGTCCGCGGCGTCGGAGATGTGGGCGGCCGCCGCATGGAGTTCGCCCTGGACACGGGCGACGACTGGCTGACGGTCAACGTCTGGACGCCCGACCCGGACCCGGCCGCCCACCGCCCGGTAGAGGGTGTGGATCCACGGCGGCGTCTACAAGCTGGGCCTCTCCGGCAGCCCGGCTACGACGCCCGGCACATCGCCCGCGACGGCGACGTGGTGTTCGTGTCGCTGAACTACCGCCTCGGCATCGAGGGCTTCGCCCACATCGACGGCGCGCCCGCCAACCGTGACCTGCTCGACCAGGTCGCCGCCCTGGAGTGGGTGCGCGAGAACATCACGGCGTTCGGCGGCGACCCCGACCAGGTGACCGTCCTCGGTAATTCGGCCGGCGCCGGGTCCATCGCCGCGCTGCTGGCCATGCCGAGCGCGGCCGGACTGTTGCGGCGGGCCGTCGGCCATAGCGCTCCGGGCACGTTCTTCTCCGACGCCCTGGCCCGGGACGTCTCAGCCGCGATCGCCGCCGAGACGGGCCTGCGTCCGACGGTCAGGGAGCTCTCCGTCGTGGATCCGCGACAACTGGCGGTGACCGGGCAGGCGTTGGAGCCGAAGATGCGGCAACGTGAGGACCGCTGAGGCTCGTTGGCGCACACGCTGTCCCCGTTCTCCCCCGTCATCCGTCATCGACGGCGAGGTGCTGCCCAGATCGCCCTGGGAGGCGCTGGTCGGTGGTGCGGGGCGCGACGTGGAGCTGATAGCCGGTCACAGCCGCGACGAGGCACATGGTGTGGAGCCGGCGGGCCCGCAAGGGAACCGGCATCCGCCCAGCATCTGGATGCGTGAGGACGCGCTCCTCGATCACCTCTCAGCCTTTCTGTGCGTCCACGTCTTCGGTACGGCACGGCATCAACTGCTCAAAGCTCACACGGGAGTGGTCGATGCGGAGCAACGGGAGCGACACCAGCGGCTGTCGTCCGTGCGGGCGGCCGCCGCGGACTGCGCGGCCAGGAGCCGGCGTCTGCTGCAGAACATGGACATCCTGGACCGGCCTGACCTGCCCGTGCTCCCACGCGGTGTCACCTTCCAGCTCGACCAGCTCGACCAGCTCGACCAGCACGTCCGGAGCGACCGGAGTGTGCTCGAAGCCGAGGCACCCCGGCCAGAACTCGCCGCCACCAGAAGTAGCGAATAAGCGGTCCGGCGTTGCCTGGGAGGCGGGCTTCCCGTGCCCCGGTCAGATGACGTTGACGGCGTCGAGGAAGCGGGCGGCGAGCTCCGTGTCGCCGGTGACCGTCACGTCGCTGTCGCGCCAGGAAGAGCGCTGCGTGCCCCAGTCGGGGAAGGTCAGCGCGGGGGCGGTGATGTGCGCGGCGACCGCGCCGTCGGAGGGAGCCAGGCCGCCTGCCTCGTCGATCCACCAGGTCCCGCCGCCGGGGCCGGTGAGGGTCAGTGCGACGCGGGCGTCGAGCCCGGCGACCGGCGCCTGCGCGACCTGATTGCTCAGTACGGCGATCATCCACGTCAGGACCGCGCGCATCCTGTCCGCATCGGTGGGCGGCACGGGCCGGCCGAGCGCTGGTGCCATGTCGTGGCGCAGGTGGGTGTGGTGGTCGAAGACGAGTGCGCCGCTGATCATCAGGGCTAGAGGGTGGCGGCCGAGTTCGGCCAGCGGTACCCGCATTCGGGCGGCGGGCGTGCGTCTGACGACGTCGAGGAGCGTGGTGGCTCGCCGGCCGGCGCGCTGGTACTCGGTCATCACCTTGGCGCGGCTCCAGTTCCGCCGTCGGTCGACGGGGTTTTCGTTCGCCCGTTCGAGGCTGGTGGCGAAGATCGTGCGCAGCCCGGCGGGTGTGTAGAAGCTCCGCGCCGTCGCACCGATGTGGGCGACGACGTCGGCGATGCGCCATCCGGCCGCGGCGCTGGGCGCGGTCCATTCGTCGTCGGTGAGGCTGCTGGTGAAGTTCAGCATCTCGGCGCGTTCGGCGCGCAGGGCGGCGGCCATGTTCGGCAGGTCCGCCGCGGGCAGGCGATTACTCATGTCGTCTTCTTCTCTGGTGGTGAGGCGGGGCGGCGGATGGCCTGTACGGCCGTGTCGTACAGGTCGAACTGGTCGGCCTGTCCGTCCAGGCGCATCCACTCTTCTGTTGCTGCCTGGAGGCAGGTGATCGCCGCGGCCGCGATCGCGCGGGCCTGCAGGGTGCGGTGGTCGGACTCGGGTAGTCGCGGCTCGATCAGCGGTGTGAGCAGGTCCTGCCAGCGGGCCTGCTTCTCGGCGTGCCCGGCGCGCAAGGATTCGTTGCCGAACAGCAGCGTGATCATCTCGAGCCGACGCTCGGCGGTGAGGTCGATCTCCTCGAGCACCTGGAACGCCACGCGCAACGATGTCCACGGGTCCTCGTCGGCCGGGCGCTCGGCGAGCCGCGCGGCTATCAATTCCCCTTTCTCGGACAGGCCGTTGAGCGCGAGGTCCTCCTTGCTGCGGAAGTAGTTGAACAGGGTCCGTTTGGAGGCACCCGCCGCGGCGGCGATCTCCTCGAGTTTCGTGTCGTCATACCCCTTGGCGGCGAACAGTTCGAGGGCGGTTTTGGCGAGGAGCGCGCGAACCACCGAGCGGGTCTGTTCCCGAAGAGATGCCGGTTTCTGTGCCATGCACCGATGGTACATCTCTTCGCGCAAGGCAATAATTTGCACTCAGTGCAAGAGTGCGTAAAGTGAATGCATGAGCAAAATTGACTATCGCCGCCAGACCGTCATCGTCACCGGAGCAAGCTCCGGCCTCGGCGCGGAATTCGCGCGCCAGCTGGCCCGTCGCGGCGCGGATCTCGTACTCGTCGCCCGCCGGGCGGACCGGCTCAAGGACCTGGCCGACGAACTCACCCGCGCCCACGGCGCCACGGTGACCGTCGTCGCCCGCGACCTCGGCCGGCCCGACGCCGGCCGCACACTGCGCGCCGAACTCGAATCCCGCGGCATCTACGCCACCGGACTCGTCAACAACGCCGGCTTCGCCACCCACAACGCCCTCACCGACGAGGATCCGGACCGCCTGCAGAGCATGATCGCGCTGAACGTCAGCGCGCTGGTCGACCTCAGCCGCGCCTACATCGGCCCGCTGGCCTCCGCCGACACCGGCGTCCTGATCAACGTCGCGAGCCTGCTGGGCTTCCAGCCGACCCCGTACCTGAGCGTCTACGGCGCCACCAAGGCCTTCGTCCTCAGCTTCACCGAATCGCTGTGGGAGGAGACCCACGACACCGGCCTACGCGTCCTCGCCGTGTGCCCCGGCGCCACGAAGACCGAGTTCTACGACGTCGCCGGCAGCCAGTCGGCCGACTACGGCACGAAGCGAGCCACCCCTGCCGACGTCGTCAGGATCGCCCTCGACACGCTCGACCGCCGCTCCGCGCCCCCGTCGGTGATCACCAACGGGCGCCGGCTCGCCCTCGCCAGCAAGATCCTGCCGCGCCGCCTGATGGTCCGGTTCATGGGCCGGATGGCCCGCCGTTAGCCGGCACTGCTCCTCCGCCACCACCAGCAGCAGCCCTCACCAGCAGCAAAGGAACAACAACATGACCATCACAGATGTCACCCCACAGCCCACGGACGCCGAGCGCTTCAGTCACATACTCGCTGTCCAGCGCGCTGCCTACGTCCGCGACGGAGCGCCCTCACTGGCGGCGCGGCGCAGCGATCTGAACAGGCTCAAGGCGGCACTGATCGCCCGGCGGAGCGCCATCGAGGAGGCGATCAACACCGACTTCGGAAATCGCTCGCGACACGAGACCGCGATGATGGAGCTCGGGGGCGTCGTCCAGGGCATCGACTACCTGGAGCGCAATCTCCGGCGGTTCATGCGCCCGACCGGCCGCCACACCGCCTGGCCCATGCGGTTCGGCACCAACCGCATCGAATACCAGCCGCTCGGAGTGGTCGGGGTCATCTCACCGTGGAACTATCCCGTCAACCTCTCCCTGATGCCGGTCGTCACCGCGATCGCCGCCGGCAACCGCGTCATGCTCAAACCGTCGAAGTTCACCCCGGCGACCAACACCGTGCTCGCGTCGGTGCTGAGCGAGGTCTTCCCGCAAGAGCAGGTCACGATCGTCAGCGGCGACGGTACCGCGTTCTCCTCCCTGCCCTTCGATCATCTCGTCTTACCGGAAGCACAGAAGTCGGACGAGCCGCGATGAAGGCGGCGAGCGAGAATCTCGTCCCCGTCACGCTGGAACTGGGCGGCAAGTCTCCGACCATCGTCGCCAAGGGACACGTAACCGACCGGACCGTGTCCGACATCGTCTTCGGCAAACTCCTCAGCGGCGGGCAGACCTGCATAGCCCCCGACTACGCCCTGGTGCACGAATCCGAGATCGACACCTTCGTCGACAGCTACGACCACCTGGTGAAGGCCACCTACCCCGACGGTCCGAACAGCAAGGACTACACCTCGATCGTCAACGACAAGCAGTACGCGATCCTCACCGACCTGATCGAAGACGCCCGTAGCCGCGGGGCACGGATCATCGAGGTCGGTCACCGGCCGGGCGAGGCCGCCCACCGCCCGCACACCCTCGCACCGACCGTCGTGCTCGGCGTCACCGACGAGATGCGCATCGCCCACGAGGAGATCTTCGGCCCCATCCTCCCGATCTTCCCCTACCGCGACATCGACGATGCCATCGACTACGTCAACGCACGCCCACGACCGCTCGCGCTCTACTACTTCGGCAAAAACGACACCGACCGGCGCAAGGTACTCGACCGCACGACCTCCGGCAACGTCACCATCAACGGCACGATCATGCACGTCGGGCAGGACGACCTTCCCTTCGGCGGCGTCGGCGCGAGCGGGATGGGCCAGTACCACGGGATCGAAGGCTTCCGGACGCTCAGCCACCCCAAGGGCGTCTATGTGCAAGGTCGCTGGAACGCCGCCCGCCTCCTGTATGCCCCCTTCGACAGGCGTACCGACGCTCTTCTCAACTTCTTCCTTCGATGACCGGCGCCTTCCGCCGCCAAGGCCCGACCCGCGTCGAAGCACGGGTCCGCGCGTAATCCGCAGGAGCGGCTGGGGTGTGACCCAACTTCACCGGTCTCATCACACCCGCTGTCGCCACCCTGCTCGACAGCGCAGGTCTGCGCTGACGAGCTCGCAAGAACTCGGGCCAGAAGTCGGGCGAGGAACGGCCGGTCGCCGACAAGCGGCCCTGCCGTCCGCCGTACACGAGGCGCGTGCTGAGCCGCATTGCGTGGTGCGGCTCAGGACGGCGGCTTCAACCGTTCGCCACTCCGAGTCGGCATGTGCCGGTCGGGCAGGTGAACAAGCAGGGACGGGCCTTATGGAGCAGCTCCATGAGGCGCGTCACCACGTCGCATCCTGGCTGTCAGTCGAGCGAGGTTGTGGAGCCGGACGGTGACCAGGCCGGCGTGTCGATCGGCGAGTAGTACGTGTCTTTGCGGTCCAAGCGCTCCATCCGGCGACCTGAGTGCTCTTGGAGCACTTCGGCGTGGAGCGGTGCCGCGAACGCGTTGTTCACGACGGTGTATTCGGCGGCGAGTCGTCCCACCGGAGCGATGGCTCCGAAGTCGATCCGGCCGCCCGGGACGTAGAGGTCGTCCCTGATGTAGAAGCGCACCACATTGCCCCAGACGATGTTGCCGAGGCCGTCGGGCGAGGAGAAGATGTGCTCGACGGTGCACTCGAACGCGATGGGCGCCCCCTTGCCAGGCCCACCCGCCGCTGAGCGACACCGAGACCTTCGAGCACGCCCAGGATCTGCTGGCAGGCAAGGGCGCCGGTCGCACGACCCGCGAGCGGCAACGCACCAGCCACCCGTACGTCGTGCGCGGGCTGCTGCACTGCGGGATCTGCGGGCGGCGCATGCAGGGCCAGCGCAGCCGCGACGTCCTGTACTACCGCTGCCGCTTCCCCAACGAATACGCCCTCGCCAACAAGATCACCCATCCCCGCAACGTCTACCTCGCCGAACAAGACCTGATCACCCCACTGGACACCTGGCTCGCGCGAGCCTTCGCCCCGCACCGGCTGCACGACACCATCACCCGTATGCACGCGGCCCAGCCAGATTCCATCCCGGCGCCGGAGGCCGAGGACGCCCTGCGTGTGGTCGCCGAATGCGACGCGAAGATCGCCCAGTGGACCGCCGAGACCCAAGCCCGCCGCACCCAAGCCCTCGCCCAGACGCGCACGCCCACCAGCGAGCACCGACTCAGCAAGGAGGACATCCACGCGATGATTCAGATCACTCGGCAACATCCGCGACGTGCTCGCCGACGCCGAACCACAGGACAAGGCAGACGTCTACCAGAACCTCGGTCTCCGGCTCACCTACGACCCCGCAAAACAGCTCGTGCGGGCCGAGGCTCAGCTCGACCCGCACAAGTTGGGAATACGGTCTGTGTCCGAGGGGGGACTTGAACCCCCACGCCCGATAAAGGGCACTAGCACCTCAAGCTAGCGCGTCTGCCATTCCGCCACCCGGACCAGGTGTCTGCCGCCTTGCCAGGGGTGTACCCGGCGGCGACAGGGACAACAATACCAAGGTTTCGGGGTGGCTTTCACCTGCGTATCCGTCGCGCGAACGCCGACTCCGCAGTCACTGATGACCATGACGACTGTGCTGGTCTCGGCGTCGCCGGTACGCGCCACCCGCCTCCCGGCTGGGTCGGCATCGCCGGCGACGCCGAACCGTCACGGCATGAGATGGTAATCTGGGAAGTTCCCTGGCAGCCTCTCCCCCGCCGGGCCCTGTGTCACGGCGCGCACCAGCAGCTGTCCGCCCACGAACGCCCCGCGCCAGGACGCGCCGAATCCACCGAACAGCTCGTCGCGGTCGCCCCGGGAGCGCGGCTTTCCGTGCCCGACCTTGAACGCCCGGATCTGCGGGGCGAGCCGGTCGAAGGTCGCCCGGTCGTCCGTCGACAGCGCGGCCACCAGCGCACCGTTGGACGCGTTCATCGCGGCCAGCAGCTCCGCCTCCGTGTCGACCAGGACAATGGTGTCGACCGGACCGAACGGTTCCGCATGGTGCAGGGGTGAGGACGGGGGCGGGTTGAGAAGCGTGACCGGTTGGACGTACGCCGAGGTGTCCTGCCCCGGCAGGAACCGCGCGTCGGCCGGCTTGCCGCGGTGCAGCGGTACGGCGCCGCGGTCGACGGCCTCGGCGACCTGGTCGCGCAGTTCCTTGGCCTTGGCCGCGTTGATCACCGGCCCGAAGTCCAGCTCCGGGTAGGGGGCGTCGGGCTGCTCGACGGCGAGCGGGTGGCCGACCCTGAGCGTGCGGACCGCCGGGAGGTACGCCGCCAGGAACTCGTCGAACAGCTGCCGCTGGACGACGAAGCGCGGGTACGCCGTGCAGCGCTGCTTGCCGTAGTCGAACAGCTTGGGGACGACCGCCGTGAGCGCGTCCCAGTCCGTGTAGTTCCAGATGCCCCAGGTGTTGAGTCCTTCCTGTTCGAGTACATGGCGCTTGCCGAGGTCGGCGACGGCCGTGGCCACCGCGGCGCCGGTGTCGCGGCCGCCGACGAAGGAGACGCAGCCGATCTCGGGCGCCCGCACCAGCGCCTGGGACAGCTCGCCTCCGCTGCCGCTGACGAGGGTGACGGGAACCCCCTCGCGGGCGGCGAGCGCCGAGGCCAGCGTCAGACAGGCGACACCGCCGTCGGTCGGGGTCTTGGCGATGACCGCGTTGCCTGCCAATGCCTGTACCAGCAATGCGTGAACGAGCACGCTCATCGGGTAGTTCCAGCTCGCGATGTTGGACACCGGGCCGTCCAGCGGGGCCCGGCCGTCGACCATGGGCTCGATGCCGTCGACGTACCAGCGCACGCCGTCGATGGCCCGGTCGACGTCCGCCTGCGCGAGCCGCCAGGGCTTGCCGATCTCCCAGACGAGGAGGAGCGCGAGCAGTTCGCGGTGCGCGGTGAGGGCGTCGAGGGTGGCGGCGACGCGGGCGCGGCGCTCGTCGAGGGGGATGTGCCGCCAGGCGCGGTGCTGGTCGAGCGAGGCGCGTACGGCCTGGTGGGCGGTGGCCCGGTCCAGGCGCGGCGGCCCCGCGATCGGGCTGCCGTCCACGGGGCTGGTGGCGGGCAGTGCCCGGCCGTCGGCCCGCCAGGCGGAGTCCCAGAGGTTGAGGACGCGGTCGTCCTGGAAGGCCTCGGGGGCGACGGCGAGGCAGCGTTGCCAGGCGTCGGTCCAGGAGGTGCCTGATTTGAGGGTGAGGGTGGTTGCCATCGGGGGTACTCCGCTCTCGGTGCACAGTCGGGGGCGGGTCGTGCGCCGCTATGAGAGACATCAGCGAGGCGCCGGGGCTCCTGACGGTAATCGCGCATTAACTATGAGTGATATCACGCGATGCCCCCAGCTTCGTCAGAACCAGCTGCGCGGTCTCTGTCGGCGTGCTCCCCACATCCACCCCGACCGCCTCCAGCGCCGCCTTCTTCGCCTGTGCCGTGCCGGACGAGCCGGAGACGATCGCGCCCGCGTGCCCCATGGTCTTGCCCTCGGGCGCGGTGAACCCGGCGATGTAGCCGACGACGGGCTTGGTGACGTGCTCGCGGATGTACGCGGCCGCGCGCTCCTCCGCGTCGCCGCCGATCTCCCCGATGAGGACGACGAGTTCGGTTTCGGGGTCGTCCTGGAAGGCGGCGAGGCAGTCGATGTGGGTGGTGCCGACGACCGGGTCGCCGCCGATGCCGACACAGGTCGAGAAGCCGATGTCGCGGAGTTCGTACATGAGTTGGTAGGTCAGCGTGCCGGACTTGGACACCAGGCCGATGCGGCCCGGTTTGGTGATGTCGGCCGGGATGATGCCCGCGTTGGACTGGCCGGGGGTGATCAGGCCTGGGCAGTTGGGACCGATGATCCGGGTGCCCTTCTCCTTCGCGTAGGCGGTGAAGGCGACGGAGTCGTGGACCGGGATGCCCTCCGTGATGACGACCGCGAGAGCGATGCCGGCGTCGGCGGCCTCGATGACGGCCGCCTTGGCAAAGGCGGGTGGTACGAAGACGACGGTGACATCGGCGCCGGTCGACCGTATACCGTCGGCGACCGACCCGAAGACGGGTACGGCCCGGTCGTCGAAGTCGACGGTGCGGCCGGCCTTGCGCGGGTTGACGCCGCCGACGACGTTCGTGCCGGCCGCGAGCATGCGCCGGGTGTGCTTCATGCCCTCGCCGCCGGTCATGCCCTGGACGAGGACCTTGCTTTCCTTGGTGAGGTAGATCGCCATGTCCCGTCTCCTCAGGCTGCGGTGGCGAGTTGGGCGGCACGGCGGGCGGCGCCGTCCATGGTGGTGACCTGCTGGACCAGCGGGTGGGCGCGCTCGTCGAGGATGGCGCGACCTCGGGCGGCGTTGTTGCCGTCGAGGCGCACGACGAGTGGCCGGGTCAACTGGATCGCGTCCAGGGCCTGCACGATGCCGTCGGCCACCGCGTCACAGGCGGTGATCCCGCCGAAGACGTTGACGAAGACGGACTTCACGGCCGGGTCGGAGAGGATGACCGACAGCCCGTCGGCCATGATGCGGGCCGACGCCCCGCCGCCGATGTCGAGGAAGTTGGCGGGTCGGGCCCCGCAGCCGGCGACCACGTCGAGGGTCGACATGACGAGGCCGGCGCCGTTGCCGATGATGCCGACCTCGCCGTCCAGCTTGACGTAGTTGAGGCCCTTGGAGGCGGCCGCCGCCTCCAGCGGGTCGTCGTGCGCGGCGCCCTCGGCTCCCCAACGGGCCTGCCGGAAACGGGCGTTGTCGTCGAGGGTGACCTTGCCGTCGAGGGCGAGGATCTGCCCCTGCCTGGTGCGGACGAGCGGGTTCACCTCGACGAGGACGGCGTCCTCGCGCACCAGCACCTCCCAGAGCCGTATGAGGACGTCCACCGTCTGCGGCGGGAGTCCGGCGGCCTCGGCGATCTGCGTGGCCTTCGCCGAGGTGACGCCCTCGGCCGGGTCGATGTGTATGCGGGCGACGGAATCCGGTCGACTGTCGGCGACCTCCTCGATGTCCATGCCACCCTCCGCCGAGGCGATGGCGAGGAAGCGGCCCGCCGCGCGGTCGAGGACGTAGGAGACGTAGAACTCCGTCTCGATGTCCACGGGTTGGGCGAGCATCACCGTGCCGACCGTATGGCCCTTGATGTCCATGCCGATGATCTGGCGTGCAGTCAGTTCGGCGGCGGCCGGATCGGCAGCGAGCTTCACGCCGCCCGCCTTCCCTCGCCCGCCGGTCTTCACCTGGGCTTTCACGACCACCCGCCCACCCAGGGCGCGTGCGATCTCCCGCGCCGCCTTGGGTGAGTCCGTCACCTCGGCCTTCGGCACCAAGATGCCGTGTTCTTTGAAGAGTTCCCTTGCCTGGTGTTCGTACAGGTCCATTCCGGCTCCTGACTCAAAGTGCCGCACGCCCCCTGGACACCACCCACCGGATGCGGGATAACAAGGTTCATACAGTATCCGTCGACTGTATGCAATGTACCGAGAGAGCGTTCCCACCCCCTACGAAGGGACAGAACTTCGCCATGCCCGACGACACCCAGGACGTCATTTCGGGTGGTCATCTCGTTGCCAAAGCGCTGAAGGCCGAGGGGGTCGACCGCATCTACACGCTGTGCGGCGGCCACATCATCGACATCTACGACGGCTGCGTCGACGAGGGCATAGACGTCGTCGACGTCCGGCACGAGCAGGTCGCCGCCCACGCCGCCGACGGCTACGCGCGCATCACCGGCAAGCCCGGCTGCGCGGTCGTCACCGCCGGTCCCGGTACGACCGACGCCGTCACCGGTGTCGCCAACGCCTTCCGCGCGGAGTCCCCGATGCTGCTGATCGGCGGCCAGGGGGCCCTCACCCAGCACAAGATGGGGTCACTCCAGGACCTGCCGCACGTCGACATGATGACTCCGATCACCAAGTTCGCGGCGGCCGTGCCGGACACGGCCCGGGCCGCGGACATGGTGTCGATGGCGTTCCGCGAGTGCTACCACGAAGCGCCCGGCCCCTCCTTCCTGGAGATCCCGCGCGACGTCCTCGACGCCAAGGTGCCGGTGGAGAAGGCGCGCGTACCGAAGCCCGGCGCCTACCGCGCCTCCACCCGCACCGCCGGCGACCCCGAGGCGATCGAGAGACTCGCCGACCTGCTCGTGCACGCCGAGAAACCGGCCATTCTGCTGGGCAGTCAGGTGTGGACCACACGCGGCACCGAGGCGGCCATCGAGCTCGTACGGACCCTCAACATCCCCGCGTACATGAATGGCGCGGGACGCGGCACGCTGCCGCCCGGCGACCCGCACCACTTCCAGCTGTCGCGCCGGTACGCCTTCTCGAACGCCGACGTCATCGTGATCGTCGGGACGCCCTTCGACTTCCGCATGGGCTACGGCAAGCGGCTGTCGCCGGACGCTACCGTCGTGCAGATCGACCTCGACTACCGGACCGTCGGCAAGAACCGCGACATCGACCTCGGGATCGTGGGCGACGCCGGGCTGGTGCTGAAGTCGGTGACCGAGGCGGCCTCCGGTCACGCTTTTAATGGATACAGCAACGGGGGCGCGTCGAAGCGCAAGGAATGGCTCGACGAGCTGCGCGCCGCCGAGCAGACGGCGATCGAGAAGCGGCTGCCGAGCCTGAAGTCGGACGCCTCGCCGATCCACCCGTACCGGCTGGTCAGCGAGATCAACGACTTCCTCACCGAGGACTCGATCTACATAGGAGACGGCGGCGACATCGTCACCTTCTCCGGGCAGGTCGTACGGCCCAAGTCACCCGGGCACTGGATGGACCCGGGCCCACTGGGCACGCTCGGCGTCGGCGTCCCCTTCGTACTCGCGGCCAAGCAGGCGCGGCCCGACAAGGAAGTGGTGGCCCTCTTCGGCGACGGCGCCTTCTCCCTCACCGGCTGGGACTTCGAGACCCTCGTCCGCTACGACCTCCCCTTCGTCGGCATCGTCGGCAACAACTCCTCCATGAACCAGATCCGTTACGGCCAGAAGGCCAAGTACGGCGAGGAACGCGAGCGCGTCGGCAACACCCTCGGCGACGTCCACTACGACAAGTTCGCCCAGATGCTCGGCGGTTACGGCGAGGAGGTCCGCGACCCCGCCGACATCGGTCCCGCGCTCCGGCGCGCCCGTGAGTCGGGCAAGCCGTCGCTGATCAACGTCTGGGTCGACCCGGACGCGTACGCCCCCGGAACCATGAACCAGACCATGTACAAGTGAGGTGAGCCCGGTGACCACCAAGGCACTCGAAGGCATCCGTGTCCTGGACATGACCCACGTCCAGTCCGGGCCCTCCGCGACCCAGCTCCTCGCCTGGCTCGGCGCGGACGTGGTCAAGCTGGAGGCGCCGACCGGTGACATCACGCGCAAGCAGTTGCGCGACCTCCCGGACGTCGACTCCCTCTACTTCACGATGCTCAACTGCAACAAGCGGAGCATCACCCTCAACACCAAGACCGAGCGCGGCAAGGAGATCCTCACCGAGCTGATCCGGCGCTCGGACGTCATGGTCGAGAACTTCGGACCGGGCGCGGTCGACCGTATGGGCTTCACCTGGGACCGCATCCAGGAGATCAATCCGCGGATCGTGTATGCCTCCATCAAGGGGTTCGGCGACGGCCCGTACACCAACTTCAAGGCGTACGAGGTCGTCGCACAGGCCATGGGCGGGTCGATGTCGACCACCGGTTTCGAGGACGGGCCGCCGCTGGCGACGGGGGCCCAGATCGGGGACTCGGGCACGGGTGTCCACGCCGTGGCGGGGATTCTCGCGGCGCTGTACCAGCGGGAGAACACCGGGCGCGGTCAGCGGGTCAATGTGGCCATGCAGCACGCTGTGCTCAACCTCTGCCGGGTGAAGCTGCGCGACCAGCAGCGCCTGGCACACGGCCCGCTCGCTGAATATCCCAACGACGACTTCGGCGACGAGGTTCCCAGGTCCGGAAACGCCTCCGGCGGCGGACAGCCCGGCTGGGCGGTCAAGTGCGCGCCGGGCGGACCGAACGACTACGTGTACGTCATCGTGCAGCCCGTCGGCTGGCAGCCGCTCAGCGAACTCATCGGCCGGCCCGAGTTGGCCGACGACGTCGAGTGGGCGACGCCGGAGGCCCGGCTGCCAAAGCTCAACAAGATGTTCCAGCTGATCGAGGAGTGGTCCTCGACGCTCCCGAAATGGGACGTGCTGGAGAAACTCAACGCCCACAACATCCCCTGCGGGCCGATCCTGTCCACCAAGGAGATCATCGAGGACTCCTCGCTGGTCGCCAACGAGATGGTGGTCACCGTGCCGCACTCCGAGCGGGGCGAGTTCGTGACCGTGGGCAGCCCGCTGAAACTCTCCGACTCCCCCGTCGAGGTGAGCAGTTCACCGCTGCTCGGCGAGCACAACGAAGAGGTCTACATCGGCGAGCTGGGCCTCGGCGACGAGGAACTGCGCCTGCTCAAGTCGAACGGAGTGATCTGACGTGATGGCCGAAGACCGCCTCCTGAGGGTGCGCACGCTCCTCGACTCCGTGCGGGCCGAGGGACGCACGGCGCTGACCGCGCCCGAGGGCAAGGTGATCGCCGACGCGTACGGGATCGCCGTACCCGGGGAGGAACTGGCGACCGACGTCGACGAGGCCGTGGCGTACGCGGCGCGCTTAGGCGGGCCGGTCGTGATGAAGATCGTCTCGCCGGACATCCTGCACAAGACCGATGCCGGCGGTGTGATCGTCGGCGTCGAGGGCGCCACCGACGTACGGGCGGCGTTCCACAAGATCATCGACAACGCGCGCGCGTACAACCCGCAGGCCCGTATCGAGGGCATCCAGGTGCAGGAACTGCTGCCCCAGGGGCAGGAGGTCATCGTCGGCGCGGTGACCGACCCGACCTTCGGCAAGGTCGTGGCCTTCGGGCTCGGTGGTGTGCTCGTCGAAGTCCTCAAGGACGTCACCTTCCGGCTGGCTCCGGTCGACGCGGACGAGGCGCTGTCCATGCTGGACTCGATCCGGTCGGCGGAGATTCTGCACGGGGTGCGCGGCGCGCCGGCCGTGGACCGGTGGGCGATCGCCGAGCAGATCCGCCGGGTGTCCCAACTGGTCGCGGACTTCCCGGAGATCGCCGAGGTGGATCTGAATCCGGTGATCGCCACGCCGGAGGGCGCGGTCGCCGCCGATATCCGGGTGATCGTCTCCGAGTCGCAGCCGGAATCCCGTCGGCGGTATACACGCGACGAAATCCTGACGACCATGCGCCGGCTGATGCAGCCGACCTCGGTCGCCGTCATCGGTGCCTCCGACGAGCAGGGCAAGATCGGCAACTCGGTGATGCGCAATCTCATCGACGGCGGCTTCTCCGGGGAGATCCATCCGGTGAACCCCAAGGCCGATGACATTCTGGGCCGCAAGGCGTACAAGAATGTCACCGACGTTCCCGGTGAGGTGGATGTGGCCCTCTTCGCGATCCCCGCCAAGTCCGTGGCCTCGGCCCTTCAGGAGGTGGGACGCAAGAACATCCCGAACGCCGTCCTGATCCCCTCCGGGTTCGCGGAGACCGGTGAACACGCGCTCCAGGCGGAGATCGTGGCCATCGCCGAACGGCACGGCGTCCGGCTGCTGGGGCCGAACATCTACGGCTACTACTCCACGTGGCACGACCTGTGCGCCACGTTCTGCACGCCGTACGACGTCAAGGGCGGGGTCGCGCTGACCTCGCAGTCCGGTGGCATCGGGATGGCCATCCTGGGCTTCGCGCGGACCACGAAGACGGGCGTGTCGGCGATCGTCGGCCTCGGCAACAAGTCGGACCTGGACGAGGACGACCTGCTGACCTGGTTCGGCGAGGACCCGCACACCGAGTGCATCGCGATGCACCTGGAGGACCTCAAGGACGGGCGCGCCTTCGTCGAGGCCGCGCGGGCGACCGTACCGAAGAAGCCGGTCGTCGTCCTCAAGGCGGGGCGTACGGCGGCGGGCGCGAAGGCCGCCGGCTCGCACACCGGCGCTCTCGCCGGGGACGACGCCGTGTACGACGACATCCTGAGGCAGGCCGGAGTCATCCGGGCTCCCGGTCTGAACGAGATGCTGGAGTACGCGCGCGCGTTGCCGGTACTTCCCACTCCCCAGGGCGACAACGTCGTGATCATCACCGGGGCCGGCGGCAGCGGTGTGCTGCTGTCCGACGCGGTGACCGACAACGGCCTCACCCTGATGGAGATCCCGCCGGACCTGGACGCGTCCTTCAGGGAGTTCATCCCGCCCTTCGGGGCCGCGGGCAACCCGGTGGACATCACCGGGGGCGAGCCGCCGTCGACGTACGAGGCGACGATCCGGCTCGGTCTCGAGGATCCGCGCATTCACGCGCTCGTCCTCGGCTACTGGCACACCATCGTCACTCCCCCGATGGTCTTCGCGGAGCTCACCGCGCGCGTGGTGGCCGAGTTCCGGGAGCGCGGAATCGAAAAGCCGGTGGTGGCGTCGCTGGCGGGCGACGTGGAGGTCGAGGAGGCCTGCCAGTACCTGTACGAGCGAGGTGTCGTGGCGTACCCGTACACGACCGAGAAGCCGGTGGCCGTGCTCGGCGCGAAGTACCGCTGGGCGCGGGCGGCAGGACTCCTGGGGGGCGGTTCATGAGGTGAGTGGACACGGGGTCGGCGACGGTGCGCGTCGCCGGCCCCGGGACCCGTGCGCACACGAAAGGCATTGGACAGGGGGCGCTGGCCAGAACTTTCGACGCAAGGGGTGCAACACGACATGACAACGACCGACCTGCCGACCTCGGTTCCCTACCGCGAGGTGACCGACGCGAACGGCCGCGTCTACCGTCTCGGTGAGACCGACATCGACATCATGGGCCGCAAACGCAAGTGGATGGTCATCCTGCCATGGGTCGGCATGATGGGCATCAGCTCGGCCGAGTACGCGTTCGCGTCCGCCGAGGACACTCTGCACACAGCGCACCACTGGAACAGCGGGCACATCTTCTGGATGCTGGGCGTCTGGGTCTTCTTCCAGGCGGCGGTGGCCTTCCCCGCGGGCAAGCTGCGGGAGAGCGGCAAACTTCCCGCCCGCTGGGCGATGATGTTCGGCGCGCTCGGCACACTGCTGGGATATCTCTCCCTCGCGTTCGCACCGCATGTGATCGTCGCCTACATCGGCTTCGGCATGTTCAGCGGCATGGGCGCGGGCATGGTCTACGCGACCTGCGTGAACATGGTCGCCAAGTGGTATCCGGAGCGCAAGGGCGGCAAGACGGGCTTCGTGAACGGCGGTTTCGCCTACGGCTCCGTGCCGTTCGTGTTCCTGTTCACCGGCTACATGGACCTCACCAACTTCCGCTGGGTGCTGGTCTGTGTGGGTCTGTTCCTCGCCGCGGTCGTGGCGGTGGCGGGCTACTTCTTCCGTGACCCGCCGAAGAACTGGTGGCCGGCCGACATCGACCCGCTGAAGAAGCCCGACGACGCGCGTGCCCGGCGCGCACTGGAGAAGAACCCGCCGGCCGTGCACCAGTACACCCCCAAGGAGGCATGGAAGACCGGCCGCGTGGGTCTGATGTGGTTCTGTCTGCTGTGCACCTCGGGCGTGAACATCTTCGGTATCGCCTTCCAGGTGCCCTTCGGCGACGAGGCGGGCTTCGCGGGCGGCATCGTGGCCACCGCCATGTCCCTGAAGGCGATCGTGAACGGCACGGGCCGCGGGGTCATCGGCTGGCTGTCCGACCGGTACGGCCGCAAGCAGTGCCTGATCTTCGTCTGTATCGTCCTCGGGCTGTCGCAGTACGGCATTCTGTTCTCCGGGAACATCGGGAACCTTCCGCTGTTCCTGCTGTTCTCGTCGATCTCCGGCTTCGGCGGCGGCGCCATCTTCCCCATGTTCGCCGCGATGACCGCCGACTACTTCGGTGAGAACAACAACGCCTCCAACTACGGCCTGGTGTACTCGTCCAAGCTGGTCTCCGGCCTGCTCGGCTCCGGGATGGGCGCCGTGGTGGTGAGCGCCTGGGACTACGCAGGCGCATTCGTCCTGGCCGGTTCGATCTCCCTCTTCGCGGGCTTCATGGCCCTGTTCCTGCACCCGCCCGGACGCCCCAAGGCCAAGCGCATCGTGCCCAACCCGCACCCGCTCGGTGAGGAGATGACATGACGGCCGGCCCCGTCGCTCGGCAGCGGCCGCATTCGCGCTGCTGCTGCGGCAGCCGTCGCGGGGCGCGACGCGTACTCCTCGACCGGACCGCGGGTTGACGTGTCGCACACGTGAGGAGGCCCTCCCCCGGAGCGGGGAGGGCCTCCTCACGTGTCTACGGCTGTCAGCACTTCTCGCGCAGCGAGTGCAGATGCGCACTCGAACGCCGTGCGAACGTGAAGGACTCGGTCGGATTGTCGTGCTCCGCCTGCCAGTGGTGGGCGAATCGCTGGCCGCGCAGCCGGGTCACGGCGGAGATGAACCGCTGGTAGTCGATGTCGCCGTCGCCGACGTCGACCATGCGGTATCCGTACTGGTTCGCCGGGTCGCTCACCCCGTCCTTGACGTGGAAGAGCGGGTAGCGGTCGGGCTGCTTCAGGACGTAGTCCAGGGGTTCGAAGGGTGCGGGCGTGCCGTCGGGCCGCTTGGAGAAGCGGAACTGTCCGGAGTACGCCCAGTAGATGTCCATCTCCAGGTACACGAGGTCGGGGTCGGTCTCGGCGAGGAGGACGTCGTAGAGACGGACCTTGGGGTTGTCGGTGGCGAAGGAGAACTCCTCGGAGTGGTTGTGCTGGTAGAACTTCATGCCGCGTGCCCTGGCCGCCGCGCCGTAAGTGTTGAAGTCCTCGGCCGCGCGCTTCCACGCGTCGACGGTGGAGCCGTAGCGGAACGGGCCGGAGGCGGTGCCGATGTGCTTCAGGCCGAGCGCCTGGGCGTCGTCCAGGACCTTGGTGAGGTTCTGGGCGAAGGTGTAGGCGTTCGGGTCGCTCGAGTAGTAGCCGACGTGGCTGCCGATCGGGTTCAGGCCGTGGTTCCTGGCCAGCCGCTTGAGCTGGGCGAGAGTGATCGGGCCCGCCGCTCCCTGCGTGTATCCGGCGAACTCGACCTCGTCGTAGCCGTACTTCTCGAGTTCGGCGAAGACGGGGGCGAAGCCCAGCGTGGAGACCTTGTCGCGCAGGCTGTACAGCTGGATGCCGAGCCGGCCGGGAGGCAGGACGGGACGGCCCCGGCCCGCGGCGGAGGTTTCTGTGGCGGTGGCTGCCGTGGCGGGGGACGCGGCGGCGCCGAGCAGCGCGGCGGCGGTGGCGCCGGCGGCGACGCCGAGCATGCCTCGTCTGCTGAGGCGGTGGGCCAGTTCGGGGTCGTGCGCCTTGCTCGTTCGGGCCGTGCGAGGTGTGCGGCTCATCTGGAACTCCTCCAGGTCACGGGGCGTTGTCAGTGGTGAGTGCTTCACTTGTGACCAGTCAGGAAAGACCGGCCAGTTGGAGCAGTAGTGCTTTCACGTCGGTGGCCGCGACGCGGTCGCCGACAGCGCGGGGGGTGGAGCAGATGAGGAGCGGACCGTCGTCGCTCGTGGGAAGGCGGCCGTGGCTGCCGCGAATAGGTGAGGGATCCAGGGGCACGACCGCCATGCGGTAGCGCATGCCGAGCTTCTTGCGCGCCAGCGCCGTGGCCGCCTTGACCTTGACGTAGGGGTCGAGCGGGTCCATGAACAGTTCGACCGGGTCGTAGCCGGGTTTGCGGTGGATGTCGACGAGCCGCGCGAAGTCGGGCGCGCGGGCGTCGTCGAGCCAGTAGTAGTACGTGAACCAGGCGTCAGGCTCCGCTACGGCGACGAGTTCGCCCGAGCGCGGATGGTCGAGGTGGTGGACCTTCTTGCCCTCGTCGTCGAGGAGTTGCTCGATGCCGGGCATGCCGTCGAGGACGGCCCGGACCGCGTCGAGGTCTTCTGGCCGGCGGACGTAGACGTGGGCGATCTGGTGGTCGGCGACGGCGAAGGCGCGGGAGGCCATCGGGTCGAGGTACTCCATGCCGTCCTGCGTGTGCACCTCCAGCAGCCCGGCGCGGCGCAGGGCGCGGTTGATGTCGACGGGACGCTCCGCGCGGGTGATGCCGTACTCGGACAGGGCGACGACCGTACGGCCCTCGGCTCGCGCGTCGTCCAGGAGCGGGGCCAGGGCTGCGTCCAGGTCGGCGGCCGCTTTCAGGGAGCGCGGGTCGTCGGGCCCGTGCCGTTGCAGGTCGTAGTCGAGGTGAGGGAGGTAGCAGAGCGTCAGGTCGGGGTGCCGGGTGCGCGTGATGTGCCGGGTGGCGTCGATGATCCAGCGACTGGAGACCAGGTCCGCGCCGGGTCCCCAGAAGTGGAAGAGGGGGAAGGTGCCGAGTTTGTCGGTGAGTTCGTCGTGCAGGGTGGCGGGGCGTGTGTAGCAGTCGGGTTCTTTGCGGCCGTCGGCGTAGTAGATCGGACGGGGGGTGACGGTGATGTCGGTGTCGGCGCCCATGGCGTACCACCAGCAGATGTTGGCGACCGTGTAGCCGGGGTGCGCGCGGCGGGCGGCGTCCCAGAGTTTGTCGCCGGTGACCAGGCCGTTGTGCTGACGCCACAGGAGTACGTCGCCGAGTTCGCGGAAGTACCAGCCGTTGCCGACGATGCCGTGCTCCGACGGGTGGGTGCCGGTCAGGAAGGTGGACTGGGCGGCGCACGTGACGGCGGGCAGGACGGCGCCGAGCGGCGCACGGGAACCGGACTGCGCGAGGGCCTTGAGGTGCGGCATGTGGTGGAGAAGACGGGGGGTGAGGCCGACGACGTCGAGGACGAGGAGCGGGGTCGGGCCCGGGGCGGTCCGGTGGGTGCTCATGGCTGTTGGGCGGGTGCTCATGGCAGCTCCTTCAGGCCGAGGTCCGTCAACAGGTCGCGGGCGAGGGCCAGTTCGGCGGCGATGCCGTCGGCGAGCTGGGCCCGGCCGCGGGGCCTGAGCTCGGGCGGGAGGGCCTGCCAGGTGTAGGTCTCGACCTCGAGGTGGTGGGTGAGCGGGTGCGGGCCGCCGACGAGCCGGGTCAGGGCGGCCTTCAGAACGGGGAGCGTGGAGGTGAGGGGCGCGGCGGGGGCCGCGTGCAGCGGAACGTGGAAGTGAGCGCGCCACGGGGCCGCGTCAGGAAGGGTGTCGCCCGCGAGGGCCTCGCCGAGGTCGTCGGTGCCGCGCAGGCCGGAGGACGTGGCGGTGCGGGTCTGGTGCAGGAAACGGGGTTCGTCGAACGCGGCGAGAGCGGCGCGGACCTCGGGGAGATGGGGGTGTTCGGCGTGCAGGGCGGCCGAGAGCTGTGACTTGACGACGGGGATGCCGGCCCCGGCGAGCGCGTCCAGGGCCGAGTGCGGGTCTTCGAAGGAGGTGGCGAGATGGCAGGTGTCGACACAGATACCGATCCGGTCGTGGCCGATCGCGGCCAGCGGGGCGATGGCGTCGCCGGTGGTCTCGACGACGCAGCCGGGTTCGGGTTCCAGGCCGACGCGGATGGAGCGGCCGGTCAGTTCCGCCAGGGCGTCCAGACGCTCGGCAAGGCCGGCCAGGTGGGCGCGGGCCGTCTCCGCGCGCTCCGCCGCCGACGCCCCGTCCGCCGGTGCGGAGCCGGGCGGTGCGGGCAGGACGGTGCGCCAGGTGAGCGGCAGGGTGGAGATGCTGCCCCCGGTGACGTCGTCGGGCAGGAGCCCGGCCAGGACGCGGGCCAGGGCAGTGGTGTGGTCGAGGCGTTCGGGGTCGGCCCAGTCCGGCTTGTACACGCGGTACTTGACCTCTTCGGCGCCGAAGCCCTGATACGGGAAGCCGTTGAGGGTGACGACCTCGAGGCCGCGCCGATCGAGTTCGGTGCGCAGGCCGCGCAGGGCGGACGGGTCCGTGACGAGGGCGTGCGCCGCGTCTCTGGCGAGCCACAGGCCGATGCCGAGTCGGTCACGGCCGAGACGGCGGCGGACGGGTTCGCAGTGGTCGCGGAGCTGGGCGAGGACGCCGTCGAGTGTTTCAGCGGGGTGGACGTTGGTGCAGTAGGCGAGATGGACGGTGGTGCCGTCGCGGTGGCGGAAGCGCATGCCCTACTCGCCCCCGCGCAGGATGGAGTTGCCCTCGTGGGTGGCCTGCTTGGCCGCGACGTCCAGGGCCAGGCGGCCGCTGAGACCGTAGAAGGCGACGGGGTTGCGCCACAGCACCCGGTCGACGTCGTCCTCGGTGAAGCCCTCGGTGAGCATCAGGTCGCCGACCTTGCGGGTCTTGAGGGGGTCGCTGCGGCCCCAGTCGGCGGCGGAGTTCACCAGCACCTGCTCGGGTCCGTAGACGCGCAGGATCGCGACCATCCGCTCCTCGTCCATCTTGGTGTCCGGATAGACGGAGAAGCCCAGCCAGCAGCCGCTGTCCTTGGCCTCCTTGACGGTGGTCTCGTTGAGGTGGTCGACCAGGACACGTTCCGGAGCGAGGGCGGACTCCCGGACCACATCGAGGGTGCGGCGCAGGCCGGCCAGCTTGTCGCGGTGCGGGGTGTGGACGAGCGCGGGCAGCTCATGGTCGGCGGCGAGCTGGAGCTGCGCGGCGAGGGCGGTGTCCTCGGCTGGGGTCATCGAGTCGTAGCCGATCTCACCGACGGCCACGACCTGGTCCTTGACGAGATACCGGGGCAGTTCGTCGAGGACGGGGACGCAGCGCGGGTCGCCCGCCTCCTTGGGGTTGAGGGCGATCGTGCAGTGGTGGGCGATGCCGTACTGCGCGGCGCGGAAGGGTTCCCAGCCCAGCAGGGAGTCGAAGTAGTCGAGGAAGGAGGCGGGTGAGGTGCGGGGCTGGCCGAGCCAGAAGGACGGCTCGACGACGGCGCGGACGCCGGCGGCGTACATGGCCTCGTAGTCGTCGGTGGTCCGTGACGTCATGTGGATGTGGGGGTCGAAGATGCGCATCAGGACTCCTTGCCGTCGAGGCCGCGGATGCCGTGCTCGGCCGGCGGTGGGGGCGTGGGGTCGGTCAGGGCCAGGACGCGGTGGAGGTCTTCGGGGACGGGACGGCCCGCGGCGGTGCGTTCGGCGGCATAGTCGCCGAGCATGCGGGCGAGTTCGCCGTCGGCGTGGGCGCGCCGCTCCAGGTCGGCCACCTCGGCCACGGGCACGCCGGTGAAGAGGCATTTCAGGACGGCGTGCCGCCAGTGGTGGGCGGCGAGGTGCCGGGCGGCGTACGGGCCGAGAGCGGCGGCCAGGAGTCGGGTGTCGTTGGTGCGCAGGGCGTCCTCGACGAGCGGGACGGCCTCGGGGCCCGGCACGAGGTGGGGCAGGGCGTGCAGGACGGCGCGGCGTTCGGCGGCGGTGCCCTGAGCGTAGACGCGGGCGAGAGCGTCCGGGTCGGCGCGGGCCGCGTGCAGGATGAGGACACGGACGGCGTCGGCGTGCTCGGAGCCGCAGCGGCGTCCGGCCTCGGCGAGGCGCAGCTCCCACACGGAGATGGGTCCGTGCGTGCCGGGATGGGCCGCGGCCTCGTCGAGGGCCCGGTCGAGCCAGGTCCGGGCGGCTGAGCCGAGGTGGTGGTTGACGTGGCTGCGCAGGTCGTCCAGCGGGGTGCGGGCGAGGGTGGTGCCCTGGGTGTCCGCCGCGGGGGTGTGCGGGGCGGCATGGGGGTGGGTCATGAGGTTTTCCCTTCAGGGGTGGCGGAGGGCTCGCCTGGGGGTGCGAGGAGCGGGGTGCTCGGTGGGACGGGTGGGCTGGGCGCGATGGGCCGCGTCGAGGCCCTGGAAGCCGCCGCGGTGGCTGCCGCTCGGCGGAGGAACGGAAGGGAGAGCGCGGCGAAGTGGGGGCCCGCGTGGGAGTGGCGGGGCAGTTCGACGACGGTCAGGCCCTGGTAGCCGGCGGCGGACAGGGCGGCGAGTACGGACGGGAAGTCGATCTCCCCGTCTCCGAGAGGGAGGTGCTCGTGGATGCCGCGGCGCATGTCCTCGATCTGGACGTGGCGCAGCCAAGGAGCGGCGGCGCGTACGCAGTCGGCGGGTGGGAGCGGCTCGAGGCACTGGCAGTGGCCTATGTCGAGTGTCAGGCCGAGGTGGTGCGGGTCGCCGAGGGCGCGGCGGAGGTGGTGGAAATCCTTGAGAGTGGCGAGCAGATGGCCCGGTTCCGGTTCGACGGCCAGGGGGATGCCGGCGGTGGTGGCGGCGTCCAGGATGGGGGCGAGGGCCTCGGCCAGACGTTTCCACGCCGTGTCCGTGTCCGTACCCGCGGGCGTGATGCCGCTGAAGCAGTGGACCGCGTGGGCGCCGAGGTCGGCGGCGACCTGCACGGCACGGATCAGCAGGTCGACGCGTCGGGCGCGGTCGTCCGGCTCGGGGTCCAGCAGAGAGGGGCCGTGTTTGCGACGCGGGTCGAGCACATAGCGGGCGCCCGTCTCCACGGTGACCGTCAGACCGAGCGCGTCCAGCCGGTGCGCGAGACGGCGGGTACGGGCGGGCAGGTCCGGGGCGAGCGGGTCGAGGTGCATGTGGTCGAGGGTCAGCCCGACGCCGTCGTAACCGAGGTCGGCGAGGAGGGCGAGAGCGTCGTCGAGGCGGAGGTCGGCGAGGCCGTTGGTGCCGTAGCCGAAGCGAAGGGAGGTGGTGGAGGGAGGGAGGGTTTCGGGGGTCATGTGATGCTCACCTTCCTCGCGAACCTCTTTGCGATCGGGGCAAGTACCGCGGTGAGCAGTGCCGTGGCGGTCGCGCCGGAGCGGGCGGAGAGTGCGGCCTGGAGCGGGATCATGGCGCGGATGCCGCCGCTGACGGCTCGTTGGGTGAGCGGGGGTGAGGGGTTGAGAGCGGCGTGGAAGTAGGGGCGGGCGGCGGTGGCGGCGTAGGCGGCGGCGAGAGCCGTGCGCGGGGCGGCGGACGGCGAGAGCCGAGGGCGAGGGGAGCGGGCTGGGTTCCGTTCCGGCAGGTCGAGCCGGACGCGCCGGTTCGGTCGCTCGGGACGCCCGGGCGGGGGCACGGTGGTGCCCCGGCTGGTGGGCGGGCGCGTCAGGAGCCTGGTCAGTACGCCGGTCGTGGCGAGTGCTGCCAGCGCGGCGAGGGGTGAACCGCCCTGGGTCTCCCGGCGTGACACGGTCGTGACCGCGAGGGTGTGTGCTCCGAGGAGGGCGGCGGACGGAAGGGCCCGGCGGACGCCGTCGGCGAGGCGCGCAGAGCCCGCCGTGACCCCCGTATCACCCGGGCTTGTCCCGCCGCCCGTCGTGGCTGCCGCACCGAGGAGCAGGTCCAGGCCGCGCGCCGCCGCCATGGCGAGCGGGCCTGCCGGGGTGCTCTTCAGGGCGAGGTCGTAGGCCCAGACCGTCGCTGCGAGAGGGGTCGCGACGGCGAGGGCGGGGCGGCCGGCGCAGGCGGCCAGGGACAGGCCCGCGCCGGTGAACGCACAGGCTGCCGCCAGGGCCGCCGTGGGGCGAATGCGGCCGGAGGGAAGGGGGCGGTGCGGGCGTTCCGCCGCGTCCTCCTGCCGGTCGGCCCAGTCGTTGAGGGCCATGCCGGCCTCGTACAGGCACAAGGAGGAGCAGATGGCGAGCACAGTGCGGGGGTTGGGGTGGGCTGCGGCTGCCGCCGCACCGGCGAGGGCGTCTCCCGGGACGGTGAACAGGGCCGGGAGGCGGAGCAGTTCGGTCCAGGCCTGCGCGCCGACGGCGCGACTCGGTCCCACGCCGACCGCCCCCATCCCGACCAGGCCCGCGCCACTCGCGCCCACACGGCTCGCGCCCGCACCATTCGGGCCCACGCGTGCCGGGCCGATCGGGTGCACGCCGTTCGGGCTCGGGGCATCGCGCCGGCCGCTCACCGGCCCTCCCCCGAGTGCTCGTCCGCCCGCCGCTCCACCGTGCCGCCGCCCCGCAGCCGCTGCGCGAACCCCACCAGTGCCGCGTACTGCTCCCCCAGGGCCGACGGCCCTTCCCCCACCGGATCCTTGAAGTAGAACCCCAGCTCGGACAGCGGTCCGGACAGGCCCCTCTCGTGCGCGCGGGAGACCAGGCGGGCCAGGTCGAGGACCAGGGGTGCGGCCAGGGCCGAGTCGCAGCCCTGCCAGATGGTCTGCAGGATCATGCGGGCGCCGAGGAAGCCGTCGAAGGCGATGTGGTCCCAGGCGGTCTTCCAGTCGCCGAGCGCGGGGACGTCGTCGATGTGGACCTCGCCCTCGGGTGTCGTGCCGAGGGTGTCGGCGAGGACCCGCTCCTTGCCCGCGTTCTTCGCCGCCGCGGTGGCCGGGTCGGCCAGGGCGGCACCGTCGCCGCCGCCGAGCAGGTTGGTGCCGGACCAGGCCCGGACCGCGAGCGCCCGCTGCGCGAACATCGGGCCCAGCACCGAACGCAGCAGCGTCTGCCCGGTCTTGCCGTCGCGGCCCGCGTACGGCAGCCCCGACGACTGGGCCGCCTGGGCCAGCGCGGGGTGGTGCAGGCCGGTCGAAGGGGTGAAGTTCACGTACGGGCAGCCCGCGCGCAGGGCCGCCGCCGCGTACAGCGAGCTGGCGGGGAGTTCGGCGCCGATGGGCGCCGGTTCCGTGGAGGCGACGTTCATCACGACCGCCCGCGCGAGGCCCTGCCGCCGTACGAAGTCCCGTAGATCGTCGGCGAAGGCGGTGATGAGCTCCTCCACGTCCCGGGTGTCCCCGGGGAGTGGGCCGCCCGGCCTGATCTCCCGGTCTGCTGCGGCCAGTTCGGCGCCGATGGCGGTCGGGAGGCCGTGCGGCAGAACGCCTCCGGCCGCCAGCGTCTCCGCGCGCTTGGGCAGGGGGCAGTCCACCGTGTCGTGGCCGCCGAAGACGAGGGACGACAGGGCCGGCAGGCCGCTGTCGGCGAATTCGGGTGTCTCGGTGATCAGTCCCGTCGGCGGGTGCAGGCCCGCGGTCACGGCGGCGCATCCCGCGACGACCGTGGTGGCGACGGAGCCCCGTGCCCCGATCAGCCAGACGCCGACGCGTGGTGGGGAAACGGACGCGGACATGGGCAGCCTCCTCGTCGAACGCCTGGTATGCGACGAACACCTCGTGTGCACACACGCCTCGTATGCGAGCCCGCGGGGCGGGAGCGCCCCTGGCGGGCGAAGACGGCGGGCGGGAGTCCGGCGTCCCCCGCCCGCCGCCGCTCAGTCGCCCTGCACGGGCAGTTCCTTGATCCGGATGTCACGGAAGGACACCTGGTCGTCGGCTCCGTGGTTCTGGATGCCGACGTGCCCGTCCCGCAGGCTCCGGGCCGGATCGGTGTTGGTGAAATCGTTGATCTTCACGCCGTTGAGCCACACGCGCAGGCGTTCGCCCTCCACGCGGATCTCGTACGTGTTCCACTCCCCCGGCGGATTCAGCGCGCGGTCGCGCTTCTTCAGGTCGGCGGACCGGAAGCCGTAGACGGACCCGGTGGTCTTCTCGGGTACGTCGGTGGCGTCGATCTGGATCTCGTAGCCGTTGTTCACGGCCGACCACGGGTCGTCCGAGGGCGGGAAGCCCACGAACACACCGGAGTTGTCGTCGCCCGACTCACTGGCCATCTTCCAGTCCAGCTTCACGGAGTACGCCCCGAAGCCCCGGTCGGCGTACCAGAGCATCCCCATCCCGCCCGACGACGTGATCGTGCCGTCGTCGTCCAGGGTGAAGGAGCCCGGGCCGGCCTGCTGCCAGCCCTCCAGCGAGCTGCCGTCGAAGAGCGGACGGTATCCGGTCTCCGGTCGACAGTCCGCCTGGACATCGCCTATCGCATACCGGATTCCGCCTGTCAGATGTCGACGGAATGCGGGCTCCGCGAAGGACTCCTTCGTGTGACCGCCGCCCGTGTAGAAGGCGCGGCCGCCCTGGTAGTTCTGGCACCAGGCGATCGGGTGATCGCCGTGCATGGTGCCGCCGGTGTACGACGACTCGTCGAGCGAGGCGAGGACGTGGGCCCGCTCCCGGGGGTTCGAGCGGTAGTTGTACCACTCGTCGGTGCGCTCCCAGGTCCTCGAAAGGCCCGAGGTCGCCGGGTGGGCGCGATCCTCGACGTGGACCTTCGCGGGCTGGATCGCCGGGTGCGACTGGAAGTAGGCGCCGGCCAGGCCGCCGTAGAACGCCCAGTCGTACTCGGTGTCGGCGGCCGCGTGAATGCCGACGTAGCCTCCGCCGCGGTGGATGTAGTCCTCGAAGGCCCGCTGCTGGGCGGGGTCGAGGACGTCGCCGGTCGTCGACAGGAACACGACCGCGTCGTAGCGCCGCAGGTTGCGTGCGGTGAACGCACTCGCGTCCTCGGTCGCGTCGACCGTGAAGCCGTCCGTCTCGCCGAGTTGCTTCACCGTCGCGATGCCCTCGGGGATGGAGTCGTGCCGGAAGCCGGCCGTCTTGGAGAAGACCAGCACCCGTTTGTCGTCCGCGGGTTGCGAGGCAGCCGGTTCCGAGACGCAGCCCAGCAGCAGGGCCGCGCCCACAACGGCGGTACTCAGTCTTCGGGTTGGGCGCATCATCGTCACCTCCGGTCAGCTCGTCGTGAAGGTGAAGTCGTCGACGTCGTACAGGGCTCCCGTGCCACTGCCCTTGAAGACCAGATAGAGCGTGGTCGTGCCGCGGGGGGCGCGCGCGAGGTCGGCACTGACGTCCTGGAAGGTGTCCCAGCCGCCGGTCACCGGCACTTTCGCCTTGCCGAGCAGGGTGCCCGTCGAGGACCCCGCACGGACCTCGAGGGTGCCGCCCGCGCCGCCGGACGAGATGCGCGCGGTGATCGACTTGGCGTTGCTCAGGACGTACGGCGTGAAGGAGATCCAGTCGCCGTTGTTGATGTCGCCGACCGTCTCGCCGCCGTGCGCGGTGTCCTTGGTGATGACCGAGACGCCGGAGCCGTTTCCGAAGTGTTCGGCCTGGCGGTGCTTGGGCTGGGTGACGTTCTGGTCGTGGGTGGTGAGCGGGGCCTGGCCGCCGCCTCCGCCGTCGGTGTACTCGGCGTCGAAGACACCGAAGATGTTGGCGTCGTCGTCGTGGCCGCCGTCGGCGCTGGTCTGGATGGTGCCGGTGCAGCCGTTCGCCGAGGTCACCGGGTGGCCGTGGCTGTCGTGGCCGAGGATGAAGGTGACCTTGACCTTCGCGCAGTCGATGTTCCTGCCGTCCTCGACGTCGGTGACGCGCACCTTGAACGGGATCGCGTCACCGAAGCTGAACAGCTGCCCGTCCTTGGGGAGTTCGAGCGTCACCTTCGGCGCGGTGTTGCCCACCACGATCTGCACACTCGCGCTGCCGGTGCGGCCGCTCGGGTCCTTCGCGGTCAGCGTCGCGGTGTACGTGCCGTTCTTCTTGTACTTGTGCGTCGGGTTCGGCTGCGTCGACTTGCCACCGTCGCCGAAGTCCCAGCTGTATGTGAGGGCGTCACCGTCCTGGTCGGTCGTGCCCTCGGAGGAGAAACGTACCCTCAGCGGCGCCTGCCCCGATGTCAGGTCGGCGGCGGCCTGCGCGACCGGGGAGTGGCCGTCGGTCGCGTTCTCGATACGGTACAGGGCCGAGTGCTCATCGCCGCCGAACCAGGCGGTGCCGTAGTCGAGGACGTACAGCGCCCCGTCCGGGCCGAAGGCCATGTCCATCACCTGGGTGCCGGTCCACGGCACGTCGTTGATCGACTGAACGGTGCCGTTGCCGTCGCTGCTGATTCGCTTGATCCAGCGGCGGCCGAACTCCCCGGCGAAGAAGTCCCCGTCGTACGCCTCGGGGAATTTCACCGGCGAGTCGAGAGAGGCGTCGTAGTGGTAGACCGGGCCGCCCATCGGCGACTCGGAGCCGCTGCCGAACTCGGGCAGGGAGCCACCGTCGTACGGTATCCAGGCGGACTGGGCCGGGGGCAGGTCGGTGAGGCCGGTGTTGTTCGGCGAGGTGTTCTTCGGCGCTCCGCAGTCGAAGGCCGCTCCGGATGCACCCGTCGCGAAATCGTATTCAGTGTACGGGTCATTGTCGCCCGTGCAGTACGGCCACCCGAAGTTCCCCGGAGCGGTCACCCGCGCGAACTCGACCTGACCGGCCGGTCCGCGGGCCGGGTCGGCGGCGCCTGCGTCGGGGCCGTAGTCGCCGACGTAGAGGATGCCGGTCTTCTTGTCGACGCTGAAGCGGAACGGGTTGCGGAAGCCCATCGCGTAGATCTCGGGCCGCGTCTTGTCCGTGCCGGGCGCGAAGAGGTTGCCGTCGGGGACGGAGTAGGAGCCGTCGGCGTTCACCTTGATGCGCAGGATCTTGCCGCGCAGGTCGTTGGTGTTGCCGGCCGAACGCTGGGCGTCGAACGCCGGGTTGCGGTTCGCGCGCTCGTCGATCGGCGTGAAGCCGTCCGACTGGAAGGGGTTGGTGTCGTCGCCCGTCGACAGGTACAGGTTGCCCGCCGCGTCGAAGTCGATGTCGCCGCCGACGTGGCAGCAGATGCCGCGGGAGGCGGGGACGTCGAGGATCTTCTTCTCGCTGGCGTTGTCGAGGGTGCCGTCGGTGTTCAGGACGAACCGGGACAGCCGGTTGACGCCGTCGAAGGGCGCGAAGTCGGCCGCGGTGCCCGTCTCGGGTGCGTCGCCCGCCGGGGTGTTCAACGGGGGCGCGTAGTAGAGGTAGATGAAGCGGTTGGTGGTGAAGCCGGGGTCGACGCCGATCCCTTGGAGGCCCTCCTCGTCGTGGGAGTAGACGTCCAGCTTGCCGGCGAGTTTGGTGTTGCCCGCGGCGTCGGTGAGGCGGAGTTCACCGTCGCGCGAGGTGTGCAGGACCGAGCGGTCCGGGAGGACGGCGAGCGACATGGGCTCGCCGACCTCCGCCTCGCCCTTGGCGAGGGTGACCTGCTGGAAGTCCTCGGCCGCGGCAGCCCCCTCGTCGGCGACGGCTGCGCCGGCCTGGGGTGCGTTGAGGGTGAGGGTCGCGCCTGCCAGCAGTGCGCCGCTGAAGAGCGCCACCGCTTTGCGGAAGGACAGGCGTCGTCTGTGGGTCTCGTTTCTGTCGGTGCTGGTGGTGCGGTCGTTCCCGTGCACGGGTGCCTCCAGAATGGGGCCGGTTGTACGGGCGGGTACGTACGCCGGGATGCGCCGTCATCCCGGAGAGCGAAGGAAGATCAGTTGCCGAACGCCGCGTCGAAAGAGGCCGACGGGGGCTCGAAGTCGTATGCCTTGAGGCGGGTGAGGGCCTCGGGGGCGCCCTGGAGCCGGTCCATGCCGGCGTCCTCCCACTCGACCGAGACGGGCCCCTGGTAGTCGATGGAGCGCAGCATCCGGAAGACGTCCTCCCAGGGGACGTCGCCATGGCCGGCCGACACGAAGTCCCAGCCGCGGCGCGGGTCGCCCCACGGCAGGTGGGAGCCGAGGCGGCCGTTGCGGCCGTCGAGCCGCTTGCGGGCCTCCTTGCAGTCGACGTGGTAGATCCGGTCGCGGAAGTCCCACAGGAAGCCGACAGGGTCGAGGTCCTGCCATACGAAGTGGCTCGGGTCGAAGTTGAGTCCGAAAGCCGGTCGGCGGTCGACCGCATCCAGTGTGCGTACGGTCGTCCAGTAGTCGTATGCGATCTCGCTCGGGTGGACCTCGTGCGCGAACCGCACGCCCTCGGCGTCGAAGACGTCCAGGATCGGGTTCCAGCGCTCGGCGAAGTCCTCGTAACCGCGCTCGATCATCGACTCGGGGGCGGGCGGGAACATGGCGACCAGGTGCCAGATGGCGGAGCCGGTGAAGCCGATGACCGTGTCGACGCCGAAGGCCGCCGCGGCGCGCGCGGTGTCGGCGATCTCGGCTGCGGCCCGCTGCCGTACGCCCTCCGCCTCACCGTCGCCCCAGATGCGGGCCGGCAGGATCGCCTGGTGGCGTTCGTCGATGATGGCGTCGCAGACCGCCTGGCCCACCAGGTGGTTGGAGATGGCCCAGCACTTCAGTCCGTACTTGTCGAGCAGGGCCCTGCGGGAGTCGAGGTACGACGGGTCTGCAAGCGCCTTGTCGACCTCGAAGTGGTCGCCCCAGCAGGCGAGTTCGAGTCCGTCGTAGCCGAAGTCGCGGGCGAGACGGCAGACCTCTTCCAGCGGGAGGTCCGCCCACTGGCCGGTGAACAGCGTGAACCTGCGCGGCATTTCTCTGCGCCTCCTCAGACCGCGATGGGCGTGTAGACGGAGTTCTTCTCGGCGCTCTCCTCCACCGCCGCCAGCACGCGCTGCACCTGCAGCCCGTCGGCGAAGGAGGGTTCGGGTTGCCGCCCCTCGGCGATCGCGTGGACGAGGTCGCGGGCCTGGTGGACGAAGGTGTGCTCGTAGCCGAGGCCGTGGCCCGGCGGCCACCAGGCGTCCAGGTAGGGGTGGTCGGGTTCGGTGACGAGGATGCGGCGGAAGCCGGCGTGCGCCCCGGGTTCCGTACCGTCGTGGTATGCGAGCTCATTGAGGCGCTCCAGGTCGAAGGCCAACGAGCCGCGCTCGCCGTTGAGTTCGATGCGCAAGGCGTTCTTGCGGCCGGTGGCGTAGCGAGTGGCCTCGAAGGAGGCTAGGGCACCGGAGGTGAAGCGGCCGGTGAACAGGGCCGCGTCGTCGACGGTGACCTGTCCACTGCCGACTGTAGACACGGCGGACAGGCCGCCGGTGGGTCCGCCGGGCAGCGGGCGCTGCCGTACGAAGGTCTCGGTCAGCGCGGAGACGCCGGCCAGCCGTTCGCCGGCCAGGTACTGGGCGAGGTCGACGATGTGCGCGCCCAGGTCCCCGAGCGAGCCGGAGCCCGCCTGTTCCTTGCGAAGCCGCCAGGTCAGCGGGAACTGCGGGTCGACCAGCCAGTCCTGAAGGTACGTCACCCGCACGTGCCGCAGCGCTCCGAGCCGACCCTCGTCGACCATCCTCCGGGCCAGCGCGGTGGCGGGCACCCGGCGGTAGTTGAACCCGACCATCGCCAACCGGCCGCGCCCGTACGCCGATTGTGCGGCCGTCACCATGGCCTCGGCCTCCTCGACGGTGTTCGCGAGGGGTTTCTCGCACAGAACGTGCTTTCCGGCGGCGAGCGCGGCGAGGGCGATCTCGGCGTGGCTGTCGCCGGGAGTGCAGATGTCCACGAGGTCGATGTCGTCCCGTTCGATCAGGGCCCGCCAGTCGGTCTCGGTCGTCGCCCAGCCCTGCCGGTCGGCCGCCGCGCGCACAGCGGCCGCGTCTCGCCCGCAGACGGCGGCCAGGACCGGGCTGAGCGGCAGGTCGAAGACGCGGCCCGCGGTGCGCCAGCCCTGGGAGTGGGCGGCGCCCATGAAGGCGTAGCCGACCATGCCGACGCGCAGGGGCGGCTTCTCGGCTCCGGGCCCTTCTGACTGCTGGGGCTGTGCCATGCGGAGTGTCCTCCTCGTGGTCGTGGCGCGGTGGGGGGTGCGGCCCGGCCCGTGGGCGGGGCGGGCTCCTCGGAGGGAGGGCTCACTTGAAGCCGGTGGACATGTACTGGTCGACGTTGGTCTTGTCGACGACCGCCGAGTAGAGCGTGAGCGACGCCGGGATCTCGTATTCGGCGAGGCCGCTGACCCCCTTGGCCTGGCCGAGGGCGCGGGCGAGGTCGATCGCGGAGGCGGCCATGGTCGGTGGGTAGAGGACGGTCGCCTTCAGGACGCCGTTGTCCTGCTTGATGGCCTGGAAGGCGGAGAGCGCGCCCGCGCCGCCGACCATCAGGAAGTCGTCGCGCCCGGCCTGCTCGATGGCGCGCAGCGCGCCCACTCCCTGGTCGTCGTCGTGGTTCCACAGGGCGTCGAACTCCGACTGCGCCTGGAGGAGTTGGGCCATCTTGGCCTGCCCGGACTCGACGGTGAAGTCGGCGGCCTGGCGGGCGACCTTGCGGATGTTGGGGTAGTTCTTCAGCGCGTCGTCGAAGCCCTGGGTGCGCTGCTTGGTCAGCTCCAGGTTGTCGAGCCCGGCGAGCTCGATGACGCGGGCGTTCGCCTTGCCCTTGAGCTTCTCGCCGATGTAGTGGCCGGCGTTGAGACCCATGCCGTAGTTGTCGCCGCCGATCCAACAGCGGTACGCCTGCGGCGTGTTGAAGATCCGGTCGAGGTTGACCACGGGGATGCCCGCGCGCATCGCCTTCAGGCCGACCTGGGTGAGCGCCTTGCCGTCGGCCGGCAGTACGACCAGGACGTCGACCTTCTTGTTGATCAGCGTCTCGATCTGGCCGATCTGCTGGGCGGTGTCGTTGGAGCCCTCGGTGATCTCCAGCGTGACGTCGGAGTACTTCTTCGCGCGGTTCTTGGCGTTGTCGTTGATGGCGTTGAGCCAGCCGTGGTCGGCCTGAGGGCCGGCGAAGCCGATGGTGACCTCCTTGCCGGGCTTGTCCTCGGCGGCCGGCTGGTCGTTCGCGGCGGGCTCGTCGCTGTCCGGATCATTGCTGGTGCAACCTGTGAGAAGGGCACCGGCCGAGACGGCGGCGGTCCCGAGGAGCAGTCCTCTGCGACTGGTGAAGCGGCTGGTGAAAGACGTCGGCTCTGGCATGGCGGTGAACCCTTTCCTCAGGTCGTGCTCGCGGTACGGCGCTGGACCAGCACGGCGGCGACGATGATCGCGCCCTTGGCGATCTGCTGGACGTCGCTCTGCAGGTTGTTCAGGGCGAAGATGTTGGTGATCGTGGTGAAGATCAGGACGCCGAGCACGGAGCCGGTGATGGTGCCGCGGCCCCCGCTGAGGAGCGTGCCGCCGATGATCGCGGCGGCGATGGCGTCGAGCTCGTAGAGGTTGCCGTTGGTGTTCTGGCCGGAGCCGGACAGGATGATCAGCAGGAAGGCGGCGATGCCGCAGCACAGTCCGGACAGCAGGTAGAGGTACAGCCGCTGGCGGCGTACGTCGATGCCGGCGAGCCGGGCCGCCTCCGCGTTGCCGCCGACGGCGACCGTACGGCGTCCGAAGGTGGTCCGGTTCAGCACCAGCCAGCCGATGATCGTCACTACCGCGAACACCATCACCAGCGGCGGAACGCCGAGCACGTAGGAGTCGCGTTCGCCGAGGTCGAGGATGCCGTCGACGGTGACGATCTGCGTGCGGCCGTCGGTGATCTGCAGGGCCAGGCCGCGTGCGGAGGCCAGCATGGCGAGCGTCGCGATGAAGGGGACCATCCCGCCGTACGCGATGAGCAGTCCGTTGACCAGACCGCATCCGAGGCCGACGAGGACCGAGGTGAAGAGGATGCCGCCGAAGCCGTACTCCTGCGTGGCGACCGTGGTCGCCCACACCGAGGCCAGCGCGACGATCGCGCCGACGGAAAGGTCGATGCCGCCGGAGGTGATGACGAAGGTCATCCCGACGGTGACGACGCCGATCACCGAGGCCTGGGTGAGGACGAGTTGGAGGTTGCGGGTGTCGAGGAACTCGTCCGGCTTGGTGATGCCGCCGATGAGGATCAGTACGGCGAGCACGCCGAGGAGGGAGAGGGTGCGCACGTCGGCGCGGAACACGAGGGCGCGCCAGGCGGGGGCTTGGGCCGCCGGGGGTACCTTGTCGGCACTGTCCCTGGGCGGGGAGACGGGCTGCGTCATGATGCGGGGCTTCCTTCCATGACGAGGTCGAGTACGCGGTGTTCGTCCAGGTCGCGGGCGGCCGCCGTGTGGACGACGCGGCCCTCGCGGAGCACCAGGACGCGGTCGGCGAGGCCGAGCACCTCGGGGACCTCGCTGGAGACGAGCAGCACGGCGAGGCCTTCATTAGCCAGTCGACGGACGACTGCATACAGTTCGGCGCGGGCGCCGACGTCGACCCCGCGGGTCGGTTCGTCGAGCAGCAGCACCCGGCAGCCGCGCAACAGCCAGCGGGCGAGGACGGCCTTCTGCTGGTTGCCGCCGGACAGGGTGCGCACCGGCACGGACGGGTTGTCAGGTCGCAGTGACAGCTCTCGGGTTGCGGCCCTCGCCGCGCCCTGCTCGGCGCCCCGGTCGATCCAACCGCCGCGGGAGAAGCGGGACATGGAGGAGACGGAGACGTTGCGGGTGACCGACTCCAGCATCAGCAGGGCCTGGGCCTTGCGCTCCTCGGGGGCGAGTCCGAGGCCGGCGCGGACGGCGGCGCGCACGCTGCCGGACCGCAACGCCCTTCCGTCGACGAGGACTTGACCGGCGGTGGGTTTGCGGGCGCCGTAGATCGTCTCCAGGATCTCGGAGCGGCCCGAGCCGACGAGTCCGGCGAGGCCGACGATCTCGCCCGGCCGGATGTGCAGGTCGAGCGGCTCGAACTCGCCCTCTCGGGCCAGCCCCCGGACCTCCAGAACCGGCGTACCGTCCGGTGCCGCCGCGGGCCGCTCCGGGAAGACGTATTCGACGTTGCGTCCCGTCATGAGCGCCACGACCTCGCGGGTCGGCGTCGTCTTCGCGGGCAGCCCGACCGCGACGGCCCGCCCGTCCTTCAGGACGGTCACCCGGTCACCGATCCGGCGGATCTCCTCCAGGCGGTGGGAGATGTAGACGACGGCGACTCCATCGGCGGTGAGATCGCCGACGATCCGGAAGAGGTTGTCGACCTCGTCCGGGTCGAGGGCGGCGGAGGGTTCGTCCATCACGATGAGCCGGACGTCGTGCGAGAGTGCCCGCGCCATGGACACGATCTGCTGCTGGGCGGCCGACAACTCCCCCACCAGGCGGGCGGGATCGATCTCCGGATGCCCAAGTCGCTTCAGAAGGGAGGCCGTTGACGCTCGCGCGACCTTGCCTCGTACGACGAACCCGGCCGCTGTGGGTTCATGGCCGAGGTGGACGTTCTCCGCCACGGACAGGTGTTCCACCAGGTCGAGTTCCTGGTAGATGGTGGCGATGCCGAAGCGCATCGCGGCGATCGGCGAGCGGAGCGTGACGTCCTCGCCGCGCCAGCGGATGGTGCCCGTGTCGGGCTGGTGGGCACCGGCGAGGACCTTGATGAGCGTGGACTTGCCGGCCCCGTTCTGGCCGAGCAGGCAGTGCACCTCGCCGGCCTGGACGTCGAGGTCGACGCCGTCGAGGGCCCGGACTCCGGGGAACGACTTGGTGATGCCGGACATGCTGAGCAGCGGTGGTTCTGATGCCATCAGGTTCCCCTTGGCGGGCGTGCGGGCCGGTTCAGGGCAGGGCAGAGCAGGGGGCGGTGCTGGTGAGCTATATACAGTGAGCTGTATGCAATGGGCCGTATGACTTGAACTGTAAAAAGTGAGCCGTACGTAGCGAGCTGTATGTGGTGAGCTGTATGGAGTGCGCGTATGCGCTGGGTCGTACGAAGAACGATGCTTACGCGGGTGAGAACAGGTGGTCGCTGATCAGGCGGGCCGCACCGATCACTCCGGCGGTGGGACCCAACTCCCCGAGAACGATGGGCAGATTGCCGGTCGCAAGCGGCAGCGACTGGCGGTAGACCTGGGTGCGGATCGCGGCGAGCAGGGTGTGGCCAAGGCCGGTCACCCCGCCGCCGATCACCACCAGGCCCGGGTTGAAGAAGCTGACGAGTCCGGCGATGACCTGGCCGGTGCGGTTGCCGCCCTCGCGGATCAGGTCGAGCGCGGTGGCGTCGCCCGCGGCGGCCGCGGCGGCGACGTCGACGGCGCTGAGACCGCCGTTCGTCTCCAAACGGGTCGCGAGTTCCGCCGACAGGCCCTGCTGGGCCGCCTCCGTGGCGTCCCGGGCCAGGGCCGCCCCGCTGAAATGGGCCTCCAGGCAGCCCCGGTTGCCGCAGGCGCACGGGCGGCCGTCGGGCACGGCCTGGATGTGCCCGATGTCGCCTGCGCTGCCCGTCACACCGCGGTGGACCTCACCGCCGGCGACGATGCCGCAACCGATGCCGGTGCCGATCTTGACGCAGAGGAAGTCGCCCACGGAGCGCGCGACGCCCGCGTGCATCTCCCCCATCGCCATCAGGTTCACGTCGTTGTCGACCATGACCGGGCAGCCGAGTTCCTGGCTGAGCGCCTCCCGCACCGGGAAGCCGTCCCAGCCCGGCATGATCGGCGGGGCGACCGGTACGCCCTCGGGGAAGCGGACCGGTCCCGGGACGCCGATACCGGCGCCGTCGTAGCCCTCCGCCAGCCCCGAGGCCCTCAACTTCGCGGCCATGGACAGGACTTGCTCGAAAACCGCGACCGGTCCCTCACGTACGTCCAGGGGCTGGTTGAGGTGTCCGAGAATCTCCAGCTCGGCGTTGGTGACGGCGACGTCGACCGAGGTCGCGCCGATGTCGACGCCGAGGAAACGCAAGGCCGGGGCCAGCCGGATGTTGTGGGAACGGCGGCCGCCACGCGAGGCGGCGAGTCCGTCGGCCGCGACCAGGCCGGTCTCCAGCAGCCGGTCCACTTCCACGGCCAGCTTGGACCGTGAGAGATCGACCTGATCGCCCAGCTGAGCACGGGAGTTGGGACCACCGTCCCGCAACAGCTTCAGCAATCGGGCCTGATGGGCGTTCGCGGGTCGTGCCGTCATGCGTCTCACGAGCCCCTCCCCGCCTCCATCGGCCACCGGTTGGCTGGCTTTCGAGGGGAACGTAGCAGTGGTCGCCGAAGGTGGGAAGAAGTTACGCAGAGATTGCCGCAGACTTTCTCCACTCGCAGGACAAAGAGCCGCGGTGGTATGGCGCCCCCCGCACCGTCACCGCAGGATGGACACCACCGCACCCGGGCCGACACGGCCCGGGACGGGAAAGGGGGACCGAGTGATTCTGGTGACGGGTGCCACGGGGAACGTGGGCGCCGAACTCGTGCGCGCTTTGGCTCAGTTGGGGGAGCCGGTGCGAGCGCTGAGCCGTTCCGGCCGGGCGGACGAGGGGGCGCCGGGGGCGGAAGCCGTGGCGGGCGATCTGAACCGCCCCGAGACGGTGCGGAACGCGCTGGACGGCGTACGAGCCTTGTTCCTGATGTCCGGTTACGGCGGGCAGCGGGAGATCCTGGCGGACGCGCGGGCCGCGGGCGTGCGGCGGGTCGTGATGCTGTCCGGGAAGTCGGCGGGCACGGGCGACACGGGCAACGCGGTCGCCGGCTATCTGATCGACGCGGAAACCGCGGTGCGCGAGTCGGGGCTGCCGTGGACCCTTCTGCGGCCGACCAGCTTCATGTCGAACGCGCTGCGGCTGGTGGACCAGATCCGCAAGGGGGACGCGGTGCGGGTGCCGTTCCCGGACGTGTATACCGCCGACATCGATCCGTATGACATCGCCCAGGTCGCCCTGACCGCCCTGTTGTCGGACGCGTACGCGGGCCGCGCCCTCGAACTGACCGGCCCCGAGGCGCTGTTGCCCGCCGACCGCGTCCGCGTCCTCGGCGAGGTGCTGGGCCGGAAACTGCACGCCGTCGGGCTCACTCACGAGGAGGCGCGCATCGAGTTGGAGGCCGGTATGCCGAAGCCGTATGTCGACGCGTTCTTCAGTTTCTTCGTCGACGGCACCCTGGACGAGTCGGTGGTTCTGCCGACGGTCCAGGAGGTCACGGGCCGGGCTCCGCGTACCTTCGCCGAGTGGGCGCGGGGGCACGCGGAGGCGTTCTGAACGGCGATCCCAGGTACGGCTACGACCGGTTGTACGGCTACGACCGCTGGCGTGCGTGGTACGAGCGCCGCGTGTGCTCCGTGTGCTCGCGCATCAGCCGGGTGGCGAGTTCCTCGTCATGCTGGGCGATCGCATGGATCATTGCCTCGTGTTCGACCCAGGACTGGTGCCCGCGCTGCCGGGCGACCGGCGTGTAGTACCAGCGCACCCGGCGGTCGACCTGCGCCGCCAGTTCGGAAAGGACGGCGTTGCCGGCCAGCTCCATGACCTTCGCGTGGAAGCGGGCGTTCAGAGCGACGGCGGCGTCCACGTCGTCCTTGGCGACGGCCAGCTTTCCCTGCGCCAGCAGCCCGTACAAGGCGTCAAGACCTGCCTTGTCCGCGTTCGCGGCGGCGAGCCGGGCGGCCTCGGCCTCCAGCAGGGTCCGTACGGTGAGGAGCTGGTCGGCCTCCTCCTCTGTCGGCTCGTGCACGAACGCGCCCTGGGCGGGCCGCAGATCGACCCAACCCTCGGTGTTCAGCCGCTGCAGCGCCTCGCGCACCGGCTGCCGGGAGACGCCTAGGTGCCCGGCGAGTTCGCTCTCGACGAGGTGCTGGCCGGGCTGCAGGGCGCGGGTGGTGATCAGTTCGAGCAACGCCTCGTAGACCCGCTCGCGCAGCGGCCCCGGCCGTTCCAGCTTGGGCACGGCCCCCTGCGGCAGTCCTGTCGACAACATCGCGGTCCCCCTCCTCGGCAGGGCCGTGCACAGCGGCTGTGGAGCCGGTGTCACCTGTAGACCCAGTATCGATTGCCTTTCGTCTACAGTCTACGGTGCACAATGACCAGGAAAACGGGGAGTTGGCCTCGTCACACCCCGTTGTACCGGCACGTCAGGGGCAGCGGACGACCTGTCCGGCGTACGAGAGGTTCCCGCCGAACCCGAAGAGCAGTACCGGATCCCCCGTGGAGATGGCCCCCTGCTCCACCAGCTTGGAGAAGGCGAGCGGAATGCTCGCCGCGGACGTGTTACCTGATTCGGTGACATCGCGCGCGACCACGGCGTTGACGGCGCCGATCTTCTCCGCGAGGGGTTCGATGATGCGCAGGTTCGCCTGGTGCAGCACGACGGCCGCGAGATCTGCCGGGGCGAGCCCCGCGCGCTCGCACGCCCGGCGGGCGAAGGGCGGCAGCTGAGTGGTCGCCCAGCGGTAGACGCTCTGCCCCTCCTGCGCGAACCGCGCCGGCCGCCCCTCGATCCGCACCGCGTGCCCCATCTCGGGCACCGAACCCCACAGCACGGGCCCGATCCCGGGCGCGGAAGCGGAATCCGACGGCGCCGCCTCCACGACGGCTGCCCCCGCCCCGTCGCCGACGAGCACGCAGGTGGTGCGGTCGGTCCAGTCGGTCACATCGGACATCTTGTCGGCGCCGATGACCAGCGCCCTGCTCGCCGCGCCCGCACGGACGGTGTGGTCGGCGGTGGCCAGGGCGTGGGTGAAGCCGGCGCATACGACGTTGACGTCCATGGCGGCGGGCGACGGGATGCCGAGCCGGGCGGCGACGCGGGCGGCCATGTTCGGGGAGCGGTCGACGGCGGTGGACGTGGCGACCAGGACCAGGTCGATGTCGGCGGGCGTCAGGCCCGCCGAGGCGAGCGCCTTGGCTGCGGCGTGCGCGGCCAGCTCGTCGACCGGTTCGTCCGTCCCGGCGATGCGGCGCGTGCGGATGCCCACCCGGGACCTGATCCACTCGTCGCTGGTGTCGACCAGGCCCGCCAAGTCCTCGTTGGTGAGTACCTTGGCGGGCTGGTAGTGGCCGACGGCGGCGATGCGCGTGCCGTTCATGGTCGATCCCCCTCATTGTGCTGCGGATAGCGGGATCCACCAGTCTGATCAGTGACTCACCGGTACGGCGGCAGGTGAAGCAACAGGAAACGGGCGCCCGGCTTGTCGGCTTCACGCAGACCCTCGGACGCCCGAACACTTCTCGAACCGTTACCCGGTGAACAGCTGTGTCGCCTTCCGGACGAGTTCATACAGCCCGTACCCGAGCGGCGCCCCCACCCACAGCCAGGCGAAGGCGATCAGCCCGCGCCGGTCAGGCGGACTCTGGCTGCTGTCGCCGGCCATCGACGACCTCCTTCGGTGCGGGGATGTGGTGACGAGCATGGACGGGACGAACGAGTTCATTGGCGACAAAGCCGACGACGAGCAGCCCGATCATGATGACGAACGACATACCGTAGAGGGCCGAGCCGTGCTTGCCCGCCTCCTCCTGCCGGTCGGCGATCCAGTTCACGATCAGCGGCCCGAGGACCCCGGCCGTGGACCAGGCCGTGAGCAGCCGGCCGTGGATCGCGCCGACCTGGTACGTGCCGAAGAGGTCCTTCAGATAGGCGGGGATCGTCGCGAATCCGCCGCCGTAGAAGGACAGGATCACCAGCGCGGCCAGGATGAACAGGGGCTTGGACGAGTCGCCGAACAGGGCGATCAGCGCGTACATCAGCGCGCCCGCGCCCAGGTAGACGCGGTAGATGTTCTTGCGCCCGATCAGGTCGGAGGTCGACGACCAGCCGATGCGGCCCGCCATGTTGGCCGCCGACAGCAGGGCGACGAAGCCGGCCGCGGCGGACACCGACACCGGTGTGGAGGTGTCCGCGAAGAAGTCTGTGATCATCGGGGCGGCCTTCTCCAGGATGCCGATGCCCGCGGTGACGTTCATGCAGAGCACGACCCACAGGCACCAGAACTGCGGGGTGCGCACCGCGTTGCGCGCCGATACCTGCGGCCCTTCGAAGGCGCTCGGCCCGGCGTCGGTGGGCCGCTCGCTGCGCGGCACCCGCACCAGCAGCACGCCCAGCAGCATGAATACGGCATACGACAGCCCGTGTACGAGGAACGCGAGCGCGATCCCGGAGCTGTCGGAACCGAACGACTCGAGCATCTGCGCCGACCAGGGCGAGGCGATCAGCGCACCGCCGCCGAAGCCCATGATGGCGATGCCGGTGGCCATGCCGGGCCGGTCCGGGAACCACTTGATCAGCGTCGAGACGGGCGAGATGTAGCCGATGCCGAGGCCGATCCCGCCGACGAAGCCGTAGCCGAGGACGATCAGCCAGTACTGCTCGGTGGCCGCGCCCAGCGCGGAGAGCAGGAAGCCCGAGGAGAAACAGACCAGGGCCACGCTCATCGCCCAGCGCGGCCCGTTGCGTTCCACGAGCGTGCCGCCGAACGCGGCCGACAGACCGAGCATGACGATGCCGAGCTGGAAGGGCAGCGCGCTCTGCGTACCGCTGAGACCGAGCGCGGATTCGAGCGGAGGCTTGAACACGCTCCAGGCGTAGGCCTGCCCGATGGAGAGATGGACGGAGAGGGCGGCCGGGGGGACGAGCCAGCGGCTCCAGCCAAGGGGGGCGACAGGGGGACTCATGAATCCGGAACGGTAGGAAAGATCACGGCAGTTGAAAAGGCGGCGCGTCGACCGCATGCGATGAGCGGTATCCAGGATGCGGTGAACGGTCGGCCCAAACGGGCGGACCAACCGGTTTCGGGTGCTGCGCGAACTCTTGCCGCCCCATGCCCCACACTGTAGACAATATTTCGTCGACAGAGTTTGCGAGACGACGACGGTGTGCGCGTACTGCGGAGTGGGATGCAACCTCACCCTGCACGTGCAGGACAATGAGATCGTGAAGGTCACCTCCCCGCACGACAACCCGGTGACCCACGGCAACCTCTGCATCAAGGGCCGTTTCGGCTACCAGCACGTACAGAACCGGGGCTGATCAGGACATGGGACGAGTCACGGAACGACGCAAGGTGATCCGCATCCGGGACGGGTCGGTCTCCAGCCGTCCGGACACGCTCGTCGCCGAGGAACCCCTGGAGATCAGGCTGAACGGCAAGCCGCTCGCGATCACCATGCGCACTCCGGGCGACGACTTCGCGCTGGCCGCCGGTTTTCTGGTGAGCGAGGGCGTACTGGCTGCCGCATCCGATCTGCTGAATATTGTCTACTGTGCGGGGGCGACCGTAGACGGCTCGAACACATACAACGTGGTGGACGTGAAGACGGCCCCCGGCGTGACGATCCCCGACATCACGCTCGAGCGGAACGTCTACACCACCTCCTCGTGCGGCCTGTGCGGCAAGGCGAGCCTCGACGCGGTCCGTACGACGGCCCGCTGGCCCATCGCCGACACTCCCCCGGTCCGCGTCGCCCCCGAGCTGCTCGCCGGCCTCCCCGACCGGCTGCGCGCGGCCCAGCGGGTCTTCGACCGGACCGGGGGCCTGCACGCGGCGGCCCTGTTCACGGAGGAGGGGGAGTTGCTCGACATACGGGAGGACGTGGGCCGGCACAACGCGGTCGACAAGCTGGTCGGCCGTGCCCTGCAGAACGGGGACCTGCCGTTGTCGCGGACGATCCTGCTGGTGTCGGGCCGTGCCTCGTTCGAGCTGGCGCAGAAGGCCGTGATGGCGGGCATCCCGGTGCTGGCGGCGGTCTCCGCGCCTTCGTCACTGGCCGTGGACCTGGCCGCGGAGACGGGGCTGACGCTGGTGGGCTTCCTGCGGGGCAGTTCCATGAACGTGTACGCGGGCGAGGACCGCATCGCCCTGCGGGCCGCGACCGCCCAGGGCTGACCGGTTCCCCGCGACACGGCGGCGGGGCCCCGACCGGCGGGGAGCGCCCCCTGCGCCGCAGGGGCCCCGCTGTGTTGGATGGCTCGGTCGCCTACGGGGCGACAAAGCCGGTGCCGAGACCACGACCGTGCTCAGCCCTTCGGGTCTGCGCGCTCCCCCACTCTCGGCTTCGCTCGAGCGGGGGGACCCCCATGTGCTCTCGACACCGGCGCGCCCCTTCGGCTCGCTCGCGGCCGACGCGTGGGGACAGTGAGCGTTGGTGGGCCCTTGCCCGCCGCTCGCTGGTGTCAGCCGTCACTCAGCCCCTCGTGAATCCCACCTCTGCGGCCCTTGCCACCATGCCCAGCCGGGGGAAGTCGAGCCGCACCGACGCCTCGTGCTCGGCCGCCGTGAACGCAGCCATGGCGTCCTCGACGAAGACGAGGTCGTAGCCGAGGTCGCCGCCCGCGCGGGCGGTGGACTCCACGCCGAGATTGGTGGCGATGCCGCCGAACACGAGGCCGGTGACGCCACGTTCGCGCAGGCGCTCGTCGAGGCCGGTGTCCTGGAAGCCGCCGATCGTCCGCTTCACGATCTCGATGTCGCCGTCGTGCGGCAGTCCGGCCGCCAGCCCGCTGCCGGGCGGCTGTTCGGCGACACCGGGGCGTTCGACGCGGACGAGTACGACGGGTGCGCCGGCCGAGCGGAACCGGGTCGCCAACTCCTCGCAGACAGCGAGGACTTCGGTTCCCTTGCGGGGTTCCAGCGGCAGGGCGACGATGCGCTCCATCAGGTCGACGAGGACGAGTGCGGTGCGCGCGGGGTCGAGCGCGAGGGGTGCGGCGGTCATGACGGAACGTTATCGGTCGTCAGCCGTCCGTACCGGAAATCCGGATCAACAGGCCGATGAAGTGGTCGCGTTCGGCTGCCGTCAGCGGGGCGAGGAGCGCGTCGTTCGCAGCCCGGGCCGCCTTCGCGCGCAGCGTTGGAGCAGGTGCGCGCTCTCGTCCCTGAGGGAGACCGCGTTCTCGCGGCGGCTCCCGGGGGTCAGGCTCGCGCACGGCCAGACCCGCGGACTGCAGGTCGTTGAGGATGCCGAGGAGGTCCTTGGGGTCGAGCCGGATGCCGCGGCCGAGGTCGGCCTGGGCGACCGGGGCCGGGTCGCCCAGGCCGACAGCACCACGTGGTGCCACATCCTCATACCTCCGTGGCCAGCGCCTCACCAGGGCCCGGCAGCGGCCGGCCGCGCGGCCGAAGAGCCGGCTGGGCAGGGAGAGGATCGCGGGAAGCGGGGCGCCGGCCGTGCCTGCAGCCGTGCACGAGGTGTTCTCGCTCGAGGACGCGGCTAAGGCGCATGAGGCGAGCGAGTCGCTTGGCAACCTCGGAAAGGTGCCGTTGCGCCACTTGACCCCACCGGGCAATACCCCCCGGCGCACCGCTTGTGGCGCGCCAGCGGCCCTGGCTGACGCCTGTGACGGATCGTCAGACATAGCCTGTCCAGATGTTCAGACAGGAAAGGGAAGGTCGCTCCACGCCGTCGGCATGGCTCCGCACACGTCTCAGACGCACCTTGGCCGTGGTCATCGCCACCGCGGCGGTGGCCGCGTCGCCCGCCCCCACCCACGCCCAGCCCCTCGCCTCTGCCCCGGAGTTCCGGCAGCAGATCCTCTTCAAGGCCTCCCGGGATCCCGGCTACGCCTGTTTCCGCATCCCGGCGATCGTGCATACAGTCGACGGCACACTGCTGGCATTCGCCGAGGGGCGTGTCCTCAATTGCGGCGACGCCGCCGACATCGACATCGTCCTCAAGCGCTCCACGGACGGCGGCCGCACCTGGGGGCCGCTCCAGGTGGTCAACGAAGGCGGCGGCGCCACCCACGGCAACCCGGCCCCGGTCGTGGACCGGCAGACCGGCCGCATCCTGCTCGCCGAGACCTACAACACGGGCCGTACGGACGACGCCAGTTGCTCCGTGCCCTGCGACCGCACCCCGCATCTGCAGTACAGCGACGACGACGGTCTGACCTGGTCGGCGCCGCGCGACCTGAGCGCCGAGATCCTGCCCGCCCCCTGGAACTCCTGGTACGCCACCGGTCCGGTGCACGGCATCCAGCTCATCCGCGGCACGCACGCCGGCCGCCTGGTGTTCGGCGTCAACTCCGAGACGTGGAACGGCAGTCGGGTCACCGCCAACCACGCCGGCCTCGTCGTCAGTGACGACGGCGGTGACCACTGGAGGATCGGCGCCACCGACTCCTGGCCGCTCGCCGGCGACGGCACTTTCCGGCAGAAGCCCGCCGAGCTGACCCTCACCGAACGCACCGACGGCTCGCTCCTGGTCAGCGGCCGCGAGGAGGACGGCACCGACCTCGGCCACCGGACCCAGGCCGTCAGCCTGGACGGCGGCGACAGTTTCACCACCCCCTTCACCCCTCTCCCGGACCTCTACGCGCCCCAGGTCCAGTGTGCGACCCTCGGACTCGGCGACCGCACCCTGCTGTCCTGCCCCGGCGACCCGGACCGCCGCCGGACGATGACGATCCGCTCCTCCTACGACGGCGGCCGCACCTGGGACACCGTCGACCGCGGCACGGTCGTCACCAAGGACTGGTCCGGTTACTCCGACATGGCGGCGATCGACGACCACACGGTGGGCCTGCTGTACGAGGGCGGAACCGCCGACGCGCGCGACGAGATCCGCTTCGCCCGGTTCACTGCGGACTGGCTGCGGCCGCGCCGCGGTCCCGATCCGACCACCGCCGACCTCGCCCCGCAGGCCGGCCCCGCGGCCGTCCTCGGCGGGGCGAAACAGACGGACGGCGCGGTCGGCGGCGCGCTGGAGTTCGACGGCGCCGACGACGCCGTACGCCTGCCGCACCGTGCGCGACTCCCCCTTGCCACCAAGGACTTCACGGCGTCGCTGTGGTTCCGTCACACCGCCAGGACGGGGGAGCAGCCACTGCTGTGGATGGGCGGGGTCGGCAACCGTCAGCCGCAGGTCTGGCTGCGCGGCGAGCCCGCGAGCGGCCGGGTGCGCGGTCTGATCACCACGCGGGAGGGTCCGACGACCCTCCGCATGGCGTCCGTGAGCACCGCCGGCGCCTACAACGACGGCCGGTGGCATCGTCTGGCCCTGCGCCGTGGCGGCGGCCGGCTGACCCTGTTCATCGACGGCAGAGCGATCGGCGCCGCAGACGTGCCGGGCTCGGTCAGCCGTAACTCGCCCTTCGGTGTGCACATCGGGCAGCGCATGGACAGCAGGGCGTTCTTCACCGGTGCGATCGACGACGTCCGCGTCTGGGACCGGGCGCTGAGCGACGAGGAACTCGCCCCCGGCGGGGCGCCCGTGGGCGATCCCGTCCTGTGGCTGCCCATGGACCGGGTGAGCGCCAGCCACTAACGTCCCGGAGCGTGCCCGAGGACACGCGATCACGACAGCGCACGGGAGCCGGGGTCGGTCTGCTGCTGACCCTGGTTCTCGCGGCCGTGCTGCTCACCGCCCTCCCGGACGACGGTGAGCAGGATGGCGACGACTGTATACCGCATACCGTCGGCTCGTGGTCGACCGACGACCGTCTCACCACGGAATTCGCCCGCTACGGCGACGACGCGACCCGTACCGACGACTGGACCGGCGGCGACGGCACCCACTCGGTGCGGCTGCCGGACGGCCGGATGCTGTGGCTGTTCTCGGACACCTACCTCGGCCAGGTGCACGGCCCGCCCAACCCGGTCGGCGAGTCCTACGCCTGGCGGGACACCACGGCTCCGCTGGTGCGCAACTCGGCCGTGGTGATGCGCGACGGACGCCTGCAGACCACGCTCCCCGCGCCCCTCTTCCCGGACCCGGGCCCGAACCAGTGGCGCTGGCCGGTCGCGGCCCGCGTCGAGCCGCGCTCCCCCGGCTCCTCCGAGCAGGTGCTGCGGGTCCTGCTGTGGGTGCGGACGGCGGGCTCGGCCCCCTGGATCTACGGTGTGCCCACCGCCACCGAGGTCGCGACCCTCTCCCTGCCCGATCTGCGCGTGGAGTCGGTGGTCAAGGTGCTCGACCAGCAGCAGGTCCAGGATCCGTCCCGGCGCGTGCTGTTCGGCACCACGCTGGTGAAGAAGGGCGGCTGGACGTACGTCTTCGGCGGCGACGACGGCCAGGCAGCGTCCCGGCCCACCTCGTCGGCGTATGTGGCGCGGGTGCCGGAGGGCGGCCTCGGCGATCCGGCCGCCTGGGAGTACTGGGACGGCGAGGCGTGGACGGCCCGCGCCCGCCCAGCCTCGGTGCTGGGGGACGGACAGCGCACGGGCGTAGGCAGCGCTTTCTCCGTGGTCCGCCAGAAAGGGACGTACGTGCTGTTCACGATGGCCTCGGGGACGAAGGGGCTGACCACGGTGACCTCGTACTGGTCCTGCGCCCCCACCGGTCCCTGGCACGGCCCGACGAAGGACTTCAGCCCGGCACTGCCGCCGGGCCAGGTCGCCGCCTACAACCCGCAGACGCACCCCGAGCTCAGCGACGACGGGCGGCTCGTGCTCAGCTATGACGTCAACTGGCTGGAGCCGACCGGCGCCGCCGCGCAGCTCAACCGGAACGTGTCCCTGTACCGACCGCGGTTCGTGACGCTGCGGCTGACGTCGCGGGGCTGACCTCCTCGCGGGGGTCGTGCGAGCGGCGTTTGGCGATCACCGCGCACACCATCAGCTGCATCTGGTGGAAGAGCATCAACGGCAGCACGGCCAGCGCGGCATGCGCGCCGAACAGCACGCTCGCCATGGGCAGCCCGGAGGCGAGGGACTTCTTCGAGCCCGCGAACTGGATCGCGATCCGGTCCTCGCGGTCGAAGCGCAGCGCCTTGCCGCCGTACCAGGTCAGGGCGAGCATCACGGCGAGCAGCACCGCCTCGACGGCGAGCAGGCCGGCCAGCCGGACGGGGCTGACCTGGTGCCAGATTCCCTGGACCATGCCCTCGCTGAACGCGGTGTACACGACGAGGAGGATCGAGCCGCGGTCGACCAGGCCGAGGACCTTCTTGTGCCGGGCGACGAAGCCCCCGATCCAGCGCCGCAGCACCTGCCCCGCGACGAACGGCACCAGGAGCTGCAGCACGATCTCGAGGAGCGAGTCGGCGGAGAACCCGCCGGCGCTGCTGCCGAGCAGGGCGGCCGCCAGCAGCGGGGTGATGACGATGCCGGCCAGCGAGGAGAAGGAGCCGGCGCAGATCGCGGCGGGCACGTTGCCGCGGGCGATCGAGGTGAAGGCGATCGACGACTGGATCGTCGACGGCACGAGCGTCAGGAAGAGCAGCCCCTGGTAGAGCGGGTGCGTCAGGAACACCGGGACTAGTCCGCGGGCGGCCAGCCCCAGCAGCGGGAACACGACGAACGTGCAGGCCAGGACGGTGACGTGGAGCCGCCAGTGCTTGAGTCCGTTCAGCGCCTCACGGGTGGACAGCCGGGCGCCGTAGAGGAAGAAGAGGAAGGCGATCGCGCCGGTGGAGGCACCCGAGGACACGTCGGCCGCCGTCCCGCGGGCGGGGAGAAGGGCCGCGAGGCCCACCGTCCCGAGCAGCAGCAGGATGTACGGGTCGATCGGCATCCAACTCGGCCATCGCAGGCGTTTCACGGTGCTCCACTTGCTCGGTGCTGTCGGCGGTACGAGGACAGGCCCTCTGGTACGTCGGGCCCCTGGTACGTCGGGCCTCTCGTACGACGGGCCCGTCGTACAGGGTCATGGATCCCCTCTCCATCCTCCTCCCCCACCCGGCGATCGGGAATCCGGTATACCGCACTCACTGTCATCATGTTCCGCGATAGCCTGGGTGCGTGTACGACCCCTCCCAGCTGCGTACGTTCCTCGCGGTGGCCCAGACGCTGAGCTTCACGCAGGCCGCCCGGCGGCTCGGGCTGCGCCAGTCGACGGTCAGCCAGCACGTACGGCGGCTGGAGGACGCCACCGGACGGCAGCTGTTCAGCCGGGACACCCACTCCGTGGAGCTGACGGAGGACGGTGAGGCGATGCTCGGCTTCGCACGCCGGCTCCTGGAGGTGCACGAGCAGGCGACGGCGTTCTTCACGGGGACGCGGGTGCGCGGCCGACTGCGTTTCGGCGCGTCCGAGGACTTCGTCCTGACCCGGCTGCCGGAGATCCTGGAGGGCTTCCGCCACGACCATCCCGAGGTCGACCTGGAGCTGACGGTCGAGCTGTCGGGCACGCTGCACGAACAGCTGGCGGCCGGGAAGCTGGATCTGGTGCTGGCGAAGCGGCGGCCCGAGGACCCGCACGGACGGCTGGTCTGGCGGGACGAGCTGGTGTGGATCGGCGCTGAGCGGCTGCGGCTGGATCCGGACCGGCCGGTACCGCTGATCGTCTATCCGCCGCCCGGCATCACCCGAGCGCTCGCCATGGAGGCGCTGGAGCGGCAGGGGCGGGCGTGGCGCATCGCGTGCACCAGCGGCAGCCTCAACGGCCTGATCGCGGCGGCCCGCGCGGGTCTCGGCGTGATGGCGCATTCACGAGGACTCGTCCCGCCGGGCCTGGTGCGCGTGCCGGAGCGGGCAGGCCTGCCCGAGTTGGGCCGCGTCGACTTCGTCCTGGTCCACGGCCGCCGCCGCACCTCGGCGCAGAGCGCGGCGGACGCCCTGGCGACGGCGATCCTGGCGGGCGGCGACCGACTGCAGCGCCGCGGACGCGGTTGACCCGGGGGACTGTTGGCACGTCGATGGCGATGGCGATGATGCCGGCGCGGACAGTGACGGATCGGGCAGCGCCGACGCTGACAGAAGAGAGGTCCGCACCCCCGGCGGGACAGGCCGCGACCGGACACGCCGGGAGTAATCGGGTCGTACAGATTCGGTGGAGATTACGGCACCGAAACTTACTCAACCGTCAGTTTTCTGTCCGACCCTTCCCCATGTGAGCGCATTTTCCGCCACTGACCAGTGCATACGTGAGCCATGCTCGGCTTCTGACCCCCTCCCGCCCCGTCTTAGGGTGGGGTAGCTTTCACGGCGCTGTGCGGAGCGCCACAAGAAAAGCGGGGAGCGGGGTTTGCGCGAGTTCACCAACCCTCCGTTGGCGTTGGCACCGCCGGTGGGCGGACTGGCCGACGTCGTCTTCGAACATGCCCAGGACGACCCCCTGTACATCGCGCTCGGCCGCAAGGACCAGGCGGGGCAGTGGCGGGATGTGACCTCCGCCGAGTTCCGCGACGAGGTCCTCGCCCTCGCCAAGGGCCTGCTCGTGCGGGGCGTCCGGTTCGGCGACCGGGTCGCCATCATGTCCCGCACCCGCTACGAGTGGACGCTGTTCGACTTCGCGCTGTGGACGATCGGCGCCCAGGTGGTGCCGCTCTACCCCACCTCCTCGGCCGAGCAGTGCTTCTGGACGCTGTACGACGCCGAGGTGTCGGCGGCGATCGTGGAGCACGAGGACCACGCGATGACGATCGCCACGGTCATCGACCGGCTCCCCCAACTGCGTCAGCTGTTCCAGCTCGACGCGGGCGCGCTGCAGGAGCTGTACGACGCCGGCGCCCACCTCGACGACGAGGTGGTGCACCGGCACCGGCAGGCGGTGACCCCGGACTCGGTCGCGACGATCATCTACACCTCGGGCACCACGGGCCGTCCCAAGGGCTGTGTCATCTCGCACGGCAACTTCATGTTCGAGGCGGACACGGTCATCCAGCGCTGGGAGCCGGTGTTCCACTCCAAGAAGGGCGACCAGGCGGCGACCCTGCTGTTCCTGCCGCTCGCGCATGTCTATGGGCGGATGGTCGAGGTCGCCGGAATCCGCGGCAAGGTCAAGTTCGGCCACCAGCCGCAGCTGAGCGCCTCGGCCCTGCTGCCCGACCTGGCCGCGTTCAAGCCGACCTTCTTCCTCGCGGTGCCGTACATCTTCGAGAAGGTGTTCAACGCGTCCCGCCGCAAGGCGGAGCGGGAGGGCAAGTCCGGCCCGTTCGAGAAGGCCGTCGAGGTCGCCGTGAAGTACGCGGACGCGATGGAGGCGAAGGCCTGGGGCATCGGGCCCGGGCCCTCGGCGGGTCTGCGTATGCAGCACCAGCTTTTCGACAAGCTGGTCTACTCCAAACTGCGGGCCGCGATGGGCGGCCGTATCCGGCACGCGATGACCGGCGGCTCGGGGATGGACCGCAAGCTGGGACTGTTCTTCGCGGGGGCGGGCGTGCACATCTACGAGGGGTACGGCCTCACCGAGTGCACCGCGGCCGCGACCGCCAACCCGCCCGACCGCACCCGCTACGGCACCGTCGGGCAGCCCATCCCGGGCATGACCGTGCACATCGCGGACGACGGTGAGATCTGGCTGCGCGGCGACAACGTCTTCCAGGGCTACCTCAACAACCCCAAGGCCACCGACGAGGCCCTGCACGACGGCTGGTTGGCCACCGGCGACCTCGGCTCCCTCGACGAGGACGGCTTCCTCACCATCACCGGCCGCAAGAAGGAGATCCTCGTCACGTCCGGCGGCAAGAGCGTCTCGCCGGGGATGCTGGAGGAACGGGTGCGCGACCATCCGCTGGTCTCCCAGTGCATCGTCGTCGGCAACGACCGCCCGTACGTCGCCGCCCTGGTCACCCTCGATCAAGAGGCCGTCGAACACTGGCTGGCGATGCGCGGCAAACCGCAGATGCCGCCGGCCCAACTGGTGCGCGACGCGGACCTGGAGACAGAGGTGCGGCGCGCGGTGGTCGCCGCCAACACGCTTGTCTCCCAGGCCGAGTCGATCCGCACCTTCCGTATCCTGGCCCAGCCCTTCACCGAGGAACACGGCCTGCTGACCCCGTCGTTGAAACTGAAGCGCAAGGCGATCGAGAACGCGTACGCCAATGAGGTCGAGGCGCTGTACCGAGCCTGAGGTTGTTTCCGGCGGATTCTCCGGTCAGGAATGCATCGCGGCTCGTGATCGTTGACGATGGGAGTACCACCTGACGACAACCGTAAGGATCAAGAGCTCGTGAGCAGCAAGGTCCCCCCGATCATCCTCAACAACGGCGTCGAGATGCCCCAGCTGGGCTTCGGCGTCTGGCAGGTGCCGGACGACGAGGCGGAGCGGGCCGTCGCCACCGCGTTGGAGACCGGGTACCGCAGCATCGACACAGCGGCGATCTACGGCAACGAGGAAGGCACCGGCAAGGCCATCGCCACCTCCGGCGTCCCCCGCGAGGACATCTTCGTCACCACCAAGCTCTGGAACAGCGACCAGGGGTACGACTCGACGCTGCGCGCCTTCGACACCTCGCTGGAGAAGCTGGGCCTGGAGTACGTCGACCTGTACCTGATCCACTGGCCGCTGCCGGCGGTGGACAGTTACGTCGACACGTACAAGGCGTTCGAGAAGCTGCACGCCGACGGCCGTGTCCGGGCCATCGGTGTCTCCAACTTCCTTCCGGAGCACCTTCAGCGGCTGATCGGCGAGACGTCGGTCATCCCGGCGGTCAACCAGATCGAGCTGCACCCGCACCTGCAGCAGCATGCCTCCCGTGAGTTCCACGCCGAGCAGGGAATCGCCACCGAGGCCTGGTCTCCGCTCGGCCAGGGCAAGGGCCTGCTGGAGGTTCCGGCGATCGTGGCCATCGCCCAGAAGCACGGCCGTACCCCGGCCCAGGTCGTGCTGCGCTGGCACCTCCAGCTCGGCAACGTCGTGATCCCGAAGTCCGTGACGCCGTCCCGGATCAAGGAGAACATCGAGGTTTTCGACTTCAGCCTGGACACCGAGGACCTGGCGGCGATCAGCGCACTGAACGAGGACCGTCGGCTGGGTCCGGACCCGGCCGTGTTCAACATGACCTGACCTGACCTGACGTCGACATGACCTGACCCTGACGTCGACACCTTCGCGCCCCGGGACCGGAACCACGGTCCCGGGGCGCGGTCGCGCCCGGCCGTCCGGACGGGGAACGCCACCCGACTGGGGGATCTGCCGTCTTATCGGTGGGTCACCGTGATCGAATCCGGTGTGGAAACTTTCCGGACAGAGAGGTCCTCCGCCGTGCGCATCCGACCACTGCCCCTGGCCGCGGCCTCGGGAGCCGCGCTGCTCGTCGCCGGGTTGCTGCCCGCGAGCGCTTCCGGCACCCCGCGTCCGACGTCGGCCCAGGCCCAGTCCCAGGCCCAGTCCCAGGTGCAGGCCTGGGCCCGGGCCCAGGAGGGCACGGTCGGCGCGGCCGAACTGCTCGCCGAGGTGGCGTCCTGCGACCGGATCTCCCACGGCAGGTACCGCACCGACGCGGCGGCGCCGGCCGCCATCCCGGTGTGCGGCAAGAACGGCGCGGTCTTCTGGAAGGCCGACATGGACATCGACTGCGACGGTCAGCGAACGGCCCGGTGCAATGAGGACACCGACCCCTGGTTCCAGGGCGACACCGCCTTCCACCAGTCCGACGGCAAACCCCTGAAGTCCGACACCCTGCCGTACGTCGTCGTGCCCAGCCCCAGCCGCACGTGGAACTACAAGGCCGCGGACATCAAGGGCGGCGGTGTGGTCGCGGTGATCCACCGCGACCGGGTCCAGTACGCGGTCGTCGGCGACACCGGCCCCAGGAAGATCATCGGAGAGGCCTCGTACGCAACCGCGCGGGCCCTCGGCATCGACCCGGACCCGGCACACGGCGGTACCGGCTCCGGGGTGACGTACATCCTGTTCACGAACTCACGGGCCTCCCCCATCGAGAGCCACAGCGCGGCGGTGTCCCTCGGCGAGCGGTTGGCGGAAGAGTTCCTCCAGGACAACTGACTGCGGCGATACGTCAGTTGGGCTGCCCGATCGGCCGTACGACGACGGTGTTGACGTCGACGCCTGCGGGCTGCTCGACGGCCCAGACGACCGAGTCGGCGATCTGGTCGGCGGTGAACAGGTGACCGGGCGGCAGGCTGCCGTAGCTGTCCCAGAAGGGGGTCTCCACCCGGCCGGGCGCGATCAGCGTGACGCCGACACCGAACTCGGTCACCTGACGGCGGGTGTTCTCCGCGAGCCCGGTCACCGCCCACTTCGTCGCCCCGTACACGTTGCCCGGCCCGTGGACGAACCCGGCGACGCTGCCGACCAGCACGATCCGGCCGCGGGTCTCCTTCAGGGCGTCGATCGACGCTCGGATGAGCAGCGCGGGGCCGAGGACGTTGGTCAGCACCATCTCGGTCCAGCCGGCGGGATCGCCTTCGGCGACCGTGTCGTGGGTGGCGAAACCGGCGTTGGCAACGACTGTATCCAGTCGCCCGTATTCCTTGAGTGTACGGTCGACAGCCGACTGTATTTCGTCGTAGTCGGCCGCGTTGCCGACCATCGTCAACAGGCCGTCGGGATGCCCGAGTTCGTCGGCGAATCCGCGCAGCCGTTCCTCGCCACGACCGGTGACGGCGACCCGCTGCCCGGCGTCGAGCAGCCGCCGGGCGACCGCGGCGCCGATGCCACTGCCGCCGCCGGTGATGAGCGTGACCGGTGAGTCGGTCATGAGTACCCCCCTGGGTTCTTCGGTGGACGCCCGGGAGTCCATCAGTTGGAGCGCTCTCGATGTCAAGGGACGCGAGGAGGGATCAGTGCCCGCAGGTGCCGCGATACTCGGCCGAAGGGAAGTAGCGCCGCCACTCGGCCTCGGTGAGACCGCGTCGCGCCCGCGCGCACACCTCTTCCGCCGCCCGGCTCGCCGCCAACGGGCTGACACGCTCGGCGAGATGCGGAGTGGCGATGCGCAACTCGCCGCCGTCACCGGTGAATTCGAGCGAGAGGACGGGCCCGTCCCCGGCCGGCAGCGTCGCCGCCGGCAACGCGGGCGAGGCCGTCTCCCAAACCTCTACGGACCCGCCGGGCGCGCCGCCCGCGAGGAGTGAGCCGTCGGCGGAGAACGCCAGCGCCGTGTCCTGCGTGGTGGAGCCGACGGCCCTCAGTACGGCGATCCTGCGCCAGGTGTGGGCGTCCCACAGGGTGAGGCGGCCCTGGGCGTCGGCCACGGCGAGGTATCGGCCGTCCGGGCTGAAGGAGCCGTCACGGAGGAAGTCCTCTCCGTCGACTCCCTTGACTCCCTTGACTCCCTTGCGAGGCTTGCCGGTTGACACGTCGACGAGGGTTCCCTCGGAGGTCAATGCGGTGCGGCCCGTGGGGTCGACCGTCACGGCCATGGAATCGGTGCCCGCGACGCTGACGGTGACGCGCGCGGTCGCGTCAGACATCGGCGTATCCCGCCAGCCCTTGCGCAGCAGGCCGTGCAGCGAGAGGGTGCGCACGACGCTGGTCCGTCCGTCCTCGCGGTAACGCAGGACGCCCTTATCGGGATCCAGACGGATGTCGCCGATCGTGGAGGCGGCCACGGGATAGGTGAGGAGCGGCTCGCGCGTGCTGCCGTCCGTCGGGGCCGGAAGGTCCGTACGCCACAGGGTGAAGGAGCCCGTGCCCCAGGCCAGGGCGTAGGCACCGGCGAACTCCACGGCATGCGCGCCGCCCGCGATCTTCAGCCGGGGACGCTCGCGGCCGGCCCGGAAGTCCCAGGTCACGATCCCGTCGGAGGTACCGGATGCCACGGCCCGGTGATCGGGGGTGAACGTGAGTTCCCCCTGGCACAGCGTCCGCTGGGTCGCCCGGGGCACCCCCGTCGCCACGAGGCGCCCCTCGACGCCGTCGAGGACCTGTAGTCGGTCACCGTCGTGCGTGCACCAGGCGAGGTACCGGTCGTCACGGCTCAGCACGGGCAACCCGCCGTCGTCGCTGCCCCGGTCGTACCGGAACAGCACGCGCTGTCGGCGTACGTCCCACACTTCGAGCGTCGCCCGGCCGTCGTCCGCGCCCCGCACCGGACGCCGTACGACGAAGGTGCGCCCGCTCGATCCGAACCCGCCGTCGGTGTCGTTCGGCGGCCCGATCACGAGCCGGCGCGTACTGCCGTCGGCCAGTCCACCGATCACCATGCCCGCACCATCCGGTGAGCGGTATGCGATGTACGAGCCATCAGCGCTGGCACTGACCACACCCTCGGACAGTCCGGGGCGCTGAACGGAACGGATACGCCGGTGCCCCGGCACGTCCCACTGGACCGCCTTGTCGTGGACGACCGTGGTGAGGATCCGGCCGTCGCGGCTGAGCCAGGCGGGCGCGTTCAGCGCGCGTCCGCCGTCCTCGGGCTGGGTGAACACATCCTGTTCGCTCTGCGCGGCGGCCTCCGCAGCGCCTCCCGCGTCTCGGGCAGGTCGGCGGTGCGCCAGGCGGCGAGGGCCAGCCGCATCGCGGCGCCCGGGTCGGTGGAACGGAGCGTGTCGGCCTGCCCGGCCGCCCGACGGGCCTCGGCCTCGTCGCGCT
>NZ_NTGE01000073.1:0-101759 GCF_002291145.1 Streptomyces sp. SA15
GTCCAGGAAGGCGCGCAGCAGCCGCTCCGGGTCGGGCAACCGAAGCGGCCCGGCACCGTCCACGGGCACGGCGTGCGCCTCGGGCGGCATCGCGGCGGCGAGCCGGCGGATGCTCTCCACGTCCGCCGTCCCCAGGGGACCCGTGCGCCACGCATCGTGATCGCTCGGGGACAGGCCGGGCAACAGCAGTCCGCGCGCCACGAAATGCAGGGCCAGCACGGACGCCGTTCCCCAGAACACGGCTGCTCGGTGTCCGTGCCCGCCGGCACGCGCGCGCGTGAGCACCGGCAGGGCGGCGCGCACCGGCAGCACGACGGCCGGCACGCTCACCCGCTCGACACGACCGCCGCCGGGCAGGGCGACGGTCAGGTCCTCGACCGACCCCGCTGCGACGGCGGGCGGGGCTGAGCCATCGGGCCGCCAGAAGGCGACGCCGCCGGAGCGAGCCGGGTCACCGGGCACGAACACGGCACAACAATCGGCCAGTTCGGAGATCTCTGACGAGGGCGCAGCGGGAAACCTCTGCACAGCGATGCTGTACTCCTCAAATTTGACTATGGGGGAACCGGATCGCCGAGGGTACATCACTCCTGCGACCGACCCGTCATGGTTAGGGAGTGGCGTGGGTCACTTCATGGACGGGGTGTCCTTAACCCCCCTGCCCGTGCGGTGCTGACCCCAGGCCGCACACGGGGGGTGCCCTCATGGTCGCGGCAGGTCACCGAATCGTACGTTTCCTCAGGTCAGCCCGTTACCTGAGAGAGCCGGAGTCCAGACATGCCCCAGACCACCGCAGTCGTCGCCGCCCGTCCTCGGCAGGCGCCCGGCTCCTCTCCTGGCGGAAGCGAGTTCACTCCGCTCCTGCGCACGGTCAAGAGCCAGGAACTCCTGGAACGCCGGTACGCCTGGTACGCGCGGGGTATCGCGGTCAACGCACTCGCCCTCGCCGGTCTCCTCACGGGCATCGTGATGGTCGGCGACTCCTGGTGGACGCTCCTGCTGGCGCCCCTGCTCGCCGTGCTCTGCGCGCGTACGGCCTTCTTGGGTCACGACGCGGGTCACGGGCAGATCACCGCCGACAAGGCGGCGGGGCGTGTCATCGGGCTCGTCCACGGCAACCTGCTGCTGGGGATGAGCTACTCCTGGTGGAACCACAAGCACAACCGTCACCACGCCAACCCCAACCACATGGACAAGGACCCTGACGTCGCCGCCGACATCCTCGTCTTCACCGGCGAACAGGCGAAGGACCGCACGGGCTTCCGGCGCTGGCTCACCCGCAACCAGGCCTGGCTGTTCTTCCCGCTCACCCTCCTCGAAGGCGTCGCCCTGAAGATCCAGAGCTTCCGGGACCTGCGCCGGCAGTCGCCCAGGGAGCGATCGGTGGAGGCCGTGCTCCTGGTGAGCCACCTCGCCGGCTACGCGACCCTGCTGCTCACGTCCATGTCTCCCGGCAAGGCTCTGGCGTTCGCAGCCCTCCACCAGGCCCTCTTCGGGCTGCATCTGGGACTGGCCTTCGCGCCCAACCACAAGGGCATGGAGATGCCGGACCCGAGCGGCGAACCCTGGGGTCACCTGCGCCGACAGGTGCTCACTTCGCGCAACATCCGCGGCGGTGCCGTCACCGACTGGTTCCTCGGCGGCCTCAACTACCAGATCGAGCACCACCTCTTTCCCAGCATGCCCCGCCCCCATCTGCGACTGGCCCAGCCCCTGGTGCGCGCCCACTGCCGGGAACTGGGTATCCCCTATGCGGAGGCCGGGCTCGTCGACTCCTACCGACAGGCGCTCCGCCACATGTACGAGGTGGGGGAGCCCCTCAGGGCCGAGTAGGGGCGACGGTCGGGGATGTCTCAGGGATGTCTCAGGGTCGCGGTTCGGAACCGCGGGAAGCGCGGACCCGTTTTCTGAACAGAGAGCGGCAGTGGCCGCGAAGGAGGCGACGCACATGTCGAAGAACGCGAAGATCGCCGCAGGAGGTGTGGCGGCCGGGCTCATCCTGCTGATCTGGCTGCCCTGGTGGGCCGCGCTCCTGATAGTCCTGGGAGTACCGGCCGCCGCATACCTCACGCTGGATCCCTCACAGCGGCGCAGGCTGCGCCGTGTCACGCGCAAGGAGCTCGGCCGCTGACGCACCCGTGTCGGCTCTTCCGGGCCGTCGAGTGCGCAGGAGCCGACGACATCGCCGCCCGCGGGCCTGCCGACGGCATGGTCCGCGGGCGGCCGGACGCCGAGGCCCTACGGCGGCCGCACATCTGTGCGGTCGCGGCACAGCCCGCTCCGCGAGGCCGGGAAGCGCCGGCTGTCCTGGACGCGCCGGCCGGCACCCTCGAGACAGCCGGCCCGCCGACGGCGCGTGCCCCGGCTGGGACGCCGCCATGGACGCCGTACGACTCGGCCGGTACGAGGAACTCGATGGGAGCGGTTCGTGCGGCTGTACCAAGCGCCGCCGGCACACCTGCCGCGACGCCGCATGTGTAGCCGAACTCCACGCGCTGGGGGCGTACCCCGACCACGGCACCGCTCTGGGCGCTCAACTGGGGCGTACGGCCATCTTGTCGAGCGCCTCCAGGAGACCCGGCAGCTCCGGCCCTCGACCCACCGGCAGCACCTCACCGGGCTCTTCGTCGAGCAGCACGAACGCGATGTCGTCGGTCCTGGCCACGAGCGACCAGCCGGGACCGTCGGCGCGCAGCGTCCGGGCGTCCCCCGGCGCGAAGGTCGAGCGGACACGGCCGAGGGGCGGCGGCGTGTCTACGTACGCACGGGCTTCCGCGAGGACGCGCCGGATGCCGGTGCGGAGCTTGGGCCCGCTCTGCTCGGCCTCCTGGCCGTCTCCTGCGGTCCCGGAGGACTCGCCGTTCTCGGAGGCTTCGGAAGCCTTGCCGGCCGGGCGCACGAAGGCCGCGTCGTCGATCTGCTCCCGCCACATCGCCCACTGGAGCGCGATCTCGTCGGCTCCCAGACGCCTCTGGGCCGGACCCCAGGTGCTGGTGTCCGGCGGCGTCAGCGCGGGACGGTCCGCGACCCCGGGGCCGGGATCATGCGGCGCGGGCACGCCCGGGGCAGCGACGGCGACCTCAAGGGGCCAGCCGGGCAGGGCGGCGACGACCGTGCGTTCATCGGGCGACAGATCGTGCTCCATGCCGCAATCCCAGGACGCGATGGCGACGGCCACCAGTGACACGTCGTCGATGACGACCGTCCACCTCGCGCCCTCGCCGTCCTGCCCGAGCACCAGACCGTATCCGTCGACCAGCGGTGCGAGACCGAGCGCAGCGCACGCCGCCGGATAGTCGTCGCCCAGTACGCTCGGGAACTTCGCCGGCGTCAGCAGCGCTGCCGTCAGCACATAGAGCGCATCGTCCGCGGCGGCGACGGCGTCCTCATCCGTCCCGGCCATTCCAGCCTCCCCATCGGTTCGTCCAACGGCGCGCACCCTAGTGCGACCGCAAGGCGCTTGTCACGACTCCCCGACACACCCGGAGCTGCAGCTTTCCGGCCGGACGGGGCGAATCGACCACCTGTCGCCGGTATGTCAGGCCGCCGGCAGCCCGAGGAGCGTACGAGCCACCGTCCGGGTCGACTCGTCGCGTTCCCGCGCGAGAGCGATGACGGCCCGGCAGGCCAGCTCGTTCACCCCGAATGACAGCGCCTCCGGCGACACCCAGCCCGCGGCCTCGTCGATCCGCTCCTGGTCGTCCTCCGCGCACGCCGAGACATACGCGGCGGCGGCCTCGAACAGGTTGTGCGAGCGTGCGCCCCGGCCGGTGTCCGTCTCCACACGCAAGGCGTTGAGGAACCTGGCGACGGACCTGCGGATCCTGCCGAACATGCTGACCACCTTCCCCCTGCGTGGTTGCCATGGCTGAACGGTCATCTTCTGCTCCTCAACGTAGAGTTGGAGGTTCGACAGCAGAAGGGGGACAGTGCCGTGAGACGCTTCGAGCGGCTCGAACAGATCCGGCGGATGGACCCGGAGAAGGACTCCCTGGAGATCCATCGGCTCAGCGTGGCGTACGAGTTCCCCTGGGACTTCACCCGCTCCCTGGAGCTGGCCCTGTACCGCACGTACGCCGTGCCAAGCATCGGCCGGTTGCTGGCCGAGACGGCCGAGCTCACGGACCGGGCACAGAAGCGGTACGACGACACCTCGCTGCTCCTGGACGCCGTCGTCGAGCATGGCTTCGGCAGCGAGCAGGGGCGCACGGCGATCCGCCGCATCAACCAGATGCACCGCAGCTACGACATCAGCAACGACGACATGCGGTACGTGCTGTGCACATTCGTCGTGATGCCCAAGCGGTGGATCGACGCCTACGGCTGGCGCAGGCTGTCACGCCACGAGATCGTCGCCTCCGCCGTCCACCACCGCACTCTGGGTCGGCACATGGGCATCAGGGACTTACCTGAGACCTACGAGGAGTTCGAGACCTGCCTCGACACCTATGAAGAGGCCCGTTTCGCCTGGACCGAGGAGGCGCGGCGGGTCTCGGACGCCACGCTCGCCCTGATGGCCTCCTGGTATCCGGCCCCGCTCGCGCCGCTCCTGCGCACCTCCACGCTCGCCCTGCTCGACGAACCACTCCTGCGGGCCTTCCGCTACCCGCCTCCGAGCCCGCTCACCCGCGCGCTCGTGCGCCGTGCGGTTCGGATGCGCGGACGCGCAGTCCGGCTGCTTCCGCCGCGGCGCGCGCCGCACCACGCGCGGCAGAACTGGGAGATCAAGGGCTACCCGAACGGCTACCGGCTGGACGAACTGGGCACCCGCCCGGTCGCCGGCGTACGGGGCTGTCCCGTGCGCCACACAGGCTCGTGAGCGGTCCCCTCGGCTCTCCGGGGGCTCCTCTCCCCTCGAGTTCACCGCTGAACGCGCCCCTGTAGGTACAGGCGGTCGATCGGCAGTCCCTTGAGGATGTCCCGCATGACCGAGGGCGTCAGCCCTCGCGGACGGCCACCGCCAGGAACCGGTCGTCCTCGTCGACGTACGACGTCATCCGCCACCCGGAACCGGCCAGCAGCGGCCGCAGGTTGTGCTCCGCGCGCAGATCGTCCGGGGTGATCTGCCGGCCTTGGCGCGCGGCGAGCGCCGCCCTGCCGATCGGGTGGAACAACGCCAGCACCCCGCCGGGGCGTACCACGCGCGTCAAATGGCGCAGGTCCTCGGCCGGATGGGGAAGGTGCGCGATGAGCCCCGCGCCGAACACCGCGTCGAGCGATTCCGAGCGCAGCGGCAACCCGGCGACGTCGGCGAGCAGCAACTGCCCGTCCCGGTCCCGTCCGGCCCGTACGGCGGCCTGCAGCATGGCCGGGGTCAGATCGACCCCCAGGACCACTCCCGAGGGCCCCACGGCCGCGCGCAGCGGCGTCAGGGCGCGTCCGGTGCCGCAGCCCGCGTCGAGCACGCGGTCGCCCTCGCGCAGCCCGAGGTCCGCGACCGCGGCGGCATAGGCGGGGCCGTCGTCGGGGAAACGCCGGTCCCAGTCGGCGGCGCGGGCGGTGAAGAACTCCTGGACGCGTGTGTGGTCGTCGCTCATGTTCCGCATGATCCCTCACCGGCAGGGATGACACCCCGGTGCACACGTTCGAGCGTGCCGCGATCGTTCAGGTACATCTCTGGGTCATATTCCAACAGCTTTCGAAATGCGCGCCCTTTGTGAGCCGCTGCCCCGACTAGCGTCCCGGAGCCATGGGACACCTGGACCACGCCGCCCTTGGGTGGCTGACCCCCGTGCTGTCGTACGTGATGGCCTGCATAGGCGCCGCTCTCGGGCTGCGCTGCACCGTCCGCGCGCTCGGCGCCACCGGACGCTCACGCCGCAACTGGCTCGTCACCGCCGCCTCGGCGATCGGCACCGGCATCTGGACCATGCACTTCGTGGCCATGCTCGGCTTCAGCGTCAGCGGCACCGACATCCGCTACGACGTGCCGCTGACGATCGCGAGCCTGCTCGTCGCCATGATCGTCGTCTGCGCCGGCGTCTTCGCCGTCGGCTACAGCCGTGACCGCACCCGGGCGCTCTTCCTGGGCGGACTCACCACCGGGCTCGGCGTCGCGAGCATGCACTACCTGGGCATGGCGGCGGTACGCCTGCACGGCGACGTCGGCTATGACCCCGCGCTCGTCGGACTCTCCGTCCTGATCGCCGTCGTCGCGGCGACAGCGGCCCTGTGGGCGGCGCTCAACATCAAGTCACCCGTCGCGGTCACCATGGCCTCCCTCATCATGGGCGCGGCGGTGAGCAGCATGCACTACACCGGCATGTTCGCGGTGAGTGTGCACGTAACGCCCTCCGGGGCGGCCCTGCCCGGGGCCACGGCGATGCAGTTCATCTTCCCCCTCGCCGTCGGCCTCGGGTCCTATCTCTTCCTGACCTCGGCCTTCGTCGCCCTGTCACCGACGACGGGGGAGCGCCGGGCCTCCGCCTCGGCCCAGCGGCCGGTCGAGAGCACGGCCCACTAGCGGCGGACCCAGCACCGCCCGGACGGGCACGCCCGAACCACTCCCGAGCGAGGAGGCCATGCGTACACCGCGTAGGACCCCCACAGCCGGCGCCGAGACGCCGCCCCCGCCCCCCGTGCGCGGCCGCCGCGCACACGCCGGACCGCCGGCCGACGAAGGCCCGGACGACTCCGTGAGCGCGATACCGGACGACGCACCCGCGCGCGTGGGACGCTGGCACATCCGACCGCGGACCGTGCGAGCCAAGATCGTCTGCCTGCTGATGGTCCCGGTCGTCTCCCTGCTCGCACTGTGGGCGTACGCCACCGTCACGACCGCCCAGGACGTCTCGCGGCTGCTGCAGTTGCAGCGCGTCGACTCCACGATCCGGACCCCCGTCGCTCAGGCCGTTGCCGCCCTTCAGACCGAGCGGGCGGCCGCCGTCCGCCACGCGACCGACCCGTCGGCCGGGCAGAGCGGCGACCTGAAGAAGCTGGCGGAACGCACCGACCGGGCCCTCGCACAACTGCGGCTCGGCGACGACAACACCATCGCCGACAGCGAGGAACTGCCCGCAGGAGTGGCCCAGCGGCTCGAAGCGTTCGTCAGCGGCGCCGAGCGACTGCGCACGCTGCGCACCGCCGTACTCGACCGCCGCGCCGGCTGGGACGAGACCTACGGCCAATACACGAGGACCATCGCGAGCGCCTACGGCGTGGGCGGCGCCCTCACCGGCATCCAGGACGCCGAACTCGGCTCCGACGCGCGCGTGCTGCTCGAATTCTCCCGCGCGGGTGAGGCGTTGGCCCAGGAGGACACCGTCCTGGCCAGTGCGCGCCTCGCCGGCGGCCTCTCGGGCGAGCGGCTGCGGCTGTTCACCGGCGCCGTCGACACCCGTCGTGCCCTCACCGAGTCCGCCGCGGCCGATCTACGGGGCTCCGAACGTGCCGCCTGGCGTGGCCTCGCCGACAGCCGTGCCTACGCCACCGTGACGGCCACCGAGGACAAGATCCTCGCCGCCGGGCCGGGCGCCCGGGCGATCGACGCGGCACCGGAAGCCACCTGGACAGGCGCCCACGCGCGCGTGCAGGACGGGATGCGGACGATCGAGGAGGACGCCGGGCACGGTGTCGCCGAGCAGGCCGATCCGTTCACCCGTGGACTGCTCACCCCCGCCGGCGCCGCCGTCCTCCTCGGCCTCGTCGCCGTCGCCGCGTCGCTCGTGATCTCCGTGCGCATCGGACGCGGCCTGGTCGTCGAGCTGGTGAGCCTGCGCAACAGCGCCCTGGAGATCGCCCGCCGCAAACTCCCCGAGGCCATGCGGAAACTGCGCGCGGGCGAGGAGATCGACGTCCAGGCAGAGGCCCCGCCCGGGCCGCCCGCGGAGGACGAGACCGGGCAGGTCGCCGAGGCCCTGGGCACCGTGCACCGCGCCGCGCTCAGGGCCGCCGCGGAGCGTGCCGAGCTCGCCAGCGGCATCTCCGGAGTCTTCGTCAATCTCGCCCGCCGCAGCCAGATCCTCGTCCACCGCCAGCTGAGCCTCCTCGACAGCATGGAACGCCGCTCGGACGACCCGAACGAACTGAGCGACCTCTTCCGGCTCGACCACCTCACCACCCGCATGCGCCGCCACGCCGAGAGCCTGATCATCCTCTCCGGAGCGGCACCCGGCCGCGCCTGGCGGATGCCGGTCTCCCTGACGAACGTCGTCCGCGCGGCCGTCTCGGAAGTCGAGGACTACGCGCGCGTGGAGGTACGACAGCTCCCCGACGCGTCCGTCATCGGCGCGGCCGTCGCAGACCTCACCCACCTGCTGGCCGAGATCATCGAGAACGCCGCCCAGTTCTCGCCGCCCCACACGCGCGTGCGGATCACCGGCGAGCCCGTCGGCAACGGCTACGCCGTCGAGGTCGAGGACCGCGGCCTGGGGATGGGCAAGGAGACCCTCGCCGAAGCCAACCGGCGCATCGAGCAGTCCGAGGCGCTCGACCTGTTCGACAGCGACCGGCTCGGCCTCTTCGTGGTCAGCAGGCTCTCCGCCCGGCACGGCATCAAGGTGCACCTGCGCACCTCGCCCTACGGCGGCACCACCGCGGTCGTCCTGCTGCCCACGGCCCTGCTGCACACCAGCGGGGCGGAACGTTCCCCCCACAAGGCGGTGGAAGCGGAACGGCAGGCGGAACGCGAGTACGCGCCTGTGCCTGGAGCCCAGCACCAGGACTCCGTCCCGGCGTCGGCGCACCGGCCCGCCCTGGTGGCCCCCGCACCGGCCGAGGCCCGGGCCACGACCGAAACCCCACCTCCCGGAGTCACCGCCTTGCGTCTGCACCGTCCCCCGGACGACCCTCCCGAGGACTCCGACGACCTGCCTCGCCGGGTGCGGCAGGCGAATCTCGCGCCCCAACTGCGCGAGCGGCGCTCCGAGGAGCCGGCACAGGCGTCCGCCGCCCCGGAAGACGACCGGCGCACCCCCGAACTCGTACGGGACCGCATGGCGGCCTACCGCGACGGCTGGACACGCGGAGGCGGCAGGCAGCCGGGCCGCGGTGTCACCCCAGATTTCCCAGCGGGCAGCGACAGCAGCGAAGGAGACCCCGCATGATCCAGGACCCGAGCATGAGGGCCGCCCAGCGGTCGGGCGAACTCGACTGGCTGCTGGACGACCTGGTACTGCGCGTCAGCGAAGTACGGCACGCGGTGGTGCTGTCCAACGACGGCCTCGCCGTGGGCGCGTCGACCGACCTCCGCCGCGAGGACGCCGAACACCTGGCGGCGGTCGCCTCCGGCTTCCACAGCCTGGCCAAGGGTGCGGGGCGGCACTTCGGCGCCGGGGGCGTACGTCAGACCATGGTGGAGATGGACGACGGCTTCCTGTTCGTCGTCGCCGCGGGCGACGGCTCCTGCCTGGCCGTCCTCACCGCCGTGACCGCCGACATAGGCCTCGTCGCCTACGAGATGGCACGGCTGGTCAAGCGCGTCGGCGAGCACCTGTACACGCCGCCGCGCGTCGGTGCTCGACCGCCCGCCGCCGGATGAGGCGAGAAGGCGGTCCACGCACATGACCGAAGACATGACGGGCGCCCCGCGCGAGCAGGGCAGCCAGTGGTACGACGGCGAGGCCGGGCCGCTCGTCCGGCCGTACGCCATGACGGGCGGACGCACCAGACCCGGCCCCACCGGGGTGCGGTTCGACCTGATCGCCCTCGTCACGCTGGACGCGGGCGCGCCCGGCATCGACGACGACACCGCGCTCGGACCGGAACACCGTGCCCTCATCGACCTGTGCCGCCCGGAGACGCAGTCGGTCGCGGAACTCGCCGCCGGCGCCGACCTGCCCGTGGGCGTGGTCAGGGTACTCCTGGGCGACCTCCTGGAACTCGGCTGCGTCACCGTCAGCCGACCCGTGCCGCCCGCGCAGCTGCCTGACGAACGGATCCTGCGCGAGGTGATCGAGGGACTGCGAGCGCTGTAGATGAAAGTTCACCACCACCGTTTGCCGGCACTCCAGAGAGAAGTGATCGATGGTCTCCGATGACTCCGACGCCCAGGGCGACGAGACGGCCGCCCTGGCGTTGAAGATTCTGGTCGCCGGTGGATTCGGCGTGGGCAAGACCACCCTGGTGGGCGCGGTCAGCGAGATCCGGCCGCTGCGTACCGAAGAACTGCTGAGTGAGGCCGGACAGTTGGTGGACGACACCGACGGCGTGGACCAGAAGGTCACCACCACGGTCGCCATGGACTTCGGACGCATCACCATCCGGTCCGGCCTCTCCTTGTACCTCTTCGGCACCCCGGGCCAGGACCGCTTCTGGTTCCTGTGGGACGAGTTGTCGCAGGGCGCCCTCGGCGCCGTGGTCCTCGCCGACACCCGCCGCCTGGAGGACTGCTTCCCCGCCGTGGACTACTTCGAGCACCGGCACATCCCGTTCGTGGTGGCCGTCAACTGCTTCGCGGGCGCCCGGACATACGGCGCGCACGACGTCGCGCGCGCCCTCGATCTCGACCAGGGCACGCCCGTGGTGCTCTGCGACGCCCGTGACCGCGACTCGGGGAAGGAGGTGCTGATCCGACTGGTCGAGTACGCCGGGCGGATGCACACCGCCCGGCTGCTCGACTCGGTGGGCTGACGACCCGAGCACTCGGGACGGCGGGCTTTCTCAGTCGGCGACGGCCTTCTGCGCCAGGACCTTGTCGATCGAGACACGGACGAGGAGTTCACCCGGAACGCCGTTGCGGGCGCCGAACTCCTCGGCCCGCTCCTCGCCCATGTACCGCGCCGCTATGCGGCCGGCCCAGTGCCTGACCTCGTCGAGGTCCTCCGAGATCCGGGCACGGCCCTGGAGCACGACGAAGTCGAAGGGTGGCCGGTCGTCGTCCACGCACAGGGCCGCCCGGCCGTCCCGGGCCAGACTGCGGCCCTTCACACTGCTCTTGCCGGTGTTGAACACGATCTCGTCCCCGTCGAGCAGGAACCAGATCGGCGTCACATGCGGACTCCCATCGGCCCGCACGGTCGAGAGCTTTCCGGTGCGGGTGCCGTAAGAAACGAACTCCCGCCATTCGGTGTCGGTCATCTTCTGTGCCATGTCCCCATCCTCCTTGCTCGGACGCCGGTCGTGGGGAAGGCTGGCGTGGAGATCCTCCGGAGAGGGGGAGACGTCACACGGGGAGACGGGAAACATGGCGCAGAACCAGGGACTTGACTGGCTGTTGGACGATTTGACCGAGCGCATGGAACATGTACGGCACGCTCTGGTCCTGTCCAACGACGGACTGGTCACGGGGGCGAGCACGGGACTGCGCCGGGAGGACGCGGAGCACCTGGCCGCTGTCTCCTCCGGACTGCACAGTCTGGCCAAGGGCTCGGGGCGGCACTTCGGCGCGGGCCGGGTCCGTCAGACGATGGTCGAGTTCGACGACGCGGTGCTGTTCGTCACCGCGGCGGGCACCGGCAGCTGTCTGTGCGTGCTGAGCGGCGCGGAGGCCGACATCGGCCAGATCGCCTACGAGATGACACTGCTCGTCAACCGGGTCGGCGAGCACCTCGGCGTGGACGCCCGACAGCCTGAGCGAAGCCCGGCAACAGATCTCTGACCTGCGCTTTCTCCCTTAGCCGTGGAGTTATCCACAGGCTCGCCACGGAATTCGCCGGACCGGCTACGGTTTTTGTCACGGCGAGCGCACGCAGCGTGAGCATCGACTCCACGGGGGAGACCGACCATGTCAGCCGAGACCATCATGAAACCGCACCACCTCTCCTGCGCGCCCAGCCGCGCGGCGCGAGAACTCGGGTTGAAGCGAGGCGAGTTCGACCTAGCCGTAAACCTCGGACACATCAGGACCCTGCCCGACGAAGGAGGCGGGGGCCGCCGTGTGGCTCGCTCCGAGATCGACCGGGTGAGGTCAAGCGACGGATTTCCCGACTCCCTGCTGGCCCGCGTGAAGGCCGTGGGCACCAAAGAGGGCGCGGCCGTCATGGATGTGCCCGCCGGCAGGTTCACTCGCCTGGCACGCCTGGGGATGGTGGCACCGGCAAAATTTTATCTCAACCGCTACGGCACCGTGGTCTGGCTGTATCTGGCCGACGAGCTACGCCAGTTCGCGACCGACGAGAAGAACACCCCACTGCTGAAGGAGCGTATGCCCGAGGGAATGCGCGACCAGCTGGGCGCGGGACTGGACCTGCGCCCTCGCAACTGGCGCGGACGGCACCTGGGATTCCTGCTGAGGCAGACCGAAGACCCGTGGGGGCACGCCGGGGCCGTGGCCGCCTTCCTTGATCCCATTCAGATCGCGGAACTCGTCCGTGACCCCTATGAGCGCGCCCATCTGAACCGGTTCCGGCCCGGGCCGCCCACGCATGGCGCACCGGGTTCGCCCGCCGCCCACATCGCCGAGACGCTCATGACGGCGGACGCTCCCGACGAGATCGACTGGCGGCGGGCCGAACTGGTGGTGGCCATGGAGGAAGCACGCGAGTACCGGGCAGCCCCCCGCCCCGCACCGAAACAGGCCGGCGCCGCGGCGCTGCCGGCTGCGTCAGTGCCGGAGGACCCGGAACCGTCGTCGCGCGGGCTCATGGGCTGGCTGCGGAGCAGAAGCCACCGCACCGCAGAGCGGTGAACTCCAGGGTTTTGAAGCACAGGGTTCTGATCAGTCGAGGTTCTTGAAGGACCCCATCGGTGGCGCGTCGGCGCGACGGCTCGTGTCATCCACCACTCGCGGGCGTGCCGGTTCCAGATGACGGTGGGGTCCGTCGCGCGGTCGGGAACGGGGTCCCGGAACAGGGGGCGGGCAACGGCTGTCATCGGTTCTTCCCAGGAGTGAGTGCGACGGTGTGGGCCGGCCCGCGGCCAGGAGGCCCATGAGCCGGAGTTGGCGACGTGGACGACGGCCATGGCAGGGCTCATGGGCGGTCACTCGTTCTCGATCGCCCCGAACAGGGCACGGACGACGCGAGCTATGGATCCCACGCCGATGTCGTCACCAGTGAACTCGGCGCGTTCGTCTTCCATTTCACGCACCTCGGGCAATCCGACGAGGGCGCCGTACAGCACAGCGACTACAACGACCGCCGAAGCTCGATCCAGGTCGCCCGCCTGAGGGTGGGCGGAGACACCCTCGTGTGCGACCGCGACGAAGCCCTTGAGGCCCCCATCCTGCCTCTCGAAGGGCCGACCCAGTGGATCGGGCGGACCAGGTCCTAGGCGTGTCCTAGGCGGTGAAGTGATCCTTGCGGATGACCCCATGCACCCCCACGGTACGGTCGACGACCTGCGAGATCTCGAAGTCGGCCGCCGCGGACAGGTAGGCGTAGGCCACCGCTCGGTCCATGCCGAGGTCGTGCTGCAGGAAGTCCAGCGCGTTGACCACCGCGCGGCGCATCGCGATGTTCAGGTCGTTGATCTGGCCGTTCTGGGAGCCGTCCGGGTCGGAGAGCCCGATGGGGACCCAGGCGTCAGAGGTCTCGGCGAACGGGTAGTGAAAGGCGACCGAAGGCGCGTCGCCTGAACCTGCCTTGCACACGGTGAGTCGGAACGTGGCACGCAGGGATCCCTCCATCGCGGTGAGCGCCACCTCGCCGTCGCCCATGGCCATGTGCGAGTCACCGGTGTAGAACAGCGCGCCCTCGGCGTACACGGGCAGGAAGAAGGTGGCACCCACGCCCAGAAGGTTGATGTCGATGTTGCCGCCGCCGAGGGTGGGCGGGATGGAGTTGAGCGACGGGGCGGCAAGGGTGTCGCCAGGGGCGAATGCCACGCCCATCATGCCCATGAACGGGTGCAGCGGGAAGACGACCTCCCCCGACGTGCCGCGTGGCATCACACCGCTGGGCACGCCGCCCCGCCCGCGGCGCACCGGCGTGAAGACCGAGACGTCGCCGTAGTGGGTGGGATCGCCCGTGGCCCGCCCGTCCGTAGCCACCGGCGGCATGATCTCGTCCATGGTGATCCCCGCCGGCACGCCGCCTCCGGCGAGCCGGGGCAGGGCGCCCTTGCCGTGACGGCTGGAGACGACACCGTACGGTACGCGCAACAGCATCGAGAGCATTTCGACCTTCAGGACGTCTCCCGGCTCGGCGCCGTCCACGTGGACCGGCCCCGTGACCACGTGCGGACCGTCCACGTCGAAGTTCCGCTCGGTGCGGGAGTAGTCCGCGGCGACCGCGACGGCGTCGTCGAGCACCTGATCGCGCGGTACGCCCTGCCGGCCGAAGTACGCCACCGGGTCGCGGCCCTGGTCTTCCAGGATGCCCTCGTGCGACACCGTGTCCACGGTGATCGTCTCACCCGACCGCATACGCGCCACGGGCTCGCTGCCCAGGGCCGGCACATAGCCCCAACGCACCTGGCTCGGGAGGGAGGGGAGGTAATGCTGACCGTGGATGGGTCCCTTTCCGGGTTGGAGTATCTCCCGCGGGAACATGGACGGCGCGGCGGTGGACGGAGACCCTGACGCACCCGACGCGGCCTGTGCGCCCAGCAGACTTCCGCCGGCCCCGGTCACCGCTGCCACCGCGCGCAGGAAGCCCCGCCTCCCCAGCCCTGCGATGAGCGCCTCGCGCACGGCGCGGTTCGCTCGTCTGGACGTTTCCATAGGTCCTCCATCAAGGTCTTGGAGCAGGTCGGGGCCCGTCGGACGCACACGCCTGCGTCATTCCCACCCAGCCACCCGGCGGGTGCGACCAGGCTGCTCGACGGTGAGGCGCTGGGCCATCCGACTGGGACGCAAAACTCCGGCGCACGCCCGTACCGGGGTATGAACAGGAACGCGGCGATCTGGTCGCGCGCCCGGGCACAGGGCCCGCCTTCGGGCCGGGTTCCAGGACGCATGCCTCTCCGACGTGGTGTTTCGCGCGGAGTAATGCGGCGGTACGGGGGCGGTAACAGCTTGCCGCTTTGCTCGGCGTCCCCACGGGTCAGCGTGCGATCGGTCCTCCGCGCGTACCCACCGGTCCGTTCCATCCCGAGCCAAGAGGAATCGCGTGACTCGAACCAGCCCCGACCTTCTCGAGCTGCCGGGGGTCTGGCATCGCTCACTTCTCGTCAACGGCGACGGCACCCGTGATGTCACCAGCACCGTCACCTGGGTGCAGGGTGCCACCCGCTACGCCGACCTGCGGCAGACCGCTGACCGGCCGCACCCCCGAGGCAGTCGGAGCCTCGGCGATCTCACGTTCGGACAGCTGCTCGACCTGGCGCGGCAAGAGGGTTTCGCCGGGCAGTTGCACCATGTCGACAGTGCCTTCCACTGGAAACGCGGCATCGACTTCGCGCCCACGTCTGTTCCGGACGCCGGGCTGCTGACCTGGCGGGGACCGATGCTGGTGGAGAAAGGCCTGCACGCACCGTACATCGAGCACTGGCGCCCCGACACGGACGCGGTCACGCCGTGCGCCGCTGTGGAGTTGACCGATCCGCAGTCCGGCAGCGTCGCGCTGCTGGTGCGGACGGGATCGTGGTTCGGCTACGCCCGCAGCCGGTCCGAGCCGCTGCCGAACCATGCCCCGCTGGCGGAACTGGTGGCAGGAGCCGCGGACCTCGGCCGAGTCCGGGAGATGCTCGACTGCGAGGTGTCGCTCGGCCGGGTCGTGGGCGACCGCTGGACCGTCGGACGTTCGACTCTGCCGCACCGCGAAACCCGGACGCTCGCCCCCGGCCTGCTCGGATCCGCCGGGCTGCTGATCAGCGACACCGACGCGAGCGGCGTTCCGTACGCTCGCCGCTGGGAGATCACCGCAGTCGAGGGGCCTTGCGACGTCCTTGCCTCGATACCCGCACCCGAAGCTGGGAGTTGACTGTACGCACGGACCTTCCGGGTGGCCCGGCCTTCCGGATGGCCGGCCCGCCCCACTGCTGCGGCCACCCGGGATTCAGCCGCGGGGCGTACCGCGGCTGTGGACCAGGTCGTGGGCTCGGATGGCGAACCACAGCTCCGCGATGTGGTCGGTCTGGGTGACGCCGCGGCCCGTCAACTGCTCGATCTTGCGCAGCCGGTAGCCGAGGGTCTGTTTGTGGATGTGCAGTTCGTCGGCGGCCAGCTGCCAGGACCGGTTGCGGCGCAGTGTGACCCGGAGGGTGTGCAGGTATTCGGTGTCGTGCTCGGCGTCGTGCGCCATCAGCGCGCCCAGCACCCTGGACACCAGGACCTGCGCCTCGGCAGGGGTACGGGGCAGCGGCAGCGCGGTCTCGTCCCCGTACCGGACCACACGCCGGTTCTCGGCCTTGGCGGCTCCCAGCGCCCAGTGGGCCTCTTGCCGGGCTTCGGGAATGCGCCCCGCCGAACCGATCCGGTCGCTCACGCCTATCGGCGCCGAGGAGCCCCGCAGGATCTGCTCCAGCCGCTCCGGGCGGTCGTCCATCACGATGTGCAGGCTGTCGTCGCGGCGCAGCAACAGGTGGGGGACGCGCAGTCTGGACAGGCGGCGATGGACCTCGTCGGCGACGCTGTCGCACGCGGCCGGGGTGAGGAGGAGGACGGAGTCGGCCAGTGCGATGCCGCTGTCCGCCAACTGATACTCGGCAGCCGTCGGATCGAGCCTGTGCTCCAGCAGTTGCCGGAGCAGTTCGGCGCCGCGACGGCGGCGGCTTTCTCGATCCGCTGCGAGCTGGGTCAGTTCCAGCGCGCCGACCGTCGCGACGTGTTGGAGCAGTCCGAGACTGGGCAGTTGCTCCCCGGTCGGCTCGGCGACCAGCGCCGTCGGCTGGTCGCCCGGCACGGCGACGGCCAGCGCCACGGCCCACCGGCTGCCGGATTCCCGGCGGCGCAGCCGCAGCACGCCCGGCATGGCCTGGGAATGCGCCGCGAACTCGGCGGCCAGAGCATCGGCGAAGCTGGTCTCGGGACCCTCTTCGAACAGCGACAGGCCGGTCGCGGGATCGACCAGGTACAGTCGCGCGTCCAGCTCTCGGCCGAGTCTGCCGAACATCTCCGGTCCGGACAGGCCCCTGGCCATCGAGGTCCGCAGCAACGCGTACAGCCGCGCGACACCTGCCAGCTGCCGGGCCCCCTCATCCTCGTTGACATCGGCCACCGCCCGCACGACCGCGCTGAACGGCACGCTGTAGGGCACGGACACGACCGGTAGCGACAGCTCGTCGGCTCGATCGGTGAGGGCACGGGTCAAGGGCGGACCCCCAGTGCCAAGGCCCAGGCCGAAGGCGCTGGGGCCGGCCTCGGCGAGCCTCTCGATGAAGGAGGCCTGTCCTTGTGAATCGGCGGCCAGTCCCGTGCCGTTGGTCAGCAGCAGCTCGCCCGAGGCGAGCCACGCCCAGGGGTTGGGCAGGTCGGACGGGTGAACCCAGCTGACCTCGCGGTCCAGGCCACGGGCACCGGCGTGCAGCGACATCTGCAGGTGCGGCATGGCGAGAAGTTCACCCACGGTCACCGCCATCGCTTCCTCGCCTCCCAGCTATCCGCCTGCGGGTGCTCTCCGGCGGTGAACCTATTCCCGCTGGTCACCCCACTGATGAGACCGGCGTGAATTCCGTGTTACCGGCATTGAAGGCGTTACCGGCGCTGGGGGCCATGCCGGCTCATACCCCGGTATGACGGCGGGTGGAAGTTCTGCGTCCCGGTCGCATGGCGGATCCGCGCGGGCTGTTCGCATGCTGTGCGCATCGAGTGAACGAGCGGAGTGTGTGGCGATGACCGGACCCGATGCCTATCAGCGTGATGCGAACACGGCGGCCGGACGCATCGGCTGGCCCGAGGGCTTCACGGCGGCCGCCTGCCTGACCTTCGACATGGACGCCGAAGCCGCTGTGCTCAGCACCGACATCTCGTCGGTCGACCGCATGAGTCCGATGAGTCATCAGTCGTACGGACCGCTGGTCGGGGTGCCCCGGATCCTGGACATGCTGGAACGCCACGACATCAGGGCCACGTTCTTCGTCCCCGGGTACACGGCGCACCGCTACCCGGCGACAGTGAGGTCGGTGGCCGAGGCAGGTCACGAAGTGGCCCACCACAGCTATTTCCACGAGAACACCGTGGGCATGGACGCCGCGACCGAGGCCGACATGCTGGACCTGGGGATCAAGGCCCTGCAGGAGGTGGCGGGCGTCACGCCGGTCGGCTACCGGGCGCCGATGTGGGAGCTGAACTACCACACCCCGCGGCTGCTTCAGGAGCGCGGATTCCTGTACGACTCCAGCCTCATGGACGCCGACCACCCCTACCGGCTGGCGGTGGACGAACGGCCGCAGGCAGGCAGCATCGTGCAGGTGCCCGTTTCCTGGGGGCTGGACGACTGGGAGCAGTACGCGTTCCTGCCCGGGCTCATCGGATCCGGAGTGATCGAGAGCCCCGCCAAGGTGCTGGAGATGTGGACCTGGGAGCTGGAGGCCATGCACCGCCTCGGTGCCTGCTTCGTCCTCACCTGCCACCCGTTCCTGTCCGGCCGCCCCTCGCGCGCCGAGGCGCTGGAGCGGCTCATCGAGCGGATGAAGGCGCTGCCCGGCCTGTGGATCACCACCGTCGCGGAGGTCGCCCGCCATACCGCCTCCCTGGACCTCGCCCCGCGCATATGCCCGCGGCCCCGGATCCCCGAAGAGGCCTACTGGGAACCGCGGCACCCCTGAGTCGGGGACCAGTCTGTTCCGCCGGTCCACCGCCGATCGGCTTCACCGCCTGTCTGTCCACCACCGTTCGCACCGCGGGCAAGGGCGCCTGCCGTGTCCTTCCCGTACGCCCACGGCGGCCGAACGGCCGTCCCCTCGACAGGAATCGCCATGCCCGAAGACACCGCGACCGCCCCGCCGGTCCCGCCCACCGCCGAGACCGGCACTCCCACCGAGACCGGCACAGCCGCCGACGAAGGACTCAAGCAGCAGTACACGATGAGATCGGCGTTCGCCCTCGCCTTCTCGGACGTCTCCCCGATCGTCGGTCTCTACGGGGTGTTCGCCCTCGGCATCGTGACCGCCGGTCCCGCCTTCTGGTGGGCGTTCCCGGTGGTCCTTGTCGGCCAGCTGCTGGTCTCCGGTGTCTTCGGCGAACTGGTGTCCCGCTGGCCGCTGCAAGGCAGCGTCTACCAGTGGGCACGCCACCTGATCGGCCCCCGCTACGGATGGTTCACCAACTGGGCCTACATGTGGGGACTCACCCTCGCGTTGTCGGCGCTGGCCTACGCGGCGTCCGGATTCCTCATCGCGGCGATCGGCCTCACCGACGTCAGCGGTACGACGCAGGCGCTGATCGCGCTGGGAGTGCTGCTGTTCGGCTCGGCCGCCAACATGATCGGAGGGCGGGTACTGAAGATACTGCTGTACTGCAGCCTCACGGCGGAGCTCGTCGCCACCCTCGGCATCGGGATCGCCCTGCTCTTCCTCCACCGTGCCCACCCTCTCTCGGTCATCCTGAGCGGCGGGGGCACCGCACACGGCTCGCAGTGGCTCCTCGGACCGTTCCTCGGCGCGGTCGCCATGGCGGGCTGGTCGTTCGTCGGATTCGAGTCGGCCGGCTCCATCGCCGAGGAGGTCAAGGAGTCCCGGCGGGTACTGCCCAAGGCCATGCCGCTGGCCCTGGCGGCCGTCGGCCTGCTCATCATGTTCGCCAGCCTCGGCATCCTGCTGGCCATGCCGGACATCGGAGCCGTGCTGAGCGGTAAGGACTCGGATCCGGTCGCGACCACCCTGCAGGCGCAGCTCGGTTCCTCGACCGGCAAGGCACTGCTCATCGCCCTGGTCGTCGGGTTCACGGCCAGCCTCATGGCGGTGCAGGCAGCGGTGAGCCGGGCGATCTGGGCCGGTGCCCGCGACCGGGCCATCCCCGGCGCGCGGCTGCTGGGCAGGCTGTCCGGCACCGAGCGAGTGCCCCGGAACGCGATCGTGCTGACCGCTGTCATCGCCGGATCCCTGCTCTTCATCAGCGCGTCGAAGGTCTACGTCCTGCTGCTCTCCTTCGCCAACGCCGGGTTCTACCTCTCCTACGCGCTGCCCGTGCTCGGCGCGGTCTACGTTCGGCTGCGCGGTACCTGGGCGCCCGGCGAGGTGTCCATGGGCCGGTGGGGCACACCGGTGACCCTCGCGGCCGGGGTGTGGGTGATCTTCGAGTCGGTGAACATCGCCTGGCCGCGCGCCCTGAACGGAGTGTGGTACCTCGACTGGGGACTGCTGATCATGACGGGGGCGCTGGGAGCGATCGGCGCGATGGTGAGCTGGTGGGTGTTCCGGCCGGAGCGAGATGTGTCCCCTGCCTCCGCCCTTCATTCGGTGGCGCTCGACGAGGGCGGAGCATGAGCGGCCGGGTCGCCCTGATCACCGGCGCCGCCGGCGGTATCGGCGCCGCGACCGCCGAGGTGCTGAGCGAGGCGGGCTGGCGGATCGCCGGGCTGGATCTCCACCCTTCCCGTACGGATCTGCCGCTCATCGCCGATGTGGCCGATCGCCGCGCGGTCGCGGACGCCGTCGACCGCGCGGCCGAGCGGTTCGGCCGACTCGACCTGGTCGTGACCGCCGCCGGGTACTACGAGGACGGCATCGACGTCGGCGACATCACCACCGCCCAGTGGACCCGCATGCTCGACGTCGTCCTGGGCGGCACGGTGAACACCTGCGCCGCCGCCATGCCGCACCTACTCGACGCCGGCACGGGGAGCGTGGTCGTGATCTCCTCCGAACTGGCCCTCGCGGGCAGTACAGGCGACCTGCACTACGTGGCAGCCAAGGGCGCGGTGCTCGGCTTCGCCAAGTCGCTGGCGCTGGAAGTGGCCGACTCGGGGATCCGGGTCAACATCGTCGCCCCCGGCCCCACCGACACACCGCTGCTGGCCCCGGACTCTCCGTGGCGTGAGCCGGCCTACCTGGCCACCCTGCCCCTGGGGCGGCTGGTCACCCCGGCCGAGGTCGCGTACACGGTGCGTTACCTGGCCACCGAGGGGCGCATGTACTGCGGGGACGTGCTGTCCCCGAACGCCGGAGCGGTGATCTGACATGGCATCGGACGCACGCCCCGGGCGCAGTGGCATCGCCCTGGTCACCGGAGCCGTCCAGGGCATCGGCCGGGCCTGCGCGCTGCGGCTGGCCGCGGACGGTCACACCGTCGCCGTGAACGACGTCGCCGACGACGGACGGCTGTCGGAACTTGCCGACCGGATCGGCGGGATCGCCGCGCCCGCCGACATCGCTGATCCGGCCGCGATGGGCACCATGCTCGCCCGCGTGGAGCGGCGGGCCGGCCCGGTGGGGGTCCTGGTGGCCAACGCCGCGGCGATGTCGATGGGACCGTTCCTCGACCAGAAGCCCGAGGACTGGTGGCATCACATCGATGTGAACCTGTCCGGGCATTTCCGGGTCATACAGGCCGTATTGCCGGGAATGCGGGATCTTGGCCACGGCCGGATCGTGGTCATCGCCTCGGAATGGGGTGTGATCGGGCAGCGCAACGCCACGGCCTACGCCGCCTCGAAGGCCGGCCTGATCGCTCTGGTCAAGGGACTGGCCCGTGAACTGGGTCCCCAGCAGATCCTCACGAACTGCGTCGCCCCGTCCTATGTGGACACCGATCAGCTGAGGGTGGACGCCGCCGACGCCGGTGTGACGCTGGAGGAGATGCGGACCCGCTACCGGCGGTTGATGCCCGTCGGCCGACTGGCGGAGCCCGGCGAGATCGCCGCGGCCGTCGCCTTCCTGGCCTCGCCCGGTGCGGGGGCGATCATCGGCCAGATCCTCCAGCCCAACGGCGGCTCCACCCGTGCCCGTGCCTGAGCACTCCCTGAACCCGGAAGAGGAACTCCCATGCCCGACCCGTCCCGTGACCCGGTACGCCCCGTGGACGGCACGAGCGTTCCGCGCTTCGCCGGGAGCGGAAGCTTCGCGCGGGTGCCGGAGATAGACCGAGTCGGCGACTACGACGTCGCCGTCCTCGGAGTGCCGTTCGACGCCGGTACGTCCTACCGGCCCGGTGCCCGGTTCGGCCCGATGGCCGTTCGCCAGGCGTCCCGCCACCTGCGCCCGGAGTACCACGTGGAGCTGGACATCTCACCGTTCACCGCCATCCAGGTCGTCGACGCCGGTGACGTCCCGGTGACCCCGTTCTCGATAGACAGGGCGCTCGGCCAGATCACCGACCACGCCCGGGACGTGGCACACGGCGGCCGCAAGGTACTGGCGATCGGCGGTGACCACACGATCGCGCTGCCGATGCTCCGGACGGCGGTGGCGGAGCACGGGCCTGTCGCCCTCGTGCACTTCGACGCGCACCTGGACACCTGGGACACGTACTTCCACGCGCCGACGACACACGGCACCGTGTTCCGCCGCGCATTCGAAGAGGGCCTGCTGATCGAGGACCATTCCATCCATGTGGGCATCCGCGGCCCTGTCTACGACCGAGCGGACATGGACGCGGACAAGCGTCTCGGCTTCCGTACGATCCGGGCCGGCGACATTGATCTGCTCGGAACGGCCGGTGCGATCCAGGCGATCACCGAACGGGTGGACGACCTCCCGGTCTACCTGTCCGTCGACATCGACGTCCTGGACCCGGCCTTCGCACCGGGCACCGGAACCCCGGAGGCCGGCGGGCTGACCAGCCGGGAACTCCTGCGGGTACTGCGCGGGTTGACCGGGTTGAACCTCGTGGGCGGCGATGTCGTGGAGGTGTCTCCCGCCTACGACCACGCCGAGATCACCTCGATCGCCGCCGCGACCGTGCTCTTCGACCTGATCAGCCTCATGGCCCGCGCCCATTGACGAGGGCTTCGACTTCCTCGGCCGGCGCTTCCGGCGGCACCGGTGCCAGTGATCGATGGTGGCCCCTGGACTCGGGCGCTCAGGCGAGCTGCGCGTGTTCGCCTGTCGAACTGCCAATGGTTCGAGGTGCCGTTCGATGCTGGATGCCGACGTGAGCCTGCCCGCCACGTCGAGCCTCTCTTCGGCATGGAGTAAGTCGGCCGCTCGTTTGCTCGCGGTCATTGGCAGCAGTGGCCCGCCGTGCAAGCCGAAGCGGTCAGGGACTCCTGGCATTGATCACCGAGGCATCTGCCACGCTTACCCCGTGGCTCAACATCTGGGAACCGTTCGGCGGTCAATCCGCCGCCCTGCGCGTACCGCGTCGCACCGGACGGCGCGACGCGGGCCCCAGCTGCATCGGCAAAGGTCAGATCAGGTCAGCCCAGCTTCCTGAACAAGCCCTCCTGCACGACGGACACGACCAGTCGCCCCTCGCGGTCGTAGATCCGGCCGCGTGCCAGCCCGCGACCTCCCACCGCGACCGGCGACTCCTGGTCGTACAGGAGCCATTCGTCGGCCCGGAACGGCCGGTGGAACCACATGGCGTGGTCCAGCGACGCCATGTCGAACCCGCGCGGCCCCCACAGGGGTTCGACCGGGATGCGGACGGCGTCGAGGAGGGTCATGTCGCTGGCGTAGGTCAGCGCGCAGGTGTGCACGAGCGGGTCGTCGCCCAGCGGTCCGACCGCGCGCATCCACACCGCGCTGCGCGGCTCGGCGTCCTTGACCTCCTCGGCGGTCCAGCGCAGCCGGTCCACATAACGGATGTCGAACGGCTGACGGCGGGCCATTCGCTCCAACTGCTCCGGCAGCGTGCCCAGATGCTCCCGGATCTCTTCCGCGACCGTCGGCAGGGACTCAGGGTCCGGGATCTTGCGGGCGGGCGGCAGCTGGTGCTCGAAGCTCCCCTGTTCAGGCTTGTGAAAGGAGGCGGTGAGATTGAAGATCGTGCGGCCCTGCTGCACCGCGGTGACCCGGCGGGTCGTGAACGACCGGCCGTCCCGCACCCGCTCGACCTGGTACACGATCGGCACGCCCGGCCGGCCCGGGCGCAGGAAGTACGCGTGCAGCGAGTGCACCGGACGTTCGCCGTCCGTGGTGCGCCCGGCGGCGACCAGTGCCTGGCCCGCCACCTGGCCGCCGAAGACCCGCTGCAGGGACTCCTGCGGGCTGCGGCCACGGAAGATGTTGACCTCGATCTGCTCCAGGTCGAGCAGGTCGACGAGCCTCTCGGCCGCGTTCGTCGTCATGGGTGGGATTCTCCTGTGTTCACAGCTGGCCGACGTCGGTGACACGGACGATCGCGCGGCCCTCCGCGTCGGAGGCCGCGAGGTCGATCTCCGCGCTGATGCCCCAGTCATGATCGTCGTTCGGGTCGTCGAAGATCTGGCGGACGCGCCACAGGCCGTTCTGCGGCTCCTCCTCGATGACGAGCAGCTTGGGGCCGCGGGCGTCGGGACCGGTGCCGAGGGCGTCGTACTCGTCCCAGTACTTGTCCATCGCCTCGCCCCAGGCCTCGGCGTCCCAGCCGGCCTCGGCGTCCAACTCGCCGAGCTCGTCGACCTGGTCGAGCGCGGCGAGCTCCACGCGGCGGAACATCGCGTTGCGGACGAGGACGCGGAAGGCGCGCGCGTTGGTGGTGACCGGCTTGACCTCGTCGGCCTTCTCCTGGGCCTCCTCGGCGGTCATCTCCTCCGGGTTGGCGAGCTGCTCCCATTCGTCCAGCAGGCTGGAGTCGACCTGGCGCACCATCTCGCCGAGCCACTCGATCAGGTCCTGAAGGTCTTCGGACTTGAGGTCGTCGGGGACGGTGTGGTCCAGGGCCTTGTAGGCGCTCGCGAGGTAGCGCAGCACGATGCCCTCGGTGCGGGCCAGCTCGTAGTAGGACACCAACTCCGTGAAGGACATGGCCCGTTCGTACATGTCACGGATGACGGACTTCGGCGACAGTGGATGGTCGCCGACCCAGGGGTGGCTCTTGCGGTAGGTGTTGTACGCGTGGAAGAGGAGTTCCTCCAGGGGCTTCGGGTACGTGATGTCCTGGAGGCGCTCCATGCGCTCCTCGTACTCGACGCCGTCCGCCTTCATCGCGGCCACCGCCTCGCCGCGCGCCTTGTTCTGCTGGGCGGCGAGGATCTGCCGCGGGTCGTCCAGCGTGGACTCGACGACGGAGACCATGTCCAGGGCGTAGGACGGCGACTCGGGGTCGAGGAGCTCGAACGCGGCGAGCGCGAAGGTGGACAGCGGCTGGTTCAGCGCGAAGTCCTGCTGGAGGTCGACCGTGAGACGGACGATGCGGCCCTCCGCGTCCGGCTTGTCGAGTTTCTCGACGATGCCGCCGTCCAGGAGCGAGCGGTAGATGGCGATCGCCCGCCGGATGTGCCTGAGCTGCTGCTTGCGCGGCTCGTGGTTGTCCTCCAGGAGGTGCCGCATCGCCTCGAAGGCGTTGCCGGGCCGGGCGATCACCGACAGCAGCATCGTGTGCGTCACCCGGAAACGGGAGGTCAGCGGCTCCGGCTCGGAGGAGATGAGCTTCTCGAAGGTGTTCTCCGTCCACCCTACGAATCCCTCGGGCGCCTTCTTGCGGACGACCTTCCGGCGCTTCTTCGGGTCGTCGCCCGCCTTGGCGAGCGCCTTCTCGTTCTCGACGACATGCTCGGGGGCCTGGGCTACGACGAAGCCCGCCGTGTCGAAGCCCGCCCGCCCGGCGCGGCCCGCGATCTGGTGGAACTCGCGGGCGCGCAGGGTGCGGACGCGGGTGCCGTCGTACTTGGTCAGCGCGGTGAACAGCACGGTCCGGATGGGCACGTTGACACCCACGCCGAGCGTGTCCGTGCCGCAGATGACCTTCAGCAGACCCGCCTGCGCCAGCTTCTCCACCAGGCGCCGGTACTTGGGCAGCATGCCGGCGTGATGGACCCCGATGCCGTGCCGTACGTACCGCGAGAGGTTGCGGCCGAACTTGGTGGTGAAGCGGAAGTTGCCGATCAGCTCCGCGATCTGCTCCTTCTCCTCGCGCGTGCACATGTTGATGCTCATCAGCGCCTGCGCCCGCTCCACGGCCTGGGCCTGCGTGAAGTGCACGATGTAGACCGGCGCCTGCTTGGTCTCCAGCAGCTCGGTCAGCGTCTCGGTGAGCGGAGTGAACCGGTACGCGTACGACAGCGGCACGGGACGGGTCGCCGAGCGGACCACCGCCGTCGGGCGGCCGGTGCGCCGGGTGAGATCCTTCTCGAACATCGAGACGTCGCCGAGCGTGGCCGACATCAGGACGAACTGCGCCTGGGGAAGTTCCAGGATCGGGATCTGCCAGGCCCAGCCGCGGTCCCCCTCCGCGTAGAAATGGAACTCGTCCATCACGACCTGGCCGACGTCCGCGTCCTTGCCGTCGCGCAGAGCGATCGACGCGAGCACCTCGGCGGTGCAGCAGATGACGGGCGCGTCGGCGTTGACGGACGCGTCCCCGGTCAGCATCCCGACGTTCTCGGTGCCGAAGATCTTGCACAGCTCGAAGAACTTCTCCGAGACCAGCGCCTTGATCGGAGCGGTGTAGAAGGTGACCTCGTCACGAGCCAGCGCGGCGAAATGGGCGGCTGCGGCGATCATGCTCTTGCCGGAACCTGTGGGCGTCGAGACGATCACGTTCGCACCGGAGACCACCTCGATCAGCGCCTCCTCCTGGTGGGGATAGAGCGTGAGCCCGCGCTCCTCGGCCCACGCCTCGAAGGCTTCGTAGAGGGCGTCGGGGTCGGCGGTCGGCGGCAGCTGATCGATGAGGGTCACCCACCCATCTTGCCTGCCCTCTTGCCCTATAGGGGAATCGGTTGCCGGCAGGAAGATCGCGAACGCTACGCTGTGTCGCCGACGGAGCGTCAACGCACCCGGTCAACTGGACAGCGGCACACGAGGAATGGGGCGGGCAACGGCGATGATGGGACCAGCACACTCACTGTCCGGGGCCGCCGCCTGGCTCGGCGTCGGGGCGGCCGCCGCCGCGGCCGGGCACCCGATGCCCTGGCCCGTCGTCCTGTGCGGCGCGCTGATCTGCGCCGGTGCCGCACTCGCCCCGGACCTCGACCACAAGGCGGCCACCATTTCGCGGGCCTTCGGACCCCTCTCGCGTGGGCTGTGCGAGATCGTCGACAAGCTCTCCTACGCCGTCTACAAGGCCACGAAGAAACAGGGCGACCCTCGCCGCTCCGGCGGGCACCGCACGCTCACGCACACCTGGCTGTGGGCCGCCCTGATCGGCGCGGGCGGCTCGGTGGCGGCGATCACCGGTGGCCGCTGGGCCGTGCTGGCGCTCCTGTTCGTGCACATGGTGCTGGCCATCGAGGGTCTGCTGTGGCGGGCGACCCGTGGCTCCAGCGCCGACGTCCTGGTCTGGCTGCTGGCCGCGACCAGCTCGTGGATCCTCGCCGGTGTGCTGGACAAGCCGGGCAACGGCGCCGACTGGCTGTTCACGGCGCCGGGCCAGGAGTACCTGTGGCTGGGCCTGCCGATCGTGCTGGGCGCGCTGGTGCACGACATCGGGGACGCGCTGACCGTCTCCGGCTGCCCGATCCTGTGGCCGATCCCGGTGGGCCGCAAGCGCTGGTACCCGATCGGCCCGCCCAAGGCGATGCGGTTCCGGGCGGGCAGCTGGGTCGAGCTCAAGGTGCTGATGCCGGCGTTCATGCTGCTCGGGGGAGTGGGCTGCGCGGCGGCGCTCAACGTCATCTGAGGTATGCGCCGGTTCGCCCGAGGGATCCGCGGATTCTTCCGAAGCGTCCGAGGAGGCGGCTCGTCGCAGCCGTCGCCTCACCGTCCCGCCTCGGTGAGCGCTCACGACCCGCCGGGACTCTGGCCTTCCCCGCCGCCGTATCGCCGTTCGAACCGGGCGACGCGGCCCTCGGAGTCCACTGTCCGGGCCTTGCCGGTGTAGAAGGGGTGGCTCTCCGAGGAGATCTCCACGTCCACGACCGGGTAGCTCTCGCCGTCGTCCCACTCGATGGTCTGGTCGCTGGTCGCGGTGGACCGGGTGAGAAAGGCGTAACCGGCGGCGCGGTCGCGGAAGACGACCGGGCGGTAGTCGGGGTGCTTGTCCTGCTGCATGGGTGCTCCTCGTCCGGCGTCGGCGAGACGGCCGACGGCGCGGGGACGGTGGGATCAGCCGGACAGGGCGTCCTCGTCGACGATGTGCACCGCGGCCTCCTCGGCGGAGGCGGCGGCACCGTCGATGCCCACGTCCGTGGCGACCAGCGCACTCTCCTCGTCCTCGTGCGCACCCTCGTCGGGTGCCACGAGGCGGCCGGAGCGGACGGCGCCGACCTCGTTGTCCAGCGGTTCTCCGTCGGTGCCCGCGCAGTCGCCGATGCCGTCGCCGTCGTCGGGGGCGGCGAGATCGGGCAGCTCCTCGGCGAGCCGCTGGTCCAGCGTCTCGCCCTCCCGGCGCTCGGCGGCCGTCACGCCGGTGTGCTCCACGGCCCAGGGGCGTTCCGGAGGGGACCAGCCCCGGTCGAGGGGGTCGCCGACTCCATCGTTCTCCAGGGTGTCCTCCGCGTCGAGCAGCCCCGTGTCTTCCCTCTGCTCGGATGCGTCGGGCTGGTAGACGTCGTCTCCCCATCCGTCGGCGTTGTTCACGGGTACCTCCAGGTGGCGGGGGCGGGCGCGTCCTCCCCGTGGTCGGCGGTCGGCATGCAGTCGTCCGGGGCACGCGCGGCGCCTGACGACGAGCCGGCGCATGCTCCGCGGGTACTCCTCGAGCCGGTGCCGCTATCCAGCCTTCCACCCCTCTTCGGAACCGCGCAACGGCACGGACACGGGCCGAGGATCACACGTCCCGGACCAGGCCCCGCACAGCCGGGACCCCGACGGCCCGGTCCGGCAACACGCACGGCGTCGCCGCAACCCGCACGCCGATCCCGGCGCCCGGCGGCCCGGGCATCGACCGAACGAATCGCACGCCGACCTCGGTGTCTGGTCGTTCGTGGGGTGGTCGAAGAGGTCGCGTGTCGATCCGGTGTCTGGTCGTTCGTGGGGTGGTCGAAGAGGCTGCATGTCGATGCCAGCGCCCGGTCGTCCGCGGGGCGGTCGAACAGGTCGCACGCCGATGCTGGTGTCCGGTCGTCCGGGCGGCGACGCCGCAACCCGCACGCCGTCCCGGCGCCTGCCGGCCCGCGCGGCGACCGCACATCCCGCACACCTGTCCCGCCGCCCGGCAGCCACGCAGCGCCTATACGGTCCGCCCCCGGATTCCCCGCTCAGTTCACCTGAGCCGCGACCGCACGGCACGCACCCCGGTGGTAGCGCCCCCGATGAGAGCGCCCCCGACAGAACCACGCCCGGTGGGGCGACCCCCGAAGAGGCCGCCGCACCACCGCCCCCGCGCCCAGTCAGCCCGTACTGCGACAGCCCCGCCCGGCCGTCCGCCCCCCGCCCGCGGACCCCGTCCCCGGCCCCCGCCCCCGCGGACACCCGCGGCGGAGCTCACCGGTCAGCCGTGCCACGAGCGCCACAGTGCCGCGTACGCGCCGTCCGCCGCGACCAGCTCGTCGTGGCTGCCGAGCTCGCTGATCCGGCCGTCCTCGACGACGGCGATGACGTCCGCGTCGTGGGCGGTGTGCAGGCGGTGGGCGATCGCGACCACCGTGCGGCCGTCGAGGACGCGGGCCAGGGAGCGTTCCAGGTGGCGTGCCGCGCGCGGGTCGAGCAGGGAGGTCGCCTCGTCCAGGACCAGCGTGTGCGGGTCGGCCAGCACCAGGCGGGCCAGCGCGATCTGCTGGGCCTGGGCCGGGGTGAGCGCGAACCCGCCCGAGCCGACCTCCGTGTCCAGCCCGTCGTCGAGGGCACGCGCCCACCCGTCCGCGTCCACCGCACCGAGCGCCGCCCACAGCTCGGCGTCGCCGGCCTCGGTGCGGGCCAGGAGGAGGTTGTCACGCAGGGAGCCCACGAAGACGTGGTGCTCCTGGTTGACCAGGGCCACGTGCGAGCGAACCCGTTCCGCGGGCATCCGGGAGAGTTCGGCGCCACCCAGGGTGATCCGGCCGGCCCGGGGCCCGTAGATCCCGGCCAGCAGCCTGCCGAGGGTGGACTTGCCCGCGCCCGAGGGGCCGACCAGCGCCAGCCTGGTGCCGGGCGCCACCTCGAGGGACACCTTGCGCAGCACATCCACGCCCTCGCGGTAGCCGAAGTGCACCCGGTCCGCGTGCACGTCCCGTCCGTCGGGCGCGAGCGCGTCGTCCCCGGCGTCCGGTTCGATGTCCCGGACGCCGACCAGACGTGCCAGCGACACCTGGGCCACCTGCAGCTCGTCGTACCAGCGCAGGATGAGCCCGACCGGATCGACGAGCATCTGCGCGATCAGCGCGCCGGTGGTCAGCTGACCGACCCCGATCCAGCCCTGCAGGACGAACACGCCGCCGACCATCAGCACCGAGGCGAGGACCGTCACGTGGGTGACGTTGATGACTGGGAAGAGCACCGACCGCAGCCAGAGTGTGTAGCGCTCCCAGGCCGTCCATTCCTTGATCCGGCGCTCCGACAGCGCGATGCGGCGGGCGCCGAGCCGGTGGGCCTCGACGGTGCGCCCCGCGTCCACGGTCTCCGCGAGCGCGGCCGCCACGGCGGCGTACCCGGCGGCCTCCGAGCGGTAGGCAGACGGCGCCCGCCTGAAGTACCAGCGGCAGCCGACGACCAGCAGCGGCACGGCCAGCAGTACGGCGGCCGCGAGCGGCGGCGCCGTGATCACGAGGCCGCCCAGCAGCAGGGCCGCCCACACCACACCGATCGCCAGCTGGGGCACGGCTTCGCGCATCGCGTTGGCGAGCCGGTCGATGTCGGTCGTGATCCGGGACAGCAGGTCGCCCGTCCCGGCCCGTTCCAGGACTCCCGGCGGCAGCCCGACCGACCGGACGAGGAAGTCCTCGCGCAGGTCGGCCAGCATCCGCTCGCCGAGCATCGCGCCGCGCAGCCGCACCTCCCGCACGAACGTGGCCTGCACGGCCAGCGCGAGGGCGAACAGCCCGGCCGTCAGTCCCAGATGAAGTTCACGCGCCCCGTCCGACACGCGCTCCACGAGCCCGCCCAGCAGCCACGGGCCCGCCATAGAAGCCACCACGGCGACCGTGTTGACGGTGACGAGGAGCAGGAAGGCTCGGCGGTGCCGGCGGAACAGTTCGGTCACGTAGGCGCGTACGGTCGTGGCGGCGCCGACGGGCAGGGTGTGCGCCGTCGTCGGGGCCGCCGGGTCGTACGCCGGTGGCGCCACGCCGATCATGCTGTCTCCTCGATCTCTTCCAGTTCGTGCAGTTCGTCCAGCACGCCGCTCAGGGCGGCCTCTTCTTCGGTCTCGCGCGTGACCACGGCCCGGTACCGGGGTTCCTCGTGCACCAGTTCGCGGTGCACGCCGACCGCCGAGACCTCGCCCTCATGGACGAGGACGACCCGGTCCGCGCGGTCCAGCAGCAGCGGCGAGGAGGTGAACACCACGGTCGTGCGCCCTTCCCGCAGATCCCGCACCCCCTCGGCGATCCGCGCCTCCGTGTGGGAGTCGACGGCCGAGGTCGGCTCGTCCAGGACGAGCACTTCCGGGTCCGTGATCAGCGACCGGGCCAGCGCGAGCCGCTGGCGCTGGCCGCCGGAGAGGGAGCGGCCGCGTTCGGTGATGCGGGCTTCCATCGGGTCCTCGGCGTCCAGGGACCCCTGGACGAGAGCCGCCAGCACGTCCCCGCACTGCGCGGCCTCCAACGCCTCCTCGGCCCGGACGTCACCCGAGGCGGGCACGTCGAGCAGCTCGCGCAGCGAGCCGGACAGCAGCACCGGGTCCTTGTCCTGGACGAGGACGGCCGTCCGCGCGGTGTCGAGCGGCAGCTCGTCCAGCGGCACGCCGCCCAGCAGCGCCGATGTGCCCGCCTCCGAGGGATGCCCGCCCAGCCGTTCCGCCAGCCGGCCCGCCGCGTCCGGGTCGCCGCACACCACGGCGGTGAGCCGACCGGCGGGCGCCAGCAGTCCGGTGGCCGGGTCGTACAGGTCCCCCGACGGCAGGTCGGCGGCGCGCGATCCGCCGGTGTCCGTGGCGCGCTCCAGCGACAGTACGCGGGCGGCTCGTTGAGCCGAGGGCCGCGAGAAGGAGTAGGCCATCGCGATCTCTTCGAAGTGGCGCAGGGGATACGTGAGGACCATGACCGAGCTGTAGACGGTGACCAGTTCGCCGACGCCGATCCGGTCCTGGCGGGCCAGATGGACGCCGTACCAGACGACCGCGATCAGCAGCAGTCCCGGCAGCAGTACCTGGATCGCCGAGATGAGCGACCACATCCGGGCGCTGCGCACGGCCGCGTGGCGGACCTCCTGGGAGGCGCGGCGGTAGCGGTCGAGGAAGAGTTCCTCACCACCGATGCCGCGCAGGACGCGTAGACCGGCGACGGTGTCCGAGGCCAGCTCGGTGGCCCGTCCGGCCTTCTCCCGCTGGAAGTCGGCGCGCCTGGTCGCCCGGGGCAGCAGTGGCAGCACCGCGAGCGCGAGGACCGGCAGCCCCACGGCCACCACCGCGCCCAGTGCCGGCTCGTAGACGACCAGGCCCACACAGACCAGCACGATGGTGACCGCGGCCGCGGTGAACCGCGACCAGGCCTCGACGAACCAGCCGATCTTCTCGACGTCACCCGTGGAGACGGCCACCACCTCACCGGCCGCTACACGCCGGGTCAGCGCGGAGCCCAGCTGGGCGGTCTTGTGGGCCAGGAGTTGCTGGACGCGGGCGGCAGCGGCGATCCAGTTGGTGACCGCGGAGCGGTGCAGGAAGGTGTCGCCGAGGGCGTTGCCGACGCAGACCAGGGCCAGCAGCCCGCCCGCGAGGGCGAGCCGGGCACCGGAGCGGTCGACGACGGCCTGGATGGCGAGACCGACGCAGAACGGCAGCGCGGCGACGGACATGAAGTGCAGCAGTCCCCACGCCAGCGACTTGAGCTGCCCGCCCAGCTGGTTCCTGAAGAGCCACCACAGAAATCGGGGACCCGAGCGCGCGTCCGGCACGCCTGGGTCGGGGTACGGAAGGTCTTGAATCTGCATGACGTCCCAGTGGCTCGTGTCAAGGGGTGGAAGGGACCGCGAACGGCGGCAACAAACCGTGACAGGTTCGCGTCGTTGCGTGGTCGAAAGCAAGCGGTTTTCCGCCTGCCGCACAGAACCGGTCGTGCTCGATACCTCCGCTGCAGTCGGTCCCAAAGGGCGGCGGGATCGGGCGAGGCCTCATTGCGGGGGACGCCCGACTCGCCGTAGAACACCGGCCATGAAGAGACGGATCCTCATGTCCATGCTCGCCGGAGCGACCCTCGTGGCGAGCACCCTCCTCGGGGCGAGCCCCGCTCGATCCGCAGACACCCCGGTCCCTGCCGAGTTCGGCACCGACTGGCACGACCCCATCACGGCGGCCCCGCCCGTCACCAAGCCCGCCGGCAAGCCCTGCCACGTCACCGTCGCGGAGGCGCAGTTCCGGGACTTCACCCCGTACAAGGGCACGTACACACCGCCCGAGGGCTGCGGCGACCGCTGGAGCAAGGTCGTGCTGCGAATGGACGGCAAGGTCAAGGGACGGCAGTTCGACCGGCTCGGCCACCTGCACGTCGGCGGGGTGGAGATCTTCCGTACGTCGACGCCCCAGCCCTCGCCCGACGGCATCGAGTGGTCGGTGGAGAAGGACGTCACGCGCTACAGCGACATCTTCCGCGGCGGTCAGGACGTCGAGATGCTCATCGGGAACGTCGTCGACGACACATACACGGGGATCATCGACGTCAAGGTGACCCTGACGTTCTACCCGGGCAAGCCGGCCGCATACGCAGGCAAACCGGCCGCCACGCCCGACCGGGTCCTGACCCTCGACGACCGGTCCACCCTCACCACTCCACGCGACAGCGAACGCATCGTCGCCGAGGTGTACGCCACCGGCTCCGGCGGCGGCTGCGAGGAGTACTGGTACCTGACGGTGCCCGACGCGGCCCCGTACTCCTGCCAGACCGACGACGGCCCCTACCGTGAGGTCCAGATCAAGGTCGACGGACAACTCGCGGGCATCGCCACGCCGTTCCCGACCGTGTGGACCGGCGGATGGTCCAATCCCTTCCTCTGGTACGTCGTTCCGGGACCGCGCGCCTTCGACATCAAGCCGATCGAATACGACCTGACGCCCTTCGCCGGAATCCTCAACGACGGCCGCTCGCACCGCGTAGAGGTCTCCGTAGTCGGCGTGCCCGAGGGACAGAGTGGTTGGAGCGCGCCGGTCAACGTCCTCGTCTGGCAGGACGCGAAGAGCACCCACGTCGGCGGAAAGCTCACCGTGCACCAGAGCGGTGACCTCGCCGACTCCTCGACATACACGCCCGGTTCCGAGCACCGCGTGGACACCGAGGGTCATCACCGGCTGACCGTCGCCGGATACGTCGACACCTCGCACGGCCGGGTGACGACCACTGTCTCGCGTGCGCTGACGAACACCTCCGTGCACCGCTGGACCGACGGCGAGAACGTGGACGCGCTGGACGCCACCTGGCGGGACGACGAGTCGGTCACCGTCGACGGACGCGGTCCGGCCCGTACGACGCGCACGCAGCGGACGTACACGATGGACGGCACGACCACGCTCGGCGCGGCCGACCGGCTGCGGACCGTGCTGACCCTCGGTGACCGCGTCGCGGTGGTCGAGTCGCGCGGCGGCCGACGTACCGCCTGGTCGCGGCTTGACGACACCTACAGCGGCGACGCGACGTACACCGCGAACGTACCCCGGGATCAGCGGCACGCGGTCGGCACGACGAGCGAGCGCTACCGGATCCACGGCTCGGGCGGGTGCTATGACCGCTCCCTGACCACCGTCCAGGGCGTACTCACCGAGGATCGCAGCGACTGCTGAGGCGAGTTGTGTGCGATGCGTCACAGGTGGCGTGATTTACCTGGCTGAAACACGGCGGTCTTGTGCGGGATCAACGGCGCCTCCAAAGTATCGGCACGGAATCCGCTTTCCGTATTGCAGAAGTCCTGTCCCCGGCTTCTGCGTGTCATCAGTCCCCTCAAGGAGTGCCCGTGCCGCCGTCCGTACCGTCGCTGCCGCGACGCGTCGCACGCATCCTGCGTACCTCTCTCTTCGCGCAGGTCGCCTGCGCACTCGTGCTCGGAATCCTCGTCGGAAAGCTGTGGCCCGACGTGGCCGCGGAACTCCAGCCGCTCGGCGACGGTTTCACGCGGCTCATCAAGACGATCATCTCTCCCCTGGTGTTCTGCGTGGTCGTCGTCGGCATCGCCAAGGCCGGTGACCTGAAGGCGTTCGGCAGGATCGGGCTCAAGGCGCTGATCTGGTTCGAGGTCGCGAGCACCCTCGCCCTCCTCATCGGGCTCCTCGCCGCCAACATCGTCCAGCCCGGCTCGGGGATGAACGTCGACCCGTCCACGCTGAACACCTCGGCGGTGGACGCGAAGACGGGCGGCGGTTCGCTGCCCTCGACGACCGAGTTCATCGTCAACGCGATTCCCACCAGCTTCATTGGCGCCTTCGCCGAGAATGAGCTCCTCCAGGTGCTCATCCTGGCCTGCCTGGTCGGCGCCGCGCTGCTCCACCTCGGCCACACCAAGGTGCCGAAGGTGCTGCCCGCCATCGAGCAGGCTCAGGAGATCATCTTCGCGGTCGTCGGCTTCATCATGCGACTCGCCCCGATCGCGGTGTTCGGCGCTATGGCCGTCCTGATCGGCCAGTACGGCCTCGGCGTCATCGAGACCTACGCCAAGCTGATCATCCTGTGCTACGCGGCCGCCGCGTTCTTCATCGTGCTCCTCGCCGTCGCGCTCAAGGCGGTCACCGGACTCAGCCTCTGGAAGTTCCTGCGCTACATCCGCGAGGAGATGCTCCTCGCGCTCGGCACCGCCTCCACCGAGTCCGTCATGCCGCGCGTGATGCAGAAGCTGCGCCGGGCCGGCGCCCGTGACGACGCCGTGGGTCTGGTGCTGCCCACGGGCTACTCCTTCAACCTCGACGGCGCCTCGCTCTACCTGTCCATCGGCACGCTGTTCATCGCCCAGGCCGTGGGCGTGGACCTCAGCCTGAGCCAGCAGATCACCGTGATCCTGGTGCTGATGCTGACCAGCAAGGGCATGGCGGGCATTCCCGGTTCGGCCTTCCTCGCCCTGTCCGCGACCGCCTCCTCGTTGGGTGCCATCCCGGCCGGCGCCGTCGCCCTGCTCCTCGGCGTGGACCGCATCATGGACTCGATGCGCGTCGTGACCAACCTGCTCGGCAACTGCGTCGCCGTGTTCGCCGTCTCCCGCTGGGAGGGCGCGCTGGACGCCGACAAGGCCAAGAAGGTCCTGGACGGCGAGATCGTGGTCGCAGCGGAGGGCGAGGACGACGAGGACGACGAGGACTCGGAGAAGCCGGAGCCCAAGATGCCGGAGCTGAAGAAGCCCGGGTCCGAGCAGCCGGAGTCCGTGCAGCCGGAGTCCGAGAAGAGCGCCACGGTACCGGCCCAGACCACCAAGGAGACCGCCTCCGAGGCCAGTTGAGGTCCTACGCCGAACAGGCGGGCCGCGGCCACCGCTCGAGCAGTACGGAGCGGTGGCCGCGGCCGTTTCGCGTGCTCAGCACCGCTGGGCGGCAGACCCGTCCATCAGTGTGTCCAGCAATCCGCCCAGCACCTCGCGCTGCTCATTCGTCAGCGGTGCCAGAATCTCCTCCGCCGCCGACCGCCGCGCCTCCCGCAGCTCCCGCAGCGCCTTGTGCCCGTCGTCGGTGAGCTCGATCCGGATCACCCGCCGGTTCGTCGGATCGGGTGCCCGCCGTACCTTCCCGCTCGTCTCCAGTCCGTCGACCAGTGTCGTGACGGCACGCGGGACCACCTCGAGCCGCTCGGCGAGGTCGGCCATGCGGGGCGGCGCGTCGTAGTGCGCGAGGGTGCGCAGCAGTCGGGACTGCGCCGGGGTCACGCCGAGGCCGCGCCGCTCCAGATGGCGCTTCTGGATCCGGTGCACTCGGCGTGTGAGTCGCAGCAACTGCTCGGCGAGCACACCATCGGAATCGGGGGTGGTCATACGGGAACAATATCAGGACCCCGTTCATTGTGAGTAGAGGTAACAATGAGCTAAGCTCCGTCAGTCCTCACCGTCTCACCCTCCGTAGGAGCCATGCCCCGCGACGACGTCACCTGGACCCCGACACCCGGCACCTCGACCGAGCAACCCCGGCAGGTGCGCCGTATCCTCAAGCTCTTCAAGCCCTATCGCGGCCGGCTCGCGGTCGTCGGCCTGCTGGTCGGCGCCTCGTCCCTGGTCACCGTGGCGACCCCGTTCCTGCTGAAGGAGACGCTGGACGTCGCCATCCCCGAGGGCCGTACGGGCCTGCTGAGCCTGCTCGCACTCGGCATGATCCTCAGTGCCGTCCTCACCAGCATCTTCGGCGTCCTGCAGACCCTCATCTCCACGACGGTCGGCCAGCGCGTCATGCACGACCTGCGCACCGCGGTCTACGGCCGCCTGCAGCGCATGTCCCTCGCCTTCTTCACGCGCACGCGCACCGGCGAGGTCCAGTCCCGCATCGCCAACGACATCGGCGGCATGCAGGCCACCGTCACCTCGACCGCCACCTCCCTGGTCTCCAACCTGACCAGCGTGGTCGCCACGATCATCGCGATGGTCGCCCTCGACTGGCGCCTGACCGTCGTCTCCCTGGTCCTGCTGCCCGTCTTCGTATGGATCAGCCGCCGAGTCGGCAGCGAACGCAAGAAGATCACCACCCAGCGCCAGAAGCAGATGGCCGCGATGGCCGCGACCGTCACCGAGTCGCTCTCCGTCAGCGGCATCCTGCTCGGCCGCACGATGGGCCGCTCCGACTCGCTGACCCGGTCCTTCTCCGAGGAGTCCGAGGAGTTGGTCGACCTCGAAGTGCGGTCGAACATGGCCGGCCGCTGGCGCATGGCCGTCATCTCGATCGTCATGGCGGCCATGCCCGCCGTCATCTACTGGACCGCCGGCCTCGCCCTCCAGACAGGTGGCCCCCAGATCTCCATCGGCACCATCGTGGCCTTCGTCTCGCTCCAGCAGGGCCTGTTCCGTCCGGCCGTGAGCCTGCTGTCGACCGGCGTCCAGATCCAGACCTCGCTCGCGCTCTTCCAGCGCATCTTCGAGTACCTCGACCTGCCGATCGACATCACCGAGCGGGAGCGGCCCGTCCACCTCGACCGTGTCAAGGGCGAGGTCCGCTTCGAGGACGTCGAGTTCCGATACGGCGAGAAGAGCGGCCCCGTTCTCGACGGCGTCGACATCACCGTCCCCGCGGGGGGCAGTCTCGCGGTCGTCGGCCCGACCGGCGCCGGCAAGTCCACGCTGGGCTATCTGGTGCCGCGGCTCTACGACGTGACGGGCGGCCGGGTCACCCTCGACGGGGTCGACGTCCGCGACCTCGACTTCGACACCCTCGCCCGCGCGATCGGCGTCGTCTCGCAGGAGACGTACCTCTTCCACGCCTCGGTCGCCGACAACCTGCGCTTCGCCAAGCCGGACGCCACCGACGAGGAGCTCCAGCAGGCGGCGAAGGCGGCCCAGATCCACGAGCACATCGCCTTCCTGCCCGACGGCTACGACACCATCGTGGGCGAGCGTGGCCACCGTTTCTCCGGCGGCGAGAAGCAGCGCCTGGCCATCGCCCGCACCATCCTGCGCGACCCGCCGGTGCTGATCCTGGACGAGGCGACCAGCGCCCTGGACACCGGCACGGAACACGCCGTCCAGGAGGCCATCGACGCGCTCTCGGCCAACCGCACCACCCTCACCATCGCGCACCGCCTGTCCACCATTCGGGGTGCCGACCAGATCGTGGTCCTGGAGTCCGGACAGGTGGCCGAACGCGGCTCGCACGAGGAGTTGTTGGCGCGGGACGGGCGGTACGCGGCCCTGGTCCGCCGGGACGCCCAACTGGAGCCGACGAGATAACGATATGTCGGGTTTGTAGACTTTAGCGGGTTACCGTGCCCGCATGCAGATCAACAATCCGCCACGGAGCACGATCCGACTGACGCGCCGGGGCCGTCTCGCCCTCATCGCGACCGGGGCCGTCGTGGCCGGCACCGCCGTGGCGGTGCCGCTGCTGACCCTGGCCGGTGACGGGGAGGACAAGCCCGCCGCCCTGGTGATCCCGGAGGGCTGGCGCGCCGGCCAAGTGTACGAGGCCGTCGACAAGGCCCTCGCCCTGCCCGCGGGCACCACCAAGAAGTCCCTCGGCAAGGCCAGCCTGAAGCTGCCGAACGACGCGGAGGGCAACCCGGAGGGCTACCTCTTCCCGGCGACGTATCCGCTCGAACTCAACGGCCAGAAGGCGACGCCCGAGTCCCTGCTGTCGTTCATGGTCGACACCGCGAACCGGAAGTTCAACGGCGCCCCCGTCGCGGCCGGCGCCCAGCGCAACGCGATGAACGTCTATCAGGCGGTCACCGTCGCGAGCATCGTCCAGGCCGAGGCCGCCACCAAGGCCGACATGGGAAAGGTGGCCCGGGTCATCTTGAACCGCCTGGAGCGCGGCATGCCGCTGCAGATGGACTCCACCATCAACTACGCGCTGGGCCGCTTCGCACTGAAGACCACGGACGCGGACACACGGATCCAGAGCCCTTACAACTCGTACCAGCGCATGGGACTGCCGCCCACGCCGATCGACAACCCGGGCGAGGACGCGATGCGCGCCGTGATCAATACGCCCCCGGGCGACTGGCTGTACTTCGTCACGGTCAAGCCGGGCGACACGCGCTTCACGGCGGACTACGCGGAGCACCGGCGCAACGTCGCGGAGTTCAACGCCCAGCAGAAGGCGAGTCCGCGGTCCGCGACGTGACCGCCGGTCAGGGCGCGCGGCGTGCCGTACGCCTCGCGTCGCCGACCGGGACGGGAGGGGACGTCACGCGGCGACCGTCTCCTCGGCCAGCAGCCTCCTGATGTCCCGCACGGCCGCACGCCCCGCCCGGTTGGCGCCGATGGTGCTCGCCGACGGGCCGTAGCCCACGAGGTGGATCCGCGGATCGGCGACCGCGCGCGTGCCGTCGACGCGGATGCCGCCGCCGGGCTCGCGCAGCCTGAGCGGTGCCAGATGGTCGATGGCGGCCCGGAACCCGGTCGCCCACAGGATGACGTCGGCGTCCACACGCCGCCCGTCCCGCCACTCCACCCCGTCGGGTGTGATCCGTTCGAACATCGGCAGCCGGTCCAGGACACCGTCCCCCAGCCCCTGCCGGATCGCGTCGTTGAGCGGCAGCCCCGTCACCGAGACCACGCTCTTCGGCGGCAGGCCCCGCCGTACCCGCTCCTCGACGAGCGCCACCGCCGTCCGGCCCGCGTCCTCGTCGAAGGGGCCCTCGCGGAAGACGGGCGGCCGCCGGGTCACCCACGTGGTGGCCGCCGCGTAAGGGGCGATCTCCAGAAGGTGCTGGGTGCCGGACGCGCCCCCGCCCACCACGACGACCCGCTGCCCGGCGAACTCCTCGGGCCCCGGGTACTGAGCGGTGTGCAACTGCCGTCCCCGGAAGGTCTCCTGGCCGGGGTAGCGCGGCCAGAACGGCCGGTCCCAGGTGCCGGTCGCGTTGATCAGCGCCCGCGTCGACCAGTCCCCGGCCGAGGTCTCGACCAGCAGCCGCCCGCCCGCCCCCTCGCGCACGGCGCGGACATCGACGGGCCGCCGTACCCGCAGGTCGAAGGTGCGCTCGTACGTGTCGAAGTACTCGGCGATGACCTCCGAGGACGGCCGCGCCGGATCGGCGTCCGTGAGTTCCAGGCCGGGCAGCGCGTGCATGCCGTGCACCTTGCCGTACGTCAGCGACGGCCACCGGAACTGCCAGGCGCCGCCGGGGCCGGGGGAGTGGTCGAGCACCACGAAGTCGCGTTCCGGCTCGAAGCCGGTGCGGCGCAGGTGATAGGCGCCGGCCAGACCAGCCTGGCCGGCGCCTATGACGACTACCTGGATGTTGTTCACGGTTCTACTAACCGCGCCGGGTGCGTGGATCTTCCCGACAGGTCAGCGCCCGCCTGCCACGAGGACCGGCGCACCGGTCGTCGCGTTCTCGACCAGTCCGCGGGCCGCCAGTTCGGGGATCACGCCCTCCCCGAACCAGTACGCCTCCTCCAGGTGCGGATACCCGGAGAGCACGAAGTGCTCCACGCCCAACGCGTGGTACTCCTCGATCCGGTCGGCGACCACGGCATGGCTGCCCACGAGGGCGGTGCCCGCGCCGCCACGGACGAGACCGACCCCTGCCCACAGGTTCGGATAGATCTCCAGCTCCTCGCGGGAGCCGCCGTGCAGGGCCAGCATGCGCCGCTGACCCACCGACTCGCTCCGCCCGAGCGCCGCCTGCGCGGCCGCGACGGTGTCCGCGTCGAGGTCGTCGAGCAGCCGGTGGGCGGTCGCCCACGCCTCGGCCGACGAGTCGCGCGAGATCGTGTGCATCCGGATCCCGAAGCGGACCGTGCGGCCCTCCCGCTCGGCGAGCGACCGGATCCAGTCGATCTTCTCCTTGACCTGTGCCGGCGGCTCGCCCCAGGTCAGATACACATCCGCGTGCCGGGCCGCGACCGGCCCGGCGGCCTTGGAGGACCCGCCGAAGAACAGCTGCGGCACCGGGTCCGGCGGCAGCGCGGTCAGCCCGCCGTCGACCTGATAGTGGGTGCCGTCGAAGTCGTACGGCTCACCGCTCCACACCCCTCGTACGACCGACAGGAACTCGTCCGTACGGGCATACCGCCGGTCGTGGTCGAGCCGGTCGCCGAAGCGCCGTTGCTCGGCGGAGTCGCCGCCCGTGACGACGTTCAGCAGCAGCCGGCCGCGCGTGACGCGCTGATAGGTCGCCGCCATCTGCGCGGCGAGCGTCGGCGAGACAAGCCCCGGCCGGAACGCCACCAGGAACTTCAGCCGTTCGGTGTGCTGGGCGAGCGCCACGGTCGTCAGCCAGGCGTCCTCGCACCAAGTGCCGGTCGGTGTGAGCACCGCTTCGAAGCCCAACTGCTCGGCGGCCTTGGCTATCTGGGCGAGGTACTCGATGTCCGGCGGACGCACTCCGCGCACGGGCCCGGTGTGGTTGGACGCGTACGCGTGCCGGTCGACGAGGGTGCGGCCGTCGCCGCCCGTCGGCAGGAACCAGTGGAGATGTACGGTCATGTCACGAGCCTTCCGAGGGGCGGGGCGAGGTGGTCGACGGCGGGAGGTCGCCGTTGAACCGTGCGTCCGTGAAATCGGCGAAGTCGACCTTGCGCGGGATGAGCTTCAGCTGGGTGAAGGTGTCGGCGATCTCCTGCTCGGAGGCGATGAGCGGCTTGTCGACGGCGACCTCGATCCGGGTCGTGTAGGTGCGCTTCACCGCGGCCAGCGCCACCTCCTCGGGCAGCCCGGTGTCCTTCGCCCAGACCTTCGCCCACTCCTCCTCGTGGTCGTACACCCACCTGTAGGCGCGCCGCAGCCGCTCCAGGTAGTCCTTGATGGCGGCGGTCTTTTTCTTGTCCTTCAGCGCCTTCGGTGCCGCCACCTGGAAGGTGAGCCCGTTGGTCACCCCGTCACCGGTGGTGAGGACACGGCCCTGCTCGGCCTTGAGCACCTGCGAGGTATACGGGTCCCACACCGCCCACGCGTCCACCTTCCCGGAGGTGAACGCGGCCAGCGCGTCGGCCGGCTGGAGATACTTGACCTTGATGTCGCTCACGCTCAGCCCGGCCTTCTTCAGGGAGGCGACCAACTGGTAGTGCGCGGAGGAACCCTGCGCCACAGCGACCGACCTGCCCCTGAGGTCCGCGGGCTTCGTCAGCTTCGAGTCGTTCGGTACGAGGATGGTGTCGCCCTTGGACGTGCCGTGCCAGGCGGCCACCACCGAGATCTTGGAGCCGGCGCCGGCCGCGAAGACCGGCGGGGTGTTGCCGACGCCGCCGATGTCGACGGCGCCCGCGTTGACGGCTTCCAGGAGCGGTGGGCCGGAGGTGAAGGTGGACCACTTGATCTTGTAGTCGAGGTTGTCGAGCTCGCCGGCGGCCCGCAGGATGGCCTCCGAACCCCCTTTCTGGTCACCGACGTTGAGCGTGAGAGAGCCACTGCCGTCGGTGTCTCCACCCGCCGAGGCCGCCGAGCTGCCGCCGCAGGCGGTCAGGAGCAGGGCCAGGGGAAGGAGCATTGCGGCGGGGACGAGGCGTCGTCGCATGGTGGATCCGTTCTTGTGAACCGAGGGGTGGTGGAAGGGGAGTTCAGGCGGCTTCGGCCGCGGTGTCGACGCCCAGGCGTTCCAGGAGGTCGGCGCGCAGCTCGGCGAAGCGCGGGTCGGTGATGTCACGCGGCCGGTCCAGGTCGATTTCCCGCTCGTGGGCGATGACACCGCCGTCCATCACCAGGACGCGGTCGGCGAGGAGGACGGCCTCCTCCACGTCGTGCGTGACGAGCAGCACGGCGCACCCGCGGCGCTGCCACAACTCACCGACCAGACGCTGGGCCTTGATCCGGGTGAGGGCGTCGAGGGCGCCGAACGGCTCGTCGAGCAGCAGCAGATCGGGCTCGCGGACCAACGCTCGGGCCAGCGAGGCGCGTTGGGCCTCGCCGCCGGAGAGGGTCTTGGGCCAGGCGTCGGAACGCTGGTCCAGGCCGACCTCCTTCAGGGCCCGCTCGGCGACGGCGCGTTCGGGCTTGCCCGGCAGTCCGAGCAGCACGTTGCGCCACACCTTCTTCCACGGCATGAGCCGCGGAGCCTGGAAGGCGACGGCCTTGCGGCGGGGCACGAGGACGGTGCCCTCGATGTCCCGGTCGAGGCCGGCCAGGATGCGCAGAAGGGTGGACTTGCCGCAGCCGCTGCGGCCGAGCAGGGCCACGAACTCGCCCGGGCGGACGTCGAGTTGAAGATCGTCGATGACGGCACGGCCGTCGAAGGCGCGGGTCAGCCCCTCGACCCGCACGGCCGACGGTGTGGTGGTCACCGGCCGGTGAACGTCGGTCGCCATTGCAGCAGCAGCCTTTCGAGGGAGCGGACGACGAAGTCGGCCAGCAGGCCGAGGAAGGCGTAGACGATCAGGCAGACCACGATCACGTCGGTCCGCAGGAAGTCCCGCGCCTGGACCATGAGGAACCCGATGCCCGAGTCCGCGTTGACCTGCTCGGCGAAGACGAGCGCGAGCCAGGCGATGCCGAGGGAGTACCTGAGGCCGGTCATCGCCCCGGGCAGCGCACCCGGCAGGACGACGTGCCGTACCAGCCCCCACCGCGAGAGCCCGAGGGACTCCCCGGCCTCGATCAGCTGCGCGTCCACGCCGCGGATGCCGGCGTACACGTTGAGGTAGAGCGGGAAGGTCACGCCGAGCGTGATGATGGCGACCTTGGGGGCCTCGCCGATGCCGAACCAGATGATGAACAGCGGGATGAGTCCCACGAAGGGCACGGTCCGCAGCATCTGGACGGGGGCGTCCACGAGGTCCTCGCCGATCCGGAACAGGCCCGAGACGAGGGCGAGTCCGGTGCCGACGACGGTGCCGAGCAGCAGTCCGGCCGCCACGCGCTGCAACGAGGTGCCCATGGCGGAGGGCAGCGAACCGTCGACGATCAGATCCCGGCCGACCTCGGCGATCCGGCCCGGCGAGGCGAGCACGTCGGGGGTCAACACGCCGGTGCTGCTGAGGAGTTGCCACAACGCGAGCAGCAGGAGCGGGCCGGTGGTGCGGCGCAGCCAGCGGGGGACGCGGGTGCGGCGGGAGGAGGTGGGGAGGAGGGGTTCGAGGTCGGGTGCCGGCTGGGAGGCAGCAGACTTGGATATTTCCGAAATATCGGGTTCGGGAGAGCCGGGCGGGGCATGGCTGATGCTCATGAGTGCTCCACGGGGAGGAGAGCGGCCGGTGAGGAGACACGCCTGGGAGCGCCGACACGCCTCAGCTCAGGGATGAGTCAGGGACGTGCGGGTGTGACTGCGCGAATCAGGCGGGAGGAAAGTGAGAGGGCGTCAGCGGCCGCGACGACACGCGGCGGAGGCCACCCGCAGCAGGTCGATGTGACCGCGCGTGGTGAGCAGGGCTGAACGCAACATGCGCCCGAACGTAGCCAGATGGCGCGGCCGAGGTCAATGGTGTCTCGCGGAGTGGAACTCTCGTATCAGGCCCCGGGCGGAGGGATCGCGTGTGGGCGCGGCGCGTGGGTGCAGGATGGAGGCATGTCAGACGCTTTCACCACCCGAGTCCTGAACGTGGCCACCGGTTCCACGGAACGCGTCGCCGACCTCACCGGCGACTGCGAGGCCTTCCTGCGGGAGATGGCCGCCGGCCGGGACGGCCTCCTGAACCTCTTTGTGCCGCATGCGACGGCCGGCATCGCGATCATCGAAACGGGCGCGGGCAGCGACGACGACCTCCTCGCCGCCCTGCACACCCTCCTCCCCGCCGACGACCGCTGGCAGCACCGGCACGGCAGTCCCGGCCACGGCCGCGACCACGTCCTCCCGGCGATCGTCCCGCCACACGCCACGCTTCCGGTCGTCGGCGGGAGGCTGGAGCTGGGGACGTGGCAGTCGGTGTGTCTCGTGGACACCAACAAGGACAACCCCGAGCGGAAGGTACGCCTCACCTTCCTAGGCTGACCAGGATCACCAGTTCTCGTGGTCCTCGATCAGGCGGACGACGAGTTGGTGCAGGGCTTGTGCCCGGCGGGGCGAGGTCGGGAGCGGCGTACCCGGTGGTCAGGTACCGGGGCGGCTCGGTCAAGCTCCGGCCGGCGACCGCGTCGGCCTGGACCAGGAGCGCTGGGTGACGGGCAGCGGAGTGTCCGTGACCTGGCGCTCAGGGTCCTCGGGAGTAGGTACACGTGCGCGTACCCTCACCGGATCCGGACGGCGTCGTGCCGTCCGCCGCCCGCGTCGCTGCTGGCCCGGTCGAACCCGAGCGTGTCCGGGGCGTCCCACAGCCACTACTGGCTGCCGAAGGTGTCCAGGAGGAAGCGCTCGCTTTCCGCCCGGTTCGCGTACGGCGCAAGGTGCACACCGGGGCTCGAGAAGTCGAAGTGCGGGGTGACGCGCAGGGGTTCGCCCATCACCGTCGCGGTCCAGTCGTCGCCGAGGGTGATCCTCATACCGTGCCGCCTCATCTGATCTGCTCTGCTCTGCCGGAGCCATGTAGCCGTTCTTGCCCGGAATCCTGCCCTCCATGATGTCCTCGGGGGTAACCGGCACAACAGGTGGATGGAGTACGTCAGAACTGCCCCGCCAACACCCGGTCGAAGAGAGCGCCGAGTGCTCCTTGGACCCGTTCCCCGTTCGCCTGGGAAGCGCGTCGGGCCTCCCACCAAGTTTCAGCCAAGGCGTGCTGCCCACTGTGGGAAGGGGATGTGCTTCCTATTGGAAGAGGAGGCGGTCGCGTACCGAAATATGGGGTGTCACCTGGATTTCCATGGTCCCCGTGCACTCGCCCGTGTGGAAATCGATGGAAATGTGCTTGGTCGATTGACCTGAAGTGAAGGAAAGGCGCGTTGCGCTTTCACGGAAGAAATCCAGCATCTCGATTCCCCGATCGTTCATCCAACGGATCCTCACCGACCTCGCCAGCGCATCGTAGGAAAAAATGAGAGATTGTCCCGAATTATCCTGCATGGTGAGGACCCGTGCGCCACTCTCGTCCGAATCCGGCCATTCGCCGATGGCCTCGTAGACCTCTTCGTCGTCGGGGGTGAGGAACTCTCGGTACACGTCCGCCTTCACTTTCCACTGTACGGCGGCCAGTGGTCCAGACTGCCGTGAATGCTTACATTCGGGCCACTGCCGCGGAAGATGACTGTGGAGAGTCTATGCCCGCCGTCCGGCAGGATCTGCCAGGTGCTCTCGACACCAAGTGCTCCGTGCGGGCCGTAGAGGACAGATTCGGTCACGCCGAATTCACCGCTTCCGCCGGGCCACTCCTTGTTGAATGTGCGCCCGAACGGTTGTTGGGCGCTATGAGCCAGATGATCGGTGACGTATTGCCGCATCTCTGGAGTGTCCGGTATGCCGATCCGGTGGAGTTGCAGTTCGTTCTGGAGCGCCCTCGGTGAGTTGTGCGAGTCCGGTTTGATGTCCTTGTTGAACAGGTAATCGAGCTTTCGGGGATCGATCTCCGCGTTTCCTCCCTTATCTTGATAGGGAGAAAGGCCAAGTGGGTCCGTCCAGGTGTGCGGATTGTGGACGTAGGCGGCCGGGTTGGGCGCGGGAGCGAGGCCGAGCGGATCCGGGGTGAGATAGCGGGCCGTGGCGGGGTCGTAGTGCCGGAAGAGGTTGTAGTGGAATCCGGTTTCGGGGTCGTGGTACTGGCCGGGAAAGCGGAGGGGCGTGTAGGCGGTGCTGCTCCGGTTCCAGGCGGTGGTGCCCCAGATGGTGGACCGGGTGCGCCAGGCGATGTCCCCGTTCTCGGCGACCAGTTCGGTCGGGGTGCCGACGAGGTCCGTGACGATGGCGAAGAAGCGGCGGTCGATCTCCCGCTGACCCGCGTCGCGGGCGAGGATGCGTTCGGTCTGCGAGAGGGGAGTCGAGCCGCGATGGTCCCAGGTGAGTGCGACGATGTTCGGCAGGTCATGGGAGACGGTCGTCTGTTCGCACAGGACCATGCCGTCCCAGGTGAAACGGGTTTCCTCCAGGACGGTTTCACCGTCGTCCGCGAGACGCTGCTTGGCGATGCGGCGGCCCAGTGGGTCGTAACGGTACTTCCAGAGGGTGCCGTCCGGCGTGACGACCGAGGTGAGGCGGCTCTCGGAGTCCCATGCGTAACGCCAGGTCCGCGGCTTGCGCGACAGGCGGGTCCGCTGCCTGAGGACCACGCGCCCGAGACGGTCGTGTTCGAAGCGGCTGTCACCGGCACGGGTGATCGTGGTGCCGGTGTACGTGCGAGGGCCGGTTGCCTCGTGGCCCGGATGGGTTGAGGGCCAGGAGGCTTCGGTCTGATTGCCGACGACGTCGTAGGCGTAGCGTTCGGTCCACCCGTGGGCGTTGACGGTGGTGACACGGCCGACGCTGTCGAGTTCGAACGACCGGGTGCCGGACAACTGATCGATCACGGAGGTGAGGTGGCCGTCGGCACGGTAGGTGTACGTACGGCTGTTCAGGGCTTGTCCACCGGCCGTGAGGTGCTGGGCGGAAAGCCTGCCGACTTCGTCCCGGACGGATGACAGAGTCATCGTGTCGCCGTAGGAACGGGACACTTCACGGGCAGCGGCGTCATGGGTGAAGTCGACCTGATGGCCGCTCGCGGCCATCAGGTCGAGGCGGCCTGCCACGTCATAGGCATACGTGGTGACATGGCCGGTCGGGGTCACCCGTCGAGTCCGGCGGCCGAGTGCGTCGTACATGTAGGTGATGGCGCGGCCGTCGACGAGTTCGGTCTTGAGCAGGCCGCGCCGGTCGTACTGGCGGATCAGGTCGCCGTTCGGGCCGGATGCCTGCAAGAGACGTCCCGATGCGTCGTACGCGTAGGTGGTGGTCCTACCTCCGGCGTCCTTCCTGATCATTCGGCCGAGCTGGTCGTGCTCCAGGGTGAGGACGCCGCCGAGGGCGTCGGTCCGGGACATCAATTGCCCTGCGGCATCGAGATGGTAGCTGAGGGTTCGGCCGTCGAAGTCGGTTTCCGATACAAGGCGGCTCGCCGGGTCGTACTCGTAACTCCAGGTGAGGCCCTGAGGGTTCGTCACCCGGGTCAGGCGCAGGTCGGCATCGTGCTCGAATTCGTATCGGGAGCCGTCCGGTTGCGTGCGGGTGGCGAGGAGGTCGAAGTGGGTGTACTCGAAACGGGTCACTCCTCCGGCCGGGTCGGTGTGGGTGAGGCAGTTGCCCTCGCCGTCGTAGGTCCATGACTCGGTGGCGCCGTCCGGGGCGGTTCGGCCAACGAGATTGCCGTCCGCGTCCCAGGTGAAGCGAGTGACTCCGCCGACCGGGTCGGTGATGTGTATGACTCTGCCGAGGGCGTCGCGTTCCAGTCGGGTGACTCCGCCGACCGGGTCGGTGACCTCCGCCGGCAGGCCCGCCGCGTCGCAGACCATCCGTGTCGTGGCGCCGAGGGCGTCGGTGACGGAGGCCAGGCGGCCGTGCTGGTCGTATCCGTAGCGCGTTGTGTGTCCGGCCGACTCGGTGACCGAGGTGCGGTTGCCGCGCTCGTCGTATGTGTAGGTCGTGCGGTGCCCGTCCGGACCGATCGCCTCCACCGGCAGGCCGAACGGGCCGCGCACGGTGCGCAGCACGCTCCCGTCGGGCCGAGTGGCGGACACCACTTGGCCCTCTTCGTCGTAGGCGTAGACGGTGCTGCGGCCCAATGGGTCAGTGCGGGTGAGGAGGTTGCCGTGGGTGTCGTAGGTGGAGCGGGTGGTGTGGCCGAGGGGGTCGGTGGTGGCGATCACCCGGCAGTGGTTGTCGATGACGTGGCGGGTGGTGTGTCCGCCGGCGGTGGTGAGGGTGGTGGTGCGGTGGCCGGTCTCGGCATCCGGTTCGGTGTAGGCCAGGGTGAGCTGGACGTGGCCGGCCTCGCCGCCCTCCGCCACGACGCGGTCGCGGTCGTCGTAGACGTAGTCGTAGCGGCTTCCGCCCGAGTCGATCCAGGCGATGACGCGGCGGCGGTCGTCGTAGACGAAGGCGGTGGTGGCGCCGGAGGGCTTGGTGACGGCGGTGAGGTTGCCGTCCTCGTAGCCGTAGCTCATCAGGGGCAGGTCCGTGCCGCCCTCGCCCGCGCCGGCCAGGGACAGGGCGGTGACCAGGCCGTCGGTGACGGACAGCTTCACCTGGTGGCCCGCCGAGTGGACCAGGGCCAGCGGCAGGCCGTCCTCGCCGCGGTCGACGGTGATCGTGTGGCCGTTGCGTTCGGTGATGCCCGACAGCCAGGCGACGCCGTCGCCCCCCGGTTCGCTGCCGGACGGGGCGGTGAAGTGGAAGATCAGGCCGCTGTCGGGGTCGGTGACCGTGTAGTCGCCGTCGGCGTCGCGGGCCAGCAGGGTGCGGGCCCGGCCCGATTCCGGCGTGGTGGGCGCGCCGGGGACTGGGTGCGGGTACGTGATCAGGAGCCCGTCGGCGGTGACGTGGACGACGCCGACCGCGTCGACCTCAAGCCGCTCATCGACGGTGGACGACCAGGCGGGCCCCAGGAAGCGGCCGGCCGTACAGCCGGACTCTGTGCGGCGAGTGAACGTCAGCGGCAGGATGCCGGGCAGTTCCAGGTCGGTCTGGGGCAGGAACATCCGCCCCGACGCGAGGTCCACCGGGTCGGTGCCGTCGGTGGTGCGTTCGCCGTCCGGTCGGTTGTGGGTGCCGTCCGGGGTGTCGTCGATCAGCTTGCGCGCCCGTGCCGCGTCGGCGGCCTCCTCGGCGATGCGCACGCCCTTCACCGCGGCGCCGCCGCCACCGGTGGCGGCCGTCAGTGCGAGGTCGGGAATCAGCCGGCCGAAACCCTCGGCCGGGTCCTTCATGAAGTCCTTGACCATCTGGGTGCCGGTGCCGATGGGGTCGTTGGCGGCGACCACCAGACCCGCGGCCAGGCTGTTGAGGGACGTGGCGTACTCGGCCGGGTGCGTGAGGTTGTACGGGTCCATGGGGTTGACGCTGCGGACGAAGTTGAGGATCCCCGCGGTGCCCTTGATGATGCCGCCGCCGACGTGGTCGCCCATGATCTGCAGTTCCTGGAGCCCGTCGCTCAACTGGTCGGCGTACGACGGCTTCTGAGGGGCCATGTCGCGGGCAGCGCGGACCGCCGTGCGCGCGGTCTCCGCCGCCGTGTTCCGCTGCTTGCGGGCCTCGGCGAGGATGTCCTGGGCCTCCTGCATCAGCTTCTTGCCGGGGTCGTCGAACGTCGCCGCGGGCCTGGGAGGGAGCGAGGACGGGTTGCGCTTGTCGGCGGGCTGGGCGTTGTAGCGGTCGACGGCGGCGTTGTAGTCGTCGACCTTCTTGCGGTGGGCGTCGGCGGCGTCCTCGGACGCCTTGACACCCTCCTTCCACTTGTCTATCGCCGTCTGCGCCTGTCCCTGCGCCCAGGTGACGGTGCCGGTGAACGCGTCGAGCGCGCCGAGCGCCTTCGCGCAGGCATCGGCGGCGGCGTACCACTTGGGTGGCTGGGTGCTCACCGCGGTGCGCAGAGCGTCGGCCGTCTCGCCCTTGAGCCGGGAGGAGTCCAGGCCCTTGAGGCCGTCGCCGGCGTTGTCGAAGGCCGTCTGGAAGGCCCGGAGTTTCTGGGCGGTGGCGTCCAGCTTGCCCGGGCTGCCGTAGATCAGCTTGGTCTTGTCCTCGGTCTGCCCGAGGTCCATCTCGTCGACCTCGGCGCCCATCCGGTTGGCGACCGAACGGGACTGCTCGCGCACCCAGTCCGCACCGGACTCCCAGCCGACGTCCTCCAGCCGGTCGGCGGTCCAGTTCCCGGCGTCCTCGACGCGGTTGCCGGCCCACTCGACGCCGTCCTCGACCGCGTTCTCGACCGAGTCGGGCGTGATGTCACTGATGAAGTCGCCGATACCCACAGTCAGTTCCCCCCGGACTCACCCTGCTGCCGTGCCTGCTGGGCGCGCTCCTCCGCCGACGGGCCGAAGGTGTCGTCCAGCGCCTGGTTCCACTGGTCGTCGGAGATACCGAGCGTGTCCTTGAGTACCTCCGAGCGCTGGCCGCCCTGGCCCTCGGTGAGGACGGTGCGGCCGGTGTCCTTCCAGGTCTGCTCCATGTCCTGACCGGCCCGCTCGAACGACTCGGCGCTCCAGTCCGGGTTCAGGGCGTCCGGCGTGAACACCTCGCCCCAGTCCTGCTGGGTGATCTCCTCCTCGGTGGCGTGCGGGTTGCCGCCCATCACGGAGTTCACGCCCACCTTCAGTGAGCCCTCGACGTACTGGTCGTGCTCCCACTGGGTGCCCGCCGCCAGACCGAGGCGGTTCGCGAGCGCGCTGGCGTCGCTCACCAGGGCTCGCACCCCCCACTCCCAGCGCTCGCAGAAGTCCTCGAAGTCGACCGAGAGGCCGTGGTGCCCGGCCTCCATCCCGGTCATCGACAGCTCCGAGAAGCCCTTGCCCATCACCGAACCGGTGGCGCCGCCGAGTTCCCCGAGCTGGTCGATGGTCGCACCCACGCCCTGCGTGAACTTCGCGACAGACGCCTTGTCGAACTGCAGGTCGGCCCCGTCACCGCCCATGGCCGCGCCCCTCCTGTGCCTCGCCGGAGTCGACGGCGACGCCGTCCGGAACGACGCCGACGACCGGCGGGAAGAACATCGACCCGTCCTCGGTGGCGATGTCGACGGCGAGGCCGGCGGGCTCGTCCAGGGACGGCACGACCTCGTCGACGATGCGGGCGCCCAGCAGCGCCGCGTAGTCCATGGGCTGGTCACCGGATGAGTGACGCAGGGCGAACCGGGCCAGCGCGGCCTCGTCGGTGAACCCGCAGATCCACCGCACCCCGCCCGACCGCGCCGACCAGAGGCCTCCGTCGGCCGTCGGCACCAGAAGGACCGAGCGCCGCATCTCACCGACCAGTGCGCGAGGGTCGCCGATTCCCCTTCTCCGCTCGGCTATTCGCTCGGCGAGCGCTGTCTTTGCCTGCTCCACGGGCCCCTCCCTCGTCACAGGTCACTGATGGCACCGTAGATCAGGACGCGTGACATGACAGGGTCGGTTCTCGTGGAGATTTCCGCGGGCGGGAGAGGGCAGTTACGAAGTGTGGCGGCCGCGTGGTTGCTTCCGGGTGCCGGGGACCGTGGCCGGGGCCGAGGCGGTGGTAGCTGGGGAGGTGTCCTCCGTGTCCTCCTTCACGGCCGGGGCCTGGAAGGGATTCCTGTGCGGAGGCGGTGATTCCGTCGTGGCCCGGAGGGGGGTCGGCTCCGGGTCGGAGAACAGCGCGGTCGTGTCGATGGGACGACTCACTTTCCGTTGTGGGCATGCCAAGTAGAGCGGTGTGCGGACGAACCGCTTCCGATGCCGGGAAGCGGGCGACCGCCTGCTGCGCCTCGACCGGCGCAGGCGCAGCAGATCTCAGAGATTGGTCAGCTTGGTGTACGGGCTCAAGATCCGTGTCTGTACCGAACCGAAATCGACGAGAACCGCGATCCCCTCCTCGACGCCGGTCACCCGGCCGAGGCCGTACACATCGTGTGTGACGCGGCTTCCTACGGTGAAATGCTTGGGAGTTGGCGCGACCGGGGCCTGGAAGGGGCTGGTCGGCAGATGGCGCTTGGGCATGGGTGACTTTCTCATTGTCACCAGTATGCGCCTGCTGGACCGGCATGGCGGGCGCGTTGCTGCCACTTGCCATGATCGAACCCATGCCAGCAGGCCACCGGCGGAACCGGACCAGGCCGCCGAGCTGTCTTCAGGAACGCCATCCAGCTTGCCGGTACGGGGGACTAGTGATGATGCGTGTACGAGCGTCGGTCTGGGCCGCGGCAGTGGTGCTGACCGCGGGAAGTTTTCTTGTGGGGTGTTCGCAGGAGTACGACGACGAGCGAGGCAAGGGCGACGCCCCGGTGAAGGGCCGCAAGGGCGACGACACTCCGGCCGAGGTGTACAACATGCCGGACGGCTTCGGAAATCTCGCCACGAAGTGCGTGGGCCACGGCTTCCGCGCGTACGTCACGACGAACGCCGACGGTCCTTCGAACATCCAGATCGTCGAGGACGCGTCATGCGCGAGCTGAGCATGACCGCACGGCAGCGGCCGGGGAAGCCCCGCGGGCGGCCGGTGCGAGCGAGCGTCGCCACCTGTGGTGCGCTGCTGCTCGCCCTCCTGCTCACCGGCTGCTCCCGGGACGATGACGAGCGGGGCAAGGGCGACGCCCCGGTGAAGGGGAAGGCGGGCGAGGACACCGCGGCGGAGATCTACAACTTCCCGGACGGCTTCGGAAACCTCGCCACGAAGTGTGTCGGGGACGGCAAGCGGGGCTACGTCACCACCCGGTTCGAGCAGGCGGAGGACCGGAACGACATTGTGATAATTCCGGCGAACTCGGTGATCGTCGACGACCCGGAATGCTCGGCGCCGTGACGGAAGTCGCACCCGCCATGAGCCGTGTCCGCACCCGCCATGAGCCGTGTCCGCACCCCCCCATGAGCCGTGTCCGCGCCCGCCACAAGCCGTGTCCGCGCCACGGCGACGCACGTGGTCGCGTGCGCCGGGGCAGCCTCGCGCACCCGTCTTCGCTCGCGGACGCGGCCTGGGGTAGGGTCCCCACCGTTTCCAGTTACCGACTGGTATGCCGGTGCGGGGAGTGTCGGGAGGGGCGGCAAGACGATGGAATCCCAGTGGGGCGATGGCGGATCCGTGGACCTGGACGACACCCGGTTGGAGGCGATGACTCCGGACCCGCTGCTGACCCGGGACTACGAGACGCGTCCCTCGCTCGTCTACGAGCGGCTCAGGCAGCGGCACGGCCCGGTCGCGCCGGTCGACCTGCTGGGCGTACCCGCCTGGCTGGTCCTGGGCTATCGGGAGTCGCTCCAGGTGCTCCAGGACGACGACGGGTGGCCCAAGGGGCTGGAGAACTGGCGGGCCCGCTCGGAGGGCCGCGTGCCGGCCGACTGGCCGCTCGGGCCGTCCCTGGAGGTCAACCATGTGCTGATCCAGGGCGGTCCCGGATACCGGCCGTTGCGGACCGCGTGGGACGCGGCCCTCAAGCCGTTCCAGGACCCGCGCCACCCCCAGGCGAAGAGACTGAAGACGGCCGTCACCGCCTACGCCGACGAACTGATCACCTTGGTGGGTCAGGCAGGCGGTACGGGCCTGGCGGACCTGTCCGCTCAGTTCTCCCGGCCACTGCCGCTGATGGTGGCCAGCCATCTGCTCGGCTTCCCCGGTTCACAGGGCGACGACGCGCTGATGGACATGTGGCGGGTGCTGGACGCGGGTCCGGACGCGGAGCCCGCCCTGGAGCGGCTGCTGGCGACACTGGCGGACCTGGCGGCGATGAAGCTCAAGACGCCGGGGGACGACTTTCCCTCGCACCTGCTGGCCGCGCACCCCGATCTCTCCCTCGACGAGCTGGCCCGTGAGCTGTTCATGCTGCTGGGCATGACGTCCGACCACGTCGGCATCCTCATATCCAACACGGTGGTCGAGGTCATCTCGGGTGACGGCGGCGCGCGTGCCAGCCTGTCCGCGGGGATGGTCAGGGAGACCATGAACCGGGTGGTCATGCGCAAGCCGCCGCTGGTGAACTTCGTCCCGCGTTTCGCGGCCAAGGACACCCCACTCGGGAACTACACGATCCGGGCGGGCGACCCGGTGTGGGTCTCCTCCGCCGCGGCGCACGCCGACCCGCTCTTCGCCGACAACGTGGCGCCGAGCACCACGGTCAGCAGCCGGGCCCACCTGGCCTGGGGCGCGGGGCGCCGCCAGTGCCCGGCGCGCGAGCTCGCGTCCACGGTCGCGGCGGTGGGTGTGGGCCGCCTGTTCGAGCGTTTCTCCCATCTGGACCTCGCCCTCCCCGTCGACCAACTGCCGTGGCGCTCCTCGCCCTTCATGCGGGGCCTGCGCTCGCTGCCGGTACGGTACGAACTCGCCTCGGTGCCCGACCGGCCGTCGGCGCACGACTCGGCGTCGGAGCCGGCCGAGACGGTGATGCCGGACCCGTCCGCCCGGCAGCGCTCATCGCTGTGGCGCTATCTGACGGGGCTGATCCGCGCCGGCCGCTGAACTCGGCGCGGCGGCAAGGCGGTCCAGGTGTCGTCGTCCAGGACCAGGAACGGTCCGTCTCGCGGCCGGTGCGACGCAACGTCGTGGTCCGGGAGTGACGGCGCCGCGCTGGGCGGGGCGGCCGCGCGCCGGGCCGGGGGCCGCTCACCCGATGTCCACCACACGTGCCCAGGCGGGCGGCGAGTCCGGCACGTAGTCGGGATCGTTCTCGTCCCACGACGGGCCTCCCTGCTGCCGGGCGAACAGACCCACCACCGTCCGGCACGGTGGTCGTGTGTCCGGCCACGGTGTGTGGCCGTCGGTCAGGATCACGACGACATCGGGGCGGGGCCGTGCCCGGAGTGCCTTCGCGAAGCCGGCGCGCAGATCCGTACCTCCTCCGCCCAGCAGCGGTATCCCCTCGGCACGGCACAGCGGATGGACCATTCCGGCCGCCGCGTCGCACGGCACTTCTCTGTCAAGTTCAGCGTGTTGAACTGAATTGAGGCAGAGGGTTCAGTTGCCTCCGCCCTTGACCTGTGCGAGTAGCCGCGGCAGCCATGGCACGGAGCTCTCCTGCGCCTGGCGGTTCAGTTACTGCGGAGTGTCTGGGCGGGCTCAGGGTTCGGTGCTGCTCTATCGGCGTTCCGAGCGAGGTGTGCGGGGCGAGCCTTTCTGGGCGGTGACGATGACTGCGGGGAGGAGGGCGAGGGCGAAGGCGGCTCCGGTGAGGGCGAGGAAGGGGTAGCTGGCCGCTGCGACGACGATTCCGGAGGTCATGCCGCCGGTGGCTCCGGCGATGGCGATGGCGACGTCGACCATGCCTTGGGTCTTGGCTCGCGTGGCCAGGGGGACGGCGTTGGTGATGATGGTGGTGCCGCTGACGAGGCCGAGGTTCCAGCCGATGCCGAGCAGGATGAGAGCGAGGGTGAGCAGAAGGACGGAGTCGGCCGGCGCGGCGGCCGCGAGGGTGCCGGCGGCCAGCAGGGTCAGGCCGGATGCGGCGGCCGTCGCGGTGGGGCAGTAGCGGTCGGTGAGTGCTCCGGTCAGGGGGGAGGGCAGGTACATCGCGCCGACGTGCAGGGCTATGACGAGGCCGGAGGCGGCGGTGCTGTGGCCGTGGTCGTGCATGTGCACGGGGGTCATCGTCATGATCGCGACCATGACGAGCTGGCTGAGGACCATTACCAGTACTCCCAGCGGCAGGCTGGGGCGGCGGGGTGTGGCGGGCTGCGGGACGTCTGGCGCCGGCCCGGTGCCGGTGCGCTCTGGTGCCTCTGGCTCGGTGGGGAGGGTGCGGGCGAGCAGGAGGGGGTCGGGACGCAGCCAGATCAGCAGAGTCAGGGCGGCCAGGGCGAACGCGGCGCTGGAGATGAGGAACAGCCCGCTCAGCGGGGGCAATGCGAGGGTGGTGGCGAGGTGTCCGGCGGGGGCGGTGAGGTTGGGGCCGACGACACCGCCCAGGGTTGTGGCGACCAGGACGGTGGACAGTGCTCGGGCGCGGTGGCGCGGGGCGGCGAGGTCGGCTCCGGCGTAGCGGGCCTGGAGGTTGGCGGCGGTGCCGGTGCCGTAGAGGAAGAGGGAGATGAAGAGCAGGGCGGGGTTGTCGAGGGCGGCGGCGACGACGACTCCGGCACCGCCGAGGGCGCCTGCGAGGTAGCCGGCGGCCAGGCCGGGGCGGCGCCCGCAGGTCTGGGAGATGCGGCCGATGATGACGGCGGCGAGGGCGGAGCCTGCGGTGAGTAGGGCGCTGGGCAGCCCGGCCAGGGTGGTGGAGTGGAGCATGTCCTGAGCCAGCAGGGCGGCAACGGTGACACCGGCCGCGAGTCCCACGCCGCTGAGGACCTGGGACGCCAGCAGGATGACCAGGATGCGCCTTTGCGTCTCAGGCAGAGAAGGCGCAGGAGTGGCCGATGGGGCGTCCGTCGGCCCGCTGGGGGGCGTCGTCGCAATGTTGTGCATGGTGTCTCCGTTACGGGCCCAGCGGTGGTGGGCGTGGTGTTGCGGCGCCTGATGTGGCTGCCTGTCCGACTGCTCGATGGGGTCTGCGCCCACTGCCCGGCAGCGAGGCCGGTTCAGCGCGCGGACGCGAGGACCGGTGTGGAGGGCAGGGTGTAGGCGTCGGCGATGAGTTCGGTCGAGTGCAGGAGCGCCTGAGGGGTGTGGCCCACGCTGGCGATCATGATCTCGTCGGGGCGGGCTGTCTCGTGCAGGCGGTTGAGGTGCGCGGTGACCTGGTCGGGGGTGCCGTGCAGGACGCTGTTGGTCCAGTGGTCGAGGACGTGCTGCTCGGAGGCGGTGTAGGGGTAGGAGGCGGCCTCGTCGGGGGTGGGTACGAGGTAGGACTTGCCGTGGAGCATGCGCATCATGCTGTGGGCGTAGCTGCGTGTCTGGCGCAGGGCCTCGTGCTCGTCGTCGGCGGCCATGACGGCAAAGCTGGCCAGTGCGTACGGCTCGGTGAGTACGGCCGAGGGGGTGAACCGGTCGCGGTAGAGCTGGAGCGCACCGGCGACGTGACCGGGGGAGAAGTGCGCGGCGAAGGCGAAGGGCAGGCCCAGGCGGGCGGCGAGCTGGGCGGAGTATCCGGAGGATCCCAGCAGCCAGACCGAGGGGCGGCCGGTCGTCTGCGGAAGACCGTTCTCCTTGTCCTGTCCCGGTCCGGGCACGGCGTAGACGCGCTCGCGGTAGGGGTGCTCTTCGGGGAAGTCGTCGTCGAGGAAGCGCAGCAGCTCGACGACCTGTTGTGGGAAGTCGTCGTCGTCCGAGCGGCCTCGCCGCAGGGCGGCGGCGGTGGCCTGGTTGGTGCCCGGGGCACGGCCCAGACCGAGGTCGATCCGGTCCGGGGCGAGGGCCTGGAGCAGGCCGTACTGCTCGGCGACGATCAGTGGGGGGTGGTTGGGCAGCATCACTCCGCCCGCCCCGAGCCGCAGCCGCGTGGTGTGGGCGGTCAGCCGGGCCAGCAGGACGGCGGGGCTGGAGGAGGAGACGCCGGGCATGGAGTGGTGTTCGGTCACCCAGTAGCGGGTGAAGCCGCGCCTCTCGGCGAGTTCGGCCAGTGCGATGCTGCCGGACAGGGCGTCGGCGGCGCTGATGCCGCGGCCGGCCAGGGCGGTGTCGAGGACGGACAGTGGCGCGGGAGCGGAGCCGCGGGCCGTGCCCTTGATCGGGTCGTTCACGGGGATTCCTTCTGCGGTGCACCGGCCTGGCGCGGGTGGCCGGGCCGGGGGAATGGGCCGCTGCGGTGCGCTCGTGGCGCACCGCAGCGGCCGGGCGTGCAGGGTCAGGCCAGTTCGACGCGGTCGATCAGTCCGGCGGTGGTGAAGGCGTCCACGAGCTGCTCGCGGCCCTCGGTGAAGTGGGCCCAGCTGTCGAAGTGGAGGGGCACGATGCGGCGGGCGTCCAGGATGCGGGCGGCCTCGGCGGCCTGAGCGCTGTCGAGCGTGAGCAGCGCGCGGTCCAGGACGGGGGTGCGGACTGCGCCGGCGAACAGCACAGCGGTGTCCACCGGGCCGAAACGGTCGGCGATCTCACGGACCAGGGAGAGCTGGGCGTTGTCGCCGCTGACGTAGACGGTGGGCAGGCCGTCACCGCTCAGGACGAAGCCGACGACCTCGCCGACGACGGGTTCGAGGTCCGCGCGTGCCCCGGGACCGTGCAGGGCCGGGACGCCGGTGACGGTGATCGTGCCGCCACCGGGGCGGTCGAGCTCGATGGACTCCCAGTCCTTCAGGGGGCGTGCGGTGCCGCCCAGCCGGCCCGCGCCACTGGGTGTGGTCAGGGTCAGCGGGACATCGGCGAGCAGGGCCCGGCCCGAGGCGTCGAGGTTGTCGTCGTGCTCGTCGTGCGACAGCAGCACCACATCGATACGGCCCAGATCAGCGGGCGCGGCGGAGGCGGGCGCGGTCTTGGCCAGCCCCGAGGGGTAGGTGCCGGGGGCGTCGAAGGTCGGGTCGGTCAGGAACCGCAGCCCGCCGTACTCGATGAGTGCGGTCGGACCGCCGAAGACACGGATGGGGACCTGCTCGCTGGACACGCCGGTTGCTGCCATGACGAGAACCACCTCACGGATAGATTGGCTTACATCCGTGACCATAGGCGTTTGTCACGGATAGAAGCAAGCTGTAGCGTGAGATGCGTGAGTGAGACTGATACCGCCACCACCGTTGACTCTGTCGGCCCGGGGTTGCCGCCGGCACCGGGCGCTGAGCGCTACCCCGCCCTTGACCTCGCCAACAGCGCCATCGCCCTGCCGGGCGGCCAGTTCCTCGATGCGTTGGGCACGCCCTCCGGGGCCAACCAGTGGCTGGTGGACCACAACCTGGCTCCCGCGGACGCCGGTATGCAGGAGATCTGCGCGGCACGTCTGCGCTCCCTGCGCGAGCAGGTACGCGCCTTGCTCGCCGCCCAGGTCGGCGGGCATCCGGCTCCCGCCACCGCGCTGGCGGCCGTCAACGACGCCCTCACACGGGTCCCCACCGCCTCCCCGCTCGGCTGGGATGCGGTCCGCGGCATGCACCGCACCGCCCCGCACCCCATCGACCAGATCGTCGACCAGGCCCTCGGCATCCTCGCCGCCGACGCCGCCGACCTGCTCACCGGGCCCGACGCCGAACGCCTGACGGCCTGCCCCTCCACCCCCTGCAACCGCTACCTGCTCCGTGCCGGGCGCCGCCACTGGTGCTCGGTCCGCTGCGGCGACCGAGCCCGCGCCGCCCGCGCCTACGCCCGCCGCACCCAGACCACCGCCGACTGAGTTCGGCCTCCTCCGCCTCGCCGCCGGTTCACCGGACCCGCGCCGGGGCGCGGTTTCGCACACCCTCGAGCCCCCGGCATGGACGGCACACCTCGCTCTCCATCCGGTCATTCCCCACGATCGACGAAGGACCATCACCTCTCATGACGGCCACATTCACCCTGCTGACCACCGGCTACGACAGCCTCGACGCACGCAATGCGGATCGCGACGGCCGCGAGAAGCCGTGGCACGTCGCCTCGACCGTCGGCCTCCTGCGCGACGGCGACACGATCGTCGTCGTCGACCCCGGCATGGTCGAGGACCGCAAACTCATCCTCGATCCGCTCGCCGCCGCCGGAATCAGCCCCGAGCAGGTGACCGACGTGGTCTTCAGCCACCACCACCCCGACCACACCCTCAATGCCGCCCTTTTCCCCAACGCGCGCGCCCACGACGTCTGGGCCGCCTACCACAACGACCTCTGGTACGACCGGCCCGCCGACGGATACCAGCTCTCCCCCTCGATCCGCCTGATCGAAACGCCCGGCCACACTCCACAGGACATCTCCACCGTCGCGGAAACCGCCGAAGGGAGGGTCGTCCTCACCCACGCCTGGTGGAGCGTCCACGGCCCCGCCGAAGATCCCACCTCCGACGATCACGAGGGCCTGCGCGCCTCCCGCCGCAAGATCCTCGCCCTCAGGCCCTCCCTGATCGTCCCCGGCCATGGAGAGCCCTTCGTCCCCGACGAGAACACCCCCATCTAAAGATCGGCTTCGCCGTCGTCATCCGGTGCTCGCTCGCGGTACGCCTGCTGGATCTGGCCCCGGCATCGGACGATCACCGCAGGCCAGGCGGCCCCGGATTTGCGCTGTCGCGGTCCCGCGGCTGCGTCGGCAGTACCGGACGACACCGGCACGGTCGGCCAGCTGCTGGCGCAGCCGCTTCTCGTTGTCCGGCATTTCGCCCCGGGCGCAGACCTTCTCGTGGAACTCGCTCTTCAGGTCAGTGTGGCGCTGGGTGAGTGCGTTACGGGAACCTGGGCCTCGGCCGCGAGAGCGGCGACGACGGTGGCACCCTGGGCGCCCGTGGCGCCATGAATCACGTAGGTCATGACGCCATTAGTGCACAAAGTGCACCAGTTACATCAACTGCACTAATGGGTACGGTCGGAATGTGACTGATCCTTGCCTCCCCGAGTGCGGCGTTGCCCGGTTCCTCACCCTCCTCAACGGGCCGTGGGCCACCCTGATCGTGCGCGAACTCCTCAAGGGCTCCCACCGGTTCAACCAGCTGCGCGAGGCGCTGCCCGGCATCAGTCCGCACACCCTGACCAGCCGGCTTCGTCAGTTCGAGCGGCACGGCATCGTCACCCGCACGACCTACGCGGAGATCCCGCCGCGCGTCGAGTACGCGCTGACCCCTCTCGGCGAGGGACTGCGCGAGGTCCTGGAGGCCATGGGGACGTGGGCCATGGCGGTGCCGGATCCCGAGTCCGGCGTCACCGCCTGACGTAGGCCTGGCCCGGAGACCCGGTTACGGTCGCTGTCGCGCCGAGGACGCCAGCCTCTCCCGCAGGGCGTCGTTGTCGTCGTGATGGACGACCTCCTCGAACCGCAGCCGCAGCCCGTGCTTGTCCAGCAGCTGGGCCACGATCACGTCGAGCTGTTCGCGATGCTCCTTCGTCCGCGCCTGGAGATACGCCTCCCGGACCTCTTCGGGCTCGCCCGCGAGAACCTGGTCCATGCGCTGGCGGATGTACTGCTTGAGGTTGATGTGCTCCATGAACACCTCGCGCACCCCCGTATCGACCAGGCGGCCGAAGAGGTCGTCGAGGAGTTCGGGCTGGGTGGCGAAGTGGGGCAGGAGCGGGCCGACGAAGGCGTAGGTGGGGATGCCGGCCTCGTTGAGTTCGGTCAGGGTGCGCAGGCGGCGGGAGGCGAGGGGGGCGTGTACCTCCAGCCAGCGGCTGACCTTGTCGTCGGTGGTCGTCACGGTCATCCCTACCTCCGCGCGGGGGAGGCTGGTGAGCAGGTCGATGTCGCGGGTGACGACGGGTGACTTGGTCAGGATGCGAACAAGGCCCGGGTACTCGACTGCTTGCAGTTCGCGCAGGATGCCGCGGGTGAGCCGGTACTTCGTCTCGTGGCCCTGGTAGGGGTCGGTGACCGAGCTGAGGAGCATGGTGCCCCGGCGCTTGTCCTCGGGCATCTTCGCCAGCTCCTTGCGGGCCAGTTCCACCGCGTTCTTCTTCACGTACAGGTAGTCGCCCCATTCCTTGACCGACCGGCCGAACTGGCGCCCGGCGAAGGACGCGAAGCAGTAGGCGCAGCCCAGTACACAGCCGGTGTAGGGGTTGATGACGTAGTCGTTCGACGGGGTCTTCGACTTCTGGATCAGGGTCTTGGCCTCGATCTCGACCGGCTCCATGACGTACTTCCCTCTCTCTGGGCCCGACCGTCCGCATAGGGAGCGCCGGGGTCGTTCCTCTGCTGTCTGCGGGTCGGCCGTGGAGCACCGAACCCTATCCACAGAACAATAATCTGAGGAACTTGCTTCCAAGGAATGGAAATGGTTTGCTGGGTAGCGGCCGGGCCGGGGCCTCGCGGTCTCTTCCCTCGCGGAGTGAGTGCAGGGGCCTGCCGTCCGTGAGCCGTCGTTGCCGTCGCTGGCACGCCTCAGAAAGTCACCGTCGCCCGTCAGGAGTGAGTGTCATGACCGTCCCCGCCTTCAACTCGGTCGCCTGGTTCGAGTTCGGCACCGACCAGCCGGAGAAGGTCAAGGAGTTCTACGGCGAGCTCTTCGAGTGGAAGTACGTGTTGAACACCAACACCCCCGGCGTGACCTACCACTCGGTCATGACGCCGGGCGCCGGGCAGCCGGCCGGCGGCGTGTGGGAGTCCGAGGGCAACTTCCCCAACTACGCGATCTTCTACGTCCTGGTCCAGGACGTCGCCGCGACGGTCGAGCGCGCCCGGGAGCTTGGCGCGGAGGTCCTCATGGAGCCGGTCTCCGACTCCGCGGGCTTCACCTTCGCCCGGCTGCAGGACACCGCCGGCAACCACTTCGGGATCTTCTCCGTACCCGCCCAGTAGCAGACACCACGGGCACGGCCCGTCCTCCCCCATGGCGCATCCGCCGGAGGGCCGACTCCTCTCCCTGATGGCCGCGGGGCCCACGCATCCCACTTGATTCACCCACCCGGAGGTCCCCATGTCCGGCGCCGGCGCCGCCAGCGAGAAGATCCCCGTCCGTGTCTACGGCGGCCCCACCACCCTCTTCGAGTACGGCGGACTGCGGTTCGTCACCGATCCGACTTTCGACCCGCCCGGCGAATACCCCATGCCGCTGCCCGGCGACCACAAGCTCGTCAAGACCGACCCCGCGACCGTCACGGCCGCCGACCTCGGCCCCGTTGACGCCGTCCTGCTCTCCCACGATGAGCATGACGACAACCTTGACGACGCCGGTCGCGCCTTCCTGGCCGGGGTACCGGTCGTGTTCACCACCGTCAGTGGCGCAGGCCGCCTGGGCGGCACCACGCAGGGGCTGGCCTTCTGGCAGAGTGCCGAACTTGAGCGGCCCGACGGCGGCACCGTGACCGTCACCGGCGTGCCGGCCCGGCACGGCCCCGTGGGCTGCGAGCCGATCACCGGTGACGTCGTCGGCTTCATGCTCACCTCCGACGACCTGCCCTCGATCTACGTCAGCGGCGACAACGCCGCCATGAAACACGTCAAGGAGATCGCCGAGAAGTTCGCTCCGGTGGACACCGCGGTCCTTTTCCTCGGCGGCGCCCGCATGCCCTTCGCCTTCGACGGCGCCCTGCTCACCCTCGACAGCACCCTGGGCGCCGAGGCCGCGAAGACCCTCCGCGCACGCAGGGTCGTCCCCGCCCACTACGACAGCTGGGCCCACTTCCAGGAAGGCCGCCACGAGATCGAGGCCGCCTTCGCCGAGGCCGGTCTGGCCGATCGCCTCGACTTCGCCCGATAACCCCGACCGAACCCACGGAGATCGTGATGACCACTGCCAACCTCGACCTGGCCCGCGCCTACTTCCAGGCGGTGCAGACCGGGAACATGACCGCCCTCGGTGACCTCCTCGACGAGCAGATCGTCTGGCACCAGCCCGGCTCCAACCAGTTCTCCGGCGAGCACAAGGGCCAGGGTGCCGTCTTCCAGATGCTCGGCAGCATGATTGAGGCCAGCCAGGGCACCTTCGCCATCGACACGATCCACTCGCTGATGGGCAACGGCGACCTGGTCGCCGCCCACATCCACTTCACCGGCCGCCGCGGTGATGCGTCCATGGCCATGGATGGCGTGGACCTCCTGCGCATCGCCAACGGCAAGATCACCGAAATGTGGCTCTTCTCCGGCGACCAGAGCGCCGAAGACGCCTTCTGGGGCCGCTGAATCCGCGTGTGCCCCGAGACCACCCCGGCCTCGGGGCACACGACGCAGCCGCCTACTGGCAGTGCTGTCCTCCAGCGTGAAAGGCATGGCATGCGGAAGATGACCAGCGAGCAGTGGCGGGCGTTCATCACGCACGGCACCCGCACCGGCAAGCTGTCGACCGTCCGGGCCGACGGAAGCCCGCACGTCACCCCGGTCTGGTTCCTCCTCGACGGCGACGACATTGTGCTCACCACCGAGAAAGACGGCGTCAAGGGCCGCAACCTTGCCCGCGACGGACGCTTCGCCCTCTGCGTCGACGACGACCGGCCCCCCTACGCGTTCGTCGTCCTCCAAGGACGTGCCGAGACCTCCGAGAACCCCGAGGAAATGCTGCGCTGGGGCGGCCTCCTCGGCGCTCGCTACATGGGCGAAGACCGCACCCAGGAGGAGTACGCCGCCCGCAACGGCGGCCCCGGCAACCTCCTCGTCCGCGGTCACATCCACAAAGTCATCGCCTTCGACGGCATCGCCGACTAGAAAACGGCTTCGGGCGGTTGGTGCGGGGCGGGTGAACCATCCTCACCCGGCCCGCACCAACCGCCCGAAGCACTGCCGGAGGCGGCGTGCTTCACGAGGCCGTCGGCCTGCCGGATTGCTTCGGCGCCCGCATCGCCGGCACCGGCTTCTGGCCCGCGGCCTTCCGCTCCGCGTCCAGAGCACGTCCGGCTGCCCGCAGCGTACTGAGCACCGAGGTCACCTCCCGCACGGACTGCTCGGGGATCACCGACCCGATCCGCAGCTCCAACTCCTCCTCGAACACCTTCGCCGCTCCCTCCGTCAGCTTCCGCCCTTCGGCCGTCAGGTCGACGATCGAGGAACGCCGGTCATTCGGATTCGCACGGCGCTCGCACCAGCCCGCCGCCTCCAGGCGGTCGACCACCTTGCTCGTGCCGCCCACCGTGATCGAGAACTCCTCGGCGATGTCCTGGATCCGCGGCCCGGGGCGACGCAACAGCAGATGCAGCACCTCGAACGACGTCAGCGGCAGGTCGTACTCCGTCCGCAAGCGTCCCTCGACGCCGTTCCACAGCTCGATCTCCAGCGAGACCAGCTCCCGGTACAACCGCATCAGGTCAGCCATCTTTAATATTCCTTAGAATTATCTTCCACGGAAATTTCATTGTAGGTCATCGGTAGAGCAGAGCGACCTGGCCTGTGCAAGATCGTCGGCGCCACCGACGGCCCCTCACCACACCCAGAAACAGTTGAACGAGACCCATGTGGCGGGCACGACCGGCGCGGATCCGACACGAAGGAAGGCGCATCGTCCCGATGCCCCACCGCAGGACCCGGACCCATCTCATAGCTGACGGCTGCACGGATGTTCACCAAGCGCTGGCAGGGTGCGATCAAGCGAGGCCGGGTGGCACAGGGTGATCCACCGTGCGGGACGGCAGGGGCAGCATGCTGACGGCGCCGGTACCCTCGGCCAGTTGCTTTCGTAGCAATTGGTTCTCCACGGTCTTCTGGTGGAGCGCGCCGACCAGCGCCTCGACGTCGCCTTTGAGCTGGACGATTTCTTCAGCGTCCGAAGCACGCAGCTCTTTCAGCCGGCGGATCTGCCGGCGCAGCCGTTTCTCGCTGTCCGGGGTCTGCCTGCGGGCCCGGACCTTGTCGTAGAACTCGTTTTTCAGGTCGGTGTGGCGCTGGGTGAGCGCGTTGCGAGGGACGTCTGCCTCAAGGGCGAGAGCGACGATGGTCAGAGCGCCGTTGGAGCGCTGGGGGTGGTCGGCCAGGATGCGGTCCATCGCGGCGCGGATGCGGTCGCGCTCGTCGGGTGCTGGGCTCATGAGGTCGGCTCCTGCGGGTGGATGCGGTCGTGCTCGTGGCGGTCGGCCAGCGCGCGCAGCTGCGAGGCGCGGCGGGTGAGGCGGTCGGCGAGGGGGTCGGGAATCAACTCGGAGGCGGCCTGTTTCTCAAGGGGCCGGGCGTACTGAAGGATCTGGGCGGCATGGTGGTCGGTGCGTGCGATGTTCGCGCACGACGGCCGGCAGCGGTCCAGGCGCGGGGCGTCGTCGGCGTCCAGGCGGTAGCACAGGGCCCGGTCTCGGTTGTAGACGCACATCAGCAAGGAGCGCGGGTTGTCGTAGACGGTCAGGGCCGGGTTGCCGAGGATGTCGCGGGCCTGACGGTGGGTGCGAATCGACCCGGCGAAGGCCGGCGCCTGAGCCGCGGCGTGGATCGCGCGGCGCGCGGCCGGACCGGAGATGCCCACCCCGCTGGTGAGGTCGTCATGGAGGGTGGTGAGGGTGTCGGCGGTGGCCCGGGCGGTTTCGATGTCCAGCAGCTGGTGGATCCCGTCGCGGCCGCGGGCCGCGTACCCGCCGCTGACCGCGGTGCGCATGTGCCCGTACTGGATGGCCAGCGCCACCAGGCCGCCCGGGCGGCGGGCGATGTGCCAGGCCAGGGTGCGGCGAAAGCGGGCCAGGCCGATCGCGCCGTGCGGATCGTCGGGGATGACCTCGCCTTCCCGTCCCAGGCGCAGGGCCAGGTGGGAGGCCCATGCGACGAAGTTCTCGATGCGCGAGCGCAGCCCCGAATAGCGCAGGGAGGTCGTACTGGGCGTGGGCGTGTTCACGAAGGTGTGCGTGGCCGCGTCGAACAGCAGCCCTTCGGCCGGGGCGATCTTCTCCAGCACGCGGATCGCCCTCACCACGGGAGGGATCGCCACCCAGGGCACCTCGCGCAGGCGCCCGGCGGAGTGGTGGTTGCCGTCCTCGTCGAAGGCGTTCTTGAACTTGCGCCCGTAGATGAGGTGCTGGCCGGTTGCGACCTCCGGGCAGCACCCGGTCTGAAGGCCCAGCACTTCAGCCGGGCGCATCCCGGTCAGGTAGGCCAGGACGATGAAGCAGGCCGTGCCCAGATGCCGCATGAGCTCGCGGGTCTCGGTGAAGTCGATGAACGCCGTCCACGGCTCGCCGTCGATGCGGCCGGTGATGGGCGTCTCAAGGGGGCAGGGGCCGGGGTTGGCGTCGACGTAGCTGAGCAGGTGCTGCCACGGCTCGGTCACCAGCAGGCCGTTGATCTGCGAGGACGGGCAGTCGACCCGGGCGGCGATGTAGGTGTTGGCCAGGGCATGGCGGTAGCCGGCGTTGGGCCTCGAGGGCACCGGCTGGCCGCGGTCGATGAGGTCCTGCAAGTAGCGCTTCAGGCGGGCTTTCGACTCCGGCGTGCCCGGCGCGCGTACGACCGCCTCAGCCATCCGCCGGCTTTCTGCCCAGGCGGCGAGCATGTCGTCGGCGAAGTCGTCGACCACGCGCAGCGCCCAGATCAGCAGGGGCCCCATGGTGGCCGGGGAGATCACCTCGGTGGCGTTCTCGCCCCGCCCGGCGCCGGGAGCCCGGGGCAGAAAATCGTCGACGCCGAGACGGTGCCAGGGCGGCATCGCCATCCCGCTCGGAGCAGGCCCGGCCGCATCGAACGCCCACAACCGGGTCAGGGCCACCAGGTCCTTGGTGACGATGCCGCGGCTGGCGCCTGGCTGCCGGGCCAGATGCCCGGCCCACGAGACCAGAACATCCGCGGTGACCGCGCGCAGATCGCCCAGACCCTGCTGGTCCAGCCAGACCGTGAAGCGCTGCCAGCGCAGCACGGTGTGGTAAATCCCGACAGGGCCCAGGCGGGAGTGCCAACTTGGATGACCGACCAGCACACTCGCCGGCAACGGTGTATTGATCATCATCCAGGCGGCCAGCTGCACCTGCGGCAGCACCGGAGCCGGGAACCGTGACCAGTCCAGCCCAGGCCGGGCGGCGCTGGGGTTCGCGACCAGCGGCGCCAGCGACCACACCTCGTCGGCATAGATCGACACCGGCACGGGGCCGGGCGCCAGGACCAGCGACGGCGCGACGACCAGCGTGTCCCAGGGAGGAAGGGCCGGAAGTTCGGCGGGCAGAGCGGTCACAGGTCGAAGTCCCCTTGCAGAAGCTGCTCGATGATCGTGCGGTCGGTGTCGGTGACGGCTTCCAACGCCTCCTGCCAGACCGGCTCGCCGAGCCGGCCGCGCAGGTCGGCCAGCCGGGCATGGGCATCCGCCCAGTCCGCCTCCCAGATGCCCGGCTCCACCACACCGCGCAAGTGGTCCAGGGCGTTGAGCAGGTGGGCCAGGCGCGGGTGATGGGCGGGCGTGACCCGGGCGTTTGGGCAGGCCGTGCACAGCAGGAACGACGCAGCGCACCCCTGACCGGCCGGACTGAACGGACTGTGCTCCCAGCCCGCGCAGGCCGCGGTCACCGTCTGCCGGTCCCCCGCCTCCGTGTCCGGGATCAGGCGTGCGGTGAAGACGGTGCGGCGGGCCGCGTCCACCGCCTCCAGCGCGCCGTCGGCGATGACCGGCACCGCCTGCTGCTGGGCCTGGGGCTCGCCCACCACGTAGATGCTGTCGTGGGTGTCCTGGGTGTTCTGCCCCGGCTCGCGCCGGTGCAGCACGTTCACCGTCTTGCGCATGCGCCGCAGCGGGGAACCTCGCAGTCCGACCGAGCGTGCCCAGTCACCGCCGGCCATCTCGTCCACGCCCAGCCCGAACGGGCCGACCCGCACCGCCCTGCGATATCCATGGCCGTCGTGCGGGGTGGTCTGGCGCCAGATGAGCAGCCGGTCGACGTCCGTATCGAGCTGCTCAAGCAGGGCCCGGGCGTGAGCGGTCGCCTCCAGGGCATCGGTGATGATGCGCCCGGAGGAGTCGGCTCCAGAGTCGGTCACATTGCGGCTCTCGAACCGGCCGCGGTGCCCCGCCCGGCGCCGTTTCTCCAGCCGCAGCCGGTAGACCGGCATGCCCGCCTCCGTCGTGCCCGGCAGCGTCTCGGGCACCGGCATCTCGGAGAGCGTCGTGACGTTCAGGCCTAGCTCCGCGATGATCAGCACGGCTAGCGCGGCCGTCTCCTTGCGGCTCAGATAGAGCCGCCCCCAGGTGCACCGCGCCGAGCCGCCGGCCAGCGCCGCCCGGTAGCGCCTGCGGACCGTGCGTGGCTTGTCATAGACGGGCACGTCACCGGTGCGGGCCAGGACGTCCAGCGCCTCGCCCAGCAGCCATGCGGTGCCGCCCGCCTCGATCCGGCCCGCCCGCCAGGCCGCCAGGTGGTCGGAGTTCTCCCTGATCCGCAGCAGCGCCGTACGAAACGTTCGCCGCGCTGCCACGCGGATGGCCGTGAACTCCTCGTGGGTGTAGGCCAGTTCGCGGCCTGGTGTCCACGCGAACCGCTGGGCCATCGCCTCCCGGCCAGCTGGGTCAGAGCAGCGGTCTTGCCGATCCCCGGCTCGCCCCACAGCAGCACGGGCAGGTCGGCCGCCACGGCCAGAGTCAGGGCCTCCAGTTGAGTGTCGGGGCGCGGTTCGGTGGTGGTGTCGCGCAGGAGGGTCAACAACTCGTCGGCGATGGTGAGTTGGGAGGTGTGGGCCGGGTCGGAGGGGGTGCCGGTGGTGGCGAAGGGCGTGTATGTGGGCATGTGTGATTCACCTTTGGGTTTCGTGGCGAGGCGAGTGGGTGCGGGACCGAGGGCCCCGGGCGAGATGTGAGGCGAGTGGGTGCGGGCGCGGGGCCCTCGGGGTTGAGGTGAGCGAGTGGGTGCGGGGGAGGGGCCCCGGGGCCGAGATGAGTGAGTGGGTCCGGAGACGGAGGGTCCTCGGGGTTGAGATGAGCGAGTGGGTGCTGGGGGGCGGGGGCCCTGGGATCGTGAAGCGGGTAGGTCCGGGGAACCGAGGCGCCCCGGGGACGACATGAACGAGCAGGCGCGGGGAGCGCGGCTCAGCGGAAAGTGCCGTGACGCGGACGCGACCGGCCGACGCGCGGGCGGCGGCGATCCTCAGGGCGGAGACGGGCAGGTGCGGGACCGATCAGGCCCGCCCGGAACAGCCCGTAGGTGATCCGCCGTTGTGCGGCCGCCTCGAGTTCGTCCCGCAGAGCGCCACCGCGCAGCAGTGCGTCGGGACCCAGCAGGCCCTCTACGACGGCCAGCGCGCCGGCGATGTCTCCGTGGTCCAGGCGTGCGCGGACGTCGGAGAGGCACTCCGGATGCCGGTGTGCCTCGTCGATGACCTGGAGGCAGGGAACCGGGGTACCGGTCAGGGCGGCCAGCAGTTCCTCCCGCCTGATCTCGGCCGCGTCGTGGTCGAGCGGCGCCAGCACCCCGTCGACAAGGCCGATCCGGTGTTGGGCTCCCCGGCACTCCACGAGGCGCGGTTGTCCTGCCCGGTCCGGATTCCGGGTCGGGCCGGCCGGTGCGTGATCCGGTACCAGTGCCGAGGCGACCAGCGGGTGCAGCCGGTCGACCTCGATCGAACCGGTGCGGAGCAGTTCCAGATCGGGCAGCACCCAGGTCGCGGCGTCGGGCAGGACCGGCAGCGCTAAGGCGTCGCCCCGCGTGGTCGCCGCCGTAATCCGCAATGAGGGAGGACCGACGCCGTCGCCGACCGTGATCAGGTGCAGGACCAGCCTTTGTCGCGTCCCGACGCGCACGGCGACGGCACCGGTGGTCCGTCCCTCGGCCCGCAGCACAATCCCCGCCTCGGCCGCCCACCGGTCGACAGCACACCGGCTCCTTTGCGGCACTGCCCCCAGCAGATCCGGGTCCGGCGCGGGAGGGTCGGTCGGCCGATCGGCCCCGGACCGGATCCGCAACTCATCGGTCCTGCGCGCGTCCCACAGGTGGCGGTGCAGGTCGAGGCGGAACCGACGGTGGGGATGGGAATGGGAATGGGGATGCGGATGACGGGGGCGCCGGGCCCGGAAGGGGATCCGTCCCACAGCGCGAGGCTGATCCGCTGACCGGCATCCGCCCACGCCGGCGGAGTCCGGACCACGAGGTGCACCGGGCGCCCGCCGTCAGGCCGCACAGTGTCGTACCGCGCCAGAGAGAGGGTCAGACATGGACGCAGCAGCCCGTCAGGACCGACCCTCGGCATGTGCCAGCGCAACAGGTCAGGAGCCAGATGGCGGAGATCGGCCCGCACCTGGGCCGCGAGTTCCTGGCCGTGGGTACGCGCCACGGAACGCAAGCTGAGATCGACATCGATGCCTGCGGCGGCGCACGCCCCCGCCCAGTCCCCGGTGAGGCGGCGCGTGGTCGCAGTCTCGATCATGGACGGCGGCACCGCGAACTCACGCACGCGCTGCCAGAAGGAGAGGCGGGAATTCCCGTTCGCGTCCTGAGTGAGCATCAGCACTCACCTTGCGCGGCCGGGACCCCCAATCTGTCAACAGAATGAGTCATCATCGCGGGGATCGTAGCGCTCCTCACCTCGATCTGTCAGGTGCCTTTTTGCCCCGGCACAGCGGTAACTCCTGGATCTCCTCCGGCCGCCTGTCAGGTGGTGGCCCCGCCGCGGCTGCGGGTGCGGGCGATCAGCCACATCAGATACGGCGCGCCGACCGCCGCGGTCAGCACGCCGACCGGCAGTTCGCTGGGGGAGAGCATGCGCCGGGCCAGCAGATCCGCCGTGGTCACGATCAGGGCACCCGTCAACGCCGAGCAGAGCAGGGGGATCTGGGCGGTGCGGGTGAGACGGCGGGCGATCTGCGGCGCCAGCAGGGCCACGAAGTCGACGGGTCCGGCCGCCCCGGTCGCCACGGACGCCAGCACCACGCCGAGGGCGGTCAGACCCAGCCGTACGCGACCCAGCCCGACACCGAGGGCGGTGGCCGTGTCGTCGTCCAGGGACACCGCCCGCTGTGCCCGGGCGGCCCACAGCAGCGGCGGGACCAGGACGAGCAGGGTCAGGGCGAGGGGCGCCGCCTGGTCGTAGCCGCGTCCGTTGAGGGAGCCGGTGAGCCACACCTTGGCCTGCTGGGCCACCAGGTAGTCGCCCTTGGTCAGGAACAGCCGCGTCAGCGAGCCCAGCGCGATCGAGACACCGATCCCGACGAGAACGAACCGCGTGGCGTGCAGGCCCTTGCGCCAGGCGAAGGCGTAGACGAGCACGGCGGCGGACAGCCCTCCGACGATCGCGACGTACGGCAGCGCGGCGGGGGACGTGACGCCGAAGGTCATCGCGGTCACGGTTGCCGCGCCCGCGCCGTGCGTGACGCCGATGACGTCCGGACTGGCCAGGGAGTTGCGGGCGACCGTCTGGATCAGCGCCCCCGAGATCCCGAAGGCGGCACCGACCAGCAGACCCGTCACCAGGCGGGGCAGCCGCAGCGTGCCGACGACCAACTCGTCGGGGCTCGGCTGCCCGAGCAGGACACGGACGACCTCCCTGGGCGAGACGAACGATTCGCCGATGCAAAGCGAGGCGACGACGGTCACCGCCAGCGCGACCACGAGGACGGTGGCGATCACGACGGCCCTGCGATGCAGCAGGAAGCTGTTGTCGCGTGCGCGGACGACGGAGTAGCCGAAGGGGCGGGCCGCCGCCGTGCCGGCCCGGTCGAGTCGTGTCATGCCGCCACCGTCGCCTTCCGCCGTACGAGCGCGACCAGGAACGGCACGCCCAACAAGGCAGTCATCACGGCCACCGGGACCTCCGAGGGCGGGAAGAGGACACGGCCGAGCACGTCCGAGACCAGAATCACCGAGGGTCCCAGTACGGCGGCCATGGGCAGGACCCAGCGATGGCCGGAGCCCACCAGAGCGCGGGCGATGTGCGGCACGGCGAGCCCGACGAAGGCGATCGGACCGGCCGCGGCCACCGCGACCCCGGTCAGCACGGTCGCGGCGAGGGCGCCCAGGATCCGCACCCGGAGGACATGGTGACCGAGTCCGCGGGCCACGTCGTCGCCCAGGGCGAGCGCGTCCAGGCCACGGGCCATGACGGCGACCAGCAGCAGCCCCGCGACCAGGAACGGCCACGTCTGCGCCACGACAGCGCCGTCCCGTCCGCTGATCGAGCCGACGTCCCAGAAGCGGAACTCGTCCAGGACCTCTGCGTCGGTCGTGACGATTCCGGACACCACCGAGGCGAGGAAGGCGTTCATCGCGGCACCGGCCAGGGCCAGTTTCACCGGGGACGCGCCGCCGCGCCCCCCGCTGGCGACGGCGTACGCGGCCACCGCCGCGAGCCCCGCGCCGACGAAGGCGAACCAGACGTATCCGACGAGCGTGTGCACCCCGAAGAAGGCAATCGCGCAGACGACACCGAGGGAAGCTCCCTGGCTGACACCGAGAACGCCGGGCTCGGCGATCGGATTGCGGGTGAGGCCCTGCATGACCACGCCGGCGACCGCGAGGGCGACGCCGACCATCACACCGATGATCGTGCGGGGCACCCGCAGGGCCCGCACGACCTGGGCGTTGTCGCCGGTGCCGCCGTGCAGCAGGGCGTCGAACACCTCGGTGGGGGCGACCTGGCGGCTGCCGACCGCGAGGCTGAGCAGGACGGCGAGAAGCAACAGGACCACGCCCGCGGCCAACCGGACGACCGGGCGCCGGGTGGCACGGGACATGTGCTGCCTCTTCATGTGATTCACGTGGTTCATGTGGTTCATCTGCACGGACGACCGACCACACCGCGGCCGAAGCCTCGGTCTCCTACTTGGTCAGGTACTCGTCCAGATCCGCGACGACCTGCTCGGCGGCGGTGACACCGAGTCCGAGGTACCAGGTCTCGTCCGGTACGTCATAGGCGTGCCCGGCCTTGACCGCCTTCAGGTTCTTCCACAGCGGGTTGCCCTGCGCACGGGACTTGTCCGTGGCCTTCGCGTCGCCGTACACGCCGGTGAAGATGTAGTCGGCGTCGGCCTGGTCGATGTTCTCGGCGCTGACCTCGGCGGCCAGGTCCTCGATGTCCTGGTTCTTCGGGCGGGGGATGCCGGCGTCCTTGAGGATGGTGCCGATGAAAGAGGCGTTCGCGTAGAGGCGGATCACCCCGTCGGGCAGGTAACGCACCATCGAGACGGTCGGCTTGTCGGCGCCGAGCTCGGTGCCGAGTGTCTTCACCTTGGTGTCGTACGCGGCCAGCTTCGCCTTGGCCTCTGCCGTCCTGTCGAGGGCCGACGCGTTGAGGAGGTAGTTCTCCTTCCACGTGAAGCCGGGCCGGATGGAGAAGACGGTCGGGGCGATCTTCGACAGCTCGTCGTACTTGTCCGCGGCGCGCAGCTGGCTGCCGAGGATGAGGTCCGGCTGGAGACCGGCGATCGCCTCGAGGTTGAGGTTGTTGATCGTGCCGACGTTCTTCGGGGTGCCGGCGTCCTTCTTCAGGTACGACGGCAGCTCCGGGGAGCCTTCGGTGGGGGCGAGCCCGACCGGCTTGATGCCAAGCGACACCACGTTGTCCAGCTCGCCGACGTCCAGGACCACCACGCGCTTTGGCTGGGCCTCGATCACGGTCTCGCCCATGGCGTGACGGACGGTGCGCGGCCATTCGCCCGGCTTGGCGTCGGTGCCCATCGCCGCGGTCTTCTCCACGGCGGACCCGAAGTCCTCACCGCCCTGCGCCACGGCCTTCTTGTCACCGCCCCCGGCGGAGCCCGCGTCCTTGTCGTCGTCGGCGGAGCCGCCGCACGCCGTGAGGGTCAGCGCGGCGGCGACGGCGAGAGCGAGGGCGGCCGGACCGCGACGCCGAGGGAACATGACAGGACTCCTTTGTGACACCACTTTTTGGTCATTAGGCCAGCCTCACCTTATCCGGGAGGGTCTTGCGGCCGACAACGGGACCTGTGTGGCTCCTGTCACGGCACTGTGGCGTCACGGCCTCCGTGCCCGCTTGCGCTACGACAGTGTGTCGGCGACCACGGATGCCGCTTCCGCGATCAGCTTGTTGTCGTAGGTGTCGTCCTTCTCGCTGCGATTCGACATGATCGCCATGACGACGGGGGCTGCGTCGGGGCGCCACACCACGGCGATGTCGTTGCGGCCGCCGTAGCCGCTGCCGGATCCAGTTTTGTCGCCGACCACCCAACCCTCGGGCACCCCGGCCCTGATGAGCTCGTCCCCGGTCTTGTTGGTCTTCAGCCACTTCGTGAGCTGGGCCCGTTCCGGCTTGCGGAGGACGTCTCCGAGGACGTACGCGCGCAGGTCCTCGGCGAACGCTCGCGGGGTCGTCGAGTCCCGCGTCTCGCCAGGAACCCAGTCGCTCAGCCCGGTCTCGATGCGCTCCATCACGGTGACGTCGTCGCCCAGCTTCCTGAGCTCGGCTTCGAGGCCCTTCGGTCCGCCGAGCGCTTCGAAGAGCAGGTTGGCGGCGGTGTTGTCGCTGTAGCGGACGGCGGCGTCGCACAGTTGGCGCAGGGTCATCCCGGTGTCGACGTGCTTTTCGGTGATCGGGGAGTTGCGGACCAGGTCGTCCACGGAGTACCTGATCACCTCGTTCATCCCGCTCAGGGAGTACGTGCGCAGCACGGCAGCGGCGGCCATCGCCTTGAACGTGGAGTGGTAGCCGAACCGTTCGCCGTCCCGGTAGGCGACCTCCTGTCCGGTGCCGGTGTCGATGGCGTAGACACCGAGCCGCGCGTCGAACTCGCGCTCCAGTTCCTTGAGTTCGGCGGTGTACGGCTTCGCGGCCGTGCTCGTGCGCACCGCCGCGGCGGCCGGGGCCGGCGAGGCTTGGGAGCCGTCCTGGCCGCAGGCCATGACCGGGACGAGGGCGAGCGCGGCGAGCGCTCCGAGAACGGTGCGCCGGACACGGGTGTACTGCATGGTTCAACCTCCGTTGGATGGCGGTGAGTTCCGTGACCACCCTCACCTTCGGGCCGTCATGCGGTCCAATACGCTCACGCGCGGTTCCATGCCGATCTGGCATAGAGTGCGGGCCGTGGATCTGGTGGGAGCGTGCCGAGCGTTCGTCAGCGTCAGCGAGTACGGCGGTTTCACCGTCGGTGCGGCCGCTGCCCGGATGTCGCAGTCGGTGGCCAGCCGTCGCGTCGCCGCCCTGGAAGAACGCTTCGGGCAGCCGCTGTTCGAGCGCACCTCGCGGCGGGCCGTCCTCACTCCCTTCGGCCGGGACATGCTGCCGGTGGCCAGACAGCTCGTGCAGGCCGCCGACGTGCTGCTGCACGAGGCGGAAGCCGTCAAGCGCAAACCGTGGCGGCTCGCCGTGCCCGGCGTCTGCTCCACGGTCGGCCTCGCTCGCCTCGTCGCCGAGGCGCGCGGGCAGGGCTTCACGCTCGATCTGCGCGTCGCTGCGCCGCCGCGGCGCAGGGAGCTCCTCCACGCGCAGCAGGTACGGGCCGCCCTGCTCGCGGTGCCGCCGGACGAGGCGAGATGGGCCGTGCCGCTCGGGCTGGCCGGCGCCCAGGACCCCCGAGTGAAACGCGTCTACCTCGAGACGCTGCGGCTCGGCCGGGCCACGACCGGCCCGGCCCGCCGTATCTGGATCCAGCCGGAGGACGACGTGCCGCACATCCGCGACCCGCTGACGCGACTGCGCGACGCGGTCGGCCTGCGGCCCGCACAGCTCGTCGCCGCACCCGACCTGACGACCGCCGCGGCCGAAGTCCTCTGCACCCGTGACCTGTTGCTGTGCACCCCCGCACAGGCCGAGGAACTCGCCCTGAACTGGCGGCCCATCGGCGAGATCACGCTCAGCCGGGGGTTCGCCCTCGCCGCCGCGGGAGACGGCAATCCGCAGCACATCGAAGCGCGCCTGGGCGACGCCGTCGCCCGCTGTCTCGGCGCGGACACCACGGGAGAGGAAGCGACTTGAGCACCGAGACACTGTTACGCGACATGCGCCGGCAGCTGCGTGACGGCGGCCTGCACGGCTGCATGCTCGTGCGGGATCTGCACACAGGGGAAGAGCTGGGGATCGAGCCGGACACCCAGCTGCCGTCCTCGTCCCTGGTCAAGGTCCCGCTCGCGCTGGCGACCTTCGAGCGCATCCGACGGGGCGAACTCGACGGAGCGACGACGCTCGACGTGCCACCCGGGCGGATCACCACGCCCGGCCCGATCGGGCTGAGCCGGTTCCGCCATCCCGCCCGGATCGCCGTCGACGACCTGCTCTACCTGAGCATGTGCCTGAGTGACAGTCAGGCCGCGGAAGCGCTGTTCGGCCTCACTCCGCCCGCCCGCGTGGCTGACATCCTCCACGAGTTCGGCCTGCGTGACATCACTGTCCGGCACACCGTGGACGAGCTGACCGACACCCCCGTCGAACGCTTCGACGCCGCCGACGTGCACCTCGCCCACGCCCTGGCCATCGACGGCGGCACCAGCGGCCGCGGGCACCGGGTTCCGCACCTCGACACCACCCGCGCCAACACCGGCAGCGCTCGCGCCTGGGTCGATCTGCTCCAGGCCCTGTGGACACCGTCGAAGGTCCCTCCCGAGGTGGCCGAGCGGGTACGCGACCTCATGCGGCACAACGTGCTCCGACAGCGCCTCGCCCCGGACTTCAGCTCCGACGCCACCACCTGGTCCTCCAAGACCGGCACGCTCCTCAACCTCCGCCACGAGATCGGCGTCGTGGAGCATGCCGACGGCCAGGCCTTCGCCATCGCCGTCCTCACCGAGTCACTCGTGCCGGCCAGTTTCCAGCCGGGCGCCGAGGCCCTCATGGCGCAGGTCGCGCGCACGCTGCGGGACCATCTTCGGCAGTTGTGACCCCCGGGCCTGCCCGGGAGGACGGTCGCACTCGTGCTTCCGGGCGGCCGGCGGGTCCCCCGTCCTCACGGCAGCTGACGGGGGAAGGACTCCAGGGCCGAGACCAGGCCGGCCGCGTCGGTGCCGATCTTTCGGTACACGGCTGAGAGCAGTTGCCGTACACCTTGCTCCCTCAGCCGCAGTTCCTTCGCGACCACCGCCACCGGGTGGCCCTGGGCCGTCATTTCGGCCGCCTTGTGCTCGGACACGGTGAGCGTGTCCGTCTGCGCATAGCGCAGGGGCAGCGGCCGTAGCCCGGCCGCGGACAGTTCCTCCCGCGCCCGGACGGCCAGGGCCTCGGCACCGCAGTGGACGGCGCCCTCCAGACCCTCATAGAGCCGGTCGGCCGCCTCCTGCAGATTTCCTTTCCGGATGAGTGCGGCACCGTGGCCGACCAGCGCACGGGCCAGCTCGTAGGCGGCCGGTGACCGTTGCAGGTGGTCGACGGCCTCCGCGTACAGGTCGAGCGCCGCCGGTCCGTCGGTCACCGCCGCCAGCGTGTGGAGCGCCTGCCCGATCGCGGAGGCCGCACCGAAGTCCCGGGCCCGCTTGACGGCGTCCTGGGCATGGCGGACCGCCTGGTCCGGGGCGGTGCGGGCGAGTGCGGAGGCCAGATGCAGCTGCCAGGGGCACCAGGTCGGGTTACGCCAGTCCCGCGCCTGAAGCCAGTTCCCGACGTCGGACAACAGACGCGCCGCCTCCGGCAGTCGCCCCTCCGCCAGCAGCAGTTCGGCGTACACCGTGCGGGGATCGGGGAAGATGACCGCGTTCGGCACCACGTCGCCGTAGTGGTGGGAGTCGGCGAGCCGGCGCGCGTCGGCGGTCCGCCCACGGGCCAGCAGGCTCTGGATGAGAATGCCGATGGCGAACCACTGGGCGGGCACCGCGCCTTCGACGCGCTCGGCGGTGTCCAACCCGGCCCGTACGAGTTCTTCCGCCTCGAGGAGGCAGCCGCGGCGGTAGCGGATATAGCCCAGGAGTGTCTGGCCCTGCGCCAGATGGGAGCCGCGCCAGCCCTTGTGCTTGCACTCGGCCATACCCTTGGCGAACAGCTCTTCGGCCCGCCATGGCTGATCGCAGTACATGAACAGCAGGGCGACCGCGACGGGCACCTCGAAGCCATGGTTCTCGTCGGTCCAGCTCATCCCTCCGCGCAGGGCCTGCTCGGCATACCCGAGGGCGGTCCGCCGCGGCTCGCCGCGCACGAGGGTGTCCCACGCCCGCAGGCCGAGGATGTAGCGCTCCTCCAGTCCGCGACCGGTCAGCTTGTCGGCCAGCCGCGCCAGGCGACGTGAGCGGGCGGACGAGTCGGGCTCATCAGTGCGAAACGCGCTCCAAACGAAGTGATCGGCCTGCATGCGCAGTTTGACGCGCGGGTTGGCGGCCCGCCGCGCCTCGTCGGCGGCCACGGTCGCGGCCTCGGTCAGCTCGTCGGTGTGGGCGAGCGCCTGGGTCAGTCGGTAGACGATGGAGGCGCGGAGGTCGGGGTCGATTCCTGACTCCTTCAGCGCCTTACGGAGATGGCGGACCGTGGCCTTGGGGTCGATCAGGAAGGTGGAGCAGGCCAGTTCGTGGAGAAGCTCGGCGCGGTCCTCCGCAGGGGGTGGTTCCCGCAGCGCTCGGGCCAGCACGCGCCGGGCGGCCTCCGGGGCCCCGGCGCGGAGATGCTCACGCCCGGCGGCGCGCAGGCACGCGACCGCCTCGGGGCTGCCGTCGCAGGGAACCTCCAGCAGGTGCCGGGCGGCAATGGTGGGGTCGGAACGGGCCACCTGGGCGGCGTAGGCGGCCGCGTTGTGCATGCCGACCCGCAGGCTCGAGGGGATGGCGCGGTAGATCGTCGTGGCGATCAGCGGGTGGACGAACTGCAGGCTGTCCCCAGGCCCGTCGCCGTCCGCGAGGATGCGACAGGCGCGCAGCTTCTCGATCGCCTCGGCGGCTTCCTCGCTGCCGAGCACTGCCATGTCGGCGGCTTCCTCGCTGCCGACCACCATCATGTCGGCGGCGAGCTCGGGCGAGAAGGACCCACCCAGTACGGCGGCGGCCCACGCGAAGCGGACGGTGCTCGGGCCGAGCCGTTTGAGGCGCTCGATCAGTCCCGGGCCCTTGACCGCTGCGGCGAGTTCACGCATCACGGGCAACTCGTCCTGCGTGCCCTTCACCTGCCGCTCGCGGAGCCTGATGGCGAGTTCGACGGCCTCGAACGGGCTTCCGCCGGTGACCTCCCAGCACTCTGCGCAGAATTCGTCCTCGGCTTCCTCACCCACTTGGTCCCTGATGATCCGCGCCACACCGGCCTCACCCAGCGGAGACAGGAGGTGCGGGCGCTTCTCGTGGCGTTCGACGAGCGTGCGGAAAGAGGTCGCGTCGGACGGGAGTTCGTCGGGCCGGTAGGCGACGACGATCAGGAGCGGGAGGTCCGCGACCCGGGGCGCGAAGGAGGCGATCCAGTCGAGGGATTCGGCATCGGCCCAGTGCACGTCGTCCAGGAGCAGAACGACAGGCGCGTTCATCGTCGTGAGGCGCGTCATGACCCAGTCGAGGCCGTCGCGCACTCCGGTCGGGTCCGGCATCCGAGCGGGGTCCGTCGCCTCGAGACCGAGCGCGGCGCCGACGATGTCGTACCAGCTGCCCAGGAAGGCCCGACGCTCCGTCTCGCTCATCCTGGCCAGGGTGGGCTGCATGAGCTGGCGGACGACGCGGAACGCCAGCCCCTGCTCCTTCTCACCGCCCTTGCCGGAGAACACCGTGAATCCGTGTGCGGCGGCGCGGGCGCGCGCCGCCGCGATGAGTGTCGTCTTGCCCAGCCCGCCCTCACCGGTGAAGGCGAGCAGCCCGCCGCGCGGTGCCCGGGGCACGCCTTCGACGGCGTCACGGAGCTCCGACAACGCGCAGTCGATCGCCTCGAGTTCCTGGTCGCGTTCGAGCAGAGGCCGTTGTTCGGTGATCGGTTGCCGCAGCCCGTCGGCCATGTGGTCTACCGCTTCCTGTCGTTGCTCCCCGCCGGACGGGGCGAGCGTATGCCCTCGTGCACGCCCTTTGGGCGGGTTGGCACAGGAGGTCGACAGGGAGGGTGAATTTTCCGCAGGAGCGGTTCGAGTCCCGACCTTTCGAGTATCCTGCTCGGCTTCGGCCCCTCTCGGGGTCTCTGCGTCGCGGACGGACGGTCGGGCCGAGGATCAGGGCACGGTGGTCGCCATCGTGTCCGCGTACCGCGGCACGGTACGGGACCAGAAGTAGCATCCGCGGATCCAGCCGGCCATGCCCTCCACGTAGCCGACGCCGGCTGGGCTCAACTCCGGCCTGATCTCACCGTAGAGCTCCTCGAACTCGCTGATCGTGCTGTTGATGTGCCGTACGGCCAGTGCGACGGCCACCGGCAGGGAGCACCGGTGCGCGTGCTGGTAGGCGAGGGCCAGGTTGATCACGCCGCCTGCCCGCTGTTCCTTCACCGCGGAGTAGAGGTCGGGTATCCACACCGCCGCGTCGGCCGACAGCCGGCTCAGGCGCCGCATGACCGGGTGATGGAGCTCCTCCGGGGTCAGTTCGCATTGCTGCGCGGCCTCGCACAGCGGGTAGAACGGCTCGACACCCGCGATGAGGGAACGTATGGACCGGCACAGCCCGCTCCCCACCGGCACGGAGTGGTTCTGGGCCACCGCCTCGTACAGCAGGCCGTGCACGTACTCGCGGCTGTTCCAGGCCCATCGTGCGGCCTGAGCGGGCGTGCACCGCTCCCGGACCTGTCGATGGAGATCGGCCAGGGCCGCCCCGAGCGGGGTGCTGGGCGGTTGGTCGTCCCACAGGATCCCGACGCTCTCGCACAGCATGGGCAGCAGCCTGCCGGGCGACCGTCGGCCGAGGTCCTCCGCCCGGTCGTCGAAGATGAACTGGTAGGCGATCTGGTTGGCCATGATCTGGAGAAGGCCGGAATCCATGGTCGGGCTGTTGTAGGCCGCGAGTTCCGCGGGGCGCGTACAGGAGATCATGGCCGCCGTCGCCGGATCATCGTTCAGCCCCCATGTGCTCAGCCATTTCTTGACGCCTGCCGCCGCCGCGGATGCGTGGGGGTTGCTCTGGAACGGGAAGGGCATGTAGAGGTTCGCGTCGATCAGATCCCTGAGATCGACGGCCGGAATTCCATCCTGCGCGGCGAGCGTGATTTCCTCATGCGTCGTCGACATCGTTGCCACCTGCCGTTCGGGAGTCGCGGACGACTGGTACGACAGTTGTCCGGGGCGCGCGGGAGCCCGCTGGAGACGATGTGCCCACCGGCCGCCTCGACCGCGGTTCGCAGACCATGACCAATCCCCTCGGACCCAACGACGCCGCGGGGCGCAGCCGTTCGACGTGCCCGGGCAGATGGCGCAGCCCCCAGTGGCGGGCGATGAACGCGACGGCCACCGTGGCTTCCGCCATGGCGAGCGTCTCTCCGATGCATTTCCGGCTGCCCCCACCGAACGGAATCATCGCTCCGGGCGGGACGGCGACGGCCTGCCCCGGCAGCCAGCGGTCGGGGAGGAAGCGGTCGGGGTCGGGGAACAAGGCGGGGTCGTGGTGCAGGAGGTACGGGCTGAACATGACGGTGGCGCCCTGCGGGAGACGATGTCCGGCGAGATCCGTCTCGCGCGTGGTGACGCGGGTGAAGAGCCAGCCGGGCGGGCGGTGACGAAGGGTCTCGGTGAGGACGCACCGGGTGTGGGCCAGGCGCGGCAGCTCGTCGGGGCCGGGCGGCCGCCCTCCGGCGAGCACGGCGTCGACTTCTGCGTGCAGACGGCGTTCCTCCTCCGGATGCCGCGCCAGGAGCTCGAAGACAGAGGAGAGGCACAGGGAGGTGCTCTCGGCTCCGGCGAACAGCAGCGTGATCACCTGGCCGTGGACTTCCTGTTCGGTGATCGCCGTCCTCTCGCCGTCGCCCCGCGCGGCCGCCAGCAGGGTCCCCAGCAGGTCGTCCCGGTCGTCGGGGGGAGTGCCTCGCCGGCGCTCGGCTATGGCTGCGGCGACGATCGCGCGCAGCCGGTCGGAAGCGTGCCGGTAACGCCGGTTCGCGGGGGTGGGAACACGGAACAGGGCGTCGACCGGCATCACCGTCCGGAGGAACATGCCGCGGACGACGGTGGCGAGGCAGCTGCGCATCTCGGCGGCCGTCGCGGCGTCGAGCGAGTCGGAGAAGAGGACGCGGCTGACCACCCGTGTCGACAGGTCCAGCATGGTCGCGCTGATGTCGACCTCCTGCCCGGCCCGCCACTCGCGGCACACCGACTCCACTTCCTCGCCCATCAGTTCCACTTGATCGGTGACGCGAGCCTTGCGGAAGTCGGGTTGGAGGAGCCTGCGCTGGCGCCGGTGATCCTGATGGCGGCAGGTGCCGACGCCGTCACCCAGCAGCATCCGCAGCCTGTCGTAGAGGGGGCCGCCCTTGTCGAAAGTGCGCGGGTCCATGAGTACCTGGTGCACCAGGTCCGGGTGACACGCCATCCAGGCACGCTGCGGACCCAGGCGTATCTCGACCAGATCCCCATGAGCGGACAAAGAATTCAGAAAGGCCAGCGGCCGACGGGCCAAGTCGATACCGTGGCCGATGAATGGGAATATGCCTGGAGCAGTGCCCACTGTCCAGGCTCGCTCTGGTACAGGAACGGAGTCGCTCATCGAATACCACCCGCCTCAATTGACACACGGGATTTCGGTGCCGCTGACACCGATTTGATGCTCGCCTCATGTCCTGCCCATTCGAATCTGTTGGCGGCTCGCCGAATCCTTTCTCCGTTGGGGCGCACAGATGCACGAGGGGGCGTCGAGCGAATCACGGTTGCTGCACGCACTCAGCCGAATGTTGTTTTTATGTCGCTTGAGTGTCTCGCTGCGCCGCGATGTGAAATCTGTGCCCTGGCGACAAGGTGCACGAAGAAATCCGTGTTCTCCAGAAGTAGTTCTGGAGAACACGGCAGAGGTGGGCCGCGCGAGGGTGACCTGGCCTACTGGTCCGGTGCCTCCACGCCCGGTGCGACGGCGGGGTCGGGATTGAAGGTGCGGTGGTAGCTCTCCGGCGGCGCCAGATAGGTGGCGGCCAGGCCACCGGTGTCGATGACGATCTGGTCCACGGCGATCGCGGGATCGACCATGAAGAGCCTCAGGACGTGCTCGCCCGGCGCGGTGACGGTCACGGCGGCGGTCAGTTTCTCGACGCCCTCCTCCACGTTGCGGGCCCAGGCGTCACCCCTGTTGCCGGTCGCGACGGCCTGCCCCGACAGGACCGTGACCGGCTGGTCGTCGAGGGCGACGGCCACCCGGCGGTGACCGCGTTCGTCGAGGGAGGGCAGCCGGAAGACGGTCACGCGGAAGGTCCCGGTGCCGGCGAAGCGCAACCGGTATCTCAACTCCGCTGCCCGCGCGGCGAAGTCCCCGGTGATCGGTGCCGCCGTCGACGGCACCGCCTCCACGGCGCCGGTACGGCGGCCCAGGCCGCGCACGGTCCGCCAGCGGGTTCCGCCGCGCGCCACCCGCTGGTCGAAGTGCGCGGCGTCGATCGAGACGTACCCGTGGGCCTCCACGAACCCGTGTGCCCGCCGACGCGCCCGCTCCCCGTCGTTGACCACACGCAACGGCACCTCGACGCGCTGCTCGGCACCCGTGAAGGCAACCGTCGCCTCCAGCGTCCCCTCGGGAACGCGCGCCCAGTCGATCTCCACCCACACCCGACTCTGCTCGGTCAGCGAGCCGCCCGCCGCGCTCAGCCGGACCCAGGGGTGACTGGCCTCGGCCGTCCAGTCCAGGGCCACAAAGCCGGTGTTGAAGACGTCCACGAAGCGCCGGTCGCGGGTGTAGGAGGAGAAGGACAGCGGCCGGTCCGCCCCCGTCTCGTTCCCCTCGGCCGCCACCCCGAGCCCGGAGGTCTCCTGCCGGGGGACCCGGGTGACGCTCGGGCGGCCCGGTGCCTTCGGGATCTGTGAGGGGTAAGGATTGACGATCCCGTCCCACTTCCCGCCCGCCACCTCGGTGTTGTACCGCTTGGTGATCGCCGCCTCCCCGGCGTGGGCGGCCTCGGCCAGGTCCGCGAAACGGTTCGTCCCCGCCCCGCGCCCCTGACGGACCGCGAGCGCGTTGCGGTCCGCCCAGTAGTACTTGAGGTTCATCAAGTACGCGCCGTGCACCGGGTATTCGACGAGCTCGTAGTAGGCGTCCCGGTAGGCCTCGGGCAGCTTGGCGCCCAGGGCCCGCGCCCGGTCCAGCAGCCGGGCGTAGGCGGCCAGCCGGCGTCCAGCCTCGTCGCCGTGGTGGACCACGGAGAACATCGCGCGGTCGATGAACTCCGGGCGCCGCTCGGCCGCGAGACGGTAGTACTCCGTACGGATCGCGGCGATCTCCCGGCCGTGGCGGTGCCCGAACTGCCGTCCGGCCCACTCGGCCAGGAAGTCCTCCACATCGTCGGCCTCCCAGCGGTCCACGTCCCATGCCATGTCCAGGGAGAAGGACAGCCCGGTCTCGATCGACTTGATGTCACCGACGTTGAAGATCCACATCCGGTCGACGCCGTGCTCGTACACCCGGCGCAACTCCTGCCAGACCTTGGACAGCTGGGTGGTGTCCAGCCACAGGTAGCTCCTCGGGCGGCCCCAGTAGGAGAGGTGGTAGTAGATGCCGTTGCCGCCCGCTCGCGCGCGCTCCGCCTCGTTCGGCAGCTGGCGCATGTTGCCGTGGTTGTCGTCCGGCCAGATCAGCGTGACGTCGTCGGGGACCTGGACGCCCGCGTTGTACAGCTCCAGAACTTCCTTGTACGGGATGAAGATCTGCGGCTCGGCGGCCTGGCCGACCTCCTCCGCGAGGATCCGGCGCTGGTCGGCGATGATGTCGTTCATCACCACGACCTTCTCCGGAATCGTCGTGGCGTACTTCGTCTCCAGCGCGCTGTCGTGCAGGCCGCGCATGCCGAGTGTCCAACTGCTCTCATAGGCCGCGTTCTGTCTCGCTCGGGCTCTCCAGTAGTCGGAGATGACACCGGGGTTCACCGTGTAGTCGTACAGCGGCAGGGTGCCGTCGGTGGCGGGGTGCTCCTTGGCCCACGGCTCCCACTCGTGGACGCCGTTGCGCAGCAGGGCCTCGGGGTGGCTGGAGCCGACGACGATGCCGTAGCGGTCGGCGAGTTCGGGGTTCTCCCGGTGCTTGTTGAAGAAGTCGGAGTACGGATGCATGGCCGGCCACAGGTAGTTGGCCTTCAGCCTCAGCAGCAGCTCGAAGACGCGCTTGTACGTCTCGGGGCCGATGTTCTTGTCCGGCTCCTGGGTGCGATGCGACCAAGTGGTCAGGTTCTGTTCGTCGTTGATGAAGATGCCCCGGTAGCGGACGGACGGCTCGTACCGCTTGAGGGGTCCCGCCGGCACGGTCACGGTGTCGCGGCGTACGACGGGCACGTCGGCCCACCAGTACCAGGGTGAGACCCCGATGCGCTCCGAGGTGTCGTAGACGCCGTAGATCGTGCCGCGCCGGTCGCTCCCGGCGATGACCAGGGCACGGTCCACCCCGGGCAGCGGACGCTCCACCACCTGTGTCACCGACGCCTCCCAGCGCCCCTTCACCCCGGAGACGTCCAGGCGCCGGTCGGCGACGAGGCGGTCGATGACCGGGCTCGCACCGAGGGTGCCCACGAGGACCAGGCGCGCCGCACGGCCGGGCAGGGTCTGCCGTAACTCGGGCCGCACCCCGCTGACCCGTTCCATGTCCGCGACCAGGTCCCCGGCGGCGCGGACCACGGCCGGATCGTCCGCCGCGTCCACGAACACGTCGACCGCGGTGCCGCTTCGCACCAAGGAAAACGCGGGCCGGTCCGAGGAGGCCGCCGCCTGAGCGGCTGCGGGGAGCACGGCGGGGAGCAAGGGGGCGACCCCGACGGCCGCCATTCCCCGCAGGAACGACTTACGGGTCCACGGCTGCGCAGGGCCCAGTGGTTCGTTGTGCGGCACGAGACGCTACCTTTCCGCGCCGGGTCCGCGGCGGCTCCTCGTGCGGGCCGTACGGCGGGGCCGAGCGCATGGAGCTGAGAGAAGGCCGAAGAATGACGGGATGGCACAGGTGTGTTGGCATGGGCAGGCTAGAAAGCGCTTGCTGCTGCTTGCTACGGCACCTTAGGTCAGGCTTCGACGAGGCGTCCAGAGTCGTGCGTGTGCGGCTGGATCACGCGGTGGCCGCCGCGGGACGGCGGCGCTGTGGATCAGTGGTCAGGCGGGGCTCACGCGGGCCTAACCGCGCCGCGGATCGCGGACTCGCCGGCGTAGAGGATCGACTCCTCGCGTATGTACGCTCCCGGGCCCGGCGCGTGGATCATCATGCCGTTGCCGAGGTGGAGACCGACGTGGCTGATGTCGTCGTAGAAGAAGACCAGGTCCCCGGGCCGCATGTCGCCGAGCGAGACCGCCGTGCCGGAGCCGGCCTGGGCGAGTGCGGTGCGGGGCAGCGCGACGCCGGCGGCCTTCCAGGCGGCCTGGGTGAGGCTGGAGCAGTCGTACGAGTCCGGTCCGGCCGCACCCCAGACGCACGGCCTGCCGATCTGGGCGCGGGCGAAGGCGAGCGCCTTGGCGGCCTGGCCGGTGGGGCCGGGGGGCGGTACTTGGTTGATGTCGAGGGCGGTTGTGGTGGGGAGGGTGGGGGCGGGCGTGTTGACGGCCTGGGCTGGTGCGGTGGGCCGGCTCGGGGCGGTGGGAAGACTCGTGTTGGCGGGCGGGGTCGGGGCGGTGGGAAGACTCGTGTTGGCGGGCCGGCTCGGGGCGGCGGGCCAGGCGGTGTTGCTGGACAGGCCTGTGGCGGCGAGCTGACTCGTGTCGCCGGGCAGGGCTGTGCCGGTGGGCAGGCCGGTGTCCAGGGGTAGGGCCGTGTCCGTGGGCAGGCCGGTGCCCCCAGGCATGCCGGCGCCGAGAGGCAGGCCCGTGGCGGCAGGCAGGCCCGTGCCGCTGGGCAAGCCCGTGCCAACAGACGGCCCCGTGTCGCCGTGCGAGCCCGTGGCGATCGCCATGCCCGTGCCGTAGCCGGTCGGCTCGTACTGCCACGCCGTCTCGGTCGGTTGAGTCTGTACGGCCGGGGCGCCCCAGGTGCTCTCGGTCGGGGCCGGCTCGATCGCTGCGAGCGGGGTGATCGACAGCGCGGCCTGAGACGTGCTGGAGGCGTGGGCGGACAGCAGGTCGCGGGCCGCGGCGAGTTTGCCTTGGATGCGTTGCTTGATGGTCCGCAGGGGCGACTGGGCCAGCTCGGCGTCGGCTGCGGGCAGCGCCTTGAGGGTCTCCTGCGTTGCCTGCGTTGCCTGCGGTGCCTCCGGCGCGGGCGGCAGTGCCGGGACGGACCTGGCGGTCAGCTCCGGGGCGGGGCGGTTGGTCCTCGTCCGCTCAAGGGCTGGGAGGTCGTTGCCCGGACGTGCCGCAGAACGCTCGGCCGGACGCGCGGGCCGGGACTCGGCCGGGCGGGCCGACCTTCTGTCGGCGGGCAGGGCCGCCGGGACGGTCGGGCCCAGTTTCGCGCGCCCCACGTCGAACCATTGCCTGGCGACATCGGCCGGGGCGGGGCCGGTGTCCGCGCGTGCCTCGCCGGTCATCGAACCGGCGGGCGGGGGCCCGTCGCCGGTGGCCGCACCACCGCGCCGGCTCCCGTCATCGGCGACCGCACCACCGCGTCGGCTCCCGTCGTCGGCGACCGCACCGCCACGGGCGGCGGCCGTATCGCGACCGCGTCCGCCGTCGGTGACCGAGCCCGCGCGCTTGCGTGGCCCCTTCGCCGTAGCGCGAGTCGCGCTGTAGTTTCCCGTGGCGCTTTCGGCCGCGTCGTAGAGACTGGCGACCCGCTGCTGGACCTCGTCGCGGCTCGGTCCGTCCTCTCCCGTCGAGGGCGTGGCGCTCGCGTTCTGGGAGAAGAGGGCCACGGAGGTGAGAGCAGCTGTCGCGAGGGCGGAGTTGCGCATGCCCGGGAGGCTGATTCCTCCGGGGCGCTGGTTTCGCTCCGGCGCCATGGAGACGTACTCCTTCCGTGGTTCGCCGATCGAGCCGGGTGTCCGGTGCGGCGGACGATGACTCGACCGAGGTCGCGCGACGCGGCGGGGTTCGCCGGGGGGACGTCGTGCGTTCCGATCGCCAACTTAGCCAATTTGTGTGACTGGTGTGAAGATTGAAGGGTGAAATGTCCGATACGTATCTGTGACCTTCGTCCTGACGTTCCGGCAGCCCTTGAAAGCGACGGTGTTCAGCCTCCGCTCCGCTGCCTCCGCCACGCCTCGTAGTGGTCGAGCACCGTCTGCTCGATCGGGCGGTAGGCGATGCCCAGTTCATGCACGCTCCTGCTGTTGTCCACCCGGAACCGGATGCCGAGGTGCTTGCGGATGTAGTCCTGGGTCAGACCGAAGGCCGGGCCCAGGATCCGTACCGGCCAGTGCGGGAGCGCGGTGCGGGGAAGACGGAGGTCGCGGGGATACCGCGTCCGGATGACGCGGGACATCTCGTGGAACGACGTCATCGTCCGCGCCGCGACGATGTAACGCCCTTTCGCCTCCGGGTTCTCCGCCGCCGCGATGTGCGCGTCGGCCACCTCGCGTACGTCCGCCGTCGTGAAGCTGAAGTCCGGTGCGCCGTAGAAGAAGTAGCCCTTGAACAGTTCCTCCAGGAGGAAGAGGCTGCCCGATTCCGATGCCGGGGCCAGCGAAGGGCCCAGGATCAGACCGGGGTTGACGGACACCATGCGCCAGCGGTCCTGGGCCGCCTCCGCGTCCCAGGCGGCCCGTTCCGCGAGCGTCTTGGCGTAGTGGTACGGATTGTTCTCCACCGTGCTCGTGGTGTTGAAGTACCTCTCCGACAGCACCTGATCGTCCATGTCCAGGACGTCGGCGTAGTCGCCGAAGATCGCGCCGACGGTGGACGTGAACACCACCCGTTCCAGCGTCGGTGTCCTGTCCACGCTCGCCAGCACGTTGCGTGTGCCGAGCAGGGCCGGGTCGACCATGTCCCTGCGTCCGTCCTTGATCTTCTCGGGCATGAAGAACGGCGACGCCACATGGAAGACCACGCGGCAGCCGCTCAACGCCTCGTCGAAGGAACCCTCCCGCAGCAGATCCGCCTCGAACAGGGCCAGCCGGCCGGGAAACTCCTCCTGCATGCGCCGCAGCGGCCGCACCTTCGCCGGGTTCGCGACGCTCCGTACGGTGGTACGGACCTCGTAGTCACGCTCCAGCAGCCTCCGGACCAGATGACTGCCGACGAAACCGCTGCCGCCGGTCACCACGACGGCCTTCTCCCCGCCTCCAGCCACGCCTTCACCCCTCGGAATCAGAACGGGAACCAAGCCCCGAACGGGCGGGCTCGGGACGGTGGATGCCGCGCGGGCGACAGCCGAGTTCGTCGGAGCGGCCCAGCAGGTCGGCGAGGTACCAGATGATGGCCAGCCACATCTCGGTGCCTTGGAGCCCGGGGTCAGGGCCGGGTCCTGCGGTGCCGGGGCCGAAGCCGAAGCCGCGTCCGTCCCGCCAGCGGGGGAGGGCCGCGGACAGCTGCCGTTCGGCCCAGGCGCGGATCTCGGCCGTACGGTAGCCGTCGCCGCCGCCCGTCCCGAGTTGCCGGGTGCACAGCCACAGGGGATGGGCCACGTCCAGTACGTTGCAGGCGTTCTCCTGGCCCGCGCCGAAGTACCGGGCGTCGCGGGAGTGGTCCAGTACGGCGTCCACGACCCGCTCCGGGTGCGGCACGGGCAGCCCGAACTGGGCGAACGAGCCGCGCGTCAGCCGGTAGTAGCCGTTGACGACCTGGAGCCGTCCCGCCTCGGGCGAGGGCGTGCCCGGGGTACCCCACATACCCGTCCACGGATCGGCACGGGTGAGCAGCCAGCCGAACAGCGCCTCCAGGGTCCCCGGTTCCGTGCCGCCGTCCTCGTCGCGCCGCAGGTTCCAGTGGGCGCCCGTGGCCCACGCGTCGATCCAGGCACCGGCACCCCACGCGCCGTCACGCCAGGGCAGCGCCTTCAGCCGGGCAACAAGTTGACGGGCGGTCATCTCCCGTACTCCGCACACCGGATGCGGAAAGGAGACGCCCAGCAGGTCGAGCGCGTATCCGACACAGAGGACGTGGTACAGCGCCGCTCCCTCACCGGGGAAGCCCTCGTCCAGCGACAGCGGCTCGTCGAACTCCGGTACCAGGCCGGTCTGCGGGTCCTGGAGCGCCCGCAGCCGCCCGGCGTGCTCGTCCGCGGCCAGTTGCTCAGGTGCGCGGCCCAGCAGCAGGTCGGCGATCTCCACGGCGTCGCAGTGCGCCCGAACCGTGGGCGCGGCGCCGGGCCGGTCGACGTACCGGTCGCCGTCCCAGCACCGGGCGAGGAGGTCGGCGGCTTGGGCGCGAACGGTGTCGGCGAAGCGGCTCAGATCCGTGCCGGCCGCAGGGGGCGTCGCGCTGTCCCGCCGGTCACGCAGGGGCCGGGCCGGGTTCCCGGCGGCCACCGTCCAGGCCGGGAGATCCTTGGTCACCACCGCCCCGGCGCCGATCACACAGTGGTCGCCGATGGTCACGCCGTCCACCACGACCACGTGGGAGCCGATCCACACGTCGTCCCCGACCTTGATCCCCCGGCTGGTGAGGGGCTGTTGGAAGACGGGCCGGTCGGGAGCCATGGAGTGGTTGAAGCCGAGCAGCGAGGTGTGCGCGCCGATCCGTACGCCGCTGCCCAGGGTGACGGTGCCGCGCACGGTGGTGAACGGGTTCAGCGTGCAGTCCGCGCCGGTGGTCAACTCCCCGGTGACATAGGCGTGAGCGCCGATGTACGAGCCGTCCCCGAGCCGCAGCCGGTCCGGGAACACCGCCGCCGACCCGGCGACGTAACACCGCTCGCCGATCTCGCTGTCGCCGCCGACCGACCGTTGCCGCTCCTGCTGGGCGAGTCGCTGTTCCTCGGTCGCGTCCTCGGCGAACAGCCACGGGCAGTGGTCGAAATGCCGTACGGACTGCTCCTGTTCGTGATCCATGGCCGCACGCTAGGCAATGGGAGCCCTCGAGGGAAGGCGCTCACTGGTCCGCGAGCCCGCCCGGCCTGACCAGCCCCGTCTCGTAGGCGAGGACGACGGCCTGGGCGCGGTCGCGCAGGGACAGCTTGGCGAAGTCGAAGCCCTGGGCTTCACCCCGGGGCAGGTGGTGGGCGTCTACCTGACGATGATCTCTGTCCCCGCTGTCGTCGGCTGTGTGCTCGGCACCGCCGTCGGGAACCTGGTGGCGCGACCCTTCTTCGACTTCGTCTTCACGGGGCCCGACGCCGGAGCACTCCACGGCAACGTCACCGTCGCGCCGTGGGTGAACGTCCTCGCCCTGCTCGGCATGCCCGCCGTGTGCGCCCTCGCGGCGCTCGCTCCAGCCGTGCGCGCCCACCGGTTGTCCGCGGCGCGGGCGATCAGCGCGGGCAGCGCCCCGCGCACCGGGCGCGCCCAGGGCATCCAGCGCCGGCTGGCGGGCAGCGGGCTGCCGCGCTCGGTGAGTCTGGGCGTGGGCCTGCCGTTCGCCCGGCCGGGCCACAGCGCCCTCACACTCGCCGCCGTGGTCCTGGGCGTGACCACCGTGACGTTCGCGACCGGCCTGGCCACGACGATGACCCGGTTCGGCGACGCGGACCGGGACGCCTTCCAAGTCACTGTGTACGTCGGCAAGTACGTCGGCACATACAAGGACGGCAAGGAGATCCGGCCGACGCACGGCGACCTCGCGCTCCAGTCCCTGCTGCGGTCCCTGCCCGGCGCGGCCGAGGTCACCGCACGGGCGAACGTCGAGGTACGCATGGGGCTCCGCGCAGAAGGTGATGCTCGAAGGCCGCCGGGGCGACCGGCCGCAGTTGGACAGCGTGCTGACCGAGGGCCGGTGGATGCAGCGGACCGGCGAGGTCGTCGCCGGCTCTGCCTTCCTCCGCCAGAACGACCTGCGGGTCGGCGACCGCCTCCGCCTGGAGAAGGGCGACCGGCACGAGGCGGCGGTGATCGTCGGGGAGTACATGCACAACGATCGTCGACTCGTCGTCACCGACCAGTCGACGCTGACCGCCCTGGCACCCCAGGAAAAGCCCATCGCCTACCACGTCAAACTCCACGAGGGAGCGGATCCGGCCGCCTACGTACGCGCGGCCGGGGCCGCCGACCCCGGGATCAGCCCGGACCCGGTCGGCCCCAACACCACCACGCAGACCATCGTCGGCTCCGCGTCGGTGCTCACCCTGATGCTGGCCGTGGTCGCCGGGCTCGGCGTCTTCAACACGGTCGTCCTCAACACCCGCGACCGCCGCCGCGACCTGGGCGTGCTCAAGTCCATCGGCATGACACCACGGCAGGTCACGGTGATGACGGTGACCTCGATGGCGGTGCTCGGCGCGCTCGGATCCGTACTCGGCATCCCGCTGGGCATGGCCGGCCACCAGCTGGTCGTCCCGCGGATGGTGAACGCCGTCGACCTCACCCTGCCCTCGTACATGACGGACGTCTGGCAGGCCCCCGCCCTGCTCGCCCTGGCCCCCGCCGGGCTTGCGATCGCGGCCCTCGGGGCGTACATCCCGGCGCGCAGAGCGGCACGGCTGACGATCGCGCAGGTGCTGCACAACGAGTGAACGTGTACGGCTGCTCAGGTACGGCTGCTCCGTCCTCGCCCCGCGACCGCGTCGCCCTCAGTCGGCGCTGACGTTGGCGGTGAGCAAACGGAGCAACTGCTTGGCCAGGGCGTCTTGTTCGGGGGTGAGGCCCATGGCGTCGCCGATGGCGAGCGGAACCGTACGGGCCCGCTCCCGCAGCCGGGCCCCGGCGTCGCTGAGGCGGAGGGAGACGGAGCGCTCGTCGTCCGCCCGGCGTTCGCGGTGGAGCAGGCCGTTCGCCTCCAGGCGCTTCAGCAGGGGCGACAGGGTGCTGGACTCCAGCTGGAGGGCGGCACCCAGTTCGCGTACCGAGATCGAGTCCTGCTCCCAGAGCACGAGCATGACGAGGTACTGCGGATAGGTCAGCCCCAGCTCGTCCAGGAGCGGACGGTAGCGGGCCGTGACCGCGCGGGAGGCGGCGTACAGGGCGAAGCAGAGCTGGTCGTCCAGCAGAAGCGACCCTTCGGCCGGTTCGGGGGCTGGGGTCATGGCGGGGCTCCTGCTTTCCGTGCTGGTCATCGGCGGTCACCACCCTATCGTTCGAGTCCTCTCGATTCTATCGGACCCTAATAAGTTGCGCACGACTTAATCGCGAGCTACTCTCCTTGACGTGCCACTGCTCCCGGCCGGGATTACCGTCGGAAGCCTGCCCGCGGCACCCCTACCGAGGAGGTCGCCATGACCGACACCACCCCCACCCGCCCCGTCCTCGAGCCCGCCGCCCAGGCCTTCGCCGAGGCGACCGCGAACCCGCCGTACCTCTTCGATCTCGGACCGGCCGAGGGCCGCAAGACGGTCGACGAGGTGCAGTCCGCAGAGATCACCAAGCCGGACGTCGACGAGGAGTGGGTCACCGTCTCCGGCGGCCCCACCGGCGAGGTCCGCGCCCGTATCGTCCGCCCGGCCGGGGCCACCGGCGTCCTCCCGGTGATCCTCTACATCCACGGGGCGGGCTGGGTCTTCGGCAACGCCCGCACCCACGACCGGCTCGTGCGCGAACTCGCCGTCGGTACAGGTGCCGCGGTCGTCTTCCCCGAGTACGACCTCTCGCCCGAGGCCCGCTACCCGGTCGCCATCGAGCAGAACTACACGGTCGCCCGCTGGATCGTCACCGACGGCGCCGACCACTACCTGGACGCCACCCGTATCGCGGTGGCCGGCGACTCCGTCGGCGGCAACATGACGGCCGCGCTGACCCTGATGGCCAAGGAACGCGGTGACGTCCCCCTCGTCCAGCAGGTCCTCTTCTACCCGGTCACCGACGCCGCCTTCGACACCGGCTCCTACCACCAGTTCGCGGAGGGCTACTTCCTGCGCCGCGACGCCATGCAGTGGTTCTGGGACCAGTACACGACCGACGAGAAGCAGCGCGCCGAGATCACGGCCTCCCCGCTGCGCGCCACCACCGAGCAGCTCGCCGGCCTGCCCCCGGCCCTGGTCATCACCGGCGAGGCCGACGTGCTCCGCGACGAGGGCGAGGCCTACGCGAACAAGCTGCGCCAGGCGGGCGTCCCCGTGACGGCCGTCCGCTACCAGGGCATCATCCACGACTTCGTCATGCTCAACGCCCTGCGCGAGACCCACGCGGCCGAGGCCGCCATCAACCAGGCCGTCGGCACCCTGCGCACGGCGCTGGGCACGGCCTGACGTGGCCGGCGGCGGTCACCGTCCCGCATGGGTGACTCCACCGACCCGCCGCCGACCCCTTCTCACCAGCGCGGCAGCCTGAGTTCGTACTCCGGCTGGACCCGGCGCATGTAGCCGGTGTCGTCGCGGCCGCGCATCCCGGACTCCACGTACTGCCGGTGCAGCCGGTCGAGGGCGTCGTGGTCGAGTTCGACGCCGAGTCCGGGGCCGGTGGGGACCTTGACCTCGCCGTCGCGCAGTTCCAGGGCACCGGGGACGATCACGTCGTCGGCCGAGTTCCACGGGTAATGCGTGTCGCAGGAGTGGTCGAGGTTCGGGATGGCCGCGGCGACATGGGTCATCGCGGCGAGGCTGATGCCGAGGTGCGAGTTGGAGTGCATGGACAGGGCGATCCCGAACGCCTCACAGACGGCGGCCAGTTCGCGGGTGCGGCGCAGTCCGCCCCAGTAGTGGTGGTCGGTGAGCAGGACCTGGATCGCGTTCTGCTCGATCGCGGGCCGCAGGTGCTCCCAGGCGATCACGCACATGTTGGTCGCGAGCGGCATCGGCGAGTCCTTCGCGACCTCGGCCATGCCGGGGATGCCCTTGGCGGGATCCTCCAAGTACTCGAGGACGCCGTCGAGTTCACGGGCGACGTACTTCGACGTCTGGACCGTCCAGGCCGTGTTGGGATCCAGGCGCAGCGGCTGCCCCGGGAACGCCTCCGCGAGCGCCCTGATCGCGGCGATCTCCTCGTCGGGCGGGAAGACCCCGCCCTTCAGCTTGAACGAGCGGAAGCCGTACCGCTCCTGCATCAGCCGGGCCTGCTCGACGATCCCGGCCGGGTCCAGCGCCTCGCCCCAGTCGTCGCCGATGGCCGCGCGGCCGTCGAGCGCCGGGTGTTCGGCCCACTTGTAGAAGAGGTACGCGGCGAACGGCACGGAATCACGGACCGTGCCGCCGAGCAGATCACTGACCGGGCGGCCGAGCAGCTTGCCCTGCGCGTCGAGGCAGGCCACCTCCACGGCCGAGGTGGTCCAGCCGCGCTCGTGGGAGCTGGGCACGGTCGGCAGCAGGGCGGCGTCGATCGCGGCGGCGACGGCCGTCGTCTCGAAGACGTCCATGCCGACGACGATCTTCGCCGCGGCCTGAAGGCGCTCCAGGCGGGCGGTGCCGCCCGGCGACTCACCGAGGCCCACAGTGCCGTCCTCCAGTACGAGTTGGAGGATGATGCGCAGCGCGAGGGGCTCGTGGACGCCGTTGGAGTTGAGCAGCGGCGGGTCGCTGAAGGCGATCGGAGTGACGACCAACTCCTGGATGCGGGTCATGCCTGCACCACCCCCAGGCCGTGGTCGATGAGTTTCCCGAGCCGGGAGACGTGCTCCGGCGTCGGGTCGATCAGGGGAGCCCGTACGCCGCCGACGTCCAGACCGCGGAGCGTGACCCCGGCCTTGACGAGCGCCACGGCATATCCCGGGACCTCGTCGCGGAGTGCGACGAGCGGGCCGTAGAACTCGTCGAGGAGCGTGGTGACGACGGACTCGTCCCCCTCGGCGAGCGCCCGGTGGAAGGCCAGGGCGATCTCCGGGGCGAAGGCGAACACCGCGGAGGAGTACAGGGCGACGCCGATGCCCCGGTATGCGGGCGCGGTCATCTCGGCGGTGGGCAGACCGTTGAAGAACTGGAAGTCCTCCGTGCCCGGTACGGCGCGCACAGCCCGGACGATGCGGTGCATCCGCTCGATGTCACCGATGCCGTCCTTGAGGCCGACGACGTTCGGCAGCGCGGCGAGCTCGGCGGCCGTGGACTCGGCGAGCCGGGCCGTGCCGCGCTGGTAGAAGACGACCGGCAGGTCGGTCGCGGCGGTGACCTCCTCGACGTACCGCACCAGACCCTGCTGCGGTGCGCTCACCAGGTACGGCGGCAGCAGCAGGATGCCGTCGGCGCCGGCGCGTTCGACACGGGCGGCCTGGTCGCGGGCGACCGGCGTGGGCCCGCCCGCTGCGGCCAGGACGGGCACCCGCCCCGCCGTCGTCTCGACCGCGACCCGGGTGGCCCGCTCGACCTCGTCGGACGTCAGCGCGTGGAACTCACCGGTCCCGCAGGCGACGAAGACGCCGCCCGCGCCGGCCGCGACACCGTTGTCAATGTGCTGGGCGAGCCGTTCCTCGTCCAGCGACCCGTCCGCGGCGAACGGCGTGACCGGAAAGAACAGCACTCCGTGGAACTTCATGTCTCCCTCGTAACTACGAGTGTGGGGGTGGCGCTTGACACTGTGTCAGCCCTTGGTGGCGCCGGCGGCGATGCCGGTGACCAGCGAGCGCTGGAGGAGCAGATAGACGATCAGGCTGGGGATCAGGGCGATGACCGCACCGGCCAGCACCACCCCCGAGCCGACCTCGGGATCGGTGCGCAGGATGGACAGGGCGACGGTGACCGTGTAGTCGGTGGGGTCCTTGGCGGCGATCAGGGGCAGCAGGTACTGGTCCCAGATCATGATGAAGCCGAGCACCCCGGCCACGCCGAGCGCGGGCCTGCACAACGGCAGGATGATCTGCCACAGCATCCTCAGCTCGCCGACGCCGTCGAGGCGGGCAGCTTCCTCGATCTCGGCCGGTATGTCCCGCATGAACTCGGTCAGCATCATCACCGAGAAGCCCCAGGCGCCCAGCGGCAGGATGACGCCCCAGACCGTGCCCTTGAGGTCCGCGTGGATGACGGGCACGTCACCGAGGACCAGCGACAGCGGGATCGCGATGACCTCCTCGGGGAGCATCAGCGTCATCATGAACAGCATCATGATCAGCGCCTGCCCGCGGAACCTGTGCCGGGCCAGCGCGTACGCGGCGAGCGTGCACACCACGAGCTGGAGCAGCAGCCCGCCGCCCGCGATGACGAGCGAGTTGCCGAGGTAGTCCCAGATGCCGCGCTCGCCCGCCACCTTGAAGTTCAGCAGCGTGCTGTCGTGCGGCAGGAACGACATGGAGGAGCCGCTGGGGTTGGTGGTGAAGGCGCCCGAGAAGATCGTCAGGAACGGCGCCGCGAAGACGCCGAGGGCGATCAGGCAGAGCAGGACGCGCAGGGTCCAGGCGAGACCGGGCTTGTCGTTCCAGCCGAGCGCGGTGTCGAAGCGGGACGGGGTGGTCCGCTGGACGTTGGTACTCCGTCCGGCCGGGGTGTCAGGGGCCGCCGGCCGGACGGGGTCGATGACGGGGGCGCTCATCGCGCTTCTCCCCTCTTGCGGAGGTAGTTGACCGTGACGGTGAGCAGCAGCGTCACGCAGAGCAGGACGACGGAGGCCGCGGAGGCGCCGCCGATGTCGTTGCGGGTGAAGCCCAGGGTGTAGGCGCGGGTCATCCAGACGTCGGTGGACCCGGCCGGGCCGCCGCCGGTGAGGACGTAGACCTCGGTGAACACCCGCAGTCCGCGGATCGTGGCCAGGGTGATCACGATGGCCAGGGCGGGGCGGATGGCGGGCAGGGTGACGTACCGCAGGCGCTGCCACAGCGAGACGCCGTCCATCGCAGCGGCCTCGTACAGCGTGCGGTCCACGCCCGCGAGACCGGCGAGGATGATCACCATGTTGTACGGCGCCCAGATCCAGATGCTCATCGCCATGGTCGACCACAGCGCGAGGTTCGGGTTGTCCAGGAACTGGACGGGCCCGAGGCCGAAGAGGTGCAGGCCGCTGTTGATGAGGCCGTCGGAGGTCGGGTAGTACATCAGCCGCCACAGCTCGCCCACGATCGCGGTGGCCGTGACGGCGGGCAGGAAGACGGCGGTGCGGACGATCTTCAGCGAGCGGGCCTGGCCCTCCAGGAGCAGGGCGAGGACGAACCCGAGCAGGATCGCGCCGACCGACTGGCCGATGCCGAGGATCAGGGTGTGCCCGATGGCGTCCTGGAAGCGGTGGTCGGACAGGACCCGCTCGTAGTTGTCGAGGCCGATCCACTTGTCGCCGAGGAAGGGCCGCACGTCGAAGAAGCTGAGCCGTATGCCCTTGGCCATCGGCCAGAACTTGAAGACGAGGGCGAGCAGCAGGCCGGGCGCCAGGAACAGCCAGGGGATGACGGCCTTCTTGCTGATGACCTTCTTGACGGCGTTCTTGTTGAGGACGCTGAAGGCTCTGCGCCCCGCGGGCGTGGTCACGGTAGCGGTCATTTCAACAGGTCCTGGTCCTTGAGGTCGCCGGCGAGGGTGTCGTTGAGCTCCTTCAGCTGCGAGCGGACGTCACTGCCGCAGTACGTGAAGATCGCGTTGAGGGCTTCGGCGGTGTCCTGCTTGATGGGGGCGAAGTTCGGCGCGTTCGGGAACTGCTGGGACGCGTCCTCGTACGCCTTCTGTACGACGCTCCAGCGGGCGTCGTCGCGTACCTTCGCCGCGTCGAGCGTGGCGTTGACGGGGATGCGGACCACGGGCTGGTGCTCGCCGGTCATGGCCATCCGCTGGCCCTCGGGGGAGATCAGGAACGCGGCGAGCGCCCGCTCCTGCTTGTCCTTGCCGGTCTTGGCGCCGAAGTAGATGTTCTCGCCGTCGGCCAGCACATCGGAGCCGGCCGGTCCGGCGGGGGCGGGCACGACGCCCAGCTTGTCCTCGCCGAGCGCCTTGGTGAACGTGCTGATGTTGTAGGGGCCGGTGAGGTACATGCCGGCGTTGCCGTCCTGGAAGTTGGTGGCGTTCGCGGTGATGGCCGTCAGTGCGCCCGGCTGGACGATGTTCTTGGGGCCGCAGAAGAGGTTGTCCTTCATCCACGTGACGGTCCGGACGGCGGCTGCCGAGCCCATCGCGGGGCGGTAGCGGCCGTTGCCGTCCGGCTCGATGATCTTCGCGCCGCCCTGCCACAGGAAGCTGGCGCCCCACCATGCGGTGTATCCGTTCTGGGCGCTGCCGGGGGCGACCATGCCGTAGGTGTCGGCCTTGCCGTCGCCGTCCGGGTCCTCGGTGGCGAAGGCCTTGGCGACGTCGAGCATCTCCTGCCAGGTCGTGGGTGCTTCGAGGCCCAGCTTTTTCAGCCAGTCCTTGCGGATCATCAGGGTCATCGCCTGGCGGGAGTACGGGATCCCGTAGTGCTTGCCGTCGATGCCCACCGTGGACGACCAGGTCTTGGCGGTGATCTGGTCGTGGCCCGCGATGGAGTCCGGGGCGATGGGCTTGAGCAGGCCCTGGGACTGGTAGCTGCCCATGAGAGCGGTGTCGTTGATCATGACGTCGGGCAGGTCCTTGATGGACGCCCGGCTCTGGAGCTGCTGGTCGAAGTTCATGACCGGCTGGTAGTCGATCTTGATGCCGGTCTTCTTGGTGAAGGCGGCGAAGACAGGTTTGTAGGTGGCGGCGGAGTCCGGATCGCTCCGGGTCCACACCTCCAGGGTGTTCGGGTCACCGGAGCCGGCGCTGTCGGAACCGGAGCCACAGGCGGCCGTTCCGAACATCAACCCCGCGACGGTGACCGCGGCAGCCAGGCGGCGACGTCGTCGGCGATCGCCCATGGGCACTCTCCGTTGCGTTCATATTCGTGAACTTGCTTCACGAATCTAAATGATCGCCCAAGCTACGAATCGTTTCGGCCGCATGTCAATACATGGCTGGAACCTTTCACCGGCGTTACACAACCGCCCGCGCGGCCCGTTCTCCGGCGAAACACCGTTGTCGTGCGCGGCCCGGCGGCCTACCGTCGCGGGCGTGCTTCCTATGGGCGAGACAGGCGATGACGACGAGGCATGGGACGCGGTCGTCCCGGACGAGACGGTGATCCGGGCCGGTGCGCAGGACCTCTGCGCACGGCTCGGACTGGCCGGCGCACCGCTGAGCCGCTTCCCCGACGGGTCGCAGCCGGTCTACGCGGTGGGCGACGAGCTCGTCCTCGAGCTGTTCCCCTCGGCGGCCGCCCAGGACGGCGTGGCTGAGGGCCGGGTGCTGTCCCACCTCCACGGGCTGTTGCCCGTCCCCACGCCCAAGGTGCACGACTTCGGCGCGTACGAGAACGGCTGGCAGTACATGCTGATGTCCCGGCTCCCCGGCGAGAACCTCGCCCCTGCCTGGGACCGCATGGCACGGTACGGCCACGCCTTCGAGCCGGCCGGGCTGCTCGCGTACACACTGCTGCACGTGTACAGCAACCTGCCCTGGTACTTGCGGGAACTGGCGGGACCCGCCGACGGAACACTGCCCGCGCTCGCCGAGGCATGGTTCGCAGCAGCATGACGCCACAGGACGACGAAGGACCCGGCGCCACCGCGGAACGCCTCACCGGACGCCCCGTGACGGGAGAGCGCACGCTGTCCGCGACGCTCGCCGAAGTCACCCTCGACGGCGGGCGGACGGTCATGGTCAAGCGGGGCGACGGCCCCCGCGCCGCACAGGCGGAGGCGGCCGGTCTGCGCTGGCTGGCCGACGCCGGTGCGGTCCCTGTCCCGGTCGTCCATGGCCACGACCCACACCGCCTGGTGACCGACCGGGTCCCGCAGGGGCGGCCGGACGGTACGGCGGCGCTCCGCCTCGGCCGCGACCTCGCCGCCCTGCACTCCGCCGGGGCGCCCGCGTTCGG
>NZ_NTGE01000073.1:101769-273305 GCF_002291145.1 Streptomyces sp. SA15
CTCCGCCGGGGCGCCCGCGTTCGGCGCCCCGCCGCCCGGCGGCCCGAGGGACGCGTACATCGGCCGCGCCCCGATGCGGAACGTCGACGGCACCGACTGGCCGCGTTGGTACGCCGAGCACCGCGTGCTGCCCTACCTGCGCCTGGCGGTCGACGACGGCACCGTGCGGCCCGCCGAGGCGGCCGTATTCGAGAGGGTCTGCGAGCGGCTGCCCGAGCTGGCGGGCCCGGCGGAGCCGCCCGCCCGGCTGCACGGCGACCTGTGGAACGGCAACGTGCTGTGGGGCGCCGACGGCCGGGCGTGGCTGATCGACCCGGCCGCACACGGCGGACACCGCGAGACCGACCTGGCGATGCTCCACCTCTTCGGCTGCCCCCACCTCGACGAGGTGCTGGACGGCTACCAGCAGCAGGCGCCGCTCGCCGACGGCTGGGCGGACCGCATCGGGCTGCACCAGCTCTTCCCGCTCCTGGTGCACGCCGTGCTCTTCGGTCGCGGCTACGCCGAACAGGCTCTCGGGCAAGTACGAGCGGCCCTGGCGCGCTGATCCACCAGGCGCCAGGGCCGCCGTACGAGCGCCTTCCGGCGTGACGTCGAGGGCGAGGAAAGCGAAGGGAGCAATTCGAACTGCCGCGCCGCGACGTCGCCCTCCCCGGCGGGTCCCGCGGGGGAGGGGATGCGATGGGTGTGCCGGATGACCAGCGGTTCCAGACGGTGGACCATCCCGGAATGATCGCAGGGCGGCGGGCGCCGACGCACACGAGTTTTCGAGTGCGCGGCCCCGGGGAGCTCAGGAACGCTCGGCGTTCTTCTCCTTGATCCGCGCCGCCTCCTTGCGGACCTCGGCCTGGGTGGCGCGCTCCTTCTCCAGCCACTCGGGCCGCTCCTCCTTGAGCGCCTCGATCTGCTCGGTGGTCAGCGCCTCGGTGATCCCGCCGCGGGCCAGGCCGGCGATGGAGACCCCCAGCTTCGCCGCGACCACCGGACGCGGGTGCGGGCCGTCGCGTCGCAGTTCCCGCAGCCACTCGGGCGGGTTCGCCTGCAGCTCGTTCAGCTCGGAGCGCGTGACGACGCCTTCCTGGAACTCTGCGGGGGTGGCCGGGAGGTACACACCCAGCTTCTTCGCCGCGGTCGCGGGCTTCATCGTCTGGGTGGTCTGGTGCGACTTCATGCTGTCCAGACTATCGACCGCGTACGAGACCTCCGACCACGGCGGGTAGCCTGGCGTGGTGAAAGGCTCGGCAGCATCCTCCTCCTTCCGCCTCGCGTACGTCCCCGGCGTGACCCCCGGCAAGTGGGTGCGGATCTGGAACGAACGCCTGCCCGACGTCCCCCTGGAGCTGATCACGGTGCAGGCCGCCGAGGCATCCGACGTCTTGCGCGCCGGCGACGCCGACGCCGCGTTCGTACGGCTCCCGGTCGACCGTACGGTCTTCAGCGCGATCCCCCTCTACACCGAGACGACCGTCGTCGTGGTCCCCAAGGACCACCTCGTCACGGCGGCGGACGAGGTGTCGTGCGCCGACCTCGCCGAGGAGGTCGTGCTGCACCCCCTCGACGACGTCCTGGACTGGGACCGGCCGCCGGGAGAACCCGCCTTCGAACGCCCCGCCACCACCGCGGACGCCGTCGAACTCGTCGCCGCGGGCATCGGCCTCCTCGTCGTCCCCCAGTCCCTGGCCCGCCTGCACCACCGCCGGGACCTCACCTACCGGCCGGTCGTGGACGCCCCCCAGTCGAGCGTCGCGCTGTCCTGGCCGGAGGACGCGACCACCGATCTGGTCGAGGATTTCATCGGCATCGTCCGCGGCCGGACGGTCAACAGCACACGCGGTCGCGCCAAGCCCCCGGCCACGGCCGAGGCGGAGCGCAAGCGGCCCGAGAAGAGCGGCGGACGCAAGCCGGCAGCGGGCAGGTCGACCGGAAAGGGCGCCCGGGGCGTATCCGGGGCGCGCGGCGGTTCCGGCGGTTCCGGCGGTGCCAAGGGCGCGCGTCGCGGCAAGCCCCGCCGCAAGTCGTAGCGCAGGCCCGTCACTTCTGGTGAACCCGGTGCCGGCGTCGCCGCGGCGAGTGCCGTGGCCTGGAGAAGGTGCTGTCCGGGGAGTGGTGAGTTCCGATCAGGAAGCCGGAGTCGAGCTCACCAGCCAGTCGTACGCGGCACGCGCCGTGAACTCGGCCTGACCGCCGGGCAGGAGGAGACCGGCGGTGGCGAACTCATGGGCGTCGGCCTGTGCGGCGACATACGGGATCGCGATGCAGCGCATACCGGCCGCGTGCGCGGCGGCGGCACCCGGTGCCGCGTCCTCCAGGACCACGCAGTGGGCCGGGGCCGCACCGAGCAGGCGGGCCGCTTCCAGGAAGACGTCGGGAGCGGGCTTGCCCTGGGCGACCTCGTCGGCCGACACGACGGTCCGCAGGTAGGTGCCGAGGCCCGTACCCGCCAGGATCGCGTCGATGGCCTCGGGCGACGAACCCGAGGCCACAGCCATCGGGACCCCCTCGCCCGCCAGCAACTCCACGAACTTCCGCATCTCGGGGTACGCGCGCGTGGAGGCGCGGGCCAGTTCCAGATAGCGGCGGTTCTTGGCGGCCAGGATCTCCTCCACCGGGGCGCGCAGTCCGTAGCGCTCCTTCCAGTCCGCGACCGTGTCCTGCGTGCCGATGCCGACGTACCGCTCGTGGTCCGTCCAGGTGAAGTCCGGGACGCCGTGCTCGGCGAGGGTCTGCCGCCCCGCTTCGTAGTAGTTGGGCTCGCTGTCCACGAGCGTTCCGTCGAGATCGAAGATGACTGCGGTGTCCCCGAGAATGCTCATGATCCCAGGATGTCAAAGGTCATTTCCGAGCAGTTCGCCCGATCGACTCCACCAGCGGCAGCAACCGGTGCGGGACGCGCTCCCGCAGGGCCACCTCGGTGCGGGTGCGGACCACGCCCGGCAGGCTGATCAGCTTCTGGATCACGTCCTCCAGATGCGCGTTGTCCCGTGCCACCACCCGCGTCAGCAGATCCCCGCCGCCCGTGATCGAGAAGGCCTCGACGATCTCCGGTACGGCGGCCAGCGCGTCGCCCACGTCGTCCAGATGCCCCTGGGTGACCTCGATGTGCACGAAGGCGAGCACCGGGTGGCCGAGCGCGGCGGGGGACAGGGACGGCCCCGTGCCGGTGATCACCCCGTCCCGCTCCAGGCGGTCGAGACGGGCCTGGAGCGTGCCGCGTGCGACCCCGAGGATGCGGGCGTACTCGCGCACGCTCGTGCGCGGCTGCTCCAGCAGCAGCCGCAGGATGCGGGTGTCGAGCTCGTCGACGACGGCCATGGTGTCAGTCTCCTCATACCTCGTCCGTATACCTGGTCCGTTGGCCCCTCGGTGGACGGGTCAAGACCGCTTTGTCTGTGCCAACGGCTCAGCATCCTAGGTATCACTTGAACCAAGTTGCCCCTCGATGCTGCAATGAACGCGTCGATGGCGCTGCGGACCCCGCGGCGCCTTTTTCGTGCCGGTGTCTTTCGTGCCGGTGTCCAAGGAGCGGGAAGCAATGCTGAAGAGGGTGTTCGTGGCGCCGGACCCGGGGCGGGCGCGGCTGCGCTTCGCCGCGCGGGCCGTGCTCGGCATCGGTCTGGCGGTCGTCGTGTGCGGGATCGCCGGGCAATCGCTGGTCGGGGTCGTGACCGGCGGACTCGCCGCGCTGCTCGCCCTGTTCACGGTCACCGACGCCACGGTCCGCGGGCAGGCGGTCACCACCGCGTTGCTGCCCGCCGTCGGCCTGCCCGTGCTCGCCGCCGCGGCCGAACTGCACGATCACCCCGTCGCCCGGGACCTCACCTTCCTCGCCGTGGTCGGCGCGGGCGTCTACGCGCGCCGCTGGGGCCCGCGCGGGCACAGCCTCGGTGTGTTCGCGTTCATGACCTTCTTCGTGGCGCAGTTCCTGCACGCGACCACCGACCAGCTGCCCGAGCTGTACGCCGCCGTCCTGCTGTCCCTGCTCACCGCGGCGGCCGTCCGCTTCGGCCTGTGGTGCTACGAGCGCCGCCTGCCCCCGGCCCCCGTGCCCGCCCCGCCGGGCGGCACCGGCCTCGCCCGCGTGACCACGCGCCAGGCGATCCAGGCCACCGCCGGCGCGGGCTTCGCCCTGGTGGTGGGCCAGCTGGTGTCCGGGCAGCGCTGGTACTGGGCCGTCGGCGCCGCCTGGTGGGTCTTCGTCAACACCACCTCGCGCGGCGAGACCCTGGTACGCGGCTTCCGCCGGGTCCTCGGCACGGTGGTCGGCATCGGCCTCGGCCTGCTCGTCGCCGTCCCCCTCGACGGGGCCGCGCTGCCGACCGTCGCGCTCCTGACCGCCTGCGTCTTCGGCATCTTCTACACCGCCGCGGTCTCGTACACCTGGATGATGCTCTGCGTGACGGTCCTCGCGGAGCTCCTCTACGGCCTCCTGGGCGTCCTCGATCCCGCGCTGCTCGCGCTGCGGCTCGTGGAGACGGGTATCGGCGCGCTCGGTGCCGTGCTGGCGGTGCTCCTCGTCCTGCCCGTCACCACCCACACCGTCACCGACGCCTGGATCCAGCGGGCGCTGCGCTGTGTCCACGCCTGCACCGCCGAGGCCGCCGCCCGCCTCGCCGGCTCCGAGACCGCCGACCCGGCACCCCGCGTGGCGGAACTGGAGCAACTGCTCGGCCGGGTACGGCTGTCCGTCGCCCCGCTGGTCCACCCCCTCAACCCGATGCTCGGCCGCAAGCGGCGCGCCCGCCGGGTGCTGGCCCTGCTCGACGACTGCGCCCGCGAGATCCGCGGCCTGGTCACCGTCGCCGCCGACCCGGAGGCCTCGCACGACGCACGCCTGGCCGCCGCCTGCTGGCGCGTCGAGACCGCGGTCGAGGCACTCACCGGCGGGACTCGCGAGAACGCCACCCCGCTCGCGCCCCTGCCGCCCGCGGCGGAACCCGCGCTGGCCCACCTGCACGGCCTGGAGCGCGCCCTCGCCGAACTGGCCACGCCCCTGCGGGCACCGTCGGGTTCACCGCTGGTGGGCACCTGAGGCAGCGGCGGCTTCTCGCCACCGGCACACCGTCCCTTGGTCTAGACCTTCCGTGATCGACTGCTACCGTCACCCCGAACGACACAGCACCGAGAGGGGACCGCGGTGACAGACGGCGGCAGGCGGCGACGACGGGCCTTCATCGGATCCTTCACGGCGGCCGGAGGTCCCGGGATCGTGACGGCGGCCGTGGACCGGGACAGTGGCGCACTGACCCTCCTCAGCGGCGCGAACAGCCTTGCCGACCCGTCGTACCTGGCGCTCTCGCCCGACGGGGCCACGCTGTACGCGGTCAGCGAGACGGCCGAGGGCGCGGTGGCCGCGTACCGCGTGACCGGCGACAAGCCCGAACCGGCCGGCCCGCCGGTACCGGTCGACGGCAGTGGGCCCACCCACCTCAGCGTCCACGCGGGCCACGTCCTGACCGCCAACTACGGCTCCGGCAGCGTGACCGCCGTGCCCGTCCGCGCCGACGGCACCCTCGCCGACGCCCCGTCCGGCGTGCTCCGGCACACCGGCTCCGGCCCGTACACGCCCCGCCAGCAGGGGCCGCACGCCCACCAGGTACAGCCAGACCCGAGCGGACGCTGGGCCGTCAGCGTCGACCTCGGCACGGACTCGGTGCGGGTGTGCACGCTGGTCGACGGCGCTCTCGTACCGCACCGCGAGATCGCCCTGCGGCCCGGCTCCGGGCCGCGCCACCTGGCCTTCCATCCGGACGGCCGGTACGCGTACGTGGTCAACGAACTCACGCCCACCCTCACCGTCTGCCGCTGGGACCCCGCAGACGGCACCTTGGAGCCGCTGGCCGAGACACCGGTGCTGCCCGGCGCCCCGGACGGCGACGCCTACCCGTCGGGCATCGCCGCCGCACCCGACGGCCGCTTCGTGTGGACCGCCACCCGCGGCGAGGACGTCCTCTCCGTATTCGACGTCGTCGCCGAGGACGAGGGCGGCCTGCGGCTGCTCGGCACGGTGCCCTGCGGCGGCCACTGGCCACGTGCGATCACCGCGTCGGACGGATTCCTGTACGTCGCGAACGAGCGCTCCGGCGACGTGTCCTGGTTCGCCATCGACCCGGACACGGGACTGCCGCGGTACGGCGGCTCGGTCGAGGTTCCGGCGGCTTCCTGCGTGGTCCTGGACTGAGAGCCTGTGTCACAGGCTCTGACACCTCGGCGCCCATGGCGAAGGGCCCGCTTCCGTGGGGAGCGGGCCCTTTCGCCGTACGAAGGTGAACGCGGTGCGCGTCAGCGGACCGGCGTGCCCTGCGGCTGCTGCGGGGCGATACCCAGCGCGGTCGTGTACTTGGCCAGCGCCAGCTTGCCGATGGCCGGGTACGGGCCGAGCGCCTCCGCGGCGGAGCAGTCCGCCTCCCTGGCCGCCTCCGTGATCAGCGCCGGGTCGATCTCCGGCCCTATCAGGTAAGGCGCCAGCGCCAACTGCTGCGAGCCCGAGGATCGCAGCTGCTCGGCGACGGACGCGATCGAGCCCTCCTGGTCCAGGGCCGCCGCCATCACCGGCACGGCCAGACGCGCGGCGAGCAGCATGCCGGTGATCCCGGCCGCCTGCACGGCCTCCTCGCCGCCCACCGAGGCCAGGATGATGCCGTCCGCAGCAGTCGCCACGGTGAACAGGCGGGCACGGTCGGCGCGGGCCAGACCGGCCTCCGACAGGCGCACGTGCAGCGCCTCGGCCAGCAGCGGATGCGGGCCCAGCACGTCGGTCAGCTCCGTCGCGACGCGGCTGTCCATCACGGCCTGGCGGATCCGGCGCAGCAGCGCGCTGTCCGGGCCGGCGAGCAGCGGTACGACGACGGCCACCGGGCCGTCGGGCTCCCTGACGTCCATACCGGCGGCCCTGGCCTGCTCATAGCGCGCGGTGCGCTCCTCGGCGGCGTGCGCGAGCACGGCCTGCAGCGCGGGGAACTCCGCGTCGCCCCCGTCCAGGTACCCGATCCGGGCGTCGAGGCCGGGGAGCTCGGAGCGGGCGATGCTCACGACCTCCGCGGCGAGACTGCGCGTGGCGGTGCCCGGAGTGCCCGGCACCGCGAGGACGAGCGCGGGCGCACCCTCGGGAGCCGCCAGGGGCTCCGGACGGCGGTGCCGTCCGGGCTGGCGGGGTCGCGGCATTCGTACTGGCAGGCCGGACGCGGGCCCAGTGGGGGAGCTCATGGCGTCGCATGTTACTGGCTTCTTGGGCTCCCCTGTTCGGGGAGGGTGCAGGTGAGCGGTATCCGTCCGGTTTTGTCTGATGAGTTACCTACGGATGAGTTACGCGGAGATCTGAAGTGATCAGTGGGTTTCCCGACGGCGGGATCAATCACCTTTCGTGTTCACCACGCAAAGCATCCTCTCGTCACCCGGAAGGGTGAGCGAACCGGCCGCCAGGTCGGTGGCGATGCGGACCGAGCCGTGCAACGGGTCTCCTTCGGCGGGCACCCGCCGAGCATGCGGCAGCCGCCTCGCCAACTCCTTCTCGAGCGGTACGACGAGAGGGTCGCCCATCTTGAACAGGCCGCCGGTGAGGGCGAGGCGGGGCTCGCCGTCGGGCGGGCAGACGGCGGCCACGGAGTCCGCCATGTGCCGGGCAGCCGCACGCAGGATGCCCACGGCGACGGGATCGGCGTCGGCGGCGCACGCGGACACCCGGGGCGCGAAGGAGGCGAGGACGGCGGGGCGGTCGGGGCGCGGATAGACCTTGCCGGGCAGCTGTGGCATCGGACCGAACAGTTCCTCGGCGCACGCCAGCAGCCGGGCGGAGCCGCCCTCCCGCCCGTCATGGGCGCGCAGCGCCGCCTCCAGCCCCGCCCGGCCGATCCACGCGCCGCCGCCGCAGTCGCCGAGCAGATGCCCCCAGCCGTCCGCGCGGCGCCAGCGGTTCAGGTCGGTGCCGATCGCGATCAGACCGGTACCGGCGGCGACGACCGCACCAGGCCGTGGGCCGAGGGCGCCGGCGTAGGCGGTGACGGCGTCGGCGACGAGGGCGACCGTGCGTACACCGAACTCCCGTGTCAGGGCGGCCGGGAGTTCGGCTCGCAGCGCGTCGCCCAGCGTGGCGAGCCCGGCGGCGCCGATCACGGCCGTGCCCAGCGGGCCGACACCCGTCTCGGCGACCAACGCGCGGACCAGGGGGGCCAGTTGCTCCATGAAGTGCCCCGGATCGATGCCGCGGTCACCGGTGCGCACCGGCTCCCGGGACTCCCGCTGGGCCGACGGGCGGGACTCGGCGGATCCGGCGGCGCCGACAACGATGCGAAGGCCGGAACCGCCGGAGTCGACGGCGAGGATCCCGTCCCCCGCACCGGTCACGGCAGACGCCAGTCCACCGGCTGTCCGCCCTGCCTGACCAGCAGGTCGTTGGCCCGGCTGAAGGGACGGGAACCGAAGAAGCCACGGTCGGCCGACATCGGGGAGGGATGCGCGGACTCCACCGACGGCAGGTCGCCCAGCAGCGGGCGGAGGTTGCGGGCGTCGCGGCCCCACAGGATCGACACCAGCGGCTTGCCGCGCCCCGCCAGGGCACGTATCGCCTGCTCGGTGACCTCCTCCCAGCCCTTGCCGCGGTGCGCCCCCGGACTGCGCGGTGCCGTGGTGAGCGCCCTGTTGAGCAGCAGCACGCCCTGCTGGGTCCATGGCGTCAGGTCACCGTTGGACGGCCGCGCCAGCCCCAGGTCGGTGTCGAGCTCGCGGAAGATGTTGATCAGGCTGCCCGGCAGCGGACGTACGTCGGGCGCGACCGAGAACGACAGGCCCACAGCGTGCCCCGGCGTCGGGTACGGGTCCTGTCCGACGATCAGGACCCGTACATCGTCGAAGGGTTGCTGGAAGGCCCGCAGGACATTCGGTCCGGCCGGGAGATAGGTGCGTCCCGCGGCGATCTCCGCGCGCAGGAAGTCGCCCATCTCGGCGATCCGCCCGGCGACGGGTTCCAGGGCGTTCGCCCAGCCCGGTTCGACGATTTCATGCAAGGGTCGTGGAGCCACGGGCGTCACCCTACTGCCGTACGGGCGGCGGAGATCAACCGGTGGCCAAGGCCGGTCCGTAACCCTGTCGGCGTCGGCCGCGCTCGCCTCCGGGTCATCCGACCACCGCGGCCCGCACACACAGCACGTCCGGCAGATGCGACGCCAACTGCCGCCAGCTGTCGCCGTCGTCGGCCGAAGCGAACACCTCGCCGTTGCGGTTGCCGAAGTACACGCCCGCCGGGTCCGTGTCGTCCGTGCACATCGCGTCCCGCAGCACCGTGCCGTAGTGGTCCTCCTGCGGCAGGCCCGCCGTGAGCGGCTCCCAGGTCTTGCCCGCGTCCGCCGTGCGGAAGACCCGACAGCGCCGGTCGGCGGGGACCCGGTCCGCGTCGGCGTTGATCGGGAACACGTACGCCGTGTCACCCCGGTGGGGGTGGGCGGCCACCGCGAAGCCGAACGTGGAGGGCAGGCCCTCGCCGATGTCCGTCCAGTGCGCGCCGGCGTCGTCGCTGCGGTACACCCCCCAGTGGTTCTGCAGGTACAGCCGGTCCGGCGTCGCCGCGTCCTGCGCGATCTTGTGCACGCACTGGCCGAACTCCGGGTTCGGGTCCGGCAGGAAGACCGCGGAGACACCGGAGTTGGACGGCTCCCAGCTCGCGCCGCCGTCCTTGGTGCGGAACACCCCGGCCGTCGACACCGCCACCGTCACCGCGCGCGGATCCCGCTTGTCGGTGATCACGGTGTGCAGGCCCTCACCGCCGCCGCCCGGCACCCACTGCGACCGCGTGGGGTGCTCCCACAGGGGCCGGACGAGCTCGAAGCTCTCGCCGCGGTCCTCGGAGCGGTACAGCGCGGCCGGTTCCGTGCCCGCGTACACCACGTCCGGCTCCGCGGCCGCCGGATGCAGCTGCCAGACCCGCTCCAGCGACGCGTTCGTGTCCTTGGGGAACTTCACGGCGGGCTGTGCCGGTTCGGTCCAGGTCCGGCCCAGATCGTCGGAGTGGAACACCGAGGGGCCCCAGTGCGCGCTGTCCCCGCCGGCCAGCAGCCGTGGGCTGTCGCCCCGGGTGTCGATGGCGACCGAGTACACGGCCTGTGCGTTGAAGTAGGGGCTCTCGTCGAACTCCCAGGCGCTGCCCTTTCTGCGCCCGATGAACAGGCCTTTGCGTGTGCCCACGGCGAGCAGTACTTCGGTCATGCCGATCACCTCCGCGACGTCTTCGTCTCAGACACCGGTCAGTCTGCACCCCACCACTGACACTCACCCCCGCAAAGAGCTTCGCCGCAGGTCAGAGCGGCGATGGCGGCCGGGCCGCGGGGAATCGCGGGCCGCGTTCGGGAAGATGCCCCGCACGGGCGAGGAGGGCATGGGAGCGCCTGAGCCGGAAACCCGGCGTGAGCATCCAGGACACGTCTGACGTATGGGAGGGCGGTCCGGCATGTTCGTGTGCTCGTGAGGAGGATGCCTTCGATGGCGTTCCGTGGTCGGAAGGTGTGGCTGTGGCGCTGGCGGCGCAATCCACTCAAGCGTCGGGCCGACTGGGTGGAGGGCTGGGTCGTGCTCGGCGCCTGGGTGGTCACCGTCCTCGCCGGGGTGCTCGCCGGTCTGGCGGTCGCCCGGTCCGTCGAGCACGATCTGGCGCGGGAGCGCGCCGAGTGGCGACCGGTCGTGGCGCACCTCACCGAGCCCGCACCCGGAACGGCCACCACGCAGTCCGGCAGGTCCAGCGGCGATCGGGTGTGGGCCGAGGTGCGCTGGACCGTGGCGGACGGTTCCGCACACACGGGCCAGGCCCGGGTCCGCCCGGGCAGCGCCCTCGGGGCTCCGGTCACGGTGTGGACGGACCGGGAGGGCCGGCTGGTGACGAAGCCCGCCACCGTGACCCAGGCCAGGGTGCGGGCCGCCATGATCGGCAGCCTGATCGGGGTGACCGCCGGGTCCGTGCCCTTCGTCGGCGGCCGTGCGCTGCGCGGCCGCCTGGAGCGCCGCCGCCTGGACCAGTGGGACGCCGAGTGGGCGCGGTTCGGTCCGCTGTGGAGGCGTACGGCGGGCTGAGAGCCTGTGTGGGATGTGACGGACACAGGCTCTGAGCGTGGGCCGACGGCGGGGACCGGCGCCGAGGACGGCCCCGGCCGTACGAATTCGCGTGCGGGAAGCGGGAAACCGAACGCAGGCGAGTGTCGAGTCGAGGCCCCCGCGCGCGGCGAATCAGCTCCCGTCGGGCAACGCGCGCGCCAGGATCGCGTCCAGGTCGGCGGCGTCGGGAAGCGTGCCGAAGGCGTGCCCCCAGTCGCCCCCGAGCCGACTCGCGCAGAAGGCGTCGGCGACGGCGGGCGGGGCGTGCCGGACCAGGAGCGAGGCCTGCAACGTCAGGGCCATCAGCTCCACCAGCCGCCGCGCACCGATCTCGGACGTCTCGGCCAACTGCCCCTTGAGACGGGCCACCGCGGCGTCCAGTCGGGCGTCCGCGCTCCGCGCCGAAGCGAGTTCGTCGAAGAGGGCCTGAGCGGCACCGGACTCACGCCGCAACGCCCGCAGCACATCGAGCGCGTTGACGTTTCCCGATCCCTCCCAGATCGACAGCAGGGGAGCCTCGCGGTAATGCCGGGGCATCCCCGACTCCTCGACATAGCCGTTGCCGCCGAGACACTCCAGGGCCTCGGCGGTGAAGGCCGGGCCCCGCTTGGTGACCCAGTACTTGCCCACGGCGGTCGCGATCCGGCGGAAGGCGGCCTCACCGGTGTCCCCGCGCACCGCACGGTCGGCCGCGCCGGCCAGCCGCAGGGTGAGCGTCGTCGCGGCCTCGGACTCCAGCGCCAGATCGGCCAGCACGTTGCGCATCAGGGGCTGGTCCAGCAGTCGCGCCCCGAACGCGCTGCGGTGGCGTACGTGGTGCCCCGCCTCGACGAGCGTCTTGCGCATCAGGGTGGCCGACATCATCACGCAGTCCAGCCGGGTGCAGTTGACCATCTCGATGATCGTCTTGATGCCCTGTCCCTCGGGGCCGACCAGCCAGGCGACCGTTCCGTCGAACTCGGGCTCGGAGGAGGCGTTGGACCGGTTGCCCAGCTTGTCCTTCAGCCGCTGGATGCGGAAGGTGTTGCGGCTGCCGTCGGGCAGTACACGCGGCACCAGGAAGCAGGACAGGCCGCCCGGAGCCTGCGCCAGCACGAGGAACACGTCGCACATCGGCGCCGAGGTGAACCACTTGTGCCCGCGCAGCGTGTACACGCCGGACTCGGCGGTGGGCGTGGCCGTCGTGGTGTTCGTCCGGACGTCGGAGCCGCCCTGCTTCTCCGTCATCCCCATGCCCGCCAGCAGGCCGCGCTTCTCGGTCGGCACCTTGAGGCCCGGTTCGTACTCACGGCTGGTCAGCAGGGGTTCGTAGATCTTGGAGAGTTCCGGCTGCCTGCGCAGCGGGGGGATCGCGGCGTACGTCATCGACGTCGGACAGCCATGGCCGGCCTCGGTGTGCCCCCACACCAGTCCACCTGCGGTACGGGCGACATGGGCGCCCGCCCGGTCCTCCGCCCAGGGCGTGCCGGCCAGCCCCTCGGCGACCGCGGCCCGCATCAGGTGATGCCAGCTCGGGTGGAAGTCGATCTCGTCCACGCGGTTGCCGTACCGGTCGTGCGTGCGCAGCTCCGGTTCGTGGCGGTTGGCCAGATCGGCCCACTCCTGCGCCTCGGCGCTGCCGGCCCTCAGTCCGAGACGCCGGATGCCCTCCTCGGCCCACCCCGCACCTTCCCGGCGCAGCCCTTCGAGCAGAGCCGTGTCCGCGGACGCGTCGTACGGGGCCAGGGGAGGGGGCTGGTTGGTGACGGCGTGGGTGGCGGAGCCCTCGTATTCCATACGAACAGTGTTGCACTATCTCTTCGGTCGCAGCAATCATGCAACATGCGTCCCGTACAGTACGGCCCCATGCGGATCAACGTTTCGGCGCAGTCCGCCGAGCTGGAGCTGCGTCCGCTGTCCGCGCGGTCGGTCGTGCTGAGCCTGCTGCTGGGTGTGCATCCCCCGGAGCTGACGGCGAAGGACCTCGTGCGGGCCGTGGAGCCCTTCGACGTCGGCGGCTCCACCCTGCGGGCGGCGCTCAGCCGGATGACGGCCGCGGGGGACCTGCGGCGCACCGACACCGGCTACCGGCTGAGCGACCGGCTGCTGGAGCGCCAGCGCCGTCAGGACGACGCCGTAGAGCCGCACGCGCGCGCGTGGGACGGCGACTGGGAGATGGTCGTGATCACCGCGACGGGCCGCGGCCCCGCCGAGCGCGCCGACCTGCGGGCGCGACTGGCCGGTCTCAGACTCGCCGAACTGCGCGAGGGCGTCTGGCTGCGGCCCGCCAACCTGCGCCGGCCGCTGCCCGAGGACCTCGACCGGGTGGCCCGGCACTTCACGGCCCGGCCCGACACGCCCGCCCGCGAACTGGCGGCGAACCTGTGGCCGCTCGACACCTGGGCGGCCACCGCCCGGGCGCTGCTCGCCCATGTCGCCCGCACGGACCGGCCCGCCGACCGCCTCACCGCCTTCGCGGCCCTCGTACGCCACCTGCTCGCCGACCCCGTCCTGCCGCCCGAACTCCTCCCCGCCGACTGGCCGGGAGCTGACCTGCGCGCCGCGTACGCGGACTACCGGCGCGAGATCACCGCGGCGGAGTGGGCGCGCGGACACCGGACATGACGGGGCGGCCGTACGAAGCGCCGTGCGGGGACGCTTCGTACGGCCGCCTTCACCGTGGGGGGATTACTTGTAGGTGATGTCCGAGGTCTTGTACAGGCAGTTCGTGCTGTCGGGGCCCGTACCGACCGCGGTGGTGTTGTTGTACTTCTGGCAGGGGACGACCTTGCGGCCGGCGTCGTTGAGGATCGTGATGCCCCTCAGCGTCGCCACGTCGTTGCGGTTGACGTTGATGCCGACGAGCCGCGCGGTGGAGCCCGTTCCGGTCACCTCGATGTTGCTGAGGTTCACCTTGCGCGTGTACTGCGTGGAGCAGTCACCGCAGGAGCGGTAGAGCGTCTTGAACTCGCTGACGGCGAAGTTGGAGATGTTCACCGTGCCGGGCCCGTTGTGCTGGAAGACCTTGTCGGCGGCCTTCTTGGCGCCACCGCCGATCACGTTGTAGGTGGAGCCGCCACGGAAGGTCGCGGCGTCCTCGCCGACGTCCGCCCACCACACGTTCTGCAGGGTGCAGTTGCCCTTGCAGTGAATGCCGTCGGCGCCGGGTGCGCCGATGATGACGTTCTTGAGCGTCGCGCCGGGCTCGAGCTCGAAGATCGGGTCCTGGCCCTCCTCCTGGCCGTCACCGGCCAGCTCCCCGGTGCCGTAGAACTGCTTCATGCCGTAGTCCTTGGTGCCGGACACGGAGATGGTGGAGGAGGTCCCCTGGCTGCCGTTGGGGGTCGGCCAGGTGGCGGCACTGGCCGGCGTGAGCGCGCCGGATGTCATGATCATGCCAACCGTTAAGCCGAGCGAGGCGAGCCCGCCGATGACCTTTTGCCGCCCGGAAATCCGGCGGCGGTGCTGCGTCTGTGAAGTCATGTCCCGTTTTCCTTCTCCGGTGGGGGTCAGAGCTTCCCGGCACCCGCGCCCGACGTCACCGAGGCGACGACACTGGAGGCGGGCTCTGCCGTGTAGCTGTAGGGCGGATTGGTGAACGTGCCGACCCGCGAGACCTCGGTCGCGGCTCCACCGAGGTCGTTGCCGCGCAGGTTGGCGTATCCGTCGACGTCACTGCTGCGGTTCGTGGTGACCGCGACCTTCGTCGAACGGAAGACGTTGTTCTCGACGAGCATCTGCGCGCCCATGCGGGAGTGCACGGCCGTCTCGGCACCGACGACGTAGTTGTCGTAGAAGTGACCGGTGCCGAAGCGCAGGCTGGGGATGCGCGAGTACACGTTGCTGAAGTGGTTGTGGTGGTACGTCACCTTCAGGTGCCCGGTGTCCTCGCTCGCGTTGTTGTCGCTGTGGCCCACGAGCGAGCCCTTGAAGTGGTCCTTGAAGGTGTTCCAGGACACCGTGACGTTGTCCGCGCCGTGGTTGATGTCCAACAGGCCGTCGTAGTAGTCCTTGTCGTGCGTGCGGTCGGCCGAGAAGGAGTTGTGGTCGATCCACACCTTCGTCGACGCCTCGACGGTGATGCCGTCGGCGGGCGCGACCGGCTTGCTGATGTTCAGATTGCGGATGACTACGTTCGTCACCCTCTTCAGCCGCAGCCCGCCCCCGGTGAACCCGGACGACGAACCGACGCCCAGGACCGTGGTGTTGGAGCCGATGTCGACCTGACCGCTGAGCGAGATCAGGCCGTTGACCTTGACGACCTTGGCCGCGTTGCCGGTCACGGCCGTCTTGAACGCGGCCAGCGTCGAGACGGTGACCGCCGAGGCGCCGCCGCCGCCGGTCGTCCCGGCGCCGAACCCGATCGGCGAGGTCTCGGCCGCCCCGGCCGGCTGGGGAAGGGCCAGGACGACCACCGTCGCCAGAGCGGCCGCACCGGCTGCCAGTGCGGATCTTTGCGCGTTTCTGCGTGGGGGACGAGTACGCATGCGGGTGCGTCCCTTCAGGGTGCCTGGTGGGTCATGTACGTGAATGTTGTTCGCCATGTTGTTCGCCGCGCATGTGCAGAGTGACCGAGTCGGAGGCTCCGCCGTAGTCCAGGGAGTGCACTTCCCTTGACTTCTCGGGCTCCAGTGGTCGTCGGCGCCATTCGCGAGATGACGGTGACGGGTCACACTGCTGAACGGAACGTAGGGGGCAAGCGCTTTCTAGTCAACGCCTCGCGCAGAACACATTCGGCCGACCCTGGTGAGCGGCGCGGCGAATCCTTTCGGAGAGTGGGAGCGCTTCCATGGCGGCCATGTCCATGCCACGATGCTGCGGATGCTTCCCTTCCGAGAGGGGCGAGTCGATGACGACTCCACGGATGCGTACGTCTCCACGGATGCGTACGTTCATCAGCGGGCTGGTGCCGGCGTTACTCGCCGTGTGCCTGACGGCCCTGTCGCCCGGACCGGCGGCCGCCGAAGTGGCCCCGCCCGGCCGGGCGGACCCGCTGCCCGGCTCCTTCAGCTGGTCCTCGACCGGCCCGCTGATCAGCCCCAAGCCGGACGCCGCACACCCGATCGTCTCCGTGAAGGACCCGACGGTGTTCCGCTACAAGAACCGCTGGCACGTCTACGCCACCACGGCCAACACCGCGGGTGCGTGGAGCCTGGCGTACACCAGCTTCACGGACTGGTCGCAGGCGTCCGCTGCACCGCAGACCTTCCTGGACAGCAACCCCAACATCGGCAACCGGTAAGCGGCCGCGCCCCAGGTGTTCTACTTCGCGCCCCAGAAGCTGTGGTACATGGTCTACCAGACCGGTCCGCCGTCCTACTCCACCACCACCGACCCCAGCAAACCGGGCAGTTGGAGCGCGCCGAAGTACTTCCTCGACAGCGAGCCCCCGATCGTCACGGAGAACAAGGGGCCCGGCAGCTGGCTGGACTTCTGGACGATCTGCGACAAGACCGACTGCTACCTGTTCTTCTCCGACGGCAACGGTCACCAGTACCGCTCCCGGACCACGCTCGCCGAGTTCCCGAACGGCTTCCGCGACACCACGATCGTGCTGACCGAACCCAACCGGTTCGACCTGTTCGAGGGGAGCAACGTCTACCGCCTCGGCGACAGCGGCAAGTACCTGATGCTCGTCGAGGCGCTCGCCACCAAGTCGGACTGGCGGCGCTACTTCCGGGCCTGGACGGCCGACAGCCTGGGTGGCACCTGGACACCGTTGGCGGACACCGAGGCGAACGCCTTCATCCGCTCCGACAACGTGACCTTCGCGGCCGGGCAGCCCGCCTGGACCACGGACTTCAGCCACGGCGAGATGATCCGCGACGGTGTCGACCAGACCCTCACGATCAACCCCTGCCGGCTGAGGTTCCTCTACCAGGGAATGGACCCGTCCTCGAGCGGCGACTACTCACAACTCCCTTGGAAGCTTGGCCTGTTGACCCAGACGAACTCCTCCTGCTGAACGAACACGGCTGAATCGAACACTACGGCTGAATCGACACTGCTGAAGGAACGCCGCACCACGTCCCCGAGCCGCGACCAGAAAGGGACAAGGACGTGTCCACCACCCCCCGCAACACCGCGAGGAGACCCCTGCGTTCGGTGCTCGTGGCGCTCCTCGGAGCGCTGGTGCCGTTGCTCGCGGCCACCGTGCTCACCGCGCCCGCCGCCACCGCCGGCCCCAGGGCGGCCGAGGCGGTCCCGACCGCGACGCTCACCGAAGTGACGAACTTCGGCACCAACCCCAGCAACCTCCAGATGTACCTGTACGTGCCGGACAACGTCACCGCGCGCCCGGCGGTCGTGGTGGCCGTGCACTACTGCACGGGCTCCGGGCCGGCCATGCACTCCGGCACCGAGTGGGCCCAACTGGCCGACCGCCACGGGTTCGTCGTCGTGTACCCGTCGGTCACCCGCGCCAGCAAGTGCTTCGACGTCGCCTCGCCGCAGGCGCTGAAGCGGGGCGGCGGCAGCGACCCGGTCGGCATCAAGTCGATGGTCGACTGGGTCACCCGCACCTACTCCGCCGACACCGGCAAGATCTTCGCCACCGGTATCTCCTCCGGCGCGATGATGACGAACGTCCTGCTGGGCGACTACCCCGACGTGTTCGCGGCGGGCGCCGCGTTCTCCGGCGTGCCCTTCGGCTGCTTCGCCACCACCGACGGCTCGGAGTGGAACAGCGCCTGCGCGAACGGCACGGTGACCCGCACCCCGCAGCAGTGGGGCGACCTCGCCCGCGCCGCGTATCCCGGCTACACGGGCCCCAGGCCGCGTATGCAGCTGTGGCACGGCACCGAGGACGACGTCCTGCGCTACCCCAACTTCGGGGAGGAGATCAAGCAGTGGACGAACGTGCTCGGCGTCAGTCAGACCCCCGCGGCCACCGACTCGCCCGTCTCCGGCTGGATCCGCACCCGCTACGGCGCCACCGGTGACCGGGCGCCCGTCGAGGCGATCAGCCTCCAGGGCGTCGGCCACAACCTGTACGCCTGGGGCATGGCGGACCGCGCGCTCACCTTCTTCGGCCTGGACGGCTCGGGGCCCACGCCCCAACCCCAGCCCGGCGCCTGCAAGGTGATCGCCACGACCAGTGCCTGGAGTACAGGCCTGACCGCCTCGGTCACCATCACCAACACCGGCACGAGCTCGGTCAACGGCTGGCAGCTCGGCTTCACCCTGCCCGCCGGCCAGACCATCACCAACGGCTGGGGCGCCACGTACACCCCGTCGTCCGGCTCGGTGACGGCGACCAACGCGACGTACAACGGCACGCTCGCGCCCAACTCGAGCGTGACCATCGGCTACCAGGCGAGCCATACCGGCAGCAGTGCGGCACCGGGCGCGTTCACGCTCAACGGCAAGGCCTGTACGTGACCCCGCGCTGATCAGACCGACCGGTGGTACTGGTCCGGCACGTGCACCTGCGCGTCCCCGCCCAGCTCCCGTGCCGCAAGCCGTGCCCACGACGGGTTGCGCAGCAGTTCGCGGCCCAAGAGTACGGCGTCGGCCTCGTCGTTGGCCAGGATCTTCTCGGCCTGTTCGACCTCGGTGATCAGGCCGACCGCGGCGACCGGAAGAGTGGTCTCGGCCTTGACGCGGGCGGCGAAGGGCACCTGGTAGCCCGGGCCGGTCGGGATGTGGACGCCGGAGGCGTTGCCGCCGGAGGAGACGTCCAGGAGGTCGATGCCGTGCGCCTGGAGGTCCCGGGCGAAGCGGACCGTGTCGTCGGGGGTCCAGCCGCCCTTCTGGAGCCAGTCCGTCGCCGAGATGCGGAAGAACAGCGGCTTGTCGTCCGGCCACACCTCCCGTACGGCGTCGACGACCTCGAGGGCGAAACGGGTGCGGTTCTCGTACGAGCCGCCGTAGGCGTCGGTGCGGTGGTTGGAGTGCGGGGAGAGGAAGTTGCCGATCAGGTAGCCGTGGGCGCCGTGGATCTCGGCGATCTCGAACCCGGCGTCGAGCGCACGGCGGGCCGCGTCCGCGAACTGGCCGACAACTTCCTGGATCTGGGCGAGCGTCAGCTCGGTCGGCACCGGGTGCCGCTCGTCGAACGCGAGCGGGCTCGGGGCCACCGGCTGCCAGCCGTGGGCGTCCGGCCCGACCGGAGCGCCGCCCTTCCACGGCTGGTCGGTCGACGCCTTCCGGCCGGCGTGCGCCAGCTGGACGGCCGGAATCGTGCCCTGGTCCGACAGGAAGCGCGTGATCCGGCGGAAGGCCTCGACCTGGGTGTCGTTCCAGATGCCGAGGTCGTAGGGGGTGATCCGGCCCTCGGGTCTGACGGCGGTGGCCTCGACGATGATCAGCCCGGTGCCACCCGCCGTGCGTGCCGCGTAGTGCGCGAAGTGCCAGTCGGTCGGGGCGCCGGCGTCCGGTCCCTCGGGCGCGGCCGAGTACTGGCACATCGGTGGCATCCACACACGGTTGGGGATCGTCACATCGCGCAGGGTGTAGGGCTCGAAGAGCGCGCTCACGGCCAACTCCATTCGTCACGGGGCCGGTGGTCCGACTCGTACGATAAGCATCGTAGTACGGCGGATGTCAAACTACGAGGGTTCTCGTACAATGGAGTTCCCCGTAGAAGTGGAGCCGCCGTGACCACCCCCGCCGTCAGCAGCCGTGACCTCCCGCACCCGGCGCGCGAGGAGATCCGGTTGGAATCCGTGATGCACGCGCTGTCCGACCCCATGCGGCTGCGGATCGTGCGAGAGCTCGCCGCCGACGGCGACGAGCTCTCCTGTTCGCACTTCGACCTGCCCGTGACGAAGTCGACCACCACGCACCACTTCCGGGTGCTGCGCGAGGCCGGAGTGATCCGGCAGATCTACCGGGGCACGGCCAAGATGAACGGCCTGCGCAGGGACGACCTAGACGATCTCTTCCCGGGGCTTTTCGACTGTCTGCTCGCCGCCGCCGACCGGCAGGCCGTCCGCCTCGGGAGCGACTGAACCGGCCTTCGCCGGCAGGTGGTTGAAGAGCAGGTTCAGCACGATCGCCGTCAGGCAGCCCGCGCTGATGCCGCTGTTCATCACCGTCTGGAACCAGTCCGGGAACTTCTCGTAGATCGTCGGCACACCGACCGGCAGTACGCCCATGGCCACCGACACGGCCACCACCGTCAGGTTGTTGTTGCCCTTGAAGTCCACCTGGGCCAGGGTCCTCAGGCCGCTCGCCGCGACCGTGCCGAACATCACCAGACCCGCGCCGCCGAGGACCGGCGCCGGAATGGCCGCGACCACCGCGCCCAGCTTGGGCAGCAGACCGAGCAGGACGAGGATGCCGCCGGCGGCGGCGACGACCCAGCGGCTGCGCACGCGGGTCATGCCGACGAGGCCCACGTTCTGCGCGTACGCCGTGTAGGGGAAGGTGTTGAAGACGCCGCCGAGGACGGTCGACAGGCCGTCGGCGCGCAGGCCGTCGGAGAGGGAGCGTGGCTCGACCTTCCGTCCGGTCATCTCGCCCACCGCGATGAAGTCACCCGTGGTCTCGGTCATCGTCACCAGCGCCACCACCAGCATGGAGATGATCGCCGACGCCTCGAAGGTGGGCGCACCGAAGTGGAACGGCGTGCTGATCCCGACCCAGTCGGCGTCCCCGACCCCGCCGAAGTCCGTGAACCCGAAGGGCACGGCGACCGCCATGCCCACCACGATGCCGATCAGCACCGCGATCCGGCTGAGGAAGACCGGCGCGAACCGCTGCACGCCCAGCACCACCGCGAGCACGAAGGCGGCCAGCGCGATGTTCTTCGGCTCCCCGAAGTCCTCCGCACCGGCGCCGCCCGCCACCCAGTTGCCCGCGACCGGCAGCAGCGAGATGCCGATGACCAGGATCACCGTGCCCGTGACGAGCGGCGGGAAGAAGCGCAGCAGCTTCCCGAAGACCGGCGCGAGCAGCACGATCGCGAGCCCCGCGACGATCACCGAGCCGTAGATCGCGGGCAGTCCGCCACCCGTCGTACCGATGAGCACCATCGGCGACACGGCCGCGAACGTACAGCCCTGCATGATCGGCAACCGCACGCCGAAGCGCCAGAACCCGATGCACTGGATGAGCGTGGCGATGCCGCACACCAGCAGATCGGCGGTGATCAGATACGCCAGATCCGCGGGCGACAGCTTCATCGCCCCGCCGACGATCAGCGGAACGGCCACCGCGCCCGCGTACATCGCGAGCACATGCTGCAGACCGAAGGCGGCCAGCTGTCGTACGGGTGGGACCTCGTCGACGGGATGCACGGGTGTGGTGGTTGCCATGGGGGCTCCAGAGCGGCGGATGAGCGGGGACGGTCCAACAGCACGAGACCGTAAGCGGCTTGAACAGTTTGTTGATTTCCGGTGTGTTGCCGCTTTGTGTCATGCCCACTGAATACCCGCCGACTCTGCTAGGGCCGGTCCGCCGGACAGGTCCTAGGAAGCCGCCGTCCGCGCCGCCGCCAGCAGGGACTCCCAGTCCGGCAGCTTGACCACACTCCGCCCGAGCGAGGCACCGAGCTCCGCCTCCGCCCGCTCGATGGCGCACCACCCGGCCCACTCGACCGGTTCGATCCCCTCGGCGCGCAAGGCCGCGAGCGGGTCGCCGGGCAGCTCCTTCTGTACGAGCACGGAGGCGTCCTCGAGCAGGGAGGTCACCGTCTCCTTGGCGTCGGGCCGGTTGGTGCCGATGACGCCGGTCGGGCCCCGCTTGATCCAGCCGGCCACGTACTCGCCCGGCGCGACGAGGCCGTCGCGCAGCACGCGCCCGGCCAGATGCGGAACCGTGCCATGCGCCGCGTCGAACGGCAACCCCTCCAGCGGCACACCGCGATAGCCCACCGACCGCAGCACCAGCTGCGCCTCGATGTCCTCGTACCGGCCCGTGCCCGTCACTCCGCCCTGTCCATCCGGCGCCGTCCGCTCGAAGCGCACCGCTCCCACGCGCCCTCCGTCGGCGAGCAGCTCGACGGGACGCAGGAAGAAGCGCAGCCGGATCCGGCGCGACGCGTCCTGTGACTCGGACTCCGCCCAGCCGCGCAGCGCCTCCACGTTGCGGCGCTGCGCGGCGGGCAGCGCGGAGGGATCGGCGTACCCGGGATCCATCGCCAGCTCCGCCGGATCCACGGCCACTTCGGTGTCCGGCAGCGTGCCCAGCTCGCGCAGTTCCTTGGTGGTGAAGCGCGCCTGCGAGGGGCCGCGCCGCCCCACCATGCTGATGTCGGTCACCCGGCTCGCGGCCAGCGCGGTGAGCGCCGCCTGCGGCATGTCGGTGGGGCTCAGCTCCGCCGGGTCCCGGGCCAGCATCCGGGTGACGTCGACGGCGACGTTCCCGACGCCGATGACGACCGCCGACCGTGCGCCCAGCACGAAACCGTCGGCGGCGGCGTCCGGATGAGCGCTGTACCAGGACACGAACTCGGTCGCCGACCAGCTGCCCGGCAGGTCCTCCCCGGGAATCCCGAGGTGCCGGTCGGTGGCGGCGCCCACGCAGTACACCACGGCGTGGTACAGCTCCCGCAGCCGCGCGGCCGGCACCCCGCCGGGGCCGACCTGGACGCCCCCGAGGAACCGCACCCGCTCGTGCTCCAGGACGGTCCGCAGATTGTTCTGCAACGACTTGATCTTTTCGTGGTCCGGTGCCACGCCGTACCGCACCAGGCCGTACGGGCACGGCAGCCGGTCCAGGACGTCGACGTGCGTCTCGGAATCCTGCTGTACGAGGCTCTGGGCGGTGTAGCACCCGCTCGGCCCGGAGCCGACGACGGCGACATGCAGCACGGCGGAACTCCTTGTCCCGGGTCGGAGGAGATCGCTGGTACTTCCAGCATCGCACCGCCGCCGCTCCGCTGACAGGGTGCTGTGCGCCGTATGGGCATGCGTGTCCGCCCGCGAGGAGTGTGATCATGCGGTTACGTTGCGTGTGTGCTCGAAGCATCATTTCTTGACCTTTCTGATCGTTCTCCGACGGACGGCACCGTGTCCGTCTGGTCCGCGTGGGAAGTGCAGGAGGACGGGGGAGCGACGTCGTGGTTCGACGTCCGGCTGGCGTTCACCGACGGCGCCCGCGTCGACGTGCTCGCCGTGCTGTCCGAGGGATGCGTCTCCGTCGAGGACGTCCGGGCCCAGCCGGCGCTGTCCCTCGACGATCTGGCGGTGCTCGCGGACTGGATCGAGGGCCCGCTCGCCGAGGCCTGCGGAGGCGGGCCGGAGCCTGCCCCGGAGGTGGCCGGAACGCGCCGCGCCCGCCCCGTGTGGCCGCACGGCGTCGAGGGGCGGTGGCTGGCCGCCCAGGAGTACCGCGCGGCCCAGGAGGAGGGCGTCGATCCCGTTCTCGCGGTGATGTGCGCCACCGGGCACAGTCGCCGCATGTCGCTCCGGCTCATCGCCCAGGCGCGTGACGCGGGCTTCCTGGCGCCACGTCACGCGCGGCGCTGAGCGGGCCGGTTACCTGCAGCCGGTCACACCATGTCCCGCATCCGCGTGATCTCGCTGGTCTGCTGAGCGATCACGTCGTCGGCCATCTCCTCGATCCGGACGTTGTTGCCCTGCCCCTTCACGTCCGTGGCCATGGTGATCGCGCCCTGGTGGTGAGTGATCATCAGCGTGAGGAAGAGCTGGTCGAAGGCCTCCCCCCGCGCCGAGCGCAACTTCTTCAGCTGGGCCTCGGTGGCCATTCCGGGCATTGTGGCGTGATCGTGGCCCGTGCCCTTCTCGTCCTCGCCGTGCTCCTGCAGCCAGCCCCGCATGCCGGCGATCTCCGGCTTCTGCGAGGCCGCGATCCGTGCGGCGAGTGCCTTCACCTTGGCCGACTCGGCGCGGTCCGGGGCCAGTTCGGTCATCTCCAGGGCCTGGGAGTGGTGCTCGATCATCATCCGCGCGTAGGAGACGTCCGCGGAGTTGGGGGAGTCGTCGTCGGCGCGCTGCCGCGCCGCGTCCTCGGCGGACATCTTCCGGTTCGCCTCACCGGGCTTGCCGGGCACGAGTACCGACGGGCCGGTCTCGGCGGCCGGCTTCGCGTCCGATCCGGAGTCGCAGCCTCCGACACCGAGTACGACCAGGGCGGCCAGCGAGGCCACGGCAAGGGGCACGCGGGACGCACGGCGGATGAGCACAACGACCTCCTGTGGCAGGCGGGATGAGGGACACCTCGTAAGGCGTCGGACACCTCGTGAGTGTCGAAGACCGTCCTAGCACGCTTCCGCGCGTGACTGATCAAAAACCTTTATTACGTGTTCGTTGCCCCCTGTTGATATGAGCATGGTGATGACGATACTTCGTGGGTACGTGATCCGTTCCCACGAGAACGGCACCAGGGAGGAAACAGTGATCCTGAAAGACCCCCGAACCCGGCACAGACGCCTGGGAGTTGCCGCTACAGCCGTCGGTCTCCTGGCCGCGCTGCTGACGGCCGGTCCGGCGGCCGCGACCCCCGATCCCGGGGACAAGCCGGCCACGAGTGAGGAGGTGTCCAAGAGCACCGAGGCCCAGGTCCGGTCGGCCATCGCCGAGGGCGAGATACCGGGCCAGGACGAGATAGTCCACTCCGCGAACATCGAGCACGTCGTCAACGTCCCCAAGGACGTCCTGCCCGGCACCAACTCCGACCTGGCCTTCCAGGGCAAGTACGCCTACGCCGGCAACTACGACGGCTTCCGCATCTTCGACATCAGCAACCCGAAGGCGCCGAAGACCGTCGCCCAGGTCCTGTGTCCGGGCTCGCAGAACGACATCTCCGTCTCCGGGAACCTGCTGTTCCTGTCCACCGACTCCTCGCGCAGCGACAGCAGTTGCAACAGCACCACGCAGCCTGCCACCGAGAAGTCGTCGTGGGAGGGCATGAAGGTCTTCGACATCAGCGACAAGAAGAACCCGAGGTACGTCGCCGCCGTCGAGACCGCCTGCGGCTCGCACACCCACACGCTGGTGCCCGAGCGCCGGAACGTCTACATCTACGTGTCCTCGTACTCGCCGAACGCCGCGTACCCGGACTGCCAGCCGCCGCACGACGGGCTCTCGGTCATCAAGGTGCCGCGCAACGCGCCCGAGAAGGCGGCGGTCGTGGGCTTCCCCGTGCTCTTCCCCGGGGAGGGCCCCGACGGCGGCGGCAACCCCGGCGCGCCGACCAACCCGGGCGTCTCCAAGACCACCGGCTGCCACGACATCACGGTCCTGCCGTCCAAGGACCTGGCGGCGGGCGCCTGCATGGGCGACGGCATCCTGTTCTCCATCGAGGACCCGGAGCACCCGAAGGTCATCGACCAGGTGCAGGACAACGTGAACTTCGCGTTCTGGCACTCGGCGACCTTCAACCAGAAAGCGAACAAGGTCGTGTTCACCGACGAGCTGGGCGGCGGCGGTGCGGCCACCTGCAACGCGGAGATCGGCCCGAACCGCGGTGCCGACGGCATCTACGACATCGTCGGCAAGGGCGACAGCCGCAAGCTGGTCTTCCGCAGCTACTTCAAGATCGAGCGTCACCAGGCGGACACCGAGGTCTGTGTGGCCCACAACGGATCGCTGATCCCGGTCAAGGGCAAGGACCTGATGGTCCAGGCCTGGTACCAGGGCGGCGTCTCCGTCTGGGACTTCACGGACTCCTCGAAGCCCAAGGAGATCGCCTACTTCGAGCGCGGCCCGCTGACCACCGACCGGGTCACGACCGCCGGCTCCTGGTCGGCGTACTACTACAACGGCTACATCTACTCGAACGACATCGCCAAGGGCTTCGACGTACTGAAGCTGAACGACCGGCGCACGGACCCGGCGAAGTGGGTCCGCATGAGCGAGCTCAACGTTCAGACGCAACCGGACTACTTCGACTGATCGGTCGGATCGGTCTGATCGGCCCGACCGGCCTGAGCGATCTGGCCGGCCTGGCCGTCGGTGCCGCACTCCGGTGCGTCCCCGGTCGCGAAGAACCGTGACAGATCCGTGTCACACGTCCCGCCGGACGCCCTCCCGGCGTCCGGCGGGACACCCAGCTCCCAGTCGAGCCGGTACCGCTCGAACAACTCCGCCCGCAGCACCGGAAGGGGCATCGGCACCCCCGGCACCAGTGCCGCGAAGACCGAGCCCATGAGCAGGGCGCGCAGCATGGGGTAGTCCGCGTCGACGTCCTCGGAGCCATGGCGGGCGACGGTGTCCCGCAGCAGCTGGGACAGGCGTTGCTGCTCCGGGCACTGCACGAACCCCTCGGCCTGCAGGATCCCGGCCATGTGCTGGCGCATCAGCACGGGCTGGTCCCGGGCCAGGCCCAGGATCGCGTCGATGGCCCGCGCCATCCGCTCCCGGCCGTCCTCGGTACGCGGCTCGCGCTCCAGCGCCTCCTCCAGCGTGCGGTGCATCAGCCGGTGTACGGCGGACTGCACCAGCGTGCGTTTGCCGGGGAAGTAGTACGACACCAGACCGCGTGCCGAGCCCGCTCTGTCCGCGATGTCGCCGAGCGTCGTCGCCTCGTAGCCGCGCTCGCTGACGAGCTCGATGGCGGCCTGCAGAAGCCGCTCCCGGGAACGCCGCCGCAACTCTTCATTGACCGAGGCGCTGCGCGGGGACATCCTGTAACTCCTGCGTTGACTGGCTGCCAGCCAACTATACTCAGCGCGTCCGGATCCGCCCTGTGAAGGGGCTGGTCGGGCTGCCGTCTGCCTCGGGCGACGCGGGGGATCGTCCGAGGCGACGGCACGCACCGACCGGAGCCTAAAAGGCCAGCACCACGGAAACCGAGGCTGACCAGGGGCGCAGCCGGTCAGGACTCACTCCGCCTCCCCATCTTGGCGATCTTGAGTTTCAAGGTTGGGAGATTCCTGGGAGATCAACTTACGAGGCTTCCGCTCCCGGGGCGGACGAGGCTCCTCCCACTCCCGGTGGTGATCCGTGACCCCCACCGAGGTCTCCCACAGCTTCTGCAGATCCGCCGCGATGTCCAACTCCATCGCCAGCGTCGTATGGGAATACGTGCCCTCAACTCCAGGAACAACATGACGCATCCGCTCCTCGACGGCAACCCTCGGATGCTTGAGCTCGTCCAGCCACACCTTCATCGAATGCCGCAACCCGTGCGGCACGATGCCCTCAATCCCCGCCACGGCCTTCATGCCGGGCAGCCGCGGCGGCCGGCCGAGCGGATCGGGCGCGGCCTTGTGGCCGTCCACCCAGCGCCGCCACACCGCCGCGTAGAACCACGTGCCGGTGTGCATCTTGCCGCCCTTCGGGGCGGGGAACACCCACTCCGAGGCATGCGAAGCCAACACCTGGCGCAGCAGATCAGCGAGGAACACCGGCACGATGAGGCTGCCCGTCGAGTCGTACTTCGGCGCCACCTGCGCCGGCTTGCCGTCGACGTACTGATTCTGTTCCCGCACCAGGAGGCGACAGCCCTGCCCTTGGTCTTCCAGGAGGAGGTGCTCGCGGCGCAGGCCCGCCACCTCGGAAATCCTGAGCCCGCAGTAGGCGATCGTCAGGACCATGGTGAAGCCGACGATGCCGCGCATCTCGCGCGCGTTGCGGGCCAGCAGCAGCGCTTGGCGGGGTGTGGCGATGATGACCTCGTCGTGCTGCTGCTTGCCCTTGTACCTGCCGCGCCGTCGCGATTTGAGTGTGGGCACTGGGTTGTCGGCGCGCACCTTGTCGGTGACGGCATCGTCGAACATGACCCGCATCACTGACATGACCGACTTCACGTAGCGCGGCTTGTACTGCTGTCGCAGCCGTTTCTCCCACGTCTTCACGGCGACGGTGGACACGTCGGCCATGGCGGCGGTGCCCCAGCGGGGAAGGATCACGGTTCTCAGGCGCTGCCTGTACGTCTTGTCGCTGCGGTTGCCGAGCTCAACGGATTCGATCCACACCTCGGCCCACTCGGCGACTGTGATGCGACCGTCGCTGGGGTTGATGAAGGTCTTGCGGCGAACGTCGGTTTCGAGGCCGCCGGCGTAGTCTTCGGCGGCCTTCTCTGTGTAGAACGGCTGCCCGTTGTCGTCGCGGGAGACGGAACCCCAGCTGCCGTCGGGCTTCTTGTACCGGCCTCGCCATCGCCACTTGCGCTTCTGCTTGTCGTAGGTGCGCTTCTCTGCGTGCGCCATCTGTCACCTCACGCACTGATCGTTCGAACAGTAGAACCTTGGCATGGTGTGGGGGAGTTGACCATCAGCCGGTTACTGCCCTGAGCGTGCGGTAGACGGTGTCGTTGTCGATGCGGCGCCAGCCGGTGGCTGTCGTGCGCAGTATCTGCTGCAACGCGACCGCGCCAGGCTTGGTGATCAGCTTCTTGTCGATGTAGATCGTGAAGCAGTCCGGCTCATCGACTACCCAGACTTGCGTGTTGAACGGCATGGCCGAAACACGCAGAACCCGCAGGTACATAGGTCCCCCAAGACCACTGCGGGCGCCCCCCATTGTGGTGTCCCGGTATGAGACCACACTTACGGGCGGTTACAGCAGGGGATGTGAGCAATATGTGTGCGTGATGTTACGAACCGTTCGCAGCCTGCTGTTCATCGTCATCGTCGTCGTCGGGCAGGCGGTGCAGCTGCTCCTCGGTCTTCCGCCACGCGAGCAGGGCCTCCTGGATCTGCTCTGGGGTGGCGTCCGGGTTGCCGTGCACGACGACGGTCATGCGCGCGCCGTCAGTGCCGGGAAGACGGATGACGGCGCTGTCGAGCAGGGGATCGTCGCTCTCCAGTTCATCGACAATCCGCAAGGGGAGCTTCCGGCGCAACCTGTCAGAATCCTGGCGGCTGCCACTGTCGGCTGAAGCGCTAATTGCGATGGGCTCTCCGCCGTCGAGGATGAGACGGCCGGACCCGGCGACCCATCCGAGGTGAGGCTCGATCTTGGCCAAGGTCTGAGGCATACGACTGCGCGGCTTGCCGCTTTCGAGGTTCTGGACGCTCCCCTCGGCGACGCCGGCGAGCTCGGCGAGGGCTTCCTGCGAAAGGCCGCGCGCTTCGCGGGCTGCCCGGATGGCGGTTGCGAGCGCGGCCCAGTGCAGTTTGGTCCGGTCCTCTGTCATGGCTTTCATCATGCCGCACCGTTTGGCAACACGCACCTATCGAATCCCCTAATTGACCAGGATTGATCGGGCTTGGGGGAGCGTTTTTGTTGCCTCGTTGGCGCCTCGTTGCGCATGCGCCCCGTATGTGCGCCCTCGCGCGCCGTGCATCTCTGGCCACAGATTCACGGGTTCGGCCCTACGAAGCACCCAAGTAGACCCAAGGAACACCCAACGAATCCCGCGCAACCCCTTGCGTGTGCCGCTTCATTGCGTCTACGTTGTGCCTCGTGAGACCCAACGGAGACGCAATGAAGGCCATCCGCACGGCACGGGGGATTGGCCTGCGGCGTCTCGCCGAAGCCATCGGCATCGACCCCGGCTACCTCTCCCGCATCGAGAACAACAAGCAGGGAGCAGCCAGGGGGACCCTCCACCGCTACGCCGAAGTGCTCAGCGTGCCCATAGAAGCCATCACCCACGAGGAGAAGCCCCGTGACCAGGAATGACCTGGCTCCCCCCACTGAGTCCACCGCCGAGACCACGCTGATCCTGCGCCTGACGGAAATCAAGGAAGCCGTCGAGCGCCTCGCTGCAGCCCCCACGTCCGCCGAGCTGGAGCTCATGGCGTTCACGCCGGCCAAGGCCGCGGAACTGCTCGGCAAGACCGAGAACTGGGTGATCGAGGCCTGCCAGCAGGGCCGTATCCCCTTCACCTACGTCGGGAAGTCGCCGCGTCTCACCGCCGCCCACATCCGCTGGGTGCAGGCCAACGGCGAGCGCTTGCCCAACAGGTACGCGAAGCCGATCGCCGCCTGAGCGGCTTTGAGCCCCAACCGCCGTTGCGACCGGCAGCCGGGGCCCTGCGGCAAACGCCGCGCGATCCACCCACAGATCCCTGAGAGAAACAGGAGTGGACCCAGTGACCATGGTCCCAGATCAGCACGGTGAGTTGATCCTCACCGAGTCCCGCACGATGCGGGCTCAGACCGCCGGCCGTGTCGATGTCCTCGACAAGGTGAAGGCGCTGGCGCTGCTGCCAGACGGCGTGCACGCCACCACAGACATCGTCTCTTCGTACTACGAGGTCGACGTCGAAGCCATCCACAGTCTTGTGCGGCGCAACCGCGACGAGTTGACCGAGAACGGGATGCGCACGCTCAAGGGCGACGACCTGCGTGCGTTTGAGGCGGTCAACCTGACCACCTCAAAGCGGCAGGCCCTTCGCGTCTTCTCTCGCCGCACGATCCTGAACGTCGGCCAGCTGCTGACCGAGTCGGACGTCGCCCGTCAGGTGCGCACCTACCTGCTGGACGTCGAGGAGATCGCAACGCCGGCGCAGCGCATCGAGGGCGTGGAGCGGGCGCAGCTGGCCCGTGAGCGGCTGACCGCGATGGGTGTGGCGAAGCAGTTCGGCCTCGTCAACTCCTCTTACGTCGAGGCGATGGCCCGCACGGAGTTGGCGCGGATGAACGGCGAGGAGCCCGACATCGACCCCGCCGACATGACCATCACCTGCGACGAGTACCTCGACGGCCGCGTCGCGCGAGCTGATCTCGGATCGGCTCGTACCCGCCTGGGGAAGACCGTCGCGGCCCTTTACCGGGCCCGCTACGACGGCAAGGACCCGCAGAAGATCAAGCGCCCGATCCACGGCGTGCACCGCGAGGTGGCCGTGTACACGCACCGGGACATCGACCTGTTCGACACCGCCTGGGTTGAGGTCTCGAAGCACTACGACGTCCAGGACCGCTTCGAGCTGGGCGGTGCGGCATGACCGACCTGACCCCGTTCGACGTGATCACCGCGAAGCTGCCGCAACTGTCCGCGTGGCAGGCCGTGTGGAACGAGGCGGAGGAACTGCTGGCCGAGGCGCACCCGGAGGGCTACGACGTCCTCGACATCGGCCGCATCGCCTTCGACTGCCTGCCCGAGGACGAGAAGCCGGCCGCGTTGGACGCGCTCTTCTACTGCTGGTGGACGGCACTCCAGTCCGACCGCGAAGCCCGCGCCCGCTACGAGGCGATCGGCGGTGCGCTGTGACTGTCGACGCCGCTGTCTCGAAGCTCCGCTGGCTGCTGGCCCACCCCGAGGCCGTGGCTGCCGCGAAGCCCGCTTCGGACGGTGAGGCCGCCGAGCTGCGGCATCTGCTGTACGACGCCGACCCGGACGCCACCACCACACCCCTGCCCTACCCGAACCCGCTGGAGGCGTCGTCGTGACTGCGATCTCTCTGCTGGCCATCAAGGTCGACAGCCCGCCCGAGCAGATCCGCCTCGACACCGAGCACGGGCTCGTTCTGCGCCTGGAGGCCGGGGTGCACCTCAACCTCACCGACACATCCGAAGAGACCTGCACGGCGCTGGCCAAGCTTCTGATGGACGCCGCGTCCCTGAAGCGGCTTAAGGCCCTGCGCCTGCGGGAGGTGGCGTGATGGCGACGCCGACCCGCCTCGCCGACGTCGTTGAGGAAGCTCTCATCCGCGTGTGGACCGCAGCTCACCGCGAGTTCGGCCCCGACGAGCGCACGTGGACGCCGGGCCAGATCCGCGAGTACGAGCTGCGTCTCGACGCCGCACGCCTCGACCCTGCGGTGGTGGCGTGATGAGCATCCTCGACCTTCCGCCCACCCCGGCCGACGCCACCCCGGTGATACTGCCCGGCCTCCTCACCGGCCTCGGCATCACAAGCCGCCTGGTGCCCGCCTGGATCACCGACCCGGACCTGATCGACGACATCCTCGCCGGTCACGCCGACATCCCCGCCGACCTCGTGGGCGACGCCGCTATCGACCGCACCGGACTGGAGACGCCGTGATCTGGCTGCTTAACGGCCTGCTCATCACAGGGACCGTCTTCCTCCTCCTCTTCGGCGAGTACATCGCCGACCGCCTCACCAACCGCCGGGAGAGCCAGTGAGCGCCATATCCATCGGGGCCACCGGGAAGCACACCGCGGCCTACGCCGAACTCCGCACCCACGCCCACCGAGTTGAGGCCGACAACCGTGAGTTGACCGGGGCTGTCGAGGACCGGGAGCGGGAGATCCACACCGCGCTGCTCCGTGGCTGCCAGGACGCCATGCTCATCGCCCAACTCCAGGCCGAGCGTGACGCGCTGGTGAAGGCCAACGAGAACCTGCGGCACGCCGCAGTCCGCGCGAAGGCCGAGCAGGAGCGACTGCGCCGCGCCGTCGTCAACGCCCGGCCGAAGATCACCGTCGGCTACCAGAACCTCGACCGGCCCTACGTGTCCCACGTGCAGGTCCCGTACCCGGTGCCCGTCGGGCAGTCCACCGCCAACGACGAAACGCAGCAGCTGCCCGTCATCGAACTGCCCCAGCCCGGGCCGTGGCCGACGTACCGGATGCGCACCGCCTGATCCACAACCTCCCCATACGCGGCGTCGAGCACCGCTTCCCCCCAGCAGCTCCGCCGCAGCCGAGGCCTCGCCGCCCCACCAACCCCCCGGTCACGGGCGGCGAGGCCCGGCACCCCACACCTTGAAACGGAGAACCATGAGCACCAGCAGCCCCACCATTCCCGCCGAGACCGCACGCCACGTGCTGTGGATGTTCGGCCACAAGGGCGGCTACCAGCCCGGCACCTTCAGCCAGAAGCTCCTTGAGCTCCTCGCCTACGCCCCGCCCGTCCAGATGGCGAAGCTCGCTCTCGGCTACCCCGTCGAGACCGAAGCCGTCCGCATGGCCAAGTACGACGAGGACGGCATCGGCAAGCTCAAGAAGGCCGCCGGGCTGCTCTGCATCCGCTGTGGCGACGAAGACGGCCCGTTCGTCGGTGCCCCCAAGCAGCCGCTGTGCGAGCCCTGCGCCCGCCCCATGCCCCTGGACGGTGTTGCGTGACCGCCGCGGTGGAGGTCGAGGGGCCGGCCGAGGTCGAGCCGGGCCTGTACGACATCCCCGCCGAGCTGTACCACGCCGATCCGATCCCCGGCGGCAGCCTCTCCTCGACCGGAGCCCGCAAGCTCGCCACCCTGTGCCCCGCCAAGTTCAAGTACTGGTCCGAGCACCCGCAGCCGCCGAAGAAGGAATTCGACCTCGGCACCGCCGCCCACACCCTCGTCCTCGGCAACGGGCCCGAACTGGTCGTCGTCAACGCGGAGAAGTGGACCACCAACGCCGTCAAGGCGGAGGTCGCCGCGATCCGCGCCGAGGGCAAGACGCCGCTCAAGCCGTCCGAGCTGGAGCAGGTCAAGGCCATGGTCGCCGCACTGCGCGCCGACGAGGAGGCGTCTGCGCTACTCCACCCCGAGTCCGGTGTCGCCGAACAGTCCGCCTTCTGGGAGGACAACGGCATCTGGCGCCGGGCCCGCTTCGACTGGCTCCGTCACGACGGCCAACTCGTCGACTACAAGACCACCAAGTCCGCGAACCCGATCGACCTTCCCAAGGTCATCCACGACTGGGGTTACCACCAGCAGCAGGAGTACTACCTCGACGCCGGCCTCGCCCTCGACCTGGTCGACCCCGAGAAGCCGTTCCAGTTCGTGCTGCAGGAGAAGGAACCGCCCTACCTCGTCGTCGTCACGACCTGCGACCCGATGGCCCGAGAAGTCGGCCGCCACCTCAACACGGTCGCCCTGAACGCCTACGCCATCTGCCGCGAGAACGGCGAATGGCCCGGCTACATGCCCAACCCGATGACCGCGCTGCCCTCGTGGGTCGAGCGCCAGTACGCCTAGGAGAACCATTCATGTCCCAGCTTCCGCCGCCTGTCCGCACCGGACGCCCCGCCGCCGAACAGAACGGCTCCTCAGGGCAGTTCGCGTTCCGACCCGCCAGTAAGGCAGGCCGCAAAGCCCGCCTGTCCATCCAGGGGTTGTCCGGCTCCGGCAAGACCTGGACGGGCCTCGGCATCGCCCACGGCCTGTCCGAGGGGCGCCGCTTCGCCGTCATCGACACCGAGAAGGGCGCCGCCAGCCTGTACGCCGGGATCGGCGGCATCCAGTTCGACACGCTGCCCATGGACCGCTACGACCCCCGCGACCTCGGCCGCGCCCTGGAAGCCGCCGCGCAAGCCGGCTACCCGACCGTCTTCGTCGACAGCCTGTCCCACTTCTGGAAGGGCACCGACGGCACCCTCGACCAGGTCGAGAAGGCCAAGGCGAAGTACGGCGGCAACAAGTTCGCCGGTTGGAAAGACGGCACCCCCATGCAGAACGACATGGTCGCCGCGATCCTCGACTACCCCGGCCACGTCGTCGCCTCGATGCGCTCCTACACCGAGTGGGTGCTGGAGGGCGGCAAGCCGCAGCGGGTCGGCATGCGGCCCGAGCAGCGCAAGGGCATCGAGTACGAGTTCGACGTCGCGGTGGCCATGGACATCGACAACACGCTCGAAGTCCTCAAGTCCCGCTGCCCGGCCCTGAACCGCAAGGTCATCCAGCGCCCGCAGGGAGCCCGCGACATCGCCGGCCCGCTCCTCGCCTGGCTGAGCGCCGAGCCGGAAGCCCAGCCCGCGCCCGAGCAGCAGTAGCCCACCTCGTTCGGCGGTCGGCCGCACCCGTAATGCGGCCGGCCGCCGCCTCCAAGGAGACCACGATGACCCATCTCCCGTACACCGACGCCGACCTCCGCGCCGAGGCGGCCCGCCAGTACGCCGAGGTCCTGCGCGCCCCGGATCGCCTTGAAGTGGGCGACGAGATGCGGAACACCCCCATCCCGTCCGCTGTCGGCGGTCCGAACGCCGAGGACGGCATCACCTGGGGCCACCTGCCCTACGACGACTTCCACGACGCCAGCCGCGAAGTCCACGAACTACTGGACGACGCCCCCGACCTCTCCCGCTGGGCGGTCGACCTCGCTGCCAGCCACCTGACCCGCACCACCGAACTCACCTGGGGCCACGGCAGCAACTGGGCGCTCGCCGTGCAGCTCGCCCACCGGCCCCGCCTGAGCCCCGACCTGCACAACGAACTCGTCACCGCCATCCGCGGCGCGGTCCGCCTCGTCCTCGACAACCGCAGCATCGACACCCCCGAGATCAGGCAGCAGGCCGCGACCGAGGAGGCGACCCGATGACGACGCTCCCCGAGTCGACGCTGCTCGTCTGGTACTGCCGCCGCTGCGACAAGTCGTGCAAGGTGCAGCCCCCGGACCCCGAGCAGGTCGCCTGCCGCTGCGACAACCCCGTCCCCGGCCTGCGCCCCACCCGCGTCACCGTCCTGCACGCCCCGAAGCCGCGCCCCCTGCACGCCCTCAGCGACGAAGAAGCCCGACTCCGGGCGCTCGCCCGCAAAGGCACGAAGGTGCGGGTCACGTTCGAGGGCGAGATCGCCGACGCCTTGCAGTGGTCCAGCGCAGGCAGGCACGGCATCGACTTCGTCGTCAAGTCGCCGGACGGCCGCCGACACCCCGTCAACGGCACCCAGCCCGGCCTTCGTATCGAAGCCATCACCGACGAGGAGTCCGCCTCATGACCGCGACCGTGCAGCCTGCCCTCGACGGCAGCGTCCCCAAGCCGCGCGCTCAGCAGCGCATCGACGACTACGAGACGTGGGCCGAGCTGGTCCGCCCCACCTTCGTCGAGGTCGCCAAGACCGGGCAGCCGTTCCTGTTCTGGAAGGTCGCCCGCGAACACGAACTCCCCGACCCGCCCGACCGCGACCACGACTGGGGAAGGTTCGCCGCCACTCTCCACAAGGACGGCGTCACCCGCTGCGACGGCTTCGGCCTCACCCGCGACAAATCCTCCGTCCGCCGCTGGCGCGGAACCGTCGCCGCCATGCAGGGGAGGGCCGCATGATCGACGTCGCCCTGTTCCTCGCCTGCTTCACCCTCATGACCGGCATCGCCGCCGTCACCTGCGCGGTTCGCGTCCGCGCCCGGCAGGAGGACGGCGAATGAGCCCCGAGCAGATCGACGCCGCCACCAACGCCTGGATCTGGGCCGAAGACCAGGCCGCCATCTACGGGCCCGGCCTCGCCCTCTTCGCCGCCGGCATCGCCGTGTCGTGGGCGTGCGCCCGCGCCGGCCGGTGGCGGACCAGGCGCCGCGACATCCAACGGCTCGAAGCATTCGCCAACCACCCCGCACACCGCGCCCGGAAGGAGGACCGGTGACAACCCGCACCCTGCCCGACCACGGCACCACCGCCCGCGCCTACGGCAGCCCCGGCTACCGCCCGCCCTGCAAATGCGAGCCCTGCAACGTCGCACGCCGCCGACACCACAAGCACGCGCGCGTCCGGCGACAGCTCGGCCGCAGCCCCTTCACCAACCCCGACACCGCCCGCGCGCACCTCCAGGAACTCCACAAGACGATGTCGTGGAAGACCCTCGAGGCCGCCACAGGAGTACCCATCGGCGGCCTCGTCCTCCTGTACAGCGGGCGCCGCACGAAGATCCGCAACGAAACCCACGCCAAGATCATGGCGGTCACGGCGCCCACCCGAGGCGACCGCGGGCAGTACCTCGACGTCACCGGCAGCATGCGCCGCGTCCAAGCACTCTCCGCCATCGGCCACTCCTACTCCGCCATGGCCGAAGCCACCGGCAGCGCCCGCAACCGGATCCTCTCCATCGCCAACGGACGGCAGCCCACCATCCGCCGCGACCTCGCCGAACGCATCGACGCCGCCTACCAGCAGCTCGCCTTCATGCCGCCACCGGCCAACAAGTTCACCAACCGCACCCGCAACTTCGCCCGCGCCAACGGCTGGCGCGACCCCCAGTGGTGGGAGGACTACGGGCACATCGACGACCCCGACTTCAACCCGGCGACCGCCGACCGCGAACTCGGCCGAGACGAACTCGCCGAACTCCGCCGCGAAGAGATCGAACACCTCGCCAAGTTCGGCCACAACCCCGACCAGATCCACACCCGACTCGGCGGCGAAGTCTCCATCTCCACCGTCCGCGCCATCTACCGCGAATGGGCCACCGGCACCCGCCGCAACCGCCACCCCGACACCGAACAGGAGCTCGCCGCATGACGTACCACCACGACAACGACGCCTTGACGGTCATGGACTGGTTCTGCGGGGCCGGCGGCAGCTCGCAGGGCATGCACTCCATCCCCGGTGTCCGCATGGAGCGGGCGGCGAACCACTGGGAGCGGGCGATCGAGTCGCACGCCGCGAACTTCCCCACCGTTGACCACTACCGCGGCGACATCCGCGAAGCCCCCGTCGACACCTGGCCCGTCACCGACATCTTCTGGGCCAGCCCCGAGTGCCCGCAGTGGTCCAACGCCCGCGGCAAGAAGCGTGACTTCGACGCCTCCCTGCAGGGCGACCTCTTCGACGGCTTCGGCCCGTCCGAGGAAGTCGAACGGTCCCGGGCGCTCATGGAGGAAGTGCCGATGTACCTGCGCGGTGTCCAGGAGCGCGGCGGCCTGGTCAAGGCGGGTGTGGTCGAGAACGTCGTCGACGTCCGCGCATGGGACCAGTGGGATCGCTGGATCGGCGAGATCAAGAAGCTCGGGTACGAGACCCGCGTCATCGCCCTGAACAGCATGCATGCCGACCCGCGCACCGTTCACAAGGCGCCGCAGAGCAGGGACCGCCTGTACGTTGCGTACTGGCACAAGAGCCTCGGCCGCACCCCGGACTGGGACAAGTGGCTCCGGCCGCGCGCCTGGTGCACCGGCTGTGACACCTGGGTGCAGGCCGTACAACGGTTCAAGCAGCCCGGCCGCGACATGGGCCGCTATCGCCAGCAGTACGTCTACCGCTGCCCCAACACCACCTGCCGCAGCCAGATCGTCGAACCCGAGACCCTCCCGGCCGCCGTCGCCATCGACTGGAGCCTGCCGGGGCAGCGCATCGGCGACCGGACGAAGCCCCTCGCGGACAAGACCGTCGCCCGCATCCAGGCCGGCTTGGACAAGTTCGCCCGCCCGATCACCTTGGAAGCGGCGGGCAACACGTTCGAGCGCCGCCCCGGCGTCCGCACCTGGCCCGTTGACGCGCCGCTGACGACGCAGACCACGACGGCGACGAAGGCCATGGCCTACGAGCCGTTCATGGTCCCGGCGGGAGGGACGTGGCGCAATGACCCGTCCAGCGTCCTGGACCCGATGGCGTGCCGCACCACCAGGGAGAACGACGGCCTGGCCATACCGCCCCTCCTGGTCCCGGTCGAGGGCCGCGACGGAAAGGAGCCCGGCTCGGCGAACAACCCGCTGCGCACGCAGACCGCCCGAAACGAGACTGGACTGGCCTGGCTGCCGTTCATGGTGACCATGCGCGGCGGCGGCGACCAGCTGCGCGGCCGGTCCATCGGCGAACCCGTCGGCACGGTATCCGCCAACGGCAACCACCACGGCCTCGTCACCCCGAACCTGCCAGCGTTCGTGATGCGCAACAACGGCAGCGCCGGGAACGGCGGGGAGCACTGCACCACGGCCGCCGAGTACTTCCGCACCATGACCACGGCCGGCCACCAGTCGCTCGTCACGTGGGAGCACCTGCTGGTGCCGTACTCCGGGAACGGTACGGCGAAGACGGTCCGGGAGCCCGTGGGCACGCTCTCCACTCGCGACCGGTACGCCCTGATCCAGGGCGACGTCGACATCAACGACGTCCTCTTCCGGATGTTGGAGCCGCACGAGATCGGCCGGGCCATGTCCTTCGCCGACGCCTACATCGTCATCGGCAACAAGCGGGAGAAGGTCCGCCAGTACGGCAACGCCGTCACCCCCAACTGCGCCGAAGTCATCGTCTCCGCCCTCGTCGAAGCCATCACCGGCGAGGACATCGAACGGCACGCCGAGCCGCAGTACGAGGCCGCCGCGTGACCGCCGCCCACCGGCCGCGCGCCGCACCCTAACCCACCCGCACACGACAAAGCCCCGCCGAAAGGCGGGGCCCGGAGGAGAAGGAGGAGGACGTGGGATCAGGACTCGGAGTCGTTGAGACGCTCGAGCCGGCGCAGGGCGGCCTGCTTCTTGCGCCAGGCCTCGACGCGGGCGTGCGCGTGCCGGCGCAGGTCGTCCGCGCGGGACGTCCCCTCCGCTGCGCACAGCTCCCCGTATTCGCGCCACGTCTCGTCATCGATGCGGACTACGCGGCCAGGGGTTCCCTTCGTCGTCATGAGCACAGCGTAGCTGACCGTGCGATGGCTGGTCACCCACCTGCTACGGAATGGCTCTCTATTGACCTACTGGTGACCGGTCACCCTGAGGTAGGCTGGCCCTGCACCGAGGGCATCGAATCCGCCCTCGCGAAGCCTCCATGAGGGCTGTCCCGAAACAGCGACTGACCAGCGAAGACACCCTCCCGAAGGAAGTAACCCGTGAGTACTGAGGCCGTCACCTGGGCCATGGACCACGCGCCCATGCCACGCACCGAGAAGGGCAAGCCGGACACCACCGCCCGGCACGTCCTCCAGGTGCTCGCTGAGCACGCGAGTCCAACCGGCACCAACGCGTGCCCCTCGGTGCTCCGCATGCAGTACCGCAGCGGCTACGACCGGACCACCGTCCAGCGCGCCCTGCGCCGGCTCGAGAAGGCCGGACTGATCGTCAAGGACGGAACCGTCGACGGTCGCACCCGCTACAAGCTCGCGCTCGAGTTGCGCCGTCCGGCGACGGACTGGAGCGATCTCGAGAGGGAGGAGGACGAGTTCCGGGCCGCAGCCGCCGAGCGGAAGCGCCGGTCTCGCTCCAAGGGTGTCACGCACGCAGAGTCCGTGACGGTCACGGATTCAGAAGGCGTGACTGTCACGGACGCAGAGTCCGTGACAGCCGATGTCACGGACGGAACGCCTAGCCGTCACGCACTTAAAGTCCGTCCGTCACGCACGGAACGCCGCCCTAACCACCAACAACCGTCAGACAACCAACTACTAAAAGACTCTTCTCCCGCAGCCGCCTCGAACGAGCAGCAGGCCGCAGCCGCCCCGGTCCAGACCAAGAGCGGCAGCGAGAAGACTGACCACCACCTCAAGGCCTTCGGTGCCTTCTGGAGCAACTACCCGAAGAAGCGCGACCGCGAGGCAGCCAAGAAGGCGTGGATCGCCGCCATCGAACGCGGCGTAGAGCCCAAGCACATGGTCGACGCCGCCCAGGCCTACGCCCGCGAGCGCTTCGGCGAAGACCCCAAGTACACGAAGTTCCCGGCCAAGTGGCTCGACAACGGCTGCTACGACGACGAGCCCGACCCGCAGCCCGGCCCCCAGCTCCGCGCCGTGTCCGGCGGCTATCAGCCGTACCGCAACCCCACAGACCAATCCGTCTACGACGAGGACTTCTGATGCAGTACATCCCGCCCAGCAACCTGCGCGGCCACGACGTCGAACCGCTGCTCGCGAACCGCGGCCTCACCGCCGACTGGTTCAACACCCACGACTTCGACCCGCACAGCGCCGCCAACGTCGCCCGGCACAGCTACACCGAGGCTGCCGCGAAGATCCCCTTCCACTACCGGACCGCCGTGTCGTCGCTTCCGCAGCTGCGGACCTGGATCGACACCCTCGTCGCCGACGCCAAGGCGGTGCAGACCGAGCGGGGGGCGCCGATCGCCTCGGTCAACACCGGCCCGTCGCTGCTGCTGCTTGGCAGTACAGGCGTCGGAAAGACCCACGAGGCCTACGGGGCAATGAGGGAGCTGGCCGTCACCGGCGTGTCTGCCCGCTGGGCCGTCACCACGGCCGCTGACCTGTACGCCGCGCTCCGACCCCGCCACGGTGTCGACTCGGAGGCCGAGTTCGCCCGCTACCGAAAGGCCGCCCTGCTCCTGGTCGACGACCTGGGCGCGGAACGGAAGCCGACCGAGTTCACGGAAGAGGTCAACTTCCGGCTGATCAACTACCGGTACGAGCACCACCTCCCGACGTTGCTCACCTCCAATGTCGAGCCGAAGGAGCTTGCTGGCCGCCTCGGTGATCGCGTCACCTCTCGGCTCGCCGAGATGTGCGAGCGCGTGGCGATGAAGGGCAACGACCGCCGCCGGAGGGCCGCGTGACCACCGAGACCGAGATGTGGGCCCCCGACGAGGCCGTCGCCGATGCCGGCCCGCGCCCACCGGAGCGGCCCCGCGACGTCGAAGCCGAACGCGTCCTCGTCGCCACCGCCATGCAGCAACCCAACGTCGTCGACGAACTCGGCGCCGAAGGCTTCGACCCCGCCGACATCACCACCGACGCCTACCGGTGGATCTGGTGGGCCGTCGAAGAACTCCGCTCCGACCTCCGCGACGGCGAAATCCGCTGGGTCCCCATCGCCCGCCAACTCGAAACCTGGCACGCCGACGGCCGCATGCCCACACGCCCCCTCGCCGAATCGCAACTCTCCGAGCTCTACAGCCAAGCCCACCCCGGAGCCGCCGCCTGGTACGCGGCCCGCGTCACCAAAAAGGCCGTCGCCGCCCGCGTCGTCGCACTCGGCTACGACGCCATCCTCAAAGGCGCCTCGCCGGCCTTCGACGAAGACGCCGACGTCGCCGCCATCCAGGCCGACCTCGACGGGGCAGTCCGCGCCCCCGACGACGCCAGCCTGGCCGCGATCGGCGACCTCCTCGGCGACAGCCTCATCCGCGCCGTCACCCCGCCCACCAACGAACAGCGCATCCTCACCGGGTTCATGGACCTCGACAGCCTGTTCTGCGGCGGCTGGGCGCCCGGGCAGCTCGTCGTCATCGGCGCCCGACCCGCCATGGGCAAGTCCACGCTCGCCGCGGACTTCGCCCGAGGCGCCGCCATCCGCAACAAGATCCCCACCCTGTTCGAGTCGCTCGAGATGGGCAAAGACGAACTGTCCGACCGGATCCTGTGCGCCGAAGCCCGCATCCCGCACCACCACTTGAAGCAGGGCGTCGTCTCCGACGCCGACATGGCCAAAGCCGCCCGCCGCGCCCCCGACATTGCCGCCGCACCCCTGTGGATCAACGACGGGGCGCTGCTGTCCCTGCCGATGCTCCGCGGCCGGATCCGCAACCTTGTTCGCACCCAGGGCCTTCGGCTCGTCATCGTCGACTACCTGCAGCTCATGCAAGCACCCAAGGCCGAGTCCCGGCAGCAGGCCGTCGCCGAGATCTCCCGGAACCTGAAGCTGATCGCCAAGGACTTCCAGATCACCGTGATCGTGCTGTGCCAGCTCAACCGCGGGCCGGAGCAGCGGCAGGAGAAGAAGCCGATGGTGTCCGACCTCCGCGAGTCGGGGGCGATCGAGCAGGACGCCGACATCGTCATCCTTCTGCACCGCGAAGACGCCTACGACAAGGAATCCCCACGAGCGGGCGAAGCCGACCTGATCGTCGGCAAGCACCGTGGGGGCCCCACCGCAACGATCACGTGCGCTTTCCAGGGCCACTTTGCCCGCTTCTGTGACATGGCGGTGGCCTGATGAACGATCTCAGCGCCGAAGACATCGCCGCCCTCCGAGCCGACGGCGACCTCGAGGGCTACCTCCGCAGCCTCATCGGCCGGCCCGCCAAGGCAGCCCCCAAGCCCGCCCTGGCCGCGGTCCCCGATCCCGGCTACCGGATCGCCCACGTCGGCGGCTGGCCGTTGGGCACCGCCGCGACCGGCCCGACTCCGCCGCCTGACGTGTGCACGTGCGCGAAGTGTGGCGGCAACGCGGCCAGCCCGACGCCGCACCGGAACCCGGAGGCCGCCTGATGTCCGCCGACCGTCCGAAGTGCCTGGGTCGTTGCGGGCGCCGTCTGACGAACCCCGTCTCGATCGCCCGCGGCTATGGCAAGACCTGTGCCGAACGCCTCGGCATCGACACCAGCCCCCCACCGACAGCCCGCACCCCGACCGCCGCCCCGGTCGCGCTCCACCCCGGCCAGACCGAACTGCCCCTCCAACCCTTCCAACCCACTTTGGAGAGCCTCTGATGCCGATCCGACTCCAGCGCAAGCGCACCGCTGGCTGGCGTGCAGCCGACGCCTGCACCAACCCGAACGGCTACGTGTTCGTCGGCCGTGGCTCCGGCTACGGCAACACCTGGAAGGTCGGCGACACCGCCTGGACCGTGCTGCCCGGCGGGTGGATCGACAAGCGCCCGCACGAGCCGCTCACCCGCGAGCAGGCCATCGCCTCCTTCCGTAACGCGCGCACCCACGATGTGGAGTTCCTGCGGCAGATCCGCAAGGACCTGGCCGGACGGGACCTCATGTGCTGGTGCCGACTCGACCAGCCCTGCCACGCCGACTGGCTGCTGGAAGTCGCCAACAGCCCGTTGCCCGTCGAGGCGTTCGTCGACCGCAGCCCGAAGCCCGGCTTCCTCGCCGCCGCCTAAGCCCCGCCCGGGCGCGCGTTGACCTGCGCCCGCACAACCCCACGAAGCATCCCCGCCAACCAGACAGGACCGACATGACCCGGCAGCAGCCACTCACCGACGAACAGCTCAACGCCATCGACGCCCGCTCCAACGCCGCCACCAAGGGGCCGTGGACGGCCTGGGCCGAGACCTACCCGCACCTCGTGCTCCAAGGGCCCAAGGGCGTGCACCCGTCCGACGCTGAGGGGATCGTCTCGACGAACCTGGCCGTCAACGAGGGCGTCGACGCTGAGTTCATCGCTCACGCCCGGGAGGACGTGCCCGCGCTGCTCGACGAAGTCCGCCGCCTCCGCGCCGAGCTGGCCCGCCGCGTGCAGTGCAACGACTGCGGCGCGGTCGGCGAGATCTTCACTGGCGACGACGGACACGCCTACCTCGACCCGAGCGGCCAGATTGGTCACCGCTCCGCCTCTGCCGTGGGGGGCCAGGCGCTCACGGCGTTCTTCGCCGCCCAGCAGGACGGGGGCGAGATGGCCGAGAGGCTCACCGGCACCCGACCGTGCGGGCACGACGACTACCACGACCCGCACGAGTGGGCTGAGCGTCCGGGCGTCTGGTGCCCCGGCCACAGCTGCGACGAGCCCGCCACCGCGTCCGGTCCGCAGGTCGCCGCCAGCGAGGAGACGAACCGATGACGGTTGCCGTGTACCGCCGCCTCTGGTGCGACCACAAGCCCTGCGGGTCGTGGCACGGCCCCGCCGACCTCCCCGGCGAGACAGCCGCCGAGCTCCGCCGGACCGCCCGTTCCGCTGGCTGGCGCCGGAAGAACGGCAAGGACCTCTGCCCCGACCACGCCGCCGGGGGGACGCGATGACCGCCGCCACACCGTGCCCGTCCTGCCGCACCCGCACCAAAGGCCCCGGCAAGTACCTCTGCGGCACATGCTGGTACGCCCTCAACCCCGCCGCCCGCCGCGCCCTGTCCCGCAGCGACTCTCGCGCGTTCGCCCGCCTGCGGGAGCTGCACGCGCAACTCGACGCAGGGACGCCTCTGCTCGACGTCCGCATCACAGCCTGAGCCCGCGCTCACCCCGTGACCAGCACCCGCTGTCAGTGCCACCCCCTACCGTCCCAACACACCACAAACCAGGAAAGAATAACCATGACCAAGCCCCGCTGGAAGTCCCGCATCCGCTGGAACGACGGCCGCGCCACCCACGACGGCCGCAACTACCTGCTCTGGTCCCACGGCTACGAAAACGGCTACAGCAGCAGCGGCGAACAGCTCTACTCCCGGCACGACGCCTGGCACCTGCACGAGGTCCTCAACAACAACCAGCCCGACCCGCGGCCGATGAGCAACGCACTCAGCCGCAACCAGCGGCAGGCGGCGCGGCTGGCGGAGCTGTGGATCCTCGGCTGGCGGCCGGCGCCCGGCTACCGGTTCGCGGAGTACGGCTACCGGGAGATGTGGCGTGCCCCGGACGAGGCGCTGCACCCGATCGCGGATGTGCTGTCCGGTGCCATCCCGCACTGACCCGCCCCTGGACCGGCCGCCGCGCTCGAACCGCGGCGGCCGGCGCCCCGACCCTCTCAGGAGCAGACCATGACCAACAACCCGCCCCGCCCCGAAGTCGACGACCCCCGCGTCGTCGCCCTCGCCAAAGCCCGCCAGCAGCGCGCCCGGATCGTTGCCGCGATCAAGACGTCGCCGTTCGAGGAACTCCGCACCGTCGACTATTCGCCGAACGGCCCACTTCAGATCACCATCGAGGTCGAGGCGCTCGCGGACGCGCTGCTGCCTGTGGTGTCGCCCCCGCCCGCCACACGAGCCGACGACCAGACCGCACTCCGCGACCGCATCGCCGAGTTGGAGCACAGCCTGGCCACTGCCGAGCGCATCCGTGAGAACGCGGACTTCCACCTCGGGCAGGAGATGGCACGCCGCCAGCTCGCCGAGAAGGAGGCCGCCCGCCTTTCCGCCGACCGGGCCGCCGTCCTCAACGCTGCCGCGCAGCACCTGTACACGGCGCTGTTCCCGGCGGTCTACGACGACATGGGCCAGAAGGCTGCGGAGGGCGTCAACCGCGCCGTGTCTGAGCTGCGCCGTATGGCCGACGAGGCGCAGCCCGAGTGCCCCGCGTCGATCTCCGGCAACTGCCTGCGCGAGTCCCAGTCCGAGACCGCGTGCGACACCGAGGCGGGCGAGTGCGTACACGGCGGACAGCCCGCCGCCGAGGCGCAGCCCACCACCAAGCCCGAGGACGAGCCCACCGAGTCGGTGATCTACGAAGTCGTCGGCGACTGGGGCGTCGACAGCGCAGACAGCGCCGCAGGCGCGCGAGCTGCCGTCACCAAGTGGCTACGGGCGTATCCGAAGTGCGGGGCGTATGCGCAGCAGCGGATCGTCCGCGAGTGGCCGGACGGGTCGGAGTTCTACGGCCCGTGGACCGACCTGCCCGTCGAGCCCGCTGCTGGGGCGCGGCACGACGAGGAGGCCTGACCGTGGCCGACGACTCCACCCCGCTCCGCGACCAGATCCGCGCCACGATCAAAGCGGCTGGCCTCAAGCAGATCTGGATCGCCCAGCAACTCGGCATCAGCCAGAAGCACCTCAGCCAGATGCTCACCGGCCGCGTCGCGCTCACCCTCGACTGGGCGCAGCGCATCGCAGGCCTGTGTGGCTACAAGGTCACCGTCGTGGTCGAGCCTGTGGCCGCATGGGAGCGAGAGCGTCAGCGGGCCGAGACGGCTGAGGCGGCGCTGCGGGATGTCCTTGGGGTGGCCGAGGTGATCGAGGCGAACGGCATCGGCTGGGCCGCCGACTCGGTACGCCGCGCTGTGAAGGGCGAGATCTCGTGATCGGGATGCTCGCGTATCTCGCGCTCGTGGTCGCGATCCCCGCGCTGCTGTGCGGGCATCAGGGGCAGGACTTCCCGCCCGCACGGTGGCTCCGGGCGGGGAGGGGCCGTGAGCGCGGCTGTGCGCCCGCTGGGGCGCCTCAGAGCCCATCTCAGGACTCGCGTCCTCGCGCACGCTCCTGGGGCCTCACAGACGCCGTCACGCCCCTCGTGGGCCCGAACCGACAAGGAAGCCGCATGACCCGCATCGCCATCGAGATCACCGTCGACATCAGCGACCTCGCCACCGAGGACGAAGCCGACGAGATCCGCGCCCGCATCGAAGAAGCCACCGCCGAGTGGAAACCCACCGTCACCGCCACCACCCGCGAGTACGGGAGCCACGCCTAATGCCCCTCACCCCGGTCACCGTGCACGCCCTCACCTGCGACGCCTGCAACACCGTGTTCGACGACGAGGAAGGCGGCACCCTCTTCGCCACCCCCGCCGACGCCAACACCGCCGCCCGAGCCTCCGGCTGGACTGTCCTCGGCGACGAGTACCTGTGCCACATCCGCGACGAGACACACCAGGCGCTCATCGACGAGCACCTGCCGCCCGAGCCCGTCATGCAGGCGCCCGGCCAACTCGCCCTCGACGGCAGCGAAGAACCCGCCTGACCGTCCCTCGTGCCGGGCCCACACCAGGCCCGGCACCCCACCAGCCACGACCACCGGAGACACACGTGACCGACCAGCCCCGCGAACGACACACCCGCCGCCACGCCCAGGGATTTCGCCCGACTACCCCGCCTACGGACAACCGCCCTTACCGCCGCGCATCGGAAAGCGGCGGCAGCACCATGCGCACCCACACCCTCGACGCCACGCAGACCTGGCGGCAGATCGGCTGGCACGGCCAGACCGGCGCCTTCTACGCCCTCGACGAGAAGCCCTCCAACCACGAACCCGGCAGCTGGAGCCCGCTGTGGCTGCTCGTCGACAACGAGCCGCCGATCCTCCCCGACGAAGACGACTCGGAGGCGCAGCGATGACCACGGCCGCCGACAACCACCCCGACTGCGAACCCGCCTGGACCGACGACTACCAACCCAGCGACCACACCCCCACCCGGTTCGACCTCCGCCAGCACGAGATGCGCGACCTCCGCGACCAAGGCCCCGGCCCCGTCGCCCTCTGGACCGCCGACACCCTGCCCACCGGGGAGTACCTGTGACCGGCCGCCCGTCCCTGCCGCACGTGCAGCCCACCGCCCGCATGTGGACGATCCTGCGCCGCTGCTACGCCAGCCAGAGCCGGCCGCCGTCCTCGGCCGCGCACTCCACACCACCCAGACCCAGGAGTAGCCGTGCACTACCAACTCCGCGCCGTAGACATCGCCCGCACCCTCACCGCCCGAGGCCACACCAACTCCCTGACCGGACCCACCTGGCGGCCCGGCCACCGCTCCACCCAAGCCAGCCCCAAAACCGTCCGCCTCTGGCACGACGGCCTCGACGAAGCCGCCCACCTCGACCGATACGCCGCCGCGCTCCAGGCCGCGGGGTACACCGTCGCCGCCGAACGCCCGGCCGGGAAACGGCCATGCCTCCGGGTCACCAAGCAGACCAAGGAGCCGTCGTGAGCCGAACCCCGCTCCGCTGGATCCCGGACGACGGAAGCGCCGCCATCCTCGCCGCCTACGCCCGCCGCCGGGAGCCGCTGCGGTCCGTCCTCCGCCGCGCCCTGATCCTCCTTGCCCAAGCCGACGGCATCCTCGATGGGCGTGGGCGCGTCCGCCAGCCCGGACCCGGGCGGACACCGTGAGAGGCCTGCCCGCCGACCGCCCGCTGGTCACGGCCCGTCGGCTCGAGGTCCTCCGCCTGGCCGCGAACGGCCACACCAACGCCGAGATCGCTCGGAAGCTGTTCATAGCCGAGGACTCGGTGAAGTCCCACATGCGGCTGGCCTACGAGCAGTTGGGCGCCCGCGACCGCACCCACGCCATCGCTGTCTGCCTAGTCCGCGGGCTCATCCACCCGCACGAGATCCAGCTCTGCCCGCCACGCACGAAGGAGACCACCGCATGACCGCGCCGCCGACCACGGCCCGCAAGGACGCCGCCCTCCGCGACCTGCACGCCGCCCTCACCCGGATCCGCAACCTTGACCGCGTCCCGCCACAGGCCGACCCGGACAGCGACACCGGGCGGGCCTACGCGCAGGGCTGGCAGGCCGCACTCGCAGCCGTCGACACGGCGCTCCTCGACGTGCCCACGTGCCCGCAGGAGGCGCCAGACGGCCCCAGGAGCGGCCCGCAGGTCCCGAACCGGCATCCGGCGGCCCCGGAGGGGCGGAACGGCGCCCAGACGCACGCTCAGCGCTTCGGCGACGTCCAAGGCCGCTGCCCCGCCTGCGGAGGATCCAGCCTGTTCCTCGCCGAGGGTGGCTACATCACCTGCGCCCGCCTCGACTGCCCCAACCCCGACGTCGCCAGCCAGCTACTCGAACGGCAGCCGCTCGCCACCGGGGAGTGGCTGCGCACCGGCACCCGCGACCTGGCCATCCCCGCCCACGACACCGGGCCCACCGTCCGCGAGTGCGCCGCCGATGATCGGCGGTGGCCGCTACAGAAGGAGGGCTCATGAGCAGCGAGGAACTCCCACGGTTCGTCTACCTGCACTGCAGCCGCTGCAACGCATGGCTCACCATGTTCGGCCTGCCCAGCCAAACCGAACCCAAGCTCGAAGCAGCCGCACCCAACCAGGGATGGGTGCGGCGCGGCGACGGCAGCTGGCTGTGCGACGAACACGCACCGAAAGCCCAGCCATGACCTGGCGGCTCCTCGCCGCCACGCCCGCCGCCGGCCTGGCCGCCAACGCCGCGCTCGCCTGGCACGACTGGCGGGCACGGAAACGGCGGCGAAGACGCAGGCCAGCGCCATGACGACTCCGATTCGGCCGAGTGGGGCCCTTCGCTACGTGTTCCTCAGCGTGGAGGGATAGACCTCATGCCTCGGATCCCACCACACCACGTGGAAGACGTTCCCTTCCAGGAAGCCGTACAGACGCTGTAAGCCCGTGAACTCAAGGCGTTGGATCTTCGTCATGTCGTCCCGGCGTATCGCCGTCAAGCGATCCAGAGCGTCCTTGCACAGGCCGCCCGGGAGGTCGTACTCCTTGAACAGTCTGCGAGTGCCTCGAAGCTCTGACACCGTCATCGACTCGCAGTCCGCCAGCTTCCGCAGCACCTCGCACAGCACAGCCGGCTCCATGCCCTCGAAGCCCCACCGGCCGTCGTGATCGACGTGCGTAAAGCGCCAACACAGGCGATCCCCTGAGCTGTCCGAGCCAGGCAGCAGCGATGATGGATTACCAGTCCGCTTACCGACCGCGACACCGCCAGGCGGCAGAGCCAGTTTCTTCTGCGCCTTCCCCCGCTTGCTCACTCAGTCCTCGCGGCCCACAAGCGCGCCGAAGAAGTCGGCGATCTCCTCGTCCCGCAGTTCCTCGTTGCTGCGCTGCAGATCCGTCACGCCGGCCCGCTGCCGGGCATCCAGCCACGGCCCCGGCTGATGCGTCATCGCCGACAGTTCGTGGGCGTCGTAGGCGCGGAAGTTCTCGAGAACCACGTTCACCGAGTCGCGCTCGTCATCATCAAGCGCCGCCGGATCCCCAGCGATGTCGCCCTTGTCGAGGTTGAAGCGGCCCCGATGCTGGTCGTACAGCTCGTACACGACTGGCCCGTTCGCCCACGCCTCGAAGCGCTCCGGGAACAGCTGTCGGTCCTCCCACGCCAGGTGGTACCCGTAGGCGAAGTAGCACAGCTTCTGCAGCTTCATGGCGGACATCGGCGCTTCCTTGGCCAGTATGTAAGCCGCCACATCCCGCACGGTTGCCATGATCAGTGTCCCCTCTTGCGCCTGCCCTCACCGTAGATGAGTCGCCCCCAGCTGCAACTCGTCGGGTCCACGGGCATGCAGGCGCATCCCCCAGAAAGACCAGCGTAACGGTGGTCTGCGACAGCCCGGAAGTGGGCGGGTGAAGGTCTGGACAGCGCGTGACTAATCGAACGAACGTGTGGACGAGTGGGGAGTTTGACCAGCCAGACGGGCCGACCGTCCAGCTACCCCACGTCCGGCAGCTCGACCTCCGCCAGCACCGGCGCAGTCTCCCCAGCCGCGTGCCGCTGCGCCTTACGGGCGTTCTCCTCCCGCATCGCCGTCAACCACGGCCACAAGTCTGGTAGCTGCTGCCCCGCACACGCCAACCGATGCTCGATCCGGCAACGCTGCTGTGGGTCCGGCGGGCACACCGCGTACACCGTCACCCGACCGTCGGACAGTTCGATCCACCGGTACTCGGCCGGCACCACGTGCGCCGGCGGGTTCACGTCCGGCTCCAGCAGCACCCAGTCATGCTCCAACGTCGGCACCCGGTCCTGCGGCAACCCGCAAAACGGGCACGCGTACTGTCCGCCACCAAGCCGCGGCACTTTCCCATTTGCCCCCATACCGTGAGCGTGAGGCCCGACCAGGCCCGGCACACCCCAGCATCCGGACGGGAACCCTGCGCCACCAAAGGCACGCGACGGCAGCCGAGACGACACGGAGACTCCGCAGCCCCAGACGCCACAGTGGCAGCGGCCAGACAGGCGCTGTAGACAGAGCAGCGCCCCCACCCCATCTGGGGCGGGGGCGTTTTGCTGTACGACTACTCGTTCGGCACGCCCGGCTCCGGCAAGTCCGCCCACAACCGCGCCGCGATCAGTTCCGCCTCCTCCTGCGACGTGCCCGCCTTCACCAAAATGAACCCGTGGGAACCGTCCGGGAAGGCGACCTCCCGCATCTCTGTACCCAACGGGCCAGGCGACGGCTCCTCCGACATGACGGCCCCTCTCATCGACGAAACCGTCACGCTAACGAGCAGCGCCCCCGCACGGAAGCGGGGGCGCTGCGGCGTTCGGGTGATCAGAGCTCCGTCAACTGGTACGGCTCCGGCAGCGGCGGCATCGGAACCCGCAACGCCGCACCCAGCATCGCGCGGGCGATCATCTCCCGCTCCGCAGCCGGCTGGCCCCGCCGCATCGCGAACAGCATGGTTCCGTCCCTCCGCACATACGTGCCGCCCGTGAAGCCGGGGTCCTCGATCGGCAGCTCCGACACGTCGACACGGAACTCGGCGAGAAGACTGTTGAGCGGGGCGTCCATCAGATGGTCGACGGTCGGGACGGGACGCGGGGGCGCGGGGCATGTACTCTGCTGCATGAGCAGTCCTTTCGTGATGGTTGGGATTCGCTGATCAGCGGCTGGCACCGCTGGTGATGAACAGGCCCGGTGTTAGCGCACCGGGCCGTTCGCGTTACTGGGCTAGGGACGGGCTCTTCGGTGCGGCGATGTATCGGTAGTTCCCCCGCTTGCAGACCGTTCCCGGCGGGAGGGCGTCCAGCGCCATCGCCACGCTCATCGCAGAAACGCCGTATCGGCGGCCAAGGTGGGTGATGCGGATCATTTCGCCCGGCTGCAAGGTTCCGTTGTCGAGATCGCGGCGCAGCTCCTCGGCAGCATGGCCCCTTTCCGTCGTGTCGTCGTACTTGCCCTGCGTGTAGCTCCCGTCGGGATGCCATACGCCGTTGTACAGAGGCGACTCGTTCTCCATGGCGGCTAGCTCGGCGGCGCGCGCTTCCGGCCGGGATGGAAACCACTCGACGCGGTTACCTGAGACAAGGTGCCACCAGGTTTTTTCCCACTCGTGCATCCGCCAGCGCTTGTGTACATCCTTGGCTATCCCGACGTAAAGCAGCACCCCGTCGGCGTCGAAGAGGCGGTAAAACGCGGTGCGCTCGGGTGATTCGGGCATGCCGCTCCTAACTGAGCGTGTGGCGTGAGCCACTCTCGGAAGCGACTGTAAGAGGTTTATTGAGAGGTTCGCAACCCTCTCGTTCGCCAGCAGACGCAACAAAGCCCCGACGTCCGTCGCGTCGGGGCTAGCGGGCCCGCTGGTCAGAACTCGTATTCGAGCTCGTAGAGATGGCCCGCCTTGGCCATGATCTCCGCCTGGATCGGCCTATCGTCCACGCTGTACGTCACGCGGAACTGGCGGAGGACCGGCAGCTTCGTCGGCATCCTCAACGCCTTCGCCTGCTCCGGCGTCGGCCACCGCGCTGCCACCTTGTCAACGCAACGCAACGGCGGCAGGCCGGCCTCCAACAGGACTCGACCCACGCCACCCCGGATCTTCCGATTCTCGGCGATAGGCGTCCCTCGGGCCAGGTCGAGCGGAATGTACACCTCGACCAACTCGCAAGGCTGATCGTCCAGGTAGAGCACCTGGCGGCGCATCTGCGCCTTCTCGTCCTCGGCGAGGCCGAAGGCGTCCCGGATAGCGGCGGGCGGCACGACCTCTTCGACCGCGAGTAGATCGCTCTTGCCTGCCAGCCCCTTCTGCTCGGCGGCAGCGATCCACTGGTACTTCCCGCCGTCGCCAGGAGGGTTCTTGTAGCTCGCCGGCTCCATCGTGCGCTGCCGATGCTGCCGGGCGTACACGCCAGCACCCCGCCTTGTGTAGGCGAGTCCCTCCTTCTCGAGCATGGTGACCGCGTTGCGGATCGTCTGTGCGGCGGCACCGAAAAGATCGGTCAGCTGACGGCTGGACGGAAGTTTCTCGCCAGGAGGGAAGTCGCCGTTGAGGATGCCGTCTCTGAGGTATGCGGCGATCTGGTCCTGAACGGGCCAGACGCTCTCTTCCTCGAACTCTTCTGTCACGTCAGTGGGCCTTCATTGAGTAGTGGAGCCGTCCAATGCGGCCGGGGCTGACCATGACGGACACCTCGTATGGGTGGCCGCCGCTGGAGATGACGCGAGTGAGGCAGAGGATCCACTCGTGGTTGTCGGCGAGTTGCAGAGCCTCGGCTTCCTCTCGCGTCGGCGGCCTCGTCGTGACGTACTCCTGGACCGACTCGGGCTTGTAGCCCAGCGAGGCGAGCAGGGATACGGCGCCGCCGCGTATCCGCCCCTTCTGTGCCAGTGCTGTCTGCGCGGCGAAGCTGGCTGGCCAGTAGGAGTTGGCCAACTCGATGGGGCGGCTGTCCAGCGAGATTAGGCGCTGCCTCAGGATGACGGGTGTGCCGGGAGTCAGGCCGAGGTGGGCCGCCACTTCCTGCGGGGCGCTGGCTTGCTCTGCTCGCAGGATCCGCTGGGTGCCAGTGCGCCCCTGAGCTGCTGCCTCTTTACCCCACACGTCACCCTGGCCGCTTTCTAGGTAGGGCGCTGACGACCCAGTCCAGTGCGTTTCTGTCACTCGCGACTCCTCCAGTTCACAAGGTCTCTTGAGCCATCCATCAGTTTCTCCACCATAAGGCCAGTTCACGAGGGGCGGCGGAGCATACGAGAGCGGTTCGGGCGGGCGAGACGATTGCAGCTTCTCAAGAATGCACCTACAGTTGAGAAGTCAGCTCAACCCCAACTCCTGGATTGGAGAGCCCGATGCTGCCTGCGGATCAGGAGCTGCTCACCGTGCGAGAGGCCGCAGTGCTGCTGCGGATCTCCAAGCCGACGGTCTACCGCTGGATCGACAACGGCGACCTGCCGGCCATCCGCTACGGACAGCCGCGAGCCGAAGGCGACCCGAGGCGCGGGGGAGCGATCCGAATCCCGAGGGACGTCGTCATGGCGCTCCGCGAGACCACAAACCCGTCCACCGAGGAGGCGGCATGACCACCGCGACCCCTACCTACCCCGTCCTCACCTTCGCCGACGCTGTGGCCGACTGCCCCGAGCACCGCGCGCAGCACGAGGAGGCCGAGGCGCGCTACGCCAAGGACCTCGCCGAGTACGGTGCCTCCATTCAGATCCGCGACCGCCGCCAGCTCGGACTGCACATCGCGCCCGTCAAGGCGGTGACGGCATGACCACCGCAACCCCTCCCCCCACCCCCACTGCCCCGCTTCCGCCGGCTGCTGTGTCGGTGCTGCACCGTCTGGAGCGCGCGTTCCTGCCGCTGGACCTGGTCCGTGCAGTGACCCGCTACGAGGTGGCGACGGCTCGTAAGGCGGAGCTGGAGGCGAAGCCGACGCGTGAGTGGTCGGGTACCGACTTCGACTCTTGGGTCGACTGTGAGCGCACGATCCTCGATTCGGTGATGGTGCTCGTCGCGGCTGGGCGTATGGACCTGCTTGAGACCCCTGTCGACCCGGTGATTCGTGCGGCAGCGGACTTCCGTAAGGCCGCTCTTCGTGCGGCGGCCCTTTCGAACGAGGCGCTGAGCCCCAACATGGCGGACCTGGACGCGGACTCCCTGGCTGCCGCCGAGGATCTGATGGCCGGCGCCCGCGCGACGCTCGCTGCTGCCGGAATGCTGCACCTGATCGGCGGTGGCGTCTGATGGCCCGCCGGTTCAAGGACATGCAGACGGAGGAGCAGCGGTACGCGGCTCGTCAGGCGCCGGCGCTTCGGCATATGGCCTACCAGGCCGAGCAGGAATCCGAGCGGCAGCAGATGACCGCTGACGTGTACGGCCGTCAGGGCCGGGACTACTCGGATCCGGCGAAGGCGTCCCGTGCACAGCGTGAGGCGGACCGGCTGCGCGACCGAGGCAAGGGCCTGCGGGAGACCGCGAACCGCGCCGAGGCCGAGGCGACGCCGAAGAAGAAGCGGCGGTGGTTCTGATGGCCCGCGAGGTGTACGACAGCTTCCCGGCCGGCGCCCCGCGTGGTTCGTGGCCGGCGGAGGAGAAGGCGCAGCAGCTCCGCGAGTCCGGAACCCCCGCCACGGTCGTGATGGACCTGGACGGCGACCGGTTCCTCGTCGTCGAGGAGGTGGCCCGGTGAGCACCTCTGAGATCTACAAGCTGCGTTGGCAGCGTGACGCGCATCGTGCGCTCGGCGAGTTCCTTCAGGTCAACGGGATGCCCGTGATCTCGTGGACGATCGCTATCTCGGGCGCGCTGGTCGGGGATGTCGATTCGCTGACGTCGACGCCGGGCGAGATGCGGGCCGCGTTCGAGGCGTGGGTCCGGCAGCTCAACGCGGCTGTGTGGCCGGAGCGGATCGACTCGGACGGCACGGTCCATCTGCACGCCAAGTTCGCGTGGGTGCAGAACCCGGATGTTCGCGGTGCGATCCGCGCCACGATCGCCCCGCCGACGTGCGAGGACGGCGCGTCGTGACCGACTCCGAGCGTGCCGAGCTGTCCCGGAAGGTCGCCGAGGCCAACCGGCGGTCCGAGTCCCGGCCGAAGCCCTAACCCCCTAGACCGCCGCGGGCGGGTCGACCCCCTGTCCCCGCCCGCGGTGCCCGCCCCGTACCACCCCACTGTTCCTGTGACCTTGAAAGGGTCTGTGATCCCCCATGTCTCCGTACCTGTTCTCCGCCGACTTCGGCGTCACCGTGTTCGGCCGGAAGGCCCGCGCCGCTACGACGGTGGCCGAGGCGACCGTGCTGTCCATCAGCGACCTGTTCGGCGAGTACGCCAAGGCCCGCGCTGCCGGCGACCTGGCCCGGATGCGGCAGATCCGTGAGATCGCCGACGCGGAGCTGCTGGCCGAGCTCGACGGTTTCGACTACCCGGCCGCCGCCTGACCGGCTGCCCGATCCGCCCGTCTCGCACGGGCGGTGAGGGGAACCGCTCAGCGTTCCACCACCCAACCCCGAGAGGAGCCCGACCGTGGGCCTGTTCAAGAAGACCGCCGAGGAGAAGGCCGCCGTCGCCGAGATGAAGGCGGCCGACCGTCGGCTGAACGACAACAGCGACCGTGAGTTCAAGGCCGGGATCCGTCACGAGACGCCCAAGTATCAGGAGCTCAACGCCAAGGCCAACGAGGCCGCCGCGAAGGTGTCGTTCTGGCACGGCGGCACCAAGCGCCGCTGACCGGCTGCCCGATCCGCTGGCTCCACGCCGGCAACGAGAGGAGGAATCATGAAGCGCATCAGTAAGGTCCAGGCGGCGGCCCGCCGGCTGGACGTGTTCGCTGTCGTTGAGAAGCTGCTCACTCTTGCCGCCCTGGTCCTGGTCGCCGTGACCGTTGGCGGGCAGCTGGGGCAGATCCTCGGCCTGCACGGCACGCTCGGCATGCTCGTCGGCTGGTCGATCGCGATCGTGTATGACGCGCTGTGGATCGGTGCTCTGCGCATGTCGGAGGTGGCGATCCGGCAGCGGTCCGCGGTCGGCATCGCTGTGATGATCGGTCTGTCGGTTGTGGCGGTTGGTACGTCGACGGCGACGCTGCTGGTCCTCGGGCACGCCCAGGTGTTCGCGTTTGTCCCGGTGGCCGCAGCTTTGTTCATGGGTCTGCGGCTGTTCGCGGGGAACGTCCTCGCGGACGCGGAGACTGCAGCGGTCATCGCCGAGCAGTCGGCGGCCGACCGCAACGCCCGCGCCCTGGCTGCAGCCGACGCCCGGCATCTGCGGTCCGAGGCCACCACGGACGTCCTCACCGAAACCGCCGGCCACCTGGCGGAGATGGAACGGCAGATCGCCCGCGCCGATGTGCTGACCCGGGCGCAGGCTCAGATCAACGAGGCCCGCGCGAAGGCGGAGGGCCGCCTGGCGAAGTCCGAGAAGGAGCACGGTGTCGCCGCCCTGGCGTACACAGAGCGCGACTTGAGTCTGGCCGTCTCCCGGCCGGCGGTCACGGCTGGCGGAGACACCCGGGCCGAGCTGGATGGTCACACGGTGGTCACACAGGCCACCCCGGAAATCGAGCCCGTGACCATTCCGCCCGTGACTGCGGACGAAACGGACATGGTCGAGGGGTGCGACCAGACCCCCATAGAGGACGGCATGGACCTTGCCGAACTCGCGGCGGTCGCCGGTGTCGAGCTGCCCCAGCCGGGCGCCCGACTGTCCGACGAGCAGCTCGCCGTCGTCCTTCGCTGGCTCCGCTACGGCATGGAGCCGCCCCGCTCCTACCGGCAGGCGCAGAAGGATTTCCGCGCCGCCGGTTTCACCGCCCGCGAAGAGCGCGTCCGCCGCGTCTGGGGTGAGATCGAACGCCGCGAAACACAGGTCAGCTGACGCACGCCGGCACCGCCAGTGAGGCCCAGCACCCCCCGCGGTTCTGGTCCTTGCTGAGACTGCCGGAAGCAGTCGAACAGGCAAAACCCCAGTTCAAGTCCGGTGAGTGACCCGGTGAGCGGAACGATCGCAGACCCGGCGAGCAGACCCGGACCACCGCACAAGCAGATCCCCGACCAGACAGGAGGACGAGATGGCCACCCGCACCCGGCGCCCCAGGCAGGCCGATAGACAGGCCCGCTCAGCCCAGCACTTGGGCGACCGGCGCCGGGCCGCGGAAGCCCAAGGACCCCTCACCGTCCTCCCGGTCGCCGTGGACCAGCTGCGTGCGGCGATCACCCGGCTCCCCGAATCACGGCGAGCCGAAGCTGCCGCCAAGGCGACGCAGCTGCTCGACCAGCTCCGCCAGTCCATCGCCGAAAGCTAACCGAACGTAATGGCTCAACGGATGGCTCAAGCCGTCCCAGGCCGAGCCCAAGGATCCCGACGCGCCTGCGCGCGCCCGCGCGCGCGAGGAAACCACTAACTCACCGTAACCTCAAGGGGGTACCCCGAAATGCCCGTCATCGACGCAGGGATCTCCGCCGCAACCGGCGGAACCTGCCTGGGAGCGGCCGGCGTGCTGTACGTCGCCGACCGGCTCCCCTGGATCAACCGGCTCGCCGCGAAGATCAAGAGCCCGCAGATTCAGGTGCTGCTCGTCCTCACCGCATCCATCGGCCTCGTCTCCACCCCGGTCGGCCAGCTCATCAACCGGGCAACCACCGCTGTCGACGGCTTCGTCGACGGCCTGGCGGGGGAGTGGACCGGCTTCGGAATCATGTTCGCTCTTGCGCTGGCCGCCCTGCTGTGGCTGATCAGCGACTTCATGAGCGGTGTGCAGACTCGCACGCTCCTGCTGGCCGCCTTCGTTCCGCCGCTGACCGTGATGATCCCTGGATCGCTGGGCGACGGCGCAGCCTCCGCGCTCGGCTTCATCGCCACCCAGGTCGGATCCCTCGTCATGTGGCTGATGGGGGGCTGACATGCTCGGCCTCATCCTGCTGCTGGCGATCGCCTACTGCTGCGCCCGCGGCCTGGAAAACGCCATCGGCGACGTGTCCGCCAAGCACAAGAAGCGGATCAAAAAGGCTTCGGCGAAGAAGGGCCGCCGCACCGGCGCCAAGCTCGCCGCCTGGGCCGCCACCGCCGTGACCGCCGCCGGACCGTTCTGTAAGGGCTTCGTCCGCGCATGGAAGCGCGAGTGGCCCAAGGCGAAAGAGCGGGCCGCCGAGAAGCTGCGCCGCCGCAACCCCGACCCCGTCGAATCCGCCGAGCCGACCCGGCAGCGCGCCGACGACGGCGCCCGCGAGCACACCGAGCCCGCCACCACGGCCCCGGCGGGGACCGACAGCCGCAAGCTCGTCCTGATCAAGAACGACGACACCCACACCACGGAAGGAAAGCCCATGGCACTCGCCACCATCCCCGAGATCACCGGCGTCAACACCCTCAAGCAGGCCGTCGCCCGATTCGCCTCCGAGGCCGGCGTCACGGCCGAAGAGGCCGGCGCCATCGCCCAGCGTGCCGCCGACCAGCTCGCCGCGATCGAGGCCGCCATCGAGCAGGCCTCCGCGCTGGAGTTCGGCGACGACGGCGGCACTCTCGAGGAGCTCTCCGCCCTGCGCGACCAGTACGCCGCGGCGCTTGCCTCCGCCCAGGCCCTGCAGAAGGCCGCCGTCGACAACGCGGCGATCGCCGCCCAGTCCTCGCAGAACATCCACTCCCGGCACGGCGGCATTCAGGAAGCCGTCGCCGCGACCGGCGGGCGCATGGCCTCCAAGCAGGCCTACACCGCCGACGCCTGACCCACCGTGCGGCCCCGGCACGGTGGCCGGGGCCGCACGGTGGCCGGGGCCCCGGCCACCGTGCCGGGGCCGCCCAATCCCCGCAGACTTCACGAACCCGCAGGAGTAGCAGCCGCCATGCCGAAGACCATCACCGTCGAAAAGACGACCGCCGACGAGCAGACCCTCCCGGCGCCGGGCAAGCGCGGCTCCTCCCGTAAGACCAGCAGTAAGGCCGCCCGGCGTGCGATGCGTGTCGCCTACCGCACCCGCCGAGGCATGGCCCCCGTCTACGCCACCGCCGCCCAGGCCATAGCAGGCAGCGTCCTCGCCGTGCCCGACGACGGATGGAAGACCGCGCTCGCCGCCACCGCGGCTGGAGCTGCCGCCACCGTCGCCTGGGGTCGCTGGGATGCCCGCCTCGGCAAGAAGCGCCTGCGTAAGCGGCTCCCCGTCCGTGCCGACTTCATCGCCGCCGCGTCCGCCGTGACCACCGGTGGCAGCCTCGTCACCGCCATGGCCGCAACCGGCGGCCTCCAGCTCGGCGACAGCCCCTACCCGGCCCTCGTCGGCGCATGGGGCATCGGGCACGGCATCTACTGGTGGCGGCGCGGAAAGCGGACAGCGGCGCCCGCGCCCGCCCTCAGCAAGCAGTTGCAGCTTTGGCAGGACAATGTGTCCTGCTCCGACGGCCCCCTGCCCGGATCCGGCCTCGCCGATGTCGTCACCACCGACTACGGCTGGACTGCCGTCATCGTCCTAGACAAGGGCACCTGGCGGAGGGCCGTCACAGCGGCGGGAGACATCGCGGGCGCCCTCGACCTGCCCGAAGAGATGATCCAGATCGAGAAGGCTATCGGGCAGTCCGCCCGCCGGGCGATCATCGCCGTCTTCGACCGCAACCCTCTCCAGGACGGCACCACCTACCCCGGCCCGCACATCCTCGACAAGACGACCGGGCAGGCCGAGGTCGGCATCTTCTACGACGGTAAGGGTGCCCGCTACGCCTTCTGGAAGCCGTCCGGTCCCGTTCACAGCGTCATCTACGGCGCCACCGACGGCGGCAAGTCCCGCTTCCTGGACATGCTGCTGTCCACCGAGCGCCACAACGGGATCGTGTCCTGGGTGTGCGACCCGCAGGGCGGCCAGTCCCTGCCCCGCTGGCGTGAGGCCGTCGACTGGTACGAAGACACCGCCCAGGGCGGCCTCGCCATGCTGTACGCCCTGCGCAACGTCATGTACGAGCGCTCCGCCCGCTACTCCCTCATGGAATGGACCGACCCCAAGGGCCGTGTCCTGCGGGGCCGGGACCACTTCGTCGTCAACGACCCCGACCCGCTGATCGTCATGACGATCGACGAAGCGCATCGGGTCCTCGCCCTCCCGGGTGCCGTCGCCCTCGTGCTGGAAATCGTCCTGATGGCCCGCAAGTGCGGCATCAAGCTCCGCCTCGTCTTCCAGGGCCCCAAGGCCAACATGTTCGGCGCCGGCCCCGAGTCCACCGACATCCGCGAGCAGCTTCAGTCCGGCAACACCGTCATGTTCCGCACCGCGTCCGCGCTCACCGACTCCATCGGCCTGCCCGGCTGGGAGGTCAACCCCAGCCAGCTGCCCATGTACTGGCCTGACGGCACCTCCACCGCTGGCCTCGGTTTCATCAAGGGCCCCGACAACCGGCAGGCCCAGTTCCGAGCCCACTTCGACCGTGACCCCGCCCACTGGGCCACCACCGGCACCACGCCCACTGTTGAGCCCTCGGCGGCGGCCGTGACTGGCAAGGCCTACGCCGAGCGCCTTGACCGCCTTGCTGCCCGCTTGCGCGGTGAGACGCCCGTGCTTCCTGACGACGCCTTCCAGGATGGGCCCACCGATCCCGCGAGGCTCACGCCGTCCAACGACCCCATCGCCCAAGCCTCGGCCGCAATCGCAGCCGAAGCCCCGGCCGGCACCGACGAGAAGGTCGCAGCGTTCCTCGCCGAGCGTGGCCGACCCGTCGGCCGTAACACCATCGCCCAAGAAACCAAGCTCACGATCAGCGCCGTCAAGAACGCCCTCACCCGCCTCAAGAGTAAGGGGCTCGCGGTCGCCGTCGACCGCGGCATCTGGGCCCACCCCGACCACGCCAAAACCCCAGCAGACGCCACCGAATACGCCGACGCCGCCTAGGCCCGGAAGGAGACCAGATCATGCCCACACAGCCTGAGCCCACCGACCGGGCAGAAGTCACCAAGCTCGCCATCGCCGTCGAGGAGGCACTGGCCGAGGCCATGCCGACTCGCTACCGCGATGAGAGCCCGCTTCCCGCCTACGGCAGCGCCCCTCCCGCCGCGCAAGACGGCATCCCCCCGATGTCCGCGCGTACCACCGAGGTCACTCGGGCGGTCATGTACTGCAGCCTCGCCACCGTGCCGCCCGGGCTCGTCGCCACCGCGATCCTCGTCGCCTCTGAGCACGCCAACCCGACCGTCATCGGCATGATCTGCGCCGCTCCCGCGGCGATCGCCGTGCCGATCCTCGCCATCGCCCGGCTCATCCGGCGTGCCGGGGAGGCCGCACCCGCCGAGATCCACCAGCACTACAGCGGGCCTGTCTACCAGCGCCACACCCACAGCAGCACCCGCGGCGTGTGGGCCAAAACCACCAACCAGCAGTAGGAGAACCCGATGGAGCGCTACCACTCCCTGTACTGGATGTACACGATCCTCGCGCCGCTCATCCTGGGCCTGATCGCCCTCGTTCTGATCGCCCTGCCCGGAGATCCCAGCACCGGCCGCATGCTCATCGGGCTGGGGGTCTACCTCGTGATCGCCATCGTCGGCGGCGCTGTCGTGACCCGGCATCTCGACCGCTGATGGGAGAACCCGTGAACGAGTGCATCCTGTGCGGTGCCCCGGGCGGCTACCCGTACTGCAACGCCGCCTGCCGCGAAGCCGACAACCCCGAAGGCGAAACACCCTCCATCAGCGCCGCCGACTTCGGACCCCTCACCGACATCACCGACCCGTGGGCGACCGACGCCCGCAACTACCTGTAGGAGAACCCCGCCATGTGCCGTACCGAACCGACGATCTACGGCATGACGCCGCGCATCGCCGATGAGATCGGCCGCGACGACGCACCCACCTGCTGTAGCGACGAAATGGGGAGGAAGGACACCAGCCGCGACCACATCGAGTACACGTGCGGCTGCTGTGGCACCGTCCTCGAAGTCGACGACCTCGGCCTCGTCTGGGACATCCGCGAGAAGGCTGCCGCCTGATCAGCCGGACACGCCAGGGCCCCGACCGTCACCGTCCTCGGTCCGGGCCTTCGTCGCGGGTACGGCCCGTGCCATCCATCGGTTGTCGGACAGCAGCCTCGGCAGCATGGCGGGTTGCAGTCCGAGCTGTTCGAGGAGCCGGAGTCCGGCCGCGCATTCCTGCTCGGTGTCCGCCTGGACTGCGACATGCATGCGCGGCGCCAGTGCCATCGGCCCGGCGTTGTCAACCCTCTGGTGCACAATTAACCCAGCGTCACCAGCAGCCCCGCCGCACCGAGGAGCCGCCGTGCACGACCAGCCCCCGCTCGCCGACTACCAGTGGCCCACCTGCGGCTGCGGCCGGCAACTCCGGCAGGACGAACTCGGGCGCGTCGCCTGCCGCCCCTGCCAGGAGCGAGCCGACCAGGCCCTCCGGCAACTCCTCGGACTCGACGGCCTGTACGCCCGCCTCGCCACCGTCCTCACGCCCGGCCGGGGCGGCGACGGGACGATCGTGTCGACCTCCCGCACCGCACCCCTCCCGCTCCGCCTCGAACCGTTGTCGCTGATGTCCCGCGGTGGCGTCGTCACCGTGCTGCAGACGTGGCTCGTCGACTGGCACGAGTTGCTGGGCTGGCGGTATCCGCGCTGGAACGGCGGTCTGCAGCAGCAGTTGGACGACGCGGTGCGGGCGCTGCGGATGAACCTTGAATGGGCGGCCAGCAACCACCCGGCGTTCTGGGAGTTCTCCGTCGAAGTCGTCGCCCTGGTCCGGCAGTGCGAGCGGCAGGTCACCGGGGAACGCAAGGAGCGGCCTATCGCCGTCGCCTGCCCCTGCGGAGCGACACTCCGCGTCACCGTCTCCACCCCCGGCGCCCGCTGCTACGGCTGCGACACCCAGTACGCGCGAACCCAGATCCTCGACCTGCCCCTCGCATCCAGGGCTGCCTGAGCCCAAAACCCTTAACCACAACTTGACAGTTCACCTGCACCGAAGTCATGATCTGCTCAACTAGCCTTCGTGCGCCTTGAGGCCCACCCCAACCGGTGGGCCTCAGTCATACCCCAGGGGGTGAACGATGCCCCTCGCCCTCATCTCAGCCCAAGACGCCGCCTGGTACACCGGCCGCCGCGTCGGAACCATCTGGCGCTGGGCATCCGAAGGACGCATCACCAGCCACAACGGCCGCTACGACGTGCGCGAACTGCCGGGCAAGACAGTTGACGAGTTCGGCGAAGTCCATCTCGGCGACCCGCCACCACTGCCGCAACGCGCACCCAAGGCCGCCTGAACGCCCTGCCGCCCGACCGGCTCCGGACGTCACAACACGGCCACACAGCCCCCATGCGGCCTCCACGCAGCGCATGATGCCCCCTCAGCTCCACCGCGTCCTTGGGGGGACCATGCGCACCCGTACAGCCCTGCCCGCCGTCCTGCTTGCCCTCGCCGCCTTCACGGCCGGCTGTTCCGGCGGCGACGACGGCGCCTTCGCCGACGAACCAGCCTGCAAGAAGGCCCTCGCCACGCAGCTCGAAGACGCCATCGCTAAGGGCGACGACGCACCCGAAGGCAAGCAGCCCATCACTTGCGTCGGGATCAGCACCAAGAAACTGGAGCAGATCACCGGCGAGCTCATGACCGAGCAGCTCGGCAAGAGCATCGAGAGCGCCCTACCCAGCCCCACCGAGGCCACCGAGCCCGCCGGGCTCACAGACGAATGCCGGGCCTGGATCGAGAGCGAACTCCTCGACGCCTCCGAAAGCATCGACGCCACCCCCGGCTACAACGCCTGCGGCCACATGTCCGACGCCGAACTCGACGCCGCCATCGACACCGTCACCGACGAGCTGATCGACCAGGGCGCTACCCCCGCATCCTGACCGCAGTACAGGAGGTGGCGCCCGTGGTCGGCAACCCGCGCAACGGGCGCCCCTACCGCCGCCTCTGCGAGCAGCAGCGCGCCCTTGGCCTCCCCTGCTGGTGGTGCGGCGAACCCATCCGCTACGACATCACCGGCCCCCTCGCAGGCCGTCACCGCGACGCCTTCACCCTCGACCACGCCGTCCCCCTCTCACGCGGCGGCAACCTCCTCAACCCGGCCAACGCCCGCAGCGCGCACCGCCGCTGCAACAGCGCCCGCGGCAACCGCACCGACGCCAAGCGCCAGCCAGTCCGCGCCTCACGGAAGTGGTGACCATGGCCGTGCCCGCCCGCGCCGTTCCGTTCATCCTGCGCCTGGCCGACGGCCGCACATGGGGAGGCGCTGAGTTCCCCGGCGGCTTCCTCTGCCTGCACCACCCTGATGAACTGAACGTGTGCACGATCGCCGTGTCGCTCGGCGCCCTGCTTGTCGATCAGCAGCCCGGTGACCCGCTGCACGGCGCCGAGGTGATCGAACGAGAGTGGTGGTGACCATGGCATCAGGCGACACCACGGGAACGGCTCAGTGCCCCGAGTGCCACGAGTCCGTGGAGTTCCCTGTGCGTGCCCGACACCGCAGCAGGACCGAGGTTGAGGTCTCCGTGGATCTCGACCCCGTGCGCGAGCACGTTGCCAGCCACGCGGCGCGCTACGTGACGGAGCTGCCCCCGACGGCGAGGTGACGCACCGTGCTGTACGTCGTCACCGGCCCGCCGGCCGCAGGCAAGTCCAGCTGGATCGATGCGCGCGCCCGGCCCTCGGACATCGTCATCGACCTGGACCGCATCACCCAGGCCCTGATGGGCCCCGGCGCCCCCGCCTGGTCCCAGCACCCCATCGCCATGAAGGTCGCTCACCGCGCCCGGTACGCCGCCATCGACGAGGCCGTGAAGCACCTCGACGAGGTCGACGTGTACCTGATCCACACCATGCCCAGCGCCAAGTGGCTGGCCCGCTACCGGAGTCACGGTGCCGAGGTGGTGGCGGTGGACCCGGGCAAGGACATCGTGATGCAGCGGGTCAGGGACATGCGCGCGCCAGGACTACAGGCTGTGGCGACGCGCTGGTACGCACGGCAGGCCAAGCAGCGCAGCGAACACCGAGTCACACGGCAGGCGTCGCGAAGCTGGTGACCGACTCGCCCAGGGCGACGCCGGCCATGTGCCCTTGCGACGCCGCCGCACCGTCTCCCCCGGCAGAGCAGCCAGAGGGAGTGCATACGGTGACTGGCCAGGGCTCGGCCGGGGGACGGGCCCGGTCGGCGGGCGATCGGACCGCGTGGGAGGGGGGCCCGAGTCCATCGTGAAATTCGGAGGACCGGGCGACCCAAACGCCCTTCTCGCCCGATTTTTTGCGCGGCGATTTTGAAAGATCAATTCGCGTGAACCCGGTTCTACTGTTTTAGCGGCCGTCACTCAGCGTGATGTGACGTTCCGTCACCGTCGGGGGTGATCATGGACGTCGCTGACAAGATCGCCGCCGAACTTGAAGATCTCCACGCCGATGAGACATCGCCCGGCATGGCGGCCGTCGCCCGCGATCTCGCTCAGGCGATCGACGACTCTGACGCCCCCACCGCCAAGGCCGTCGTCGCCGACAAGCTCCGCTCGATCATGGCCGACCTGCGCAAGCTGGCGCCCGTTGAGGTGAAGGGGGATGCCGTCGATGACGTTGGTCGCAAGCGAGCAGAGCGTCGAGCCGCCCTCCAGCAGCAGACAGCCGGTGAGTGACGGCACCGTCTACGGCAATCAGCGGCCCCGCATCTTCACGGTGCCCGGCCTCGCCCTGTCGAGCGCGGGCGAGGAGGCCGTCGAGTTGGCGGCCCGCGCGGGGCTGAGGCTGGATCCGTGGCAGCAGTTCGTTCTCGACCAGGGGATGGGGGAGCGAGCCGACGGCAACTGGGCGGCCCCCGAGGTGGCGGTGAACGTCCCACGCCAGAACGGCAAGGGCGGCATCATCGAGGCCCGCGAGTTGTGGGGCCTGTTCGTCGGCGGCGAGCAGCTGATCCTGCACTCGGCGCACGAGTTCAAGACGGCGAAGAACGCGTTCAAGCGCATCGAACGCCTCATCCGGTCCTGCCCTGATCTGCATAAACGGGTCAAGCGGTATTGGCAGACTGTCGGCGAGGAAGGCATCGAGCTGCACAACGGGCAGCTACTCCGTTTCATCGCCAGGAGCGGTGGCTCGGGCCGCGGCTTCACGGCGGACTGCATCATCCTCGACGAGGACATGATCCTCGGCGATGACGCGATGGGGGCGCTGGCGCCGACGCTGGCCGCAGTGGCCAACCCGCAAACCTGGTACCTGGGCAGCGCAGGGATCGGCCACCAGTCCGTGCAGCTTGGCCGGCTGCGGCGGCGCACGCTTGAGGCACTGGAGGCGGGCATACCGGATCCGACGCTCGCCTACTTTGAGTGGTCGATCAACGAGCATCGTGACGAGTGCCCGCGTGACTGCACGGAGCACGACGATGTGGCCGCGGCGGAGTCGGTATTGAAATCGAACCCTGCGGTCGGGTACCGGCTGACGTTGGAGAAGTGCAAGAACGAGCGCCTGACCCTAGGGGATGCGCTGTTCGCTCGTGAGCGGCTGGGTGCGGGCACGTATCCGTCGGATGGTTCGGACACGTGGCAGGTGATCGGTGAGGACGCCTGGCGGGCCCTGGCTGACGGCGACAGCCAGCCGGCCGATCCGGTGTGCTTCGCGATCGATGTGACGCCGGACCGGTCGCATGCCTCGATTTGCGTGGCCGCCGCGAACGGATCGGCCGTGCACGTTGAGGTCGTCGACAACCGGCCTGGGACGGGCTGGGTGGTGGAGCGGGCGAAGGATCTGCACGAGCGCTGGTCTCCCCGCTGCTGGGTGGTGGATGCGGGCAGCCCGGCAGGGTCGCTCATCGACAATCTGGAGGCCGCGCTCGGGGTTGAGGTGGTGAAGCCGAAGGTTCGCGAGATCGCGCAGGCTACGGGCCAGTTCTACGACGCGGTAGCGGCTGGCGAGATCGTTCACCTGGACCAGGCACCGCTTGCGACGGCGCTGGCGGGCGCGCGGAAGCGAGATCTGGGTGAGGCGTGGGCGTGGGCCCGCCGCGGTGAGGGCGTGGATATCAGCCCGCTGGTGGCGGTGACGCTGGCCCGCTGGGGTCTGTCGGTCGAGTTGCAGGAGTCGGAGAGTCCGGCGGCGCCACTTGTGGCCTGGGGCTAGGGAGGGTTGCGGTGGCTGTTCTTGAGCGGGTGCCGGTGGCGCGGATTTCGGCGGATGCGCGGGAGATCCGGTTCGGTCCGGTGGTGTTGACGCTGCTGGCCGGGGCGCTGTTCGGGCTGGGCTGGGTGGCGGCGAAGGTGTGCACGGTGGCGTGGGCGGTGCTGACGTGGACGTTCGCTGCGGTGCGAATCGGCTGGCAAGAGGGCATGGCCCGGCGTCCAGCGGGTGAGGAGCCGGTGCGGTGAGCGAATTCCTGGACGCCGAAGACTTCGACCGGCTCGGCGCGGTGAAGCGCGTAGGGGCCTTCGTGCCCATCACGGCGCAGCAGCTGCTTGACGCTGGGCTGCCGTTGCCCGAGGGCATGGAGCCGCCCCCGACCCCTCCGCGACCTTCGCTGTACCGGCGTTGGCGCTGGGGCTTCCTGGACGCTGTCCGCCGTATGCGTGAGCGCGTCGGTTTCTGGATCGCCGGTTACGAGCCCGACGACGGCGATTGGTAGGCGAACGCGATGGCGAAGCTGCTGGAGAAGATCGCCGCCGCTCGGGCTCCGGCGCGTGGCCAGAAGGCGTTCTCGCAGCCGTTGGTCTGGTCGTTGGACAATCTGCGTTCGGCTCTGCTGCCGTCGGTGCTGCCGGACCGTGAGCGGATTGAGAACGAATTCGAGGGCTACGTCGAGGGAGCCTACAAGCGCAACGGCCCGGTGTTCGCGTGCATGCTGGCCCGCCAGATGGTGTTCTCCGAAGCCCGGCTGACGTGGAGGCAGGTCAGGAACGGCCGCCCGGGGGACCTGTTCGGGACGCAGGATCTTGCGCTGCTGGAGCAGCCGTGGCCGGGCGGCACGACGGGAGAACTCCTCGTCCGCATGGTGCAGGACGCGGATCTGGCGGGGAACTTCTACGCTACGACCGCCGACGATGAGGGCCGGTTCGGGAAGCAGGCGACGGGTCCTGGGCGGCGTGTGGTGCGTATGCGCCCGGATTGGGTGACACTCGTCCTGGCCTCGCATTCAGGCGATCCTTACGCGCTGGATACGAAGGTTGTCGGCTACCTCTACGAGCCGAGGCCGCTGTCGATGGCTGGCGCCGGCCCGCCGACGGGGGCCAGTAGTGCGGTGCTGCTGCTGCCGGATGAGGTGGCGCACTTCTCGCCGATCCCTGACCCGGCTGCCCGATTCCGTGGGATGTCGTGGTTGACGCCGGTCCTGCGGGAGATCCAGTCGGACAACTCGGCGACGTCGCACAAGGATGCGGTGTTCCGGAATGCGGCGACGCCGTCGATGGTGGTGAAGTTCGCGCGGGAGACGACACCGGAGCTGTTCGACCAGTTCGTCACCCGGTTCAAGGCCTCCCATCAGGGCGTGGACAACGCTTTCAAGACCTTGTTCTTGGGGGGCGGGGCGGACGTCACACCGCTGACGTTCGACTTCCGGCAGTTGGAGTTTTCGCAGACGCAGGGCAAGGGCGAGTCCCGGATTGCCTCGGCAGCCGGTGTGCCGCCGTCGTGGGTGGGCTTCTCTGAGGGCTTGCAGGGCAGCGCGCTGAACGCGGGCAACTTCGGTGCGGCCAGGCGCCGTTTCGCGGACGGCACGATCCGCCCATTGTGGAGGCAGGCCTCTGCGGCGCTGCAGGTGCTCGTGCCGGCGCCGACGGGGGCGCAGCTCTGGTACGACGGCCGCGACATCGCGTTCCTGCGTGAGGACCGCAAGGACGCGGCGGAGATCCAGCGGGAGCAGGCCTCTACGATCCGGCAGCTCACCGATGCGGGCTACACCCCGGCGAGCGTTGTCGCCGCTGTGCAGGCGGAGGACTGGAGCCTCCTTGCTCATACCGGTCTTTACAGCGTGCAGCTCCAGCGGCCCGGCGTTGACCAGTTCGGAAGACCTACCGCTTCAGGCGGTTCACCAGATGACTCGGATGACGCCGAGGAGGGGCAGTGATGGACACCAAGACCCTGCGCGGGGTCGAGATCAAGGACGAATCGAAGGGGGAGGTTACCGCAGTGTTCGCGACGCTCGGCGTCCGCGACCACGACGGGGACTTCACCCGCGATGGTGCCTTCACTGACGGGGCCCCTGTGCGGATCAGCGCCTACGGTCACAAGTCGTGGGACGGCCTGCTTCCGGTTGGCAAGGGAGTCATCCGGATCAAGGGCAAGAAGGCCATCCTTGAGGGCCAGTTCTTCATGAACACCACCCATGGTCGTGACACGTTCGAGACCGTCAGGGAGCTGTCGGAGGCCGGGCTCCAGGAGTGGTCATACGGCTTCGACATCAACGAGTTCAGCTTCGGCGAGGAGAAGGGGCAGCAGGTCCGCTACCTGGACCGTGTCACGGTGCACGAAGTCTCGCCGGTGCTGCTCGGTGCCGGGATCGGTACGCGCACGCTGTCGGCGAAGGGCCGCGACCTGGCGGATGCCGGATACACGCCTGAGTCGGTCAAGGCTGCCGTGCAGGCCCAGGACTGGAACCTTCTGGAGTCGGCGACGCCCGGAACGGCGCCAGCGCCCGCGGTGAAGCGGGGCATTCCGCGCCATGAGGCCGAGGTGGTTTCCCGGGCGTGGGATGCGCCCGGCATGGTTGCCGCACTGCCCGAGGACGCCCGCCCGTCCCAACTGCGATCGGTGTTCGCATGGATCGACCCGGACGGCGATCCGGAAGTGAAGTCGTCCTACAAGTTTCCGCACCACCACGGCGTGGGTGGCCCGGCTAACGCTCGGGCATGCCTGGCCGGCATTGCGGCTCTGAACGGGGCGCGCGGTGGCGCGGACATTCCCGAGGCGGACCGTAAGGCCGTCTACAACCACCTGGCGGCGCACCTGCGTGACGCCGACCGGGAACCCCCGGCGCTGCGGGACCGCAGCGCCGGGCTTGCGAAAGGCCAGACCCTCAACGAGGAACTGGTCGAAGCCCTCACCTATGTGTCGGGGGCGATCGAAAGCGCGTCCAGGGTGGCCGCCCTGCGTGCAGAGAAGGGCAAGACGCTCTCCCGAGGCAACACCGAAGTCCTGGACTGGATCGGTGACGACCTCAAGCGCCTGAACGCCCTGCTTACCACCCCACCTGCGGGCACGGTCAGTGACGAGGAACTCGCTTCTGTCTTCCTGGCCGGACTCGCTCGTCTGCACGAAGGAGCAGAACGATGACGGCGACACTGGACGCCGAAAGGATCGTCGAGTTTCCCGCGCTGGTCGAGGCGAAGAAGGGCCTCGACGCGAAGCGGGACGAACTTGCGAAGATCTTCGACGAGGCCGGGCCCGACTACGACATGACCCGGGTGAAGTCCATCGCGGGCGACACCCACGCCAAGGTCGACCACATCCGCACCCTCAACGCGGAGATCGACCAGCGTAAGAGCAAAGTCGACGAACTTCTGGTCGTCGCCCGCGCCGCTGCGGTCGCCAAGCGCGGGGAGGGGGGTGAGCCGGGCTCGGAGCCGAACGACCGCAAGGGCACCGGGAAGTCCGCGGAGAAGAAGGCGGGCGGGGAGTCCTTCGGGCGCCTGTTCGTCGAGTCGCCTGCATTCAAGCAGTTTGCGCGCGGGGCGGGCGGCGGCCCGCAGGCGAGCATCGACATCGAGCTCAAGAGCCTGTTCTCCACCGGCTCATGGGATCCCGAGACGACCCGCACGGGCCGGATCGAGATGTTCCCGACCCGGCCGGCGCCGCGCGTCGCGGACCTGGTCCCGCAGACCACCACCATGCAGGCCGCGGTGGTCTACATGGAGGAGACGACGTTCACGAACACGGCGGCGGAGACCGCCGAGGGGGACCAGTTCCCTGAGGCGGCCCTCGGCCTGGAGGAGAAGTCCGTCCAGGTTCGGAAGATCCCGGTGTTTCTGCCGGTGACGGACGAGACGTTCGAGGATGAGCCGCGGGCGGAGTCCTACGTGCAGAACCGTCTGCCGTTCATGATCCGGCAGCGGCTCGATCTGCAGATCCTGCGCGGTTCCGGCACTGCGCCGAATCTACTCGGCACGGAGAACGTGTCGGGCATCCTGTCACAGGCGAAGGGTGCCGATCCGGTGCCGGATGCCCTGTACAAGGGCATGCGCCGCATCCGAGACACCGGCTTCGCGGAGCCGAGCGTCGTGTTCATCACCCCGGAGAAGTGGGAGCCGGTGCGGCTGCTGCGCACCGCCGACGGCATCTACATCTGGGGCCACCCCAGCACGCCGGGCCCGGCCACTATCTGGGGCGTGCCTGTCGTGGAGACCACCGCAGCGCCGTCGACGAAGGCGCTGCTGGGCGACTACACCAACTTCTCCGAGCTGGCTGTCCGGCGCGGCATCGACGTGCAGGTCAGCAACTCGCACGGCGACTTCTTCGTCCGCGGCAAGCTCGCCGTGCGCGCTGACATCCGTTGTGCCGTCATCCACTACCGCCCGTCCGCGTTCTGCGAGGTCACCGGTCTGTGACCGCCGTGAGGGGGGAGCGCCCAGCTCTCCCCTCCTGCATCCAAGGAGGAAGTAATGCCCTACACGGGTGGATACCCGCGCGCCACGGACCTGAAGGCGGTGCGCGGCCGGTACGACTTCGCGGTGGACGGTGGTGCGGCCGGTGACATCGACCTCACCAGCAGCGCCCAGCTCCCCAACAAGGCGGTCATCCTCGGCGGCTTCGTCGAGGTGGACACGGCCGTGACGTCGGGCGGCGCGGCAACGGTGGCGGTCAAGGTGGAGGGCGCTGGGGACATCGTCGCCGCCGCCGCAGTCTCCGGCGCACCATGGTCGACGACCGGTCGCAAGAGCGTGGTTCCCGTCTTCACCGGTGCGACCACGGTCAAGACGACGGCCGCACGGAAGATCCAAGCGACCGTAGCGACGGCGGCGCTGACGGCGGGCGCCTTCGACGTCGTCCTGTTCTACGTCGAGCTGCCCGACTAAGGAGGCCGGTATGGCGATCATTGAGGGAGCCATCCCGCGTGACGCGTTCACTCAGGCGGTCGTGGCTGGTGCTGCGGCCGGGAACGTTACGGTCACCGGCGTCAAGACGCGGGATCAGTTGGTGAGCGTGCTGCGCGCAGTCGGCGGTGGCGTGGATGTCACCGATGTCACCGACCTGACCGCTGAGTTCACGATCTCTGCGGCGAACACGGTCAACAACACGGGTGGTACGGCGACGACCGGCAGCAAGCTGATCGTCACGTACCTGTCGACGGGGTGATGGCGGTGGCAGACACTGGCGGCCCTGTGGTGGCCGACCGTCGGCTGTATCTCACCCGGGATGCGACGCGTGTGGTGCCGGAAGGGGATCCGGATGCTTGGCGGCTGTTCTGCACGCCAGGGATGAGGATTCCCCGTGACCAGGCGGCCCGTTATGGCCTGCTCGACGAGCCGAAGGTGGAGCCTGAGGCGGAGCAGGCCGAGGAAGCGGAGCTGGCCGAGAATGAGCCTGAGGCGGAGCCGAAGCAGCGGACGCCGCGTTCCAACAAGGCCCGACGGCCTGCCGCAGACAAGGGCGGCGCCAACTCCTGAGTGGAGGCGCTGATGCCCGCATTCGGGATGCTGACGGACGATTTCAACGACGGTGTGCTCGACCCCGTGAAGTGGTCGCAGTCCTACGGGGATCCGTCGGAGGCTGGCGGCCGGGCCAGGGTGCCGTGTACGACCGGGTATGCGGGATGCCGGTCGGCGAGCAGCTACTCCCTGGCCTGGTCGCAGATCGCCCTGAAAGTGTTCCCGCCTGCGGCGGGTGGGGGTGCGACGTCGGCGGCTATGTCGGTGCTGGTGCTGTCCGATGTGGGCGGCACCGACGCCGGCTTCATTGTCGATCCGGCACAGGCCGCCATTGGGTTGTATCTGCGGGTCGGGTACGCGGACGGGGCTGCCGTGTTTCTCACCTACAGCGCCATCGACCACGCCTGGCTGCGGTTGCGTGAGGACGCCGGGACGATGCGCTGGGAGACCAGCGTGGACGGTCTCACGTGGACGGTGCGCCGTACCGCGGCCTCGCCAGCGTGGGTGTCGCAGTCCAACCTGTCGTTCCTGGTGGAAGCGCACCGTGACGCGGGTCCCTCTGACTTCGCCGAGTTCGACCAGTTCAACATCGTGCGCCCGGCGCGGATCGGCGCCCCGTCGCGAACGGGTGCCGGCCTGTCGCCACTGGCCCGGACCACATCGACGCTGAGCGGAGGGTGACATGCCGTTCGATCTCGGGGCTGTCGTGCCGCTCGGCACTACGGTGAAGGACTCCACCGGTACGCTGGCGAACGCCGGATCGATGGCGGTGACCATCACCCTGCCGGACGCGACCACGGTCAGCGTCAGCCCAGTGACCCCGGCGTCGACCGGCACCTACACCTACGACTACACGACGGTGCAGGCTGGCCGGCACGTCGTGCGGTGGGTCGCGACCGGTGTCAACGCTGGCGCTTACACGGACAGTTTCGACGTCCGTGAGGCGGCACCACCGGGGATCATTTCGCTCGCCGACACCAAGGCCCATCTCAACATCCCCTCATCGACGACGACGCACGATGATGAGCTGCGGGGATGGATCGAGTCGGTGACGGCAGGCATTGAGCACCTCACCGGGGCATGCGTGCGCCGCACGGTCGTTGAGGTCCACGACTACCTGCCGGTGTCTGGGGCGCGTGTCATCGCCCTGCGGAAGACTCCAGTGATCTCACTGACATCAATGCTGGCTGTGCTGGACGGGGGCACCGGCTACACGGTCGCCGACCTTGACGTCGACGGAAGCACGGGCGTCGTGCGCCGCAAGGATGGCGGGCGCCTGTACGGGCCACTGCGGGCCACGTATGTGCCTGGCCGGATAGTGATCCCTGCGAACCTAACTCACGCCGGGAAGCTGATCCTTCAGCATTTGTGGCGTACCCAGTACGGGGCCAGTCGCGCTCTTCCGGGCATCGGTGGCGGCGAGGACTACGCGGTCACCGAGCCGGTCCCCGGCTTCGGGTACGCGATTCCGAACCGGGCGCTGCAGTTGCTGGAGCCGCACCGCCTGCCTCCGGGGGTGGCGTAGATGGCGACCTCTCGGGTGCCAGCTGCCGTCGATGCTCTGCTGTCGATCCTGCGGGCGGCTTCCGCCCTGTCCGCAGTAGACGTTGTGGATGGTCCGCCGACGACAGATCTGTCCAACCTGAAGCGGATCCATGTCGGCTGGCAGCCGGGCGCCGAGGCGGCGGTCGGCCTGCGGCAGGAGTTCGCCTATGCCGGGGCGCGGCGCCGTGACGAGGAGTTCGACATCGTCTGCTATGCGGAAGCCCGCTCGGGCGACACGGACATGGCCGCGCGCCGCACGGAGGTGTTCGCCCTGGTGGCCGCCGTCGAGGACGCGCTCAGGGCTACCGATGCCGCGCCGACCGCGCCGACGCTGAATGGCGCGGTGCTGTGGGCGGAGCTGACGACTGGCAGCCTGCAGCAGGTTCAGGCTGACGGCAGCCTTGCCGGGCTGGCGTTCACTGTGGCCTGCCGAGCTCGTATCTGACCAACCACATCACGAGGAGTTACCCATGGCGCGTGTGCGCTTTCTGGGCTCGGAACCGGTGACCGTGCCCGAGCTCGGCCCCGAGCGGGTCGTCGAGCCGGACGAGGTCGTCGAGGTGCCGGATGAGCGGTTCGACGGCTACGTCTGCCAGACCAGCAACTGGGAGCCGGTCGAAGAGCCGAAGGACGAGAAGGCGGCGTCGGCGCCGCTCAAGAAGACCGCGGCCAAGTCGGCGCAGAAGACGGAGGGCTGATCCATGGCGATCGGATCTGGCCTCGGCGCCCAGCTGGGCATCGCGGCCGAGTCGACTTACGGCACGTTCGTGGCGCCGAGCAAGTTCATGGAGTTCACCAAGGAGTCACTGCAGCTGAAGAAGACGACGGCACAGTCGGCAGGCATCGCGGCCGGGCGCCTGCTGGCGCTGTCGTCGCGGCGGGTGCTCACCCGTAAGGAAGTCCAGGGCTCCATCGACCTCGAGGTCACCAACAAGGGCATGGGTCTGCTGCTGCAGGCCCTCATGGGCACGTCGGTGACGCCGGTGCAGCAGGGCGCGACGACGGCCCACCTGCAGACGCACACGCTGGCCGACACGGCGGGCAAGTCGTTGACGATCCAGAAGGGCGTGCCGCTCACCACCGGGACGGTCACGGACAAGACGTTCGTCGGCTGCAAGATCACGTCGGGTGAGTTCTCGTGCGGCGTGGGCGAGATGCTCACCAGCACGATCGAGATCGACGGCAAGGACTGCGACGAGAGCCAGGCCCTGGCGGTCGCGTCGTACTCCAACATGAGCCCGTTCCACTTCGGGCAGATGGCGCTGAAGACCGGCACCTTCGGCGCGGAGGCTGCTCTCGACGGCATCCGCAAGGTGACCTGCAAGATTGAGAGGCCGCAGGACGTCGAGCGGTTCTACGCGAACCAGTCGTCGCTGAAAAAGGAACCCATCAGCAACGACCTCGTCAAGATCACGGGCAGCCTTGAGTCGGACTACGTCGCGACGACGCTGGACGACCTGCACACCTCCGATGGCGCGACCAGCCTGGTGTGGGAGTTCGTCGGCCCGCTCATCGCCGCGACCTTCTTCGAGACGTTCCGGATCACCCTTCCCGCGGTCAAGCTCGACGAGGGCCCGCCGGTCGTCGACGGCTTCGGCGTCGTCAAGCCCACCTTCAACTACACCGGCCTGTACGACGGCACGAACATGCCGCGCATCGAGTACATCTCGACCGACGTCTCCCTGTGAGCCTGGCATGACCCGCGATGTGCGGATCCTCAACACCGGCAGCCTGCTCGAACTCCAGCGGAGACTGCGGGCTGCCGGCGGGGAGAACATCCGCTCCAGCATGCAGCGCCGCATCCGCCGCGCCGCCGAACCGCTGCGCGACGATCTGCAGTCCACGATGCGCGGCCTGAACATCCGCAGCCAGGGGCGTGGTACCGGCAAGCGCGGCGGGCCGTCTCCGACCACGCGCCCGCTGCGGGCGACGATCGCCGACGCGATCCGGATCAGCGTCCGCACCGGCGGCAACCCGGGCGCCACCGTCTGGGTCGACAAGGGCCGCCTGCCGCCCGACCTGAAGAACATGCCCAAGGTCATCAACGAGGGCCGCATCCGCCACCCCGTCTTCGGCAACCGCCGCCGCTGGACCAACCAGTACGCCTCACCCCCGTGGTGGGACACGACCGTCCGCCGCCACACACCCCGCATGGAACGTGAGGTGGCCCGTGTCCTCGACGACGTCCGGCGCCGCCTCGAATAGGAGCATCCGTGATCATCATTTACGCGCCGGAGGGCGAGACCGAGCAGCACTTCGATGCGGGCAAGCTGCGCGCCTCCGAGATCCAGATCGTCGAACGGACCTTGCCCGGCCGCTGGTCCGAGATCAAGGATGCGGTCAGCGAGGGCGAGATCAACGCCCTGCGTACCGTCGCCTGGGTCATCAGGAAGCGGACCGAACCCGGCTTGCGCTACGGCGACTTCGACCCGTGGGAGGGCGAGCTGCGGGCGCGCCTCGACGCCCGTGAGGTCAAGGGGTACGCCGAGGCCCTCCTCGAGAAGTACCGCGCCAACCCTGACGATCTCGCCGACGCGTGGGACGAACTGCGTGACAGCGCCTTCAACCGCGAGGACGCAGACGCCGCCATCGCCGACGTGACGGCCCCAAAAGACCCGGCCCCCGCCCCGGAGCAGGAGAGCCCAGCTTCACCGAGCGAGTAGAGACCTACCTGCCCTTGTTCGGGCTCTACCTGCACTACAGCCCGGACGACGTCGACGCCCTCACCGAGGAACGCTTCGACAACCTCACCGCCTGGATCGACAACCACGAGGCTCGGCTCCGGGCCGCCCAGTCAGGGGGTGAGTGATGGCCGACCGGATGCGGTTCGTCCTCGACGGCGACGACCGGCTGACCCGCGTTCTGAACTCGGCCGGCGACTCGGCGGCCCGCCTGCACCGTCGCCTGGCCGACGCCAGCGAGGGCGGCGCCCGGGCAATGCGCCAGTTCACCGGCGACACCAACACCCGGCTTCGGGATCTGCAGAGCCGGTTCACGTCGGCGGGAGACTCCGCGGACGGTATGGGCACCCGCATGGTGGCGGCGGCCCGGCGGCTTCTCGGCGTCGCCGACGCCAGCGTCCAGGCGCAGCGCGGTGTCGCCACGTTCACCACTGACGCGAACGGCCGGCTGCACGATCTGCGCGGCCGGTTCGTCTCGGCGTCGAATGCCGCTCAGGCCATGGCGGGGGGAATGCCCGTGGTGGCGCGCCGCCTCGGCGATGTGGCTTCGGCGGGCGGGAATGCTGCCGGAGCCCTGGGCAGTTCCGGCGGCGGGCTCAGTGGCGTCATGCTGGGCGTGGCTGCTGCGGCCGGTGTGTCGCTGCTGCCTGCGCTCGGCGCGCTGGTGCCGATGATGGCCGGCGGTGCCCTTGCCGCTGTCACCCTCAAGTTGGGCTTCGCCGGTGTGGGCGATGCGATGGAGGCGGCGGGCAAGGGCAAGGAGGAGTACGCCGAGGCTCTCAAGAAGCTGTCTCCCGAGGCGCGTTCCTTCACCGAGGAACTCGTCGGGATGAAGAAGGAGTTCGCCGGCGTCGGCAAGGACGTCCAGAAGGCGATGCTCCCCGGCTTTACCCGGGCGTTGAAGGACGCCGCCCCGGCGGTGAAGATCCTCGGCAAGAATGCGACCGAGATGGGCGCGATGTTCGGTGAGGCAGCCGAAGGCGTCGGCCGCCTGCTCAAAGACAGCGGCTTTCAGGATGACCTGCAGACGAACCTGAAACTCGGCACCCAGTTCATGCGGGACATGACCTCCGCCATGGGCCCGTTCACCCGAAGCCTCCTCGACTTCGGCGCCGCCTCCGGGCCGACCCTGAAGTCTTTCAGCGACGGCATCGGCGGCCTGCTCAGCAAGGGGCTGCCCGACATGTTCGACGGGCTGAAGACCGGAATCCCTGGTACGGCCCAGATGCTCGACGGGCTGTTCGACTCGGTCAACAGCCTGCTCGGCGGGATCGGCCGGCTGGGCGGCGAGGCGGGCCGCACCCTCGGCCCGCTCTTCGGCGAGACCTTCAAGGTGGGCGGCGACCTGGCGGCGGGTGCCATGGATGGCCTGCGCGGTGTCCTCGTAGTGCTGCGCCCGGTGATCAAGGATGTTGGCTTCGGGCTGAAGACAATCCGCGACGTCGGAGCGATCGTCGGGCCGACGCTGAAGGACGCCGGCCTGGGGATCGCCTCGGCGTTCCTGCCGATCGGCGAGTCCGTAGACAGGGCGGTCGGCCCGCTGCAGAGGTTGAACCTCTGGGTCGCCGACAACAAGGTCGCCGTCCTGGAAGCGGCCCGGGTGTTCGGCGTCGCGATGATCGACATGACCAGCGCCGCGATTACTGCCGCCCCTACGATCATCGGCGGGTTCCGGCTGGCGGCGACCGGCGTGCTGACTGCGCTCGACGCCATCGTGTCCGGCGGGGCCAAGGCGTTCGGCTGGGTCCCCGGCATCGGCGACAAACTGAAGGCTGCGAACCGGGACTTCGACCGGTTCAAGGAAGGCTTCCTCAACGGCTTGTCTACGGCCGAGAAGAAGGCCAGCGACTTCGCGGCTTCGTCCGCGCCGAAGCTGGCTGCGGGCAAGCTGAAGCTGAACATCAACAACTGGCAGTCCCAGATCGAGGCTGCCAAGGCGAAGATGAAGAGCCTGCCGCCGGAGAAGCAGGCCGCGCTCAAGGCCACCATCAGGGACCTCCAGGCCAAGGTCGACGCGGCGAAGCGGAAGCTCGGCGAGCTGAAGGACAAGACCGTCACGGGGTCGCTGCGGGACCGGGCGAGCGCGCAGGCGCGGGCGATTCAGCGGGCGATCGACGCGATCCGCGGCAAGAGCGTGGACATCTACACCGTCCGCCACACCATCAACGTCGGGGCCACTGCGGGGAGGAACAACCGCAACTACGGTGCCACGGGCGGCCTCTACACCGGGTCGGCCTCCGGCTTCAAGTACCGCGGCTACGCGCGCGGCGGCCTCGTCGACGGACCCGGTACCGAGACGTCCGACGACGTGTATGCGCCGTGGCTGTCGAAGAACGAGTTCGTCGTCAACGCCCGCCGAACCCGAGAGCACCTGCCGCTGCTCAAGGCGATCAACTCCGGCGGCCTCGCGAGCGGCTCCACGGGGTCCGGCGGGACGGCGGGCGCCGGCATGGACGCCGGGCGGGGGCTGGCCGCAGGGCTGAAGGGCTCCACCTCCCTGGTGCAGGGCGCCGCCCGCATCATGGCGGCCTCGGTCACGGCCGGTATCAGCGAGGAGTTGCAGATCTCGTCTCCGTCGAAGAAGACGAAGGCGTTGATGGCCGACGTCGGCAAGGGCATGATCGTCGGCCTGACCGGATCGCAGGCCAAGATCAAGGCCACGGCCAAGGATCTCGCTGCCGACATCTGGAAGGCGTTCGACGGCAGCAAGGACAACCGCCTGGTCGCGATGGTCAACCGGGAGACGAAGAAGCTCCTCGCCCTGGCGGCGAAGCGGGACAAGGTTGCGGCGACGATCGCCACGGCGAAGAAGTACGCCGGTGAACTCACCTCGTCGGCGCGCGAGAGCGCCGGTCTCGGCAACTTGGGGATGGAGCCCGAGCAGGTCACTGCGGGTGGCATCAAGGCCGGGCTTGCGTCGAAGTTGTCGCAGATCCGGACGTTCACCCGGTACATCGACATCCTCGCCAAGAAGGGCCTCAACAAGGGACTGCTACGGCAGATCCTCAACATGGGCCCCGAGGCGGGATACGCCTACGCCTCGGCGCTCGTCGGCGCCGACAAGGCCACGTTCAACCAGATCAACTCCCTGCAGACACAGCTCGACAAGAGCACCACGAACCTCGGCAGAGTCGGCGCCGACCGCATGTACGACAGCGGCAAGAACGCCAGCAAGGGATTCCTCACAGGCCTCCTCTCCCAGGAGAAGGAGCTGGAAAAGGCCATGGAGAAGATCGCCAAGGCCATGCAGAAGAGCCTGCGCAACGCCCTGGGGATCAAGAGCCCGGCGACCAAGATGATGCCCGACGGCGAGAACACCACGAAGGGCGTGGCGGTCGGCGTCATCAAGGGGATGCCGTTCATCGACCAGGCGATGGACACCGTCGCGGGCCGGATCGCCGGGCGAACTGTCGCTGCCCCGGTCGCCAGCCGGGCGGCGGTTGTCGCTGGGCGTCGTGGCGGCGGCGATATCCACATCCACGTCGACGGCGCGGTCGTCGACGCGCTCGGCTTCGCGCGCGCTGCCCGCGAGGCCCTGCTCGAGCTGAAGCGGACCAACGGCGGCGGCGACCTCGGTCTCGCCTGAACCTGAAAGGGGGAGCCGTGACCACGCGCCCGATCGTCGAGGTCGCCTTCGGGCACACCCTGACCTCGCTGTCTCCCGTGCTGACGGACATCACCCAGTACGTCGACCTGGCGCGCGGGATCGAGATCACGCGCGGTGCGGAGAACGAGCTGAGCGAGATTCAGCCCGGGACAGCCACCTTGACGCTCGACAACTCGGACGGGCGGTTCACCCCGGACCGCCCGGGCGCCAACTACCCGAACGTCAAGCAGGCCGTCCCGATCCGGATCAGCGTCGCGACGTTCACACCCCAGTCCGGCAGCAGCCCGTACCCGATCGACCAGCTGTCCGACGACTTCGACGACAACCAGGTGAACACCGCGCTGTGGCCGACCGTTTACGGTGGCGCCAGCGAGACCGGCGGCCGGTGCCGGGTGCGGCTTGACCCCGGGGTCTTCTCCGGATTCCGCACCGTCCGTCAGTGGACCCTCACTGGGTCGAAGGTCACGGCCCGGCTCATCGCAGTCCCGGCGGCGGGTGGCTCGTCGACAGCCACGGCGAGCATGTGGGTGCACTCCACTACCGCCGGGACCAGGGTCGGCTGGTCGTACAACCCGGTCACCAACGTCCTCAGCTGTCAGAACCAGGTGTCGTTCAGTGACGGCAGCGCGGTGTCCCTCACCTACAGCGCCTACGACCACATGTGGCTACGCGTCCGCGAAGCCAGCGGCACGGTCTACTGGGAGTCCTCCCGCGATGGCGCCACCTGGACCGTGCGCCGCAGCCTCGCCACCCCCGCCTGGGTCACCAGCGAGACCTTGGACTTCGAGTTCACCGGCACCCGCACCGGCGGCACCGGCGACTATGTCGAGTGGGACTGGCTCGGCGCGACCGTCCACCCCCGGTTCTTCGGCCTGGTCAATCAGTGGCCGGTGGAGTGGAAGGGCCTGATGTCCACGGCCACCATCACCTGTAGCGATCTGTTCACGTGGGCCAGCCTCAACAAGCAGCTGAAGCCGATGCTTGTGCAGGAGGTCCTCGCCGACACGCCCACCGTGTACTACCCGCTGGACGAGCCGGACGGCAGCACGAGCGCCGGCGACCTGTCCGGCACCCAGAGTGTGGCGTCCCTCGCCGTGGTGCAGTCGGGGTCTGGAGGCACTCTCGCCTTCGGGGCGGGCACCGGTCCTGCTGGCGCGGGCGGGGCACCGGCGCCGGTGTTCACGCCGGCCTCGTCGACGGCAGGCAAGTATCTGTCGGCTGATCTGGGGCCCGCCTTCGTCGACGCCAACGTCTCGTTCCGGGTCCGGGCTGAGGCCTGGTTCTCCACCAGCACGAACGGCAGGGTGCTGATGGCGCTGGCGTCGGCAGACGCCTCCGTCAAGCTGATCATTCTGCTGGAGTCGGGCACCGGAAAGGTCGCGCTCGAGAAGGACCAGCTGGGCAACGGTGTGACGACGACCGTTTTCAACACCCCCAACCTCGCCGACGGCGCGCTGCATTACCTGCTGTACAACGAGTTCGCCAACGAACTCGTTGTGGACGGCACCACCTACACGGCGACGTCGTTCCAGGGCACAGATCTTCAGTTCCTGACCGTGGGCGGCTACGCCAACGCCCGGCTGTGGAACGGGACGATCGCGCACGTCGCCCTGTACGTGCGGTCGGTGACGTCTGCGGAGCTCAGCCCGCACTACACCACCGGCAGTACCGAGCACATCGGCGAGGCCGCCAACACCAGACTCTCCCGCCTCGCCACCTACGCCGGCATCACCGTGAACTTCCAGGGCAGCCGCTTCGACGCCATGGCGTCGCAGTCCGCGCTCGGCCGCAGCGCCCTGGAACACATGAAGGAGATCGAGGCCACCGAGTCGGGCAAGCTCCTGACGACCCGGAACTCGGGTCCGTTGCTGTTCCAGAGCCGCGACGTCCGCTACAACCCAGTAGCGGCGATCACGCTCGCCTACTCGGATCTCGAAACCGGCGACGTGAAGTACGCCTACGACAACCAGAAGCTGATCAACACCGTCACGGCGAGCCGGCCGGGCGGCGCCACCCAGCGCGTGATCAACCAGGCGTCGATCAACAGCTATGGCGAGAAAGAGAAGCCGCTCGAGCTGCTGAAGAACACGGACAACGCGGCCACGGATGCGGCGAACTGGCTCGTCAGCCGGTATGCGGAGCCGGTGGCCGAAGTCCGCCAGGTCCCCGTCGAAGCGTCCAGCCTGCCGGTCGCCACCTACCGCGCCCTCCTGGACGCCGACGTGTCCACCGTGCTCGGCCTGACCGACCTGCCCGCCGAGGCACCGGCCGCCACAACGACGGTGTTCGTCGAGGGCTATTCCGAACGGATCAGCCTCGGCCGGCACTTGCTCGACTTCCACACCTCCCGTGCCACGACCGACAACGTGTGGGTGCTCGACGACCCCACGCACTCCGTGCTCGACTCCACCACCCGCCTCGCCTACTAGGAGCCCCGGATGCCCATCGCCGTCGTGCGCGCCGAGACGTTCTACACGCCCCCGCCCTCCATGCCTCCCGACGCGTGGGCCGACGTGCCCGCCGCCGAGCTGGTGTGGCGCTGGTACGAGACCCGCATGGGACGCCGCGTCACCCCGCCGGCCGAGACGGTCGACGAGTCGTACTACGCGCGCATCAACCAGAACCGGTGGATCGCCGACTGCTCATCCTGCGGCTCGGCGGCCGTCGTCTCCCCGACCGACCCCCGCTACGCCTGCACTGAATGCCAGTGGGGATGGTGCGCGCTGATCTTCCCCGAGGACGTCGCCGCGGTGGAGGCGGCACTGCTGCCGCTGAAGCCAGCGCTGCGGAACTGGTGGAACGACGACGACCCGAACAACCCGAACCGGCCGCAGGACCCGGTACCGGATCCCGGACCGATGGGGGAGATGTGACGTTCGCCCCGAGGACCTTCGTCGTCGGCGAGGTCGTGTCCGCCGCGGTCATGAATCAGGAGATCCGCGACCAGTTCAACTCGATGTTCGCCGCATGGACCTCGTACACCCCTGTGTGGACGGCGTCCACGACGAACCCCGTCCTGGACAACGGGACCTTGATCGGCCGGTACATGAAGATCGGCCGGACCGTCTACTTCCACATCAACCTGACCACCGGTTCGCTCACGACCTACGGCAGCGGCGTGTACTCCTTCAGCCTGCCCGTCGCGTCGGCGAACGCTGGAGCCACCATGATCGGCAACGCGCATCTGCTGGCAGGCTCCCGCTGGAACGGTCAGCTCGTCATCTCCGCCAACGCGACCACGACCAGCCCGTTCTTCCCTACGAACTCGACGACGACGTCGACGCAGCAGCAGACCGCCACGATCCCGGCAACGCTGGCCGCCGGGCACCAGCTGCGCATGACCGGCATGTACGAAGCCGCAGCCTGACCCGCCCACCCAATTCGCCCCGCGCCGACGGCTGGGGCTTCTCTCATCTCTGGAGATGTCTTGGCTACTCCACTGTCCGCGGCCGTGTTCCTGGCCCGACTGCGCGCCGAGGGCGTGAAGGTCCAGGAACACGGCGACTGGCCGCACCACAACCGCAACAGCAAGGGCGCCTGGGGCCCGGTGCACGGCGTGATGATCCACCACACCGTCACCAAGGGATCCGCCCGCACGGTCGACATCTGCCGCAAGGGATACGCGGACCTGCCGGGCCCGCTGTGCCACGGCGTCATCACCAAGGACGGCACCGTCCACCTCATCGGCTACGGCCGCGCCAACCACGCCGGCCTCGGCGACGACGACGTCCTGCGCGCCGTCATCGGCGACAAGGTGGTGCCCGGCGACAACGAGGCGAACACCGACGGCAACCGGCACTTCTACGGCTTCGAGTGCGAAAACCTCGGCGACGGCGAAGACCCGTGGCCGGCAGCCCAGATGGAGGCGATCGAGAAGGCGGCGGCGGCGATCTGCCGTCACCACGGGTGGACGGAGCGGTCGGTCATCGGCCATCTGGAGTGGCAGCCGGGGAAGGTAGACCCGCGCGGCTTCACCATGGCGTCGATGCGCGCCCGGATCCAGGAGCGCCTCGACACGAAGACCTCCGACACGCCCGCGAAGCCCGCCGCGCCGAAGCCGCTCCCCAAGCCGCAGAAGCCGACCGTGGACCTGTCCAAGCTGGTCGCCGCCGCCCGCTCCAACCCCAAGGCGTCGGGCACACCGGTCACCTACTCCGGTGTCCGCATCGTCGAGACGGCACTGGTGAACGCCGGGCTGCTCGCGAAGGTGTACAGCGACGGCCACTTCGGCAGCGCCACCGTCGACGCCTACGCGCGCTGGCAGCGCCGCCTCGGCTACTCGGGGAGCGCGGCGGACGGCATCCCCGGCAAGACCAGCCTCACCAAGCTCGGCGCCAAGTACGGCTTCCAGGTGATCGCGTGACTGCCATCGACTACGACCTGGAGTTCCTGGAAGACGGCCGCACCATCGAGCTGATCTCCATCGGCATGGTGTGCGACGACGGACGCGAGTACTACGCGGTGAACCGGGACATGCCGGTGCGCCGGATCCGCAAGCATAAGTGGCTGATGGAGAACGTGGTCCCGCATCTCCCCAAGGGCCACGGAGACCAGCGGATCCACATGCCGAAGCGCTGGCTCTTTCACTACGCCGACCACCGGGTGAAGCACCGGAAGACCATCGCCAACGAGGTCGCCGAGTTCATTCGCGCAGCCGGGCCAGACGTCGAATTGTGGGCGAACTACGGAGCCTACGACCACGTCGCCCTCGCCCAACTGTGGGGCCCGATGATCGCGCTCCCTGACGGCGTACCGATGTTCACCCACGACATCCAGCAGGAGCGGGCACGTCTCGGTCTCGCCTGGAACGACCTCCCGCAACAGGAATCCGGCGAACACAACGCACTCGCCGACGCCCGCCACAACCAGACCGTCCGGCGCTGGCTCGCCGAACGTGCGCAGTCCGCCTAGAAGAAACGAGAACCCCCATGCTCCTCGGAAGAGAACCCGCCTTGCTCCTCGGCTTCATCGCCGCCGGCGTCAAGCTCCTCGGCTACGAGCTCAACGTGTCCGACGGTGTCCAGACCGCCATCAACGCGATCGCCGCTGGCGTCGTGGCCGTCATCATCGCGTTCGTCGCGAAGAACGGCGCCTGGGCGGCCGCGATCCTCCAGACCGCACAGGCGGTCATGTCGCTGTTCATCGGCCTCGGCCTCGACTGGTCCGCCGACCGCCAAGCCCTGTGGATGGGATCCATCGCCGCGCTCCTGGCCGTCGTCGAGCGGTTCATCGTCACCCCGCCGGTGCCGTCGACGCGGCTGGAGGAGTTCAGCCCTGTCAAGGCGGCTTAGCTCTGCCCCATGAGCGCGTCGGGGAGGTGGTGGCGTGGACGCGGCCATGGTCACGGCGATCGCAGCGCTGATCGGCGGGCCCATGGCCGCGGCAGGCGTCATGTACGGAAGCCGCGGCGCAACCAGGGCGGCCCGGGAGGGCAACGCGGTGACGGGTTTCAACAGCCTGACGGATCAGCTTCAGGAGGAGCGGGCGGAGCTTCGAAAGGAGCTCGCCACCGTGCGGCAGGAACTGGCGACGGAGCGGCTGGAGTCGGCCCGGCTGCGGCTGATGGTGGAGCGGCTCGGAGGTTCGCCATGACGCGGGCCGAGTTCGTGCTGTATCGCAACCGACGTCTGCTTCTACTGGTGGCGATTCTGCTGACGCTGGGTGGCGGGGTGGCGCTATCGCTGATCCTCATCGGCCGTGAAGCGGACGCGCGCCAGGACCTCGCGCGTGAAGCGGACTTGCGAGGCACCGCAGTGTCGACGCTCGCGGGCGATGTGCGAGCCCTGCGGGCGCAGATCAAGGCGGAGGGCGAAACGCCAGTGGCGCCGGATCCGTCACGGGCGGTGGAGGATCTCCCGGACCGGGCCGAGGTGCCGGTCCCGATCCCGGGGCCCCGCGGACCCGAGGGGGATCCCGGCGCGCCAGGGTCTCCCGGCCCGTCCGGATCGCGAGGCAGCGACGGCGCCGACGGCCAGGACGGCGGCCCGGGCACGCCCGGCCCATCCGGGGAGCCCGGATCCGACGGAGCCCCCGGTGCCGACGGAGCAGCCGGCGAGCCCGGTCCACCAGGCCCCCAGGGCGAACCCGGACCGGCCGGACCCCCAGGGCCGGCGGGCGAGCCCGGCGAGCAAGGGCCCGCGGGTCCGCCGCCGTCGGGCTGGACGTTCGAGTATCGGGGTGCCACCTACGAGTGCACCCCGGACGGGGACGGCTCCGGCCACTACACCTGCCGCAACACCAGTGGCGGCGAGGACGGAGACCTGCCGGGGCCTCTCGCCGCAGGCCTCGACCCCACCCGCCGCCAGTACCCGTAGGAGGCCCGCATGACTGACGACGACACCGCCGACCCGCCGTTCTGGCTGTCGCCCCGCCCGTTCCTCGAACCGGACTGGCCGCCCGACGACGAACCCGCGTGACAGACGCCCCCGTTCCTCTGCCTCGGCAGGGGAACGGGGGCGTTCTGGTGTGTCAGAAGGGGGCGTCGCCGTTGCCCTCGACACGGATCCGGAACAGGCCCGCGGGGGAGTCCAGCCAGTCGGAGATGTCCGTCCGGTTAAATGCTCCCTCTGCCCCACCGATGCGGACGATGCCCTGCTGCAGGTTCATCAGCTCGATCGGCTTGCTCTGGTCGGGGACGCTCAGGGTGCCGCCCCAGATGGTCCGCCCGTTGAGGATCGTCTTCGTAAGGTCAGCGGCGACATCGAACTCGCGGCCATCTTCCAGGAGGAGGACCGCGGTCCCTCGGTGTGTGCTCATGCTCGGAGGCTAGCCAGTGCGTCAAGCGAGGGCTGCCTAACTCCCCCTTGAAGCGCGCCCGGTTGGGCCGAAGCACTCTCGATAACATGCCATACCCAAGGTCGCGACGTGCGCTGTTACATCTATGCCCATAGATGTGTATAGTGATGGCCATGGCGACCCCTCGGAACCCTGTCCTCCAACTCGTGTTGGTCCGCCGCGTCTCCACCGCCGGCCAGGCCGTGGACGGTTACGGCCTCCCTGCACAGGAAGCCGACTGTCGGAGGTGGGCCAAGGCCCAGACAGCCCCGCGCATCCGGATCGTCCACATGGTCACGGACGGGGATGGCAAGGGCGGGAAGAGCGGCACGACGCTGCTCGACGAACGCCCGGGCCTGATGGAGGCCGTGGAGTGGATCGCCGAGGGCCAGGCCGACGGCATTCTGGCCCCGAACCTCGACCGGCTCGCCCGCGAGCTCACCGTGCAAGAGGCCGTGCTCTCCTACGTGTGGGCCCTGGGCGGCCGGGTGTTCACTGCGGACCACGGCGAGCACCTGGAGGACGACGCTTCCGACCCGATGCGCACGGCCATGCGGCAGATGCGCGGCGTGTTCCACCAACTCGACCGCGGGCTCATCATCAAGCGGCTTACTGAGGGCCGCTCGGCCAAGGGTGAGCGCGGCGGCTACGCCTACGGCGCGCCCCGGTTCGGCCAGCGCGTCGAAGAGGGCGAGCTCACCGATGACGAGCGCGAGAACGCCATCGCCGAACAGATGGAACGCTGGCGCGACGAGGAAGGGCTCAGCATCCGCGCCATCTGCGCCCGGGCGAACGAGAAGGGCCTCCGCAGCAAGCGGGGAGGGAAGTGGCATCCGACCACCGTGCAGCGGCTGCTCTCCCCGGAGGCTCGAGAGAGGGCTCGCCGGCAGTCCGCTAGGGCCCGCGCCGAGCGCAAGGAACAGCAGCGCCGTGAGCGCGCGGCTCGCCTGCTCGCCCAGCGCTGACACCCCCGTGCCACACTGGCAGCAGGCCCGCCTCGCCACCCCCGTCGAGGCGGGCCCTTGCGTGTCAGCGGCTGGTGCGTCTCCAGCAGGCCACGGCTCCGGCGCCGAGGAGTGCGCTGATAACGAGGTCGCCGACGATGGAAGCCCCATCGGCGCCCTTGGTGGCGCTCATGAGGCCGCCGATAGTGAGCGCGGTGAGCAGGATGGCGAGCAGCAGCCAGATGAGTTTCACGGTCCCCCAGGGTGTGTGCAGTGAGGGCGACAACCTAGCGCGCTGGTGGTGGGCCGTGAGGCAGTTCCATTCCCGGATGTTGCATGTCGACAGTCGGACGCCCGCCCCTTGGTCCAGAGGCGGGCGCGCTCGCGTTCTCAGGCAGTCGGGCGTTCCTGTTCCTTCTTCTCGACCCAGAGGTCGCGGACGCTCGTGGTGAGGGTGCCCTCTTGCTGCTCGTAGTGGGAGAGAGCGAGGCCGAGGCCGAAGAACGTGGGCGCCCATTCGCCGACGAAGATGCCCCACCGGTCGGCGCGGGCGAGGTCTGCCTGGGGGCCGGGTTCGGCTTTGAGGCTGGTGACCCAGGTGAAGACGGAGAGGCCGATGGAAGCTATGCCTGCCATGTAGGCGTGTTCGCTGCGGATGCCCATTTCATGCATTCTCTTGATGATCATTGCGGCTCCGGTGAGGGGTGAGGGGTTGTTTGTCGCCGTGTTCCTCATCCCGCCCCACCTATTCGCACCATTCGCCCCGATATGAGCGGTGTGGCGTCGCGTCGTAGGCTGATGCTGCTCGGGGCTATCGCGGAGGTCAGCCATGCCCCGAACCATCTGGTCAGGCGCCATCAGCTTCGGTCTCGTGACCGTTCCCATCCGCGTGGCGAGCGCCACGGAGAACCGCAGCATCCAGTTCCACCAGTACCACCTCGCGGACATGGGCCGCGTGCGGGTGCGGAAGGTGTGCGAACTGGAGGACCGCGAAGTGTCGCAGGGGGAGATCGGCAAGGGCTACGAGTGGTCGAAGGACCAGGTCGTCCCCATCAGTGACGCCGAGTTGCGGGAGCTTCCGCTGCCGACAGCGAAGGCGATCGAGATCCAGGCGTTCGTGCCGCTCGACTCAATCGACCCGATCCAGATCGCCGAGGGCTACTACCTGGTGCCGGACGGGCAGGTGGCGGCGAAGCCGTACAAGCTGCTCACGCAGGCGCTGGGCAGGTCGTCGAAGGTCGCCGTGGCGAAGTACGCGTGGAGCGGGCGCGAGCGGCTCGGCCTGCTGCGGGTGCGTGACGACGTCATCGTCCTGCATGCGATGCGCTGGCCCGACGAAATCCGCGACCCCGCCGAGCTCCTGCCGCCCCCGGTCGAGCTGTCCGACGACGAGATCGAGGGGGCGCTCGCCCTCATGGACAGCATGAGCCGTGACGACCTCGACGACCCGGAGTTCCGCGACACCTACACCGAGGCCCTCGCGAAGGTCATCGAAGCGAAACGCGAAGACCGCGAACTGCCCGAGGTGCCCGAGCCGGCCAAACAGCCGGGCCAGCTGGTCGACCTGATGTCCGCCCTGCAGGAGTCGGTAAAAGAAGCCAAGGCGTCCCGCGGCGAGGACACCGAAGTGCAGGTGCCGAAGAAGACGGCCGCCAAGAAGACCGCGGCGAAGAAGGCGGTCCGGAAGTTTCGCAGCTCCTAGCCGTCGATCCCCAGCGCCTTGCCTGGCGCGCAGAATTCGCAGGCAGCGATGTGCTCTGGGTCCTTCGTGAGGCCGATGCGGGCGGCGTCTGCCTCGACGGGGCTGGTTTTGCGGTCTGCCATGGTGCAGCCGGCGAGGTGGATGAGGGCTGGCGCCGGGTGCTTGGGGTGTTGTTTGGGTTCGATGACGTAGCTGGCGGGCGGGGTGGCTGCGGTTTCGAGGTCGCGGATTTTCCGTCGGGTGTCGTGTAGCTGCCAGTCGAGCCATTCCTCGAGGGCGCGGAGTTTGGCGAGGCGCTCGGCGCGAGGCAGGTCGGACATGCGTTCGATTGTAGGCGGGACGCGGCCGCCTGCCATCCTGGGGGCGTGACCGACTCGGAGCGCTTCCACCTCACCCTGACCGCCGCCGGCCGTCCGGTGGCGCACGGCTGGTGGGGGAGTGAAGCCGTGGCGCGCGACAAGTTCACCACCTGGGTCGGCGACTGGGGCAAGCCGGGCGCCCGCATCACCCTCGTCGACGAGGAGACCGGCGAGACGTTGACGACCTGGCCGGACGAGAGCTGATCTCTGCCATGCTGGGGATCATGGCCCACCGCACGTACCCGGATCGTGTCCGCGCGCTGCGGCAGATCATGCGCAGGCACCGCAACGAGCTGCCGCCCGAGCTGCTGCCGGCCGCGCGCACGCCGGACTCGGCGTTCGTCGTCGAGAAGGTCCTGTCCACGCGGCGCCCCGGCGTTGTCGGTGGCGACTCGTAGCATGGTCAGATCCGATGCAGGCAGCATGAGTCGCCAAGTCGGGTTTGCTGTTGCTGGCGCCTCGCCCGAGCGTGGAACCCCGGGCGAGGCCGCAACCTGGGAGGCGCCGTGAGGTACTTCGTGGGCGGCGCTGTGGCGGGTCTTGCGCTTGGCGGGGCGCTGATGTTCGCCTTCGGTTACTGGGCGGGACAGTTGTTCCTCTAGCCCTCCGCGTGCCTGACGGCCTTCTTCACGGCCATCTCGACGTCCACGCGCGGCTTCCCCTCGGCTTCTGCGTGCTTGGTGACGGCCGTCTGAAAGATGCCAGCCGCCTCCCGCCACGCCTCCCACTGCTCGTCGTAGTCGACGTCGGGGTGGGCGAGGCGGGCGCGTGCGTCCTCGGCTGCCTGTTCCAGCTTCACGAGATCTTCGAAGGTGTGTGCCACGGCGGGATCTTACGTGGCGGCCGTATCCTCACCTGTAGGGGCGTCCCGTGCGTGACTGGCCAGTGCGCGCCCTCAAGAGCAGGGGACTGGGGTCCCGGCGGCGGCCAGGCTTGAACGATCAGAGCTGTACTGCGCCCACCCCTTGTAGCCGTCCGACGGCGGGACCCGGACGGCACTACGCCGCTGTGGTGACGTCCCCGCGTTCCACCCGGTCCAGCTCCGCCAGTAGCCGGTGATACTCCTCCCGCTGCTCATCCGTCAGCCGCGCATCCCGATGCGGGAACAGGGCGCGGATGGCATCGTTTAGCTCCGCAGCAGACCGCGCGGAACCACGGTGAGACGGAGTCGGAGGCATGCCCCGATCCTAGTCGCGGGGTCGGACAGCGGGCTACGAGCTGGGCGGCTGGGGCAGTTCCGTGACGAACGTGCCGATGCCCGGCTGCATGTAGGCGAGCCCCGCCTTGCGTAGTTCCGTCAACACGCGTTTCGCGGTCACCTGGCTGATCCCGAACTCGCCGCAGATGCCCATGGCGGAGGGGAGCCTTCCCCCAGGTGCGTAGGTGCCGTCGAGGATGCGCTCCGACATCACGGCGTAGACCTGCTTCCAGCGCGGTACCTCCGGCTCCCACTTCATGATCGAGAAGCTAGGTGGACCTACCCCGCCAGGCGAGACGAGCCGACCTATACGGCCTATACCGCCTATCCCACAGGGGTATCGTGAAATTGCACGCAGGACCCCCGCGACCGAGGGCACGGCCCGGGGGCATGGACGACACTGACCGGAGCGCCGCCATGGACGAGCCTACGGACCCTGGCCCCGACCGCCAGACCGCACTGCCGGAACCCGCCTGCCCGTGCGGCAGCGCAGAGCATCAGCCCCTCCGCATCGGCGAGAAGCTCTCACCCAGCGGCGGAGGCATAGGCGGCGTCTACGTATGCCCCGCCGAAACCACCCTCGGCCTCCGAGGCGTCCTGTGAACGGCTGGCGAGACGCCGACAGCGAAGACGAGCGCATCGCGCCCGCCTGCCGCCTCGGCGAATGCGGCCACTGCTCCGGCAACATCGACCTCAAGTCAGGACCCGGGCCGGCCGTGCCGCTCCTGCGGTGCGCGCACGTCTGCCACGGCGGGAGGGTGCTGGTACGGCATGCCTAAGCCTTGGGCAGACCTTGCGCGGGTGGCTACATATTCACGAGGGGTGCACAGCATCCACGCAGATATATGCAGCAGGCGTGCTATCCGCGCGGGTACTCGTGCTGTTGACTCGGATCACGTAGCCCCGACCAGGCTTCGCCCGAAGGACGCTCAACCGCGAAGGAGGTCGGTGACGTGCACACCCAGCACGCGGGCAATCTTCAGCAACGTCGACACACGCGCGTCTGCGGCGCCGGCCTCGATCTCCTGGTAGGTGGAGCGGGCGACGCGGGCCGCCAGGAATACGGTCTCTTGGGTCATGTCCTGACGCAGCCGTGTGACGCGGATGCGGTCGCCGATGGCGCGGCGCTCGGCGATGAGCCAGTCGTCGTCATCGGGCAGGTGCGGCACTCGACAAACGCTCTGACGAAGATCATCATAAGTCAGCCCGGTTTACCGGGCCTTTTGTGATCTTGTGACGCCGACGAAACGTTACTGCGCACCCCACTGCCATCCCCCACCCGGCACGCCCTGCGGACTGGCATATGCCGCAGGGCGCCGGGTAATGTCCCCAATCGAACATGTGTTCACACCTTCGAGTGAACCATCGCCTACACCTGGACCCTCGGGGCAATAGGCGGGGTGAACACCACAAGCGTGCCGGTGGGCCACGCAAGGGCGCCCCCTGTTGTGGTCGCCGGCGCGAGCCCACCCCCAGCCTCCGGGCTGGGGGTGGGTGCCCGTCTCGTGGGAGACGGACTGGGAGATGATCATGCAGGTGGAACCCGACAGAACGCCCACGCAACCCGGCGGAACGCGAGACCTGCACCCCTCTGACCAGGCACAACGCCAACGCGCCGCAGGCCACAGAAACACCTCGGGCGACGCGGGGGATCGTCCGAGGCGGGCGAGCATCCGGCAGTGGTAGTCCGGGGCTACTTTTCCTTCGGCTCGGCGTCTTCTTCGCGCGGCGCCTTCTTCGGCCCGGCTTTTTCTTCGGCCCGGCTCTTTCTTAGGCCGGACGCTTTCTTCCGTGCCGAGATCAGCGCACCAGGTCCAGCACCGGCCGCAGCCCGTCCGGCCGCTGTGTCACCGGCAGGTGGTCCACGAAGTGCACCGCGCATCCCAGGGCCGCCGCGCCGCCGTCCGCCCGCCGGTCGTCGCCGACCATGACCACGTCCCGCGGATCGGCGCCGAGGGCGGCGCAGGCGGTCTCGAACAGCCGAGGGTCGGGCTTCTGGATGCCGTGTTCGTACGACAGGACGTAGGTGTCGATGTACGGGTCGAGGCCGTGCTCGCGGAAGACCGGCCGCAGATCCCAGCCGATGTTGCTGACCACACCGATCCCGATACCGCGCTCGCGCAGTGTGCGCAGCACCTCGGGGGCGTCGGGATACGGGGCCCATGCGGCCGGCGTCATGTGCCGGTCGTACAGGGCGTCGTACAACTCCGGCTCGGGAAGCGGTACTTGGCGGGAGGCGCCGGTGTACGCGGCCCGGTGCAGCTCGGCGCTCTTGTCGCGGATGTCCCAGAGGGCGGCGAGCTCGTCGGGGATCCGCTGGTCGGCAACGGCCCCGCCCGGCAGGGCGCCCACTCGCTCCAGGCCCTGCGCGGCCCGCAGCAACTCGGGCTCGGGGAGGGAGAGTCCGGCCTCGGCCAGGACGGCCCGCAGCCATGACTCGGCGGACTCGATGCGGAAGAGGGTTCCCGAGAAGTCGAACAGCACGGCAGCCATGGGGTGATCTTACGGGGCCACGTTCCTCGCCACCGGAAGATCTGCGCCGCGGATGCCCGCCCGGTCCGGGGCGCGGGCGACCGCGTGCCAGGAGTCGAGGTCCGGGCAGCAGCCGGTCGGCTGGTTGGTGGCCTCACGGACCGACCCAGCACCCGGCGACGTACTGGAATCCCGTCTCGCCCGCGGCCAGGACGTCACCCCCGCCCGCACACGCCACATACTCGCGCCCGGCCGCACGGCCGATCTCAGGTCGGGCGGGCCCGCATAGCGGTAGCTCCGCGTGCTCACGCCCGCCACCGCTCGTGGACCGTCACCGCCAGCGCCACCACCATCGCGCCCAGCAGCCAGCCGCCCACCACGTCCGAGGTCCAGTGGACGCCCAGCCACACGCGGGTCAGGCCGACGCCGACGACCGAGATCACGGCCACGGTCACGGCCGTACGCCACAGGACGCGGTCGACGCCGTGGCGGTGCAGCAGCCATAGGAGGAGGCCGCAGACGACCGTGGCCGTCATGGCGTGGCCCGACGGGAAGGCGGCGTAGTGGGCGGAGTCGACGGGGTCGGGCCAGACCGGCCGCGGCCGGTCGACCGCGGCCTTGAGGGACTGTTGCACCAGTGTGCCCAGCGCACAGGTGATCGCCAGCCACCCGGCCGTCCACCAGGCCGAGCGCCGCCACACCAGCCACACCACGACGACCGCGCACAGGATCCGCATCGTCCACGGATCCCAAACCCAGTCGGTCAGGATGCGGAAGGCCTGGGTGACGCCCCCCTCGTCCACCGCCCAGCGGTGGGTGGTGCCGGAGATGTCGCCGTCCACGGTGAACAGGGGGCGCCACTCAGCGGTGACCAGCGCGAGCAGCAACACCGAACACAGAGCGAGGACGCCCGCGGCACGGGCGGCGGTGCGGTGGACCGGCGGACGGGGCGGGGAGTCGACGGACTGGGTGTGCATGGTGCGATCCTCGCCGACCGGTGGGGCAGGAGGCCAGTCCGGGGCGATCTTGGGGCGACCGGTACGCCGCCCGAGGAATCCGCCCCGCCCGTCACCCCAGCGCCCGCAGCCCCGTTCCGAACGCCACCAGGACCGGCACCACCGGCACCAGCGCGGCCGCCGCCGTGAGCCGCAGCAGGCGGGCCGCCGCTAGCCGCTCCGGGGGCGCGAGCAGCCGGTGCACCCGCTGCGGAACCTGGGCCTGCGGGGTCGGACAGGGCCGACCACGCCCCGGTCCTCGTTGAGTTCGACCAGGGCGAGCGCGGTCGTCAGCCGGCCGAAGCGGCGGGAGGCCATGTCGTCGGCGGTGAGCTCGACGAGCCGGTGCATCTCGTCGCGGAACGCGGCGAACACCGGCACCTGGGGGAAACCGCCGGCCAGCGCGGCCGAACAGAGCAGCAGCCAGTCGTGCCGGGCCTAGCAACGGTTGCGTACGGCGGCAATGGTTTCGTACGGCAGCAAGGGTGTCGTACGGCGCACCACGCCCCGGCGTCAGAGCGTCAGCAGCATGGCCACCATCGCGATCCCCATCGACAGCCGGCATGCCCGCGCCAGCTCCGGCCGGTCGCCCCAACCCTCGGCCCCGCCACCGGCGGCCACGGGCACCAGCCGTACGCCCGACAGCAGCACGTATCCCGCGAAGTAGAGGAGCAACGCCCCCGTCAGCAGCGGGACTCCGGCACCACCGTGCCCGGTGTGGCCGCCGGGGGAGGCGGCCATGACCACCGCCATGTAGACCATCGCCGAGACACCCACGAGGTGGTGCAGGTGGTGGGCGCTCGTCCGGGCCGCCCACAGGGCGTGGAGTGCGGCCACGCCGAAGACCACCGCGTAGAGCGGCCAGGCCCACGAGGGCGGGGTGAACACCGCCGCCGGCACGGCCATCGCGGCCATCCCGAAGCCCATGAGCGCTTCGCCGCCCGCCGCACGGCGCTGTTCCTCCACGGTGCTGCGCATCCGTAGCAGGCAGTAGACCCCGGTCGCCGTACACAACACCACCAGCAGCCAGCCGGGCGAAGCCGGTCCGTGCACGCCCACCTCCCCGCTCGACGGTCGGTCAAGGGATGCGATGCCCGGGCCGTGCGGCGCGCACGCGAGCGCAAGGGTGTACACGGGGAGCACTCGACGGAGCACAGCAAGTCACCGATGGCCGATCCGCGCCTGAACTGCTCCGTGGCCGGGTAGCGGAAGTTTCGGAGGTCGGCGGGCCGTTGACGTGGCCGACGCCTCCTTCTTACGTTCGACCAGGCCGGTTCGGATCATCGACTGGCGTACGACATGCCGGACGAAGGATGGATGCCGTGGCAGCCGAGACCCCCGCCGCCCCCGATTCCGAGAAGCTGGTCGTCGATCTCGGCACCGAGACCGGCCCCTTCCACGGCGGCGCGAGCGGAACGCTCTACGGCCTGTACGGCGACGGCGTCCCCAGCCGCGCCCTGGTCGAGGGCATGTACGTCCGCACGGTCACGACCAAGGCACAGGACGGCATCCAGCACCCCGGCGCCGACGCCCTGGAGATCCTGCCGTCCTTCGTCGCGGCGGGCGGCAAGGACGTGTACGTCTACCTGACCGACTTCTACCGCGGCTTCCCCTACGAATGGCCCGGCGCCACCGGCGAGGAACGCCTCGCAGGCTTCCTGGAGATCATCCGCCGTCAGGTCGAACAGGTGCTGACCCTGGGCGCGTACAAGTCCCACGTCGTGTACGTCCCCTTCAACGAGCCCGAGGGCAACATGTTCGGCGAGGGGGAGTGGAGCTACGACGGAGTCTCCTGGCGCACCGACCCGCGGCACTACTTCGCGGCCTGGAAGGACGCCTACCGCCTGATCAAGGGACTCGACCCCGGCGCGCGCATCGCCGGACCCAACACGAGCATCCTGTATCCGGAGGTCAGGGGCTTCCTGGAGTTCGCCGAGGCGCACGACGTCCTGCCCGACGTGATCACCTGGCATGAGCTGTCCTCACCGGCCGAGGTGCGCACGAACGTCGCCAAGTACCGCGATATGGAGCGGGAGTTGGGCATCGGCCCGCTGCCGATCAACCTCAACGAGTACGCGCACAACTACCACGTGTCCGTCCCCGGCCAGATGGTGCAGTGGATCTCCGCGATCGAGGAGTCCAAGGTCGACGCCGACATCGCGTACTGGAACATCGCCGGCAACCTCAACGATTCGGCGGTCGAGGCGGGCAAGGGCAACGGACAGTGGTGGCTGTTCAACGCGTACGGGCAGTTGACCGGGAACACGGTCAGGGTCGTCGCGCCGCACCCCAACGTGCAGTACACGCTGCAGGGGCTGGCCACCCTGGACCGGGACAAGCGGCAGGTCCGGGTCCTGTTCGGCGGCGCGGACGGGGCGGCGGACGTCGTCTTCGAGAGCGTCGACCCGGACGTCTTCGGAACGGCCGTGCACATACGGCTGCTGGAGATCCCGTGGACGGGACAAGTGGGCGCCTGCGCACAGCCGTTGCGCCTGCACGACGGTGAACTGCCGGTCGTGGACGGCCGGGTGACGCTTCCGGTGAGCGGCCTGACCGCGATGTCCGCCTACCAGGTCATCGTGTCGCCCGGCGGCAACGGGGCCGCGTTGCCGCCGCCCTCGCTGGGCGGGCGGTGGACCTACGAGGCCGAGGACGCCACCTACACGGGCGGCGGCTACTCGAAGAACGGGCCCGAGGGATCCCCGTCCGCCGTGGACCGGTTCGCCACCTCCGGCGGCTACCACGTGGGCGGTCTGCGCACCGGTTCCGACGGCGTCCTCGCCTTCGACGTCGAGGTCCCGCAGGACGGGACGTACGACATCAGCGTGTTCGCCAACTCCTACAACCTGGCGGAGCTCGTGCGCGAGCAGGGCCCCACCAACGTCTTCCTGCGCGTCGACGGACAAGGTCCGCGCGAGCTGCGGCTGCCGCTCGGCTACAAGTGGGCGGTGTGGGGCCACACGGACACGCGGGTCGAACTCACCGCCGGCCGGCACCGGATCACCCTCGCCGCACAGGACCCGGACCTCGGCGTCACCAAGGGCGAGGCGGTGGTCGACAGGCTGGACCTCGCCCTGCGCACCGACGACGACACCGCGCTGTACGAGGCCGAATACGCGTCCCTCGGTGGCGGCGCGGCCGTCAGCCACGCGTACCTCGGAGCGTCGGGGCCCGGCGCCGCCGTACTGCCGAGAGGCGGCACGGTCACCTTCTGGGTGCACGCGGCCGACGACGGCGAGGCCGGCGTGACCGTCGACGTGCTCGGACCCGGGGAAGGTCTGCTGACGGTCAACGGCGAGGAGGCCGGGCGCGTGGAGCGGGGGGCCGTCCCGCTGTTCCTGAACGGAGGGATCAACAAGCTCACGGTCACCGGCACTTCGGAGTGCCTGGTGGTGGACCGGCTGCGCGTCGGCCCGTCCCGCGGGCTGCTGCCCACCACCGCGTACCCGGCCGAGGAAGGCGCCCTGACCGGCACCGCGAAGGTGACCGGATACGCGTACGCCACCGGCGGCAAGGCGGTGGACGGTATCGGCGGCGGGACCGACAACGCGCTCACGCTGACCGTGACGGCGGAGCGCGCCGGACGACACGCGCTGACGATCCGCTACGCGAGCAGCGAGCAGGCGCCCGCCACCCACTACAACCCGGACCCGGTCTGCCGCCACGCGGACGTCTCCGTCAACGCGGCCGACCCTCACCGCGTACTCTTCCCCACCACTTTCCACTTCAACAACTTCGGGAACCTCTCGATCCCTGTCACGCTGCGACAGGGCGCCAACACGGTCACCTTCACCGCCGACCTCCTCCCCGGCTTCGACGGCGACACCCGAGACGAGTACGGCGGGCGTTCGGCTCACGCCCCGGTCATCGACCAAGCCACCGTGACGCCGCTGTTCCCGAGCACCTAGGCCGCATGAGGTCCAGATCCTCGCCCCACGCGTCCAGTGTGGGGCCGTGCCCGGCTCGTCGTGCCGCGTCCTCGACCCGGGCGAAGAGCCGCCGCTGCGCAGCCACCTCACCGGCGCCCACGATCCGGCCGACCAGCTCCAGCAGGGCGTCCGTCTCCCATCCCGGCAGGGGGAACCGCTCCAGCTCCCACTCCAGGTACTTGTTGTACGGCCGTGGACGGCGATCGAGGGCGAACAACAGCTCCAGCAGGGACGACATGCTGTCGGCGGCGTCCAGTCGGGCGGCGAGCGGATGGCCGTCCCGAGCGTTCTTGACCGACCGGTAGAGCGAGTTGGCGTAGGCGTCGAGCCGGCCTGACGCCGCCCTGAACGCCTCTTCCTCGCCCAGGCGCCCCTTGGCGGCGACGATCTCGGCGATCTGGCCGTCGAGCCGGTCGAGCAGGACGCGAGCCCGGGCGAGGGCATACCGTTCCCAGCCGCCGAGCCGGCGAAAACCCTCGACCGTGGTGACGACGAGGTCGAGCCGCGCGGAGCGGTGGCCGTCAAGACGGGCGAGGTCGCTCACCATGGCGTCGGCGTCGGCGTCGGCGTCGGCGTCGTCGGCGAGGATGACGTACAAGTCGTGGTCGGAGTGTTCCGTGGCCATGCCGTCGTGGGCGTGGGAGCCCTTCAGGGCGAGGCCGACGACGGCCGGGTCGTCGGCGGCGCGGGCGAGGAACGCGTCGTAGGACAGGGGGAGTTCGTGGCTCACGTGTGATCTCCGGGGTGCGACGGGATGAGAACACCGGCCGCCCTCGCCGCCATGTCTGCGGGAGGGTGGTCGTTCCGTCCGCGGCGGCCGCTGCGCCGCCGCCCTGAAGGTCAACGCACGCGCCGCACGCTACCCGGCTCGGACGGCAGCGCACAGCCCGCTCTCACTTCTCGTCTGCCGCCCGGTACATACCGAACATCGCCGCCTGCGGATCCCGCAGCACGGCGATCCGCGGTCCGTCCGGCACGGAGGTGGGCTCCATGAGGATGCTGCCGCCCGCCTCCGCCGCCCTGGCCGAGGTCGCGTCCACGTCCTCGACCGCGAAGTACGGCAGCCAGTGCGCCGGCACCTCGTGGGGGAACTTGTCGTCCATCGTCACCATGCCGCCGAAGTCCGCGCCGTCGATGCCCCACTGGGTGTAGTTCTCCGAGGCGTTGACGCTCCAGCCGAACACCGTCGTGTAGAAGTCGACGGCCCGCTCGGGGGCGCGGGTCAGCAACTCCACCCAGCCCAGCGAGCCGGGCGCGTTGAGCAGCCCGGCGCCCGGGAAGGTCCGTGCCTGCCACAGGTGGAAGGCGGCGCCGGTCGGATCGCGGACCACGGCGAAGCGGCCCAGGTCGAAGACGTCCATCGGGCCCACCAGGACGCTCCCGCCGGCCTCAGCCACCCGCGCGGTGGCGGCGTCCACGTCCGGCACGGCGAACGACACGCTCCATGCGACGGGCTGCCCCTCCTGGTACAGCGGGCTCAGCGCGGCGACCGGCGCGTCCCCGAGGTGCGCGAACGTGTAGCCGCCCGCCTCCTGCCGGGGATCCGTCTCGGCACGCCAGCCGAACAACTCCTCGTAGAACCGTTTGGCACCCGCCAGGTCACTGGTCCCGAGCTCGGCCCAGCAGGGCCCGCCGGTCACCGGCTTGTCGAGCTTCATGGCGTTCCTTCCGCAGGGAAATCCGCAGGGAAACCCCCTCCAGCACGCTAAGCCCCGCCCCGGCCACCGGCCATCCGGCGAAATCCTCTGGAGCCGGCGCCGTCGGCGTCGTACGCTCGGCCCCGTACCGCACCGCATGGCGGCCTCCAGCACTCATCCGATGACCCGGAGGTCCCGCATGTCCGCGCTCGAGGTGCGCCCCTTCCGCCGCGACGACCGCGACCAGCTCACCGACCTGATCAACGCGCACGTGGCCGCCGTCGTCCCCGGCGTCTCCGTCTCCGTGAACACGGTTCTCAGTGACATGGAGCGACAGCCCGGAGAGTCCCTCACCGACCCGTGGGTGAGCGAGCGGGTCACCCTTGTCGCCGAGCAGCGCGGCTCCGTGATGGCGGCGGCCCACCTGCTGCGCTACCGCGCCGACGCCGACGTCGGCGAGTGCTACCGGGACATCGGTGAGCCTGTGTCACCGTCGAGCGCACGCTGGGGGAGTGCGGCACCCGTTTCACGGCGTACGCCGACGGCCGCGCCCTGGGCTTCATCGAGGTCGACACGTCCCTCGCCCGCCCGGAACGCCACACTCGCGCGGCGGGCCTCGCCGACGTCGGCAACCTGCACATCGGCCCGGCGCAGTACGGCCAGGGCATGGAACAGTGGCTCCTCGCCCAGGCCGCGGACTGGCCGCGACTGTGCGGCGTGGACCGGCTGCTTGCCTGCGAACCGGCCACCGACCGCACGATGATCGACCACTGACCTCGGCGGGCTTCCGCGAACTGACCCGCGCCGACCGCCGCTGGGAGCACCGGCCCGGCCGACCTCAGATACCGGGCCGGTAGCGCAGCGGATGGTCCGCCGGCACCTCCACCAGCACGATCGGCGTGCCGTCCGGATCCGCGATCCACATCTCGACCAGCCCCCACGGCTCCTTCACCGGTGGCCGCACGATCTCGACGCCCTTGCCCCGCAGCTCGTCGTGTGCCGCGGCCACGTCCTCGACCTGGAGCCACAACCGCACGGCCGGGGACGGGGGGGTGTCGGACCGCCCGGAGACCTCCAGGAAGCCGCCACCGAGGAAGTAGACGGTGCCGCGCTCCGCCCCCGTGCCGAACTCCCGGTAGACGGCGAGGCCCAGCTGCTCGCCGTAGAAGACGCGGGACCGTTCCGGATCGGTGGGCCGCAGCAGCGTTCGGCCACTTAGTACGTGCACCATGCACCCGGAGCCTAATGGCAGGGTTACTCTCTTCGATGCCCGAGCCGCGCCGAAGAACCGGAGATCCGAGCCATGGACGCCACCGCCACCGGACTGACCTTCCGCGATGCCACCGACGCCGATGTGGACGCGCTCGTCGCGCTGATCGAGTCGGCGTACCGAGGGGACTCCAGCCGCACCGGGTGGACCACCGAGGCGGACATCCTCGAAGGCCAGCGGACCGACCCCGAGGGCGTGCTGGACGTCATCAAGTCGCCCGACAGCCGACTGCTCACGGTCGAGCGCGAGGGTCGGATCGTCGCCTGCTGCCAGCTCGAACACCGCGGCGAGCACGCCTACTTCGGGATGTTCGCGGTCAGCCCCCAGCAGCAGGGCGGGGGCCTCGGGAAGGTGATCATCGCGGAGGCGGAGCGGCAGGCCCAGGAGACCTGGGGTGCCACGGAGATGCACATGACCGTGATCTCCGTACGGAACGACCTCATCGCCTGGTACGAGCGCCGCGGCTACCGCCGTACGGGTCGGATGACCCCCTTCCCGTACGGCGACGAGCGCTTCGGCATTCCGCAGCGCGACGACCTGCGGTTCGAGCTGCTGGTCAAGGAGCTCGCGTGATCGTTACGGCGGTCAGCTGATCGTTACGCCGTGAAGCGGCCGGTGCGCTTGATCTCCGGGTAGTCGGTGGTCGCGCCGTCCAGCTCCAGGGCGCGTACTAGTCGCAGGTGGTCCTGCGTGTTCACCACCCAGCCGATGGTCTTCAGGTCGGCCTTCCGTGCGTGCTCCACGACCTCAAGGGTGAGCCGGCGGATGTTCAGGCAGACGGTCGCGGCGCCGACCTCCACCGCCCGGTCCACGATGTCGGTGCCGTATCGGCTGCCGATGAGCGCGGTCCGTACACCCGGCACCAGCCGGGCGATCTCGGCGATCGCCTCGTCGTGGAACGAGGACACCTCGACCCGCGAGACCAGGTTCCGCTCGTGCATCACCTCGGCCAGCGCACGCGCCGCCGCCACGTCCTTGATCTCGGCCTGCAGCGGCGACCGCACGGCGTCCAGGACCTCTTCGAACACCGGAACGCGCTCCCCACGGCCCGCGTCCAGGGCACGCAGTTCGGCGAGGGTCAGCTCGGCGATCGGGCCGCTGCCGTCGGTCGTACGGTCCACGTGGGTGTCGTGCATGACGACCAGGGCGTCGTCCTTGCTCAGATGCAGATCGAGTTCGAGGACGTCGAGGCCGGCCTGTTCGGCCGCGACGAAGGAACGGAGGGTGTTCTCGGGTTCGACACCCATGATTCCGCGGTGACCGATGGTAAGGAAGTTCAAGGTTCAACTCGCTTCCGTCGACGGCGGCTCGGCGGCCCGCGCGGGCCGCGGGGGGCGGCCACACGGGCAGATCCGCAGCCTAACGGCCCCGCCTCGCGATGGACCCGAGCCTGCGCCGGGGGCGGGTGTGTGAAGCGGAAGCAGTTGTCGTCGCGGCGCCAGGCAGGAAAATGTTCTGTGTAGGTCAGGGGTACGCAGGATAATTTCCTGGGCCTCACCTTGCTGGGAGAAACCGCGTATGTATACGGTCTCCTTACGCGAGGTTCTCCAGGGGAGGATGGGACATGACGGAAATTCTTGTGCAGGCGGCTTCGGGGGAGCAGGTTTCTCCCGCGACTCGGGTGGTGGAGCACCCGGCGTGGCCCGTGCTCAAGGATGCCGTGGAGCAGATCCGGCCATGGCAGTCCAAGGACGGATCGATCGACTTCGAGGCCGAGGGCGCACCGGACCCCGCGGACGCCGAACTCGTCGTACGGCGTGTGGTCCACGCGGTGGAAGAGTTGTCCCCGCTGCTCCCGCACGACGCCGACTACCACGCGGCCCTCGTGAAGGACCTGCACCACTGGGCCGACGGCGGCTTCAAGGTGCCCGACTTCCTCGACTCGCTGTTGGCCTTCCAGCCCGCGGCGAACCGCGCGGACGGCCTCCAGCACCTGGTCGTCTTCCCGATGTACACGCAGAACGGCAACCCGGACCGCAACCTCGAAGCGGTCGTGCTGCGTATGGTCTGGCCGGACTGGCTGGCCGAACTGGAGCGCACCCGCTACGACAACCCACTGTTCTGCGGCATCAAGTTCGAGGACTTCACGGCCGGCTACGACACCAACTCGGCCGTCCTCTTCCCCGAGACCATCGCCGTGCGGGAGGCCCCCGAGCGGTTCAGCTGGGGCGGCATCTTCTGCGACCGCGAGGCCGCCCGCTTCCGCCGCGTCACCGCGGCCGCCGTCGACATCCTGGGTCTGGACCTGCCCGAGGACGTCGCCGCCATGGTCGACGACCAGAAGCGCTGCGAGGAGGCCTTCGTGCTGTGGGACATGGTTCACGACCGCACCCACAGCCATGGCGACCTGCCGTTCGACCCGTTCATGATCAAGCAGCGCCAGCCGTTCTGGATGTACGGCCTGGAGGAGCTGCGCTGCGACCTCACCGCCTTCAAGGAGGCGGTGAAGCTTGAGGCGGACGGCGTCCCGCAGGCCCGAGACGTGCAGTACGCGGTGCTCTTCGACCGCATGTTCCGCTTCCCCGTCACCGGCGAGCGCGTGCGCAACTACGACGGCCTCGGCGGCCAGCTCCTCTTCGCCCACCTGCACAAGCACGACGTCGTCCGCTGGACCGACAACAAGCTGTTCATCGACTGGCAGCGCGCCCCGCAGGTCACCAACCAGCTGTGCGCCGAGATCGAGAAGCTCTACCGCGAGGGCATCGACCGCCCCAAGCTGGTCCACTGGTTCGCCGGGTACGAGCTGGTCGCCACCTACCTTGCCCCACACCCCGGCTCCAAGTGGGCCAAGGGCCCCGACGCCCTCGACCTGAGCCTGCCGCCGCGGAAACTCGTCGATGACGTGCTTCCGGACGAGTTTCCGCTGAGCATGTTCTATGAGGCACTGTCCAAGAAGCTGAAGAACGTGATCGCCTCCACGAAGGGCATCACGGCGGACAACGCCGAGCGGGTCGCCGCATGAGCGACCGCGCTACCGGTGCGCCCACACGGCACACCATGGACACGGACACTGCTCAGGAGGCGAAGATCATGGGGAACGGGGCTCTCAGCGGTGCGGTGATCGCGGTGGCCGGCGCGGGCGGACCCGCCGGGCGGGCGACACTGCTCCGGCTCGCCGAGGCGGGCGCGACCGTCATCGGCTCGGACAACGACCCCGAGCGCCTGGCCGAGGCCGTGGACGCGGCGAGCTACGCGCACGGGGGCGCGACCGTCACGGGTGACACGGTCGACCTGCTCGACCTGAAGGCGACCCGTGAGTGGGCCACCCGTGTCGAGAAGGACTTCGGCCGCGTCGACGGGCTGGTCCACCTCGTCGGCGGCTGGCGCGGCAGCGAGACCTTCACCAGGACGAGTCTCGACGACTGGGACTTCCTGGAGATGCTGCTCGTCCGTACCGTCCAGCACACCTCTCTCGCCTTCCACGAGGGGCTGCAGCGCAGCGACCGCGGCCGGTATGTCCTGATCAGCGCCGCGGGCGCGAGCAAGCCCACCGCGGGCAACGCCGCCTACGCGGCCGCCAAGGCCGCCGCCGAGGCGTGGACGCTGGCCATGGCCGACTACTTCCGCAAGGCCGGGGGCGCCGAGGGGCCGACGTCGGCGGCTGCGATCCTGGTGGTGAAGGCACTGGTGCACGAGGCCATGCGCGCCGAGCGCCCCAACGCGAAGTTCGCGGGCTTCACGGACGTCAAGGACCTGGCCGAGGCCATCGTCGGGATCTGGGAGAAGCCCGCCGCCGAAGTGAACGGAAACCGTCTGTGGCTGACCGAGAAGCCGTGAACCCGCCGAAGACCGACGCGCGTCGCCATCACGACCCGGAGGTCCGCGGTTTCGCCAGCGACAACTACGCCGGAGCCCACCCGGAGGTGCTCGCCGCCCTGGCCCTGGCCAACGGCGGGCACCAGGTCGCTTACGGCGAGGACGTCTACACCGAGAACCTCCAGCGGATCGTCCGCAGCCACTTCGGCGCCACGGCCGAGGCGTTCCCGGTCTTCAACGGCACCGGCGCCAACGTCGTCGCCCTCCAGGCGATCACCGACCGCTGGGGCGCGGTCATCTGCGCCGAGAGCGCGCACATCCACGCCGACGAGGGCGGCGCCCCCGAGCGCATGGGCGGCCTGAAACTGCTCACCGTGCCCACGCCCGACGGCAAGCTGACGCCCGAGCTGATCGACCGGCAGGCGTACGGCTGGGAGGACGAGCACCGCGCGATGCCGCAGGTCGTCTCGATCACCCAGGCCACCGAACTGGGCACGGTCTACACGCCGGACGAGATCCGCGCGATCTGCGACCACGCCCACGCGCGCGGCATGAAGGTCCACCTGGACGGCTCCCGCATAGCCAACGCGGCGGCCTCCCTGAACGTGCCGATGCGGACGTTCACCAACGCCGTCGGCGTCGACATCCTCTCCCTGGGCGGCACGAAGAACGGCGCGCTGTTCGGCGAGGCGGTCGTCGTCATCGACCAGGACGCCGTCAGCCACATGAAGCACCTGCGCAAGCTGTCCATGCAGCTCGCCTCCAAGATGCGCTTCGTGTCCGTGCAGTTGGAGGCCCTGCTCGCCAGGGACCTGTGGCTGCGCAACGCCCGCCACTCCAACGAGATGGCCCAGCGGCTCGCGGAAGGGGTCCGGGCCGTGCACGGCGTGGAGATCCTCTACCCCGTGCAGGCCAACGCGGTCTTCGCCCGCCTCCCGCACGAGGTGAGCGAGCGCCTGCAGCGCCGGTTCCGCTTCTACTTCTGGGACGAGGCGGCCGGCGACGTGCGCTGGATGTGCGCGTTCGACACGATGGAGGAGGACGTGGACACGTTCGTGGCGGCGCTCAAGGAGGAGATGGCTCGCCAGGTGTATTGATCACGAGCGTTGTCACGGTCGCCCGCACGCCGGGTGTCCGTGCCCGGCTTCAGTCCTCGCTGGTCATCGGCCTCGCTGAGCCCCAGGTCCGGGCCGTTGCCCACGGTGACCCGGGTCTCCTGCGGGTGCGACGTCGCCTCCCCGGCCGTGGCCGTGTAGCGCACGTATCCCGACGCATTGAGGTCCGCGCCCGGCAACGCGCGGACCCCGAACTCGGCGGCCGGCACGCCCTCTGTCCCGACCGGCATCTCAGCGAACTGCTGGAGAAGTTCAGCCCGGAGGCGCGGATCACGGTCCGGCGTCCTGATCCGGCCGGCCGGAGCGTGGGGTGTCAGCGTGCCTCGGCCGCGCGGACCTCTTCCGGTGTCGGCGCGGTGCCGCCGAGGTGGGCCGGCATCCACCAGGTGTCGTTCGCGTCCCTGGGGCGCACCGGGTAGGCGCGCTGGGCGGCCTCCAGCAGTTCCTGGACGCGCTCGCGCAGCTGCCGGGTGATGGCGCCGGCGTACTTGTCGCGGGAGGCCTCGAGCGCCTCGCCGACCCGGATGGTGATCGGGGTGTGGCTGCGCTTGAAGTTGCGCGGGTGGCCCTTGGTCCACAGCCGCTGCGTGCCCCACACTGCCATCGGGATCAGCGGAACGCCCGCTTCCTGGGCCAGACGCGCGGCGCCCGACTTGAAGGTCTTCAGCGTGAACGACGGCGAGATGGTGGCCTCCGGGAAGACCCCGATGATCTCGCCGGACCGCAGCGAGTCCAGCGCGTGCGCGTACGCCGCCTCGCCCTGATTGCGGTCGACCGGGATGTGCTTCATACCGCGCATCAGCGGACCGGAGATCTTGTGGCGGAAGACGGACTCCTTCGCCATGAAACGAACGAGACGTTTCTGCGGGAGCGCCGCCAGTCCGTTGAAGACGAAGTCCAGGTAGCTGATGTGATTGCTCACCAGCACGGCACCGCCCGAGCGGGGGATGTTCTCCGAACCCTTGCAGTCGATCTTGAGGTCCCACGCCTTGAACAACGCCTGGGCGAGACCAACGACGGGACGGTAGACAAGCTCAGCCATGGACGGTGTGGGCCCTTCCTTCTCTGCCTGGGAAGGGAGCTCCAGGCGGAAAGTTACGCGGCCGTAGGTTTACGGCATCTCGCAGATCGTGCCCGAAGAACGGACGGGTAGCCAGTCCTGGTGCCCGCCGACAGCGAGATTCTCGTCACGTCCACTCCCATGACCCACCTCGGCGTTTTAAGGCGGCTTTACTGCGCGCGTACCGTTGCCCGCCGTGCGAGCAGGTACATCTCGCATCCCAGGCAGTACCCGAACGCCGCGTTCAGGAAGGCGGCCGCGAGCGCGGCACCGGTGGCGGCGATTCCCAGCCAGTCCGGCCCGAGCGTGTAACCGACGAGTCCGACGCCCGCGAAGACGAGCCCCACCGCCTGCGCGAACCGCGGAGGCTCCGGCGCCTCGAACTCGGTCGGCGGCCCGATCCGCGGCCGCACCACCTTGCGGAACAGCCAGCCGTACGGTGAACGGCCCACCCCGCCCGCCGTCCCCGACGCGAACGCCAGCGTCTGCCACGCCAGCAGCCAGGCGCTGCCTGTGATCAGCGCGACCGCCAGTACGACGGTCGTCATGGCCGCACCGAAGCGCGGTCCCCTCACATCAATGTCCATGGGGTTCATGGGAACCAAGCATTCCGCAGCGGGAGGGGTTCGGGGAGCCGGGAATCTTTGCGGTCTCGTGAATGCTTGTGCAGATGATGACCGGACTCGTGGTGTGCGTGGCGGTGCTCGCGCTGGCGAGCGCCTACGGAGTGCTGCATCGGCGGCGGAGCGGGAGGGTACGGGTGCGCGGGCGCGACGACGGAAAGCGGCTCGGCGCGGCCGAACTGGGCGGGCCGCTCGGCCAGCGCGCCACACTCGTCCAGTTCTCCAGCGCCTTCTGCGCCCCCTGCCGGGCGACCCGACGGGTCCTGGGCGAGGTGGCCGACATGGTCCCGGGCGTGACCCACGTGGAGATCGACGCCGAGGACCACCTCGACCTCGTCCGCGAACTCGACATCCTCAAGACCCCGACCGTGCTGGTCCTGGACGCCGACGGCCGGGTCGTACGGCGTGCCACCGGCCAGCCGCGCAAGGCCGACGTGATCGCCGCGCTGGGGGAGGCCGTGTGAGTGCGGTGGGGGCCGACGTGAGGGCGGTGGTGCCGGCGTGAGGCATCTCCCATATCCCGGGACGTACTTGACTGTGCGCACCACCTATCGTCAACCTGACCGTATGCCTTCGGAACTCCTTCTCTTCGGGCGGGTCCACGTCGACCTCGCCCGTACCGCGAGCGCGCGCTGTCCGGGCTGTTGAGCAGCCACGGACCTGATCGCCACTCCTCGCAGAAGGACCACTCCATGACGGCCACGCCCGGCCTCGGCACCCCCCGGCTCGCCTCTCCCGACCTGCTGCGCTCCGTCTTCCGGCGGCACGCGGCGGGAGTCGCCGTGATCACCGCGCGCGGCGACGCCGGCCCGGTCGGCTTCACCGCCACCTCCCTCACCTCGGTCTCCGCCGAGCCGCCGCTCCTCTCCTTCGGTATCGGCACGGGTGCCTCCAGCTGGCCCGCGATATCCGAGGCCGACCACGTCGGCGTGCACATACTCGGTGAGCACCAGCAGGACCTGGCCGCCACCTTCGCCCGCAGCGGCGCCGACCGCTTCGGCCCGGCGACCTCCTGGCACGAGGGCCCCGAGGGCGTCCCCGTCCTCGACGACGTCCAAGCGTGGTTGGTGTGCCGGGTCGCCGGACGCGTACCGGCTGGCGACCACCGCATCGTGGTGGCCGAGGTCGTTCTCGGCGACCCCACCGGCCCCGGCCGGCCGCTGCTCTACCACCAGGGGCGGTTCCACGGCCTGCGTGACTGATCGGCTCGCCCCTTCCTCAGCGAAGTCGCCGAAGTCCCCGAAGTCGCCGAAGCCGTTGAAGTCGTCGAGTGCGAAGCCGTCGAGTTCCGATTACGCTGCGTTGCAAAGGTCACAGTTCAAAGCGCTTGCTTAGCGGGAACGAACTGGGTGTACTGACGAGTAATATTTTGGTCGGAGCGCAGGTCGCCCCGACCGGGATCGGCCGCTTGGGGCGCCTATGCTGCCTGCAAGAGGCAGCAGAGAAATGTCGATGCAGTAGGAGAGCCGGCGTGAGCTTGAGGATCGTTGTCACTGTGAAGTACGTGCCCGACGCCACTGGCGACCGGCACTTCGCCGATGACCTGACCGTCGACCGGGACGACGTGGACGGTCTGCTCTCCGAGCTCGACGAGTACGCGGTCGAGCAGGCGCTGCAGATCTCCGAGAACTCCGACGACGACGTGGAGATCACCGTCCTGACGGTGGGCCCGGAGGACGCCAAGGACGCGCTGCGCAAGGCGCTGTCCATGGGCGCCGACAAGGCCGTCCACGTCGAGGACGACGACCTGCACGGCACCGACGCCATCGGCACCTCGCTGGTGCTGGCCAAGGCCATCGAGAAGGCCGGTTACGACCTGGTGATCTCCGGCATGGCGTCCACCGACGGCACCATGGGCGTCGTACCCGCCCTGCTCGCGGAGCGCCTGGGCGTCCCGCAGGTCACACTGCTGTCCGAGGTCTCGGTCGAGGACGGCACCGTCAAGGGCCGCCGGGACGGCGACGCCGCCTCCGAGCAGCTCGAGGCCTCCCTCCCCGCGGTCGTGTCGGTGACCGACCAGTCGGGCGAGGCGCGTTACCCGTCCTTCAAGGGCATCATGGCGGCCAAGAAGAAGCCGGTTCAGTCCTGGGACCTGTCGGATCTGGACCTGGAGGCCGAGGAGGTCGGTCTCGAGGGCTCCTACACGGTCGTGGACTCCGCGGTGGAGCGTCCGGCCCGCACGGCCGGCACGATCGTCAAGGACGAGGGCGAGGGCGGCAAGCAGCTCGCTGAGTTCCTCGCGAGCCAGAAGTTCATCTAAAGGCTCGTAGTTCGCTGACCGCCCCTGAAACTTTCGTAAGCAGGAGAGCAATCCCATGGCTGAAGTTCTCGTCTACGTCGACCACGTGGACGGTGCCGTCCGCAAGCCCACCCTGGAGCTGCTGACCCTGGCCCGCCGCATCGGCGAGCCGGTCGCTGTCGCGCTGGGCAACGGCGCCGCCGACACCGCCGTCACCCTCGCCGAGCACGGCGCGGTCAAGGTCCTCACCCACGACGCCGCCGAGTACGCCGACTACCTGGTCGTCCCGAAGGTCGACGCCCTCCAGGCCGCGTACGAGGCCGTCTCCCCGGCCGCCGTGCTGGTCCCCTCCTCCGCGGAGGGCAAGGAGATCGCCGCCCGTCTGGCGCTGCGCATCGGTTCCGGCATCATCACCGACGCCGTCGACCTGGAGGCCGGCGACGAGGGCCCGGTGGCCACCCAGTCGGTGTTCGCCGCCGCCTTCACCACCAAGTCCCGTGTCTCCAAGGGCACCCCGGTCATCACGGTCAAGCCGAACTCGGCCGCCGTGGAGGCCGCCCCGGCCAACGCCGCAGTCGAGGCACTGGAGGTGACCTTCTCGGAGAAGGCCACCGGCACCAAGGTCACCGCTCGCACCCCGCGCGAGTCGACCGGCCGTCCGGAGCTGACCGAGGCCGCGATCGTGGTCTCCGGCGGCCGTGGCGTCAACGGCGCGGAGAACTTCGCGATCATCGAGGCCCTAGCCGACTCCCTCGGTGCGGCCGTCGGTGCCTCGCGTGCGGCGGTGGACGCGGGCTGGTACCCGCACACCAACCAGGTCGGCCAGACCGGCAAGTCCGTCTCCCCGCAGCTGTACATCGCCTCCGGCATCTCGGGCGCGATCCAGCACCGGGCCGGTATGCAGACCTCGAAGACGATCGTGGCGGTCAACAAGGACGCCGAGGCCCCGATCTTCGACCTCGTCGACTACGGCGTGGTCGGCGACCTCTTCGACGTCGTCCCGCAGCTCACCGAGGAGATCAAGGCCCGCAAGGGCTGATTCCAGCTCTCGGGAGTACGAGGCCCCCGTGACCGCTTCAAGGCGGTCGCGGGGGCCTCGGCTCATACCAGGCTCAGGGACGCCTGCACCGGCAGGTGATCGCTCGGGAACTGCCCGTTCCGCGCGAAGGTGTTGATCGAGGCCCGGTGCGTCCGGACGCCGGGCGTGGCGAGGATCCAGTCGATGCGGTCGCCGTCGGGCGTCAGCGGTTTGTAGCCGTGGAAGGTCGCGTAGAGCTTGCTCCGCTCGGCCGCGGTGTCCCAGGTGTCGACGAGGCCGGCGCCCAGCATCGTGTCGTAGACCGGGTTCTTGTGGGCGGCGACGTTGAAGTCGCCGGTCACCACGAGCGGCAGCGAACGGTTCAGCCCGGCGATCCGCTGGGTGGTCAGGGTCGCGGCACGCGCGCGTGCGTACTGGCTGGCGTTGTCGAGGTGGGTGTTCAGGAAGTAGAACTCCCGGTCGCCGTCGAGGAGGTCACGGAATCGGACCCAGGTCACCATCCGGATGGAACCGCCGCCCCAGGTGTTCGACCCGACCACGTTCGGCGTGTCGGAGAGCCAGAAGTGGTCGTACTCCTGCGGGGTCAGGCGGCGGGTGTCGTAGAAGATCGCCATGAACTCGTCGCGGCTGCCTCCCGCGCGTCCGGTGCCGATCCAGTCGTAGTGGGGTCCGAGGTCGGACTCGATGTCGTGCAACTGCCGGTAGAGACCCTCCTGGGTGCCGATCAGGTGCAGGCCCTCGCGGCGCAGCAGTTCGCGCATCACGGGTCTGCGGACGGCCCAGCTGTTGGGCTCGGTAGTGCTCGCGAAGCGGAGGTTGAAGGACATGACCTCCAGCGGGCCGCTCAGGCGTTCGTCCGCCGAGGCGGGTGCGGTGGAGAGTGCTGTACTGGACAGGGGTACGGAGATCGTGGCGGCTAACGCGGTCTTCAGGCCCATGCGGCGCGTGACTCGGCTGTGGTTTCGCACAGGGGCTCCTTCTGCGGCGGCTTCCGGGCGAGTCGTGCGGGGTGCGCTGTGCAGTTGTGCGAACGACGTGAGGAAACGGTGCCAGATAGACGTGAACATGCCGAGATGCCGGAGTGGATCGAGAGGGAAGACGGTGTTGACCGGCAGGAAGGGTGACCGATAGCTTCGCTCTACGGATTGTTGATTCCGTACAGCGGAAAACAGGAGGGTGTGGGATGGGCCAAGGCCAGCAGGAGCAGGTGGCGACGAGCCTCGCGGGCGCCGTCAGCGAGGAGATCAGCGCCTCCCTCGCGCCGGTCGACGCCGAACTGGAGCGCCGCTACCCCGGAGACCCCGGCACCCGTCAGCCCGTCCACACCGTCTACGTCCCCGGCGACGCCTTCGCCGCCGACACCATCCGCTCCTGGGGCGACTGGGCCCTCGCCGCCCTGGACGAACACGCCCCGGACGCCGCCTCCTTCGCCGCCGTCCTCGGCCTGTCCGAGGAACTCGCCGAGCCCGTGTACGCGCGGGTGCGCGCCAAGTTGGAGCGCGAGCCCATCGAGGACCTGCGCGTCGACTTCGAGGACGGCTACGGCCCGCGCCCGGACGCCGAGGAGGACGAGACGGCCGCCCGCGCGGCACGGCTGATCGCCGAGGCGTACGAGAACGGCACGGCGGCCCCGTACATGGGCATCCGCATGAAGTGCATGGAGGCGCCCGTCCGCGACCGGGGCATACGCACCCTCGACATCTTCCTCACCGGCCTGATCGAGGCCGGCGGCCTGCCCGACGGGCTGGTGCTGACGCTGCCGAAGGTGACGTATCCCGAGCAGGTCACCGCCATGGTGCGGCTCCTGGAGGCCTTCGAGAAGGCGCGCGGGCTGGAACCCGGCCGGATCGGCTTCGAGATCCAGATCGAGACCAGCCAGTCCATCCTCGCCACCGACGGCACCGCGACGGTCGCCCGCATGATCCAGGCCGCCGAGGGCCGCGCCACCGGCCTCCACTACGGCACCTTCGACTACAGCGCCTGCCTCGGCGTCTCCGCCGCCCACCAGGCCAGCGACCACCCCGCCGCCGACCACGCCAAGGCGATCATGCAGGTCGCGGCGGCGGGTACCGGCGTCCGCGTCTCGGACGGCTCGACGAACGTCCTGCCGGTCGGCCCGACCGCGAAGGTCCACGACGCCTGGCGGCTGCACTACGGCCTCACCCGCCGCGCCCTGGCACGCGCCTACTACCAGGGCTGGGACATGCACCCCGGCCACATCCCCACCCGGTACGCGGCCGTCTTCGCCTTCTACCGCGAGGGCTTCGAACAGGCCGCCGGCCGCCTCGCCCGCTACGCGGGCCGCATGGGCGGTGACGTCATGGACGAGCCCGCCACCGCCAAGGCACTCAGCGGCTACCTGCTGCGCGGCCTGGACTGTGGCGCCCTCGACATCGCCGAGGTCGCCCGCCTGACCGGCCTGACCCGGGCCGACCTCGAGGGCTTCGCCGCGCCCCGCCGGGGTGATCTAGGGCCCTTCTGATGGATCTCCGTGGGAGAAGGAGCGGCGTCCGGTGCGTGCTCTCGGCGTGCCGCGCGGAAGCCCTCGTGGCGGCGCTACTAGGGCTTTCGCGCGGTGCGGCGAGTGGGGGGCACCGCCCACGCCCTTAAGGCAGTGGGGGAGCGTGCCGGGCGTCGCGACGCCGCGGAGATCCATCAGAAGGGCCCTAACGGTCTCCGCCAAGTAGCGGGCCTGTCACAGCGGTCCCCATCCGGCTGGCGTTGTCACTCCTGCCCCGTAGTCTGTACGGCACGCAGGGACGGGTCACAGGAACGGGGCGGCGGTGTCTTCGGGGGAGTACGGGCAGGCGGACGGGGCCGGTCGGCTGCTGGCCGGGCGCTATCGCGTCGTGGCGCAGCTCGGGCGCGGCGGCATGGGGGTGGTCTGGCGGGCCGTCGACGAGGTGCTCGGCCGTGAGGTCGCCGTCAAGGAACTGCGCACCTACACCGACGCCGACGGGCCCGAACTCGCCGGTCTGCGGCTGCGGATGCAGCGCGAGGCCCGCGCGGCGGCAAGGGTGCGCCATCCCGGCGTCGTGGCCGTGCACGACGTGACCGAGGTCGACGGCCGTCCGCTGATCGTGATGGAGCTGGTGGACGGGCCGTCCCTGGACGACGTGCTGCGCGAGAAGGGCACCCTGGACCCGCGTGAGGTGGCCGGGATCGGCGCCAAGGTGATGGACGCGCTGGCCGCCGCCCACGCCGTCGGCGTCCTGCACCGCGACGTGAAGCCCGGCAACATCCTGCTCGACCGGTCGGGGCGCGTCGTCCTGACGGACTTCGGGATCGCCACCATGGAGGACCCGGGCGACGGTTCGGCCACCCACCTCACCCGCAGCGGCGAACTCGTCGGCTCCCTTGACTACTTGGCCCCCGAGCGCGCCCAGGGCGCAGACCCGGGCCCGGCCTCCGACATCTGGGCCCTGGGAGCCACGCTCTTCGCGGCCGTCGAGGGCGGTTCGCCCTTCCGTCGTACGTCGACGTACTCCACGCTCGCCGCGATCGTCACCGAGCCGCTCCCGGAACCCCGCCTCGCCGGGCCCCTGGGCCCCGTCCTCAAGCGCCTGCTGGACAAGCGACCGGAGGGCCGCCCGGAGGCAGACGAGGCGCGGGAGCTGTTGCAGACCGTGGCGGACGCGTCCAGCAGGGACACGCCGACGACGACCCTACGGGGACCGGCGGAACCCACGCGGAAGCAGACGGAGTGGAGCGTGCCGGCGGTACCGCCGGCGTTCGGGCCGCCGGGGCCGACGGGATCGGGGGAGACAGAGGGTTCGGCGGAGTCGGGGGATTCGGCCGGGCAGGGATTCGGGGCTGCGGGGCAGAGCGCGCCAGGGGATCAGGGGGGCGGCGCTTCAGGGCGGCGAACGCTGGAGGCACGGGGGTCCGGGGTTCCGGAGCAGGGGACACCGGAGGCTGCCGGTCAGGGCACTCCAGGCCATGGCGTACCGGCGGCTTCCGGCTTCGGCGATTCCGGGGCGGCGGGGGAGAACGGGCCGGCTGGGTCTACGGGGCAGAACGGGCCGGCCGGGTTTACGGGGCAGAACCGGCCGGCCGGGTCTACGGGGCAGACTGGATCGAATGGGTCGGCGGGGCACACCGGCGCGACCGGGTCGGCCCGTTCGCCCGGGGCGAGCGGCCCGGCTGGCCCGGCTGGCCCGATCGGGCATGCCGGGCATGCCGGCCAAGCCGACGAGGCGGGGCGTGCTGGCCAGACCGCCCATGCCGCCGAGAGCGCTCATGCCGCCCAGAGCGGCCACGTCGGCCAGACCGCCCACGCCGGATCGCCCACCCCCGGCTTCGGACCCGCCACCCCGCCCGGTCCGGACCCGGCCGCCACCGGCCCCATGACCTCCGCCCACTCCTCCCATCCCGCCCACCCTTCGCACCCCTCCGCCCCCACCCGCCGCAAAGGACGCGCCCTGCTCGCCGCCGCGGCCGTCACCGTCGTCCTCGCCGCGGCCGGAGTCACCGTCGCCCTGCTGAACGACGCGGGTGAGGCAGAAGCCGGCGCGCAGCCCACCTCCAGCGTCTCCGCGGCCACGTCGTCCCCGACGGCCGACCGCACCGACGCCGAGCGCTCGGACGACCCCAAGCCCACCGAGGAGGGCGACGGGAAGACCCCGGCCGCGACGAAGACGCCGGGCGACAAGGACGAGACCGCGCCCGCCGACCGGGCCACCCCGTCCCCCACCAAGACCTCGGGCGGCGGCACCGACGGTGGCACAACCGGTGGCGGCGGTACGACGGGTGGCGGCGGAGGCGGCGAGACCAGCCCGGCCCCCTCCTGCTGGCACATAGGCGACGGCAAGTACAACTGCAACGTCTGGCGCACCGCCAAGTCCTACACCGCCGACGGCACCGAGGTCGGCGTCCTCAACGCGGGCACCAGCTACTTCTACTGCCAGCAGAACCTGGGCCGCCGCGAGACGTACGGCGAGTGGACCAACGTCTGGTGGGCGAAGACGGACGACGACAGCGGCAACACCAACGTCTTTGTCAGCGACGTCTACATAAAGGGCGGCGACAACGACGCGCCGGTTCCCGGACTCCCGCTCTGTTGAACCCGCACATGCCGCTCCAGGCCGGAGGCCGTCACCAGCTTCGCCTCCTTGAACAGCGCCGTGCCCCGCTCGCACAGGCTCCGGTCCGCCCGGGCCCGCGCGCAGAACTCCTCGGGCGTGACGCCGAACAGTTCCCTCAACCGCGCGGACCCCACGAGGAGTTCGGTGAGCAGGGCCCGCTGGCCGGGGTGCGTGCGCGGCGCGTCGGGAGTGCCGTTGTGCAGGACGCCCTGGCGGTTGATGTACATGTGCACGCCCGGCAGCGTCACTCCGGCGCTCACCTCCACACGCACCTCGGACGCGGGCAGCCAGGCGCGGCCGTAGTTGCCGTTCGGCAGCGGCACGCCCTCGCTCGCGTCGACCACCGCGAGCTGCTCGGCGTCGAGCCAGATGACGAACAACTCCCGCACGGTTCCCGGCGCTTCGAAGGGCGACGCGGAGATGTATCCCATGCGGCTGACGTGCGCGGAGACGCCCACGTCGATGCCGGTGACCCGGGCCTTGACCATCGGGATGGGCGAGGCGATGCCGAACTCGGCCATCTTGTGCCGCAGTTGGGCCGGGCTGGCGTTGGAGCCGACGGCCAGGACGGGGACGCGGTCCTCGTGCACGAGAAGGTCGAGGGGCAGCAGCCGGTCGCCGTCGAGCAACCCGGACTCCCGTGGCCACGTCCCGGGGTAGAGCAGGGGGTGATCGCGCGGCGCCTCGGCGAGGCCGAGCGCCTCCAGTGTGCGGTTGTCCACGGGCCGCTCAGTCCGCCGGCGGCAGCTCGCCCGAGCCGCGGGTGATCAGCCGGGTCGGCAGTTCGATGCGCTCCGGGGTGAGCAGGGTGCCGTCCAGCTGGCGGAAGAGCCGCTCGGCGGCGGTACGGCCGAGGGCCGCCGCGTCCTGGGCGACGACCGTGACGCCCGGCTGGAGCAGATCGGCGAGCTCGATGTCGTCGAAGCCGACGAGGGCGACCCGGCGGGCCTGTTCGGCCAGGACACGGATCACCGTGACCGTCACCCGGTTGTTGCCCGCGAAGACCGCGGTGACGGGGGAGGGGCCGGAGAGCATCGCCTCGGCCGCCCGCCGTACGCGCTCGGGGTCGGTGACGCCCAGCGACATCCAGGAGTCCTCCACCGGGATACCGGCGTCCTCCATGGCGGCCCGGTAGCCGCGCAGCCGCTCCGCGGCGGTGTGGATGCGGGGCATGTCGCCGATGAAACCGATCCGGCGGTGCCCGTGGGCGATGAGGTGCGCCACGCCGTCGCGGGCGCCGCCGTAGTTGTCCGAGACCACCACGTCGGCGTCGATGTGCCCGGCCGGACGGTCCACGAAGACTGTGGCCACACCCGCCTTCAGCTCGGGCTCCAGATACCGGTGGTCGTCCCCGGCCGGGATGACGACCAGCCCGTCCACCCGCCGTGCGCACAGCGCCAGCACCAACTCCTGCTCGCGCTCCGGGTCCTCCGCGCTGGAGCCGTTGATGAGCAGGGCGCCGTGGGCGCGGGCCACCTCCTCGACCGCGCGGCTGAGGGGGCCGTAGAACGGGTCGGCGAGGTCCTCCAGGACCAGCCCGATGCTGGCGGTGCGGCCCTTGCGCAGCACCCGCGCACTGTCGTTGCGACGGAAACCGAGGGCGTCGATGGCCTCCTGGACCCGGCGCTCCGTCTCCGGCGTGACACCCGGCTCACCGTTCACCACCCGCGAGACCGTCTTGAGTCCGACGCCGGCCCGCGCGGCCACGTCCTTCATGGTCGGACGGTTGCCGTAACGACTGCCGGAGAGGCGGTCTGCGCGGCGGTGGGTCTCGGGCACGGTGCGGTGTCCTGTCCTGTCGTCCACTTCGGCTGCGTCGGTCATGATGTTGTATGACTGGCGTGGCGTCGAGCATAGAGCCTGGACAACGTTGTCAGATCCGGGAGACACTGTCCACCGCAATCCCCGGCCTGCGCCCCCACCGCGAGACCGGCCTCCTTTCCTCATGGTTGTTCTCTGGTTGTTCTCACGTCTTACGGGGAGATCCGACACTGATGCACACCGACCTCGTGGCCGCGCTCGACATCGGCGGCACCAAGATCGCCGGAGCGCTGGTGGACGGCCACGGCCGGATCCTGATCCGAGCGCAGCGCGCCACGCCCGCAAAGGAAGACGGCGAGTCCGTGATGCGGGCCGTCGAGGAGGTGCTCGGCGAGCTGACCGCCGCGCCCCTGTGGGGTCGCGCCACGGCTCTCGGCATCGGCAGCGCCGGCCCGGTGGACGCCTCCACGGGCACGGTGAGCCCGGTCAACGTGCCCGGCTGGCGCGACTTCCCGCTGGTCCAGCGGGTCCAGGCGGTGACCGGGGGGCTGCCCGTCGAGCTGATCGGCGACGGTGTCGCGATCACGGCCGCCGAGCACTGGCAGGGCGCCGCCCGTGGCCACGACAACGCCCTGTGCATGGTGGTGTCGACGGGCGTCGGCGGCGGCCTGGTCCTGGGCGGCCAGCTGCATCCCGGACCGACCGGCAACGCGGGCCACATCGGCCACATCAGCGTCGACCTCGACGGCGACCCGTGCCCGTGCGGCGCGCGCGGCTGCGTGGAGCGCATCGCCAGCGGCCCGAACATCGCCCGGCGGGCGATCGAGAACGGCTGGCTGCCGGGCCCCGACGGCGACACCTCCGCCGCCGCAGTCGCCGCCGCGGCCCGGGCCGGCGATCCGGTCGCCGTGGCCTCCTTCGAGCGGGCCGCCCAGGCGCTGGCCGCCGGCATCGCGGCCACCGCGACCCTCGTCGAGATCGACATCGCCGTCATCGGCGGCGGCGTGGGCAAGGCGGGCGACGTGCTGTTCACGCCACTGCGCAAGACCCTCAGTGACTACGCGACCCTGTCCTTCGTCCAGGGCCTGACGGTGGCGCCTGCACAGATGGGCACGGACGCGGGTTTGGTGGGGGCGGCCGCGGCGGCGCTCACCAGGCAGGCGGGCGCGACCGCTGCGGGGGTGTGACGAGCCTTCGCGGGAACGTTCAGTCGGGAGCTCGGTCGACCACATGGGTTGGCCGGGCTCTTTGCATGTCGCGCCGTGCCTCGCGCGCTTTTTTGAACATGTTCAATTTTTTGCGCTAGGCTCGTCCCCACACGAAGGGGGAGCCGGATGAAGATCGTGATACCCGGGGGAACCGGTCAGGTGGGCACGGTCCTGAACCGGGCGCTGAGCGCCGACGGCCATGAGGTCGTGGTCCTGACCAGGCGGCCGGAACGCGAGCGCGAAGTCGGCTGGGACGGCGAGAGCCTCGGCCCGTGGGCCGAGGAGATCGACGGCAGTGACATCGTGATCAACCTGGCCGGCCGCAGCGTCAGCTGCCGCTACACCGAGGCCAACCTGCGGGCCATGATGGACTCCCGAGTGCGCTCCACCCAGGTCGTGGGCGAGGCGATAGCGGCCGCCGCGCGACCGCCCCGGGTCTGGCTGCAGATGAGCACGGCCACCGTCTACGCCCACCGCTTCGACGCGCCCAACGACGAGGCGGCAGGCCTCGTGGGCGGCGGCGAGCCCGGCGTCCCGGACTACTGGTCCTACAGCGTCGAGATCGCCAAGGCCTGGGAGCGGGCCCAGGAACAGGCCGACACCCCGCACACCCGCAAGGTCGCCCTGCGCTCGGCCATGGTGATGAGCCCCGACCGCGGCGGCGTCTTCGACGTCCTGTCGCGGCTGGCGCGGCTCGGGCTCGGCGGCCCGGTCGCGGGCGGTGCCCAGTACGTCTCCTGGATCCACGACCGCGATTTCGTCCGCGCGGTCGAATTCCTGATCGACCGGCACGACCTCGCCGGCCCGGTGAACCTCGCCGCCCCCACGCCCCTGCCGCACCGTGCGTTCATGCGCGCCCTGCGATCCGCCTGGGGCGTGCCGGCGGGTCTGCCCGCCACCAGGTGGATGGCGGAGCTCGGCGCCTTCGCGCTGCGCTCGGACACCGAGCTGCTGCTGAAGAGCCGCCGTGTCGTCCCCGGCCGCCTCCTCGAAGCGGGCTTCGCCTTCGACCATGCCGCATGGCCGCAGGCCGCCGAGGACCTGGCCCAGCGTCTGCGCAGCGCGCCCGGCCGCACCATCGGGCCGGGCGGCCTCGGGCCTGGTCGGCCTCGTCGATGGCGGTCAGAACGGGTCCCGGCACCGTGTCGGCCGCAGCGGACGGTCCGGCTCCGTTCGTGAGCATCGGTGCGGCTGTCCTGATCACACCGATGCCGGGCGTGACCCCCGCGCGGTTCGCCAGTTGAACCCGGCATGAAGAAGCGCAGCATGCTCGCCATCGCCTCCCTCGCCACCGGTTTCGTCGTCGCGGCGGTCACCCCGTCCCACGGCCTGGGTGAGGAGCTGGGTCATCCCGACGCCGGCAAGACGCTCAGCGACCTCGACCACACGCTCGCCGACGACGGCCCGGCCGCCGACGACAAGGCACCCGGGAAGAACGGCTGACGAGGTACGGCACAGCACTACCGTGGCGCCGGTGCCCCCTGAGAAAGGGGGCACCGGCGCCACGCGTGTGCGCCCTCAACTGCGGCTGGTTTCCGTGGCAGGGTGGAGCGGGCAAGCCACAGGGGGCCAACAGAAGAGGGGGAAACGTGACCGTCGTTTGGATCAACGGCGCGTTCGGTGCGGGGAAGACCACCACCGCACGGGAGCTGATCGAACTGATCCCCAACAGCACGCTCTTCGACCCCGAGGTCATCGGCGCAGCGCTCACGCACCTGCTGCCGCCCAAACACCTCGCCGAGGTCGGCGACTACCAGGACCTGCCGATCTGGCGACGACTGGTGATCGACACGGCGGCCGCGATGCTCGCCGAGCTCGACGGGACCCTGGTGGTCCCCATGACCCTCCTGCGCCAGGACTACCGCGACGAGATCTTCGGCGGTCTCGCCGCGCGCCGGATCACCGTCCGGCATGTCCTGCTCGCTCCGGGGGAAACGATCCTGCGCGAGCGCATAGCCCACCGCGAGGTCCCGCCCGACCTCCCCGACGGAGAGATACGAATACGGCAGTGGTCGTACGACCACATAGAACCGTACCGAGCCGCCCTCGCCAACTGGCTCACCGCCGACGCCCACCCGATCGACAACAGCGCCCTCACGCCGTACGAGACCGCCGCCCGCATCGCCGAGGCCGTGGGCAGCGGCACCGTGCCGGTCTGCGACATCGTGCAGACACCCGAGCCGACCGCCGAGACCCTCGCGGCCGGTGTCCTTCTCTTCGACGAGCGGGACCGGGTGCTGCTCGTCGACCCCACCTACAAGGCCGGCTGGGAGTTCCCCGGCGGCGTCGTCGAACCGGGCGAGGCGCCCGCCCGCGCCGGCATGCGCGAGGTCGCCGAGGAGACCGGGATCCACCTGGACGACGTACCCCGCCTGCTCGTCGTCGACTGGGAACCGCCCGCCCCTCCGGGCTACGGCGGCCTGCGCCTCCTCTTCGACGGCGGCCACCTCGACTCCACCGAGGCCGGACGCCTCCTGCTGCCCGGACCCGAGCTGCGCGACTGGCGCTTCGTCACCGAGGAGGAGGCCGCCGACCTGCTGCCGCCCGTCCGCTACGAACGGCTGCGCTGGGCCCTGCGGGCCCGGGAGCGCGGGGCCGCGCTGTATTTGGAAGCCGGGATTCCGATCGGCTGACATCCGGTGACATTCCCCGCCGCTCCCTGGTGTCGGCGGGGACTTCGCCATGCCCGGACGAGGCTGCCCGACACAGACGTTGGCCCGGATCTCCCCAAGGGACCGTCGAAATACCTCCATGTCAGAGCTAACGAAACGTCCCGCTCTCGTCAACTCTTGGCAACAAGCGCAAACAATCCCTTTTCCGCTGCTTATCCGCCTTGACCGGACTCTCGGCACGTTGCGAGAGTCCGCTCAGTCTCACGGCGCCGACAAACGGCCGCCGCCATGCCTTTCACTCAGGGGCACATCCGCATGACGACTCCCTACCCTTCGGCGACCGCGCTTGCGGCCGACGAACCGGCGCCCGGCCTCCGATCCGGCGGCCCCGCCATCGCCGGACGCTCACCGGCCCGCATGGCCTTCAAGCGCATCAGGCGGGACAAGGTCACCATGACCGCGTTCGTGGTGACCGTCCTGTTCATCGCGATCGCGCTGCTCGCCCCGGTGCTCACCGCGCTGACCGGCTGGGGGCCCATCACACCGGACGGAAAGGCGATCGACCCGGACACGGGCAACTTCCCGTACGGGTCACTGGGCGGTATCAGCCTCACCCACCTGCTGGGGGTCGAACCCGGAACGGGATACGACCTGTTCGGCCGGATCGTCTACGGTCTGCGCACCTCGCTCTTCGTCGGCTTCGCGTCGGCCGTGCTGTCCACCGTCGTCGGCGTCGTGGCCGGGCTGGCGGCGGGCTACTCCGGCGGCTGGGTCGACTCCGTGCTGTCGCGGGTGATGGACGTCATGCTGGCCTTCCCGCAACTGCTGTTCATCATCGCGCTCACTCCAGTCATCCAGAACGCGCTGCAGACCGACAGCCACGGCGGCACCGACGAGAACCTCCGGCTGCTCGTCCTCGTCCTCAACATCGCGGTGTTCGCCTGGGCCTACACCGCCCGCCTCGTGCGCGGCCAGGTCCTGTCCCTGCGCGAACGGGAGTTCGTCGACGCGGCACGGCTCATGAGCGCCGGCCGGCGGCACATCCTCTTCCGACAGCTGTTGCCGAACCTGTGGGCGCCGGTCCTGATCTCCTTCGCGCTCGCCGTCCCGCAGAACATCACCACGGAGGCGGCCCTGTCGTACCTGGGCGTGGGTGTCATCCCGCCCAACCCGGACTGGGGAGCGCTGCTGTCGGACGCCTCCCAGTTCTTCCTGCAGGACCCGATGTACCTGTTCATCCCCGGCGTCCTGCTCCTCGTCCTCGTTCTGGCCCTCAATCTCCTCGGAGACGGCGTCCGGGACGCCCTCGATCCCCGCGCGGCCCGCAGCTGACGCGTTCCCTCTGAGCACCGGCCGGACGGTCCCACCGCGGGCCGCCGAAGCCGAGCCCGTAATAGAACGGAGTGTTACCTCATGACGCGCAGAAGGCGCTCGATCGCCCTCACGGCCACCGCCGTGGCGATCGCCCTGGGGGCCACCGCCTGCGGGGGCTCCTCCAGCACCACAGGCAGCGGTTCCCCGACGAAGGGAGGCACGCTGACCGTCCTCAACCAGGCGGACTACGACCACCTCGACCCCCAGCGCGTGTACACGACGGAGGGCTCGAGCATGGACGAGGAGTTCGTCCGCACCCTCACCGGATGGGACGAGACGGGCTCGGCGCCGAAGCTGGTCGGCGACCTGGCCACGGACATCGGAACGCCCAGCAAGGGCGCCACCGTGTGGACGTTCCACCTGCGCCACGGGATCAAGTGGCAGGACGGCACCGAGGTCACCGCACAGGACGTCAAGTACGGCGTCGAGCGGACCTTCTCCCCCGACATCAACGGCGGCCCGCCGTACGCCAGTCAGTGGCTGGTCGGCGGCTCCACGTACAAGGGCCCTTACAAGGGGCAGCAACTCGCCTCCATCCAGACGCCGGACAAGTACACGATCGCCTTCCATCTGAACCAGCCGGTCGCCGACTTCAGCCAGACGACCGCCATGCCCGCGTGGTCGGCGGTGCCCAAGGCGCACGACACAGGCGCCACTTATGACACGCACGTCTGGTCCGACGGGCCCTACATGATCAAGTCGTACACCAAGAACAAGGAACTCGTCCTCGTCAAGAACCCGCACTGGGTCCAGTCGACCGACCCGATCCGGCAGCAGAACGTCGACGAGATGGACGTGAAGTTCGGGCAGGACCAGTCCGCCATCGACCAGCAGATCAAGTCCGACGCCGGCACCGCCCAGACCTCGATCATGCAGTGGCCGATAGCGGGCTCCGACCTGACGACGATCGCGAGCGATTCGTCGCTCAAGTCGCGTTACTACAAGATCCCGGCCCCGGGCATCAACTACCTGGCGATCAACACCACCCGGGTCAAGGACATCCGGGTCCGCCAGGCGATCGAGTACGCGATCGACAAGACCACCGTGCGCGGCGCCTTCGGCGGTTCGGCGTACGGGGACTACGCGAGCACGATGCTGAGTCCCGGCATCGACGGCTACAAGAAGTTCAACCTCTACAGCACGAACCCGGCCGGTGACCTCACCAAGGCCAAGGCGCTGATGAAGCAGGCCGGCAACCCGAAGCCGACCATGTCGCTCGCGGTGGAGAACAACACCACGCAGGAGCACTTCGCCGACGCGGTGAAGACCTCGCTGGGCAAGATCGGCGTCACCGTCAACATCACCCCGATCGACAAGGCGAACTACTTCAGCACCGTGGACAACGTGAAGAACCAGTACGACCTGACCTGGATGGACTGGATCGCGGACTGGCCCAACGCCTCCACCGTGCTGCCCGTCCTGTTCGACGGACGGCAGATCGCGAAGCTGCCGCAGTCCAACCAGGACCAGTCGTACCTGAACGACCCGAAGGTCAACGCGCAGATCGGCAAGATCTCCAAGATGACGGGCATCAACGAGGCCAACACCGCCTACGGAAACCTGGACGAGCAGATCATGAAGGACGCCGCCGTGGTCCCGCTGATGTACATGAACTTCAGCGAACTGGCGGGCTCCAAGGTCGGCGGAGTCATCCCGGACGCCGTCCTCGCCGAGCCGAGCCTGGTGCACGTCTACGTCACCCACTGACGCATCCCTCTCAGGCCCGCCGGCGGACCCTGGCCGGCGGGCACCCACCTCACGTCAGGGCCCCGCACGACATGTTTCGTTACCTCATCCGACGCCTGCTGGCAGCGGCCGCGATCCTGCTGGTGATCACCGTGATCACCTTCGTCATCTTCTTCGCGCTGCCCTCCGACCCCGCGCTCCTGGCCTGCGGGAAGACCTGCTCGCCCTCCCGACTGGTGGAGATCAGGCACTCGCTGGGCCTCGACCGGAGCTTCATGACGCAGTTCTGGGAGTTCTTCAAGGGGCTCTTCGTCGGCCGCGACTTCGGCGACCAGAGCGTGCGGGTGCACTGCGGCGCGCCCTGCCTCGGGGTCTCCTTCCAGACCGACACGCCGGTCCTCACCACCCTGCTGGGCGACTTCCCGGCGGACCTGTCGCTCGGCCTCGGCGCCGCGGTGGTCTTCCTCGTCCTCGGCGTCGGCCTCGGCACGGTCGCCGCGGTCCGCAGGGGCCGGGCCGCCGACAAGGCGGCGGTCGGACTGGCCCTGGTCGGCGTCTCCGTGCAGATCTACTTCATCGGTCTGCTGCTGCTGTTCCTGTTCGTCGACAAGTGGCAGATCCTGCCCGCGGCCGGCTACACCCCGTTCACCCAGGACCCGGCCGCATGGTTCCAGGGGCTCCTCCTGCCGTGGGCCACCCTCGTCATCGTCTACCTCGCGATGTACACCCGGCTCACCCGCTCCTCCATGCTGGACGTCTTCGCCGAGGACTACATGCGCACCGCCCGCGCCAAGGGACTCCCGGCCGCGAAGGTCGTCCTCAAGCACGGACTGCGGGCCGCGATCACCCCGATCCTCACCATCTTCGGAATGGACGTCGGCTCCCTGATCGGCGGCTCCGCCGTCATCACCGAGTCGGTGTTCGGCATCAACGGCATCGGCAAGCTGGCGGTGGACTCGGTGCAGAACTCCGACCTGCCGGTCATCCTCGGCACCACGCTCTTCGCCGCCACGTTCGTCGTGATCGCCAACGTGGTCGTCGACGTGGTGTACGGCCTCATCGATCCCCGCGTACGCCTCGCCTGAGCCCCGACAGCCGCGTAAGGAAAGCCCAGTGTCCCTGCAGACCTCTCCACAGCCCGCGGACCTCGCGCCCGTCTCCGCGCCCTTCCTCGACGTACAGGACCTGCGCGTGCACTTCCCCACCGAGGACGGCGTCGTCAAGTCCGTCGACGGAGTCTCCTTCACCCTGGAGAAGGGCAGCACGCTCGGCATCGTCGGCGAGTCCGGATCGGGAAAGTCGGTCACCTCGCTGGCCCTGCTGGGGCTGCACAAGGGCACCCGCGCCGCGGTGTCCGGCGAGATCCGGCTGGAGGGCAGGGAGCTCGTCGCCCTCCCGGAGCGCGAGATGCGCGCCTTGCGCGGCAGGACGGTCTCCATGATCTTCCAGGACCCCCTGTCCGCCCTGCACCCGTACTTCACCGTCGGCGCGCAGATCGCCGAGGCATACCAGGTGCACCACAAGGTCGCCAAGAAGGAGGCCCGGGAGCGGGCGGTCGAGATGCTGAAACGGGTCGGCATTCCGCAGCCCGAGCGCCGGGCCAAGGACTACCCGCACCAGTTCTCCGGCGGCATGCGGCAGCGCGCCATGATCGCCATGGCCCTCGTCTGCGACCCCGCGCTGCTCATCGCCGACGAACCCACGACCGCTCTGGACGTCACCGTCCAGGCGCAGATCCTGGACCTGATCCGCGATCTGCAGGAGGAGTTCGGCTCCGCCGTCATCCTCATCACGCACGACCTCGGCGTGGTGGCAGATGTCGCCGACGACATCCTCGTGATGTACGGCGGCCGCAGGATCGAGTACGGCACCGTGCGCGACGTACTGAAGGAGCCCCAACACCCCTACACCTGGGGCCTGCTGGAGTCGATGCCGCATCTCACCGGTGACGTCGACCGACGGCTGAACCCGATCGCCGGTTCACCACCGAGTCTGATCAACCCTCCAGGTGGCTGCGCCTTCCACCCCCGTTGCACCTACAAGGGCTGGGTGCCCGAAGGGCGTTGCACGGTGAAACGGCCCGAGCTGCTGACCGTCTCCGGCACCGACCGGCACCTCGCCGCCTGCCATCTCACCCCGGAGACCAGGAAAGAGATCCGCGGCCGCACGGCCGCCGGGGCCGCGCGGTGACGGCGGCGGACGAACAGGAGCATGCCGTGAGCATCACCCAGCACCTTCCCGCATCGCAGGCCGCGCCCGCCGCGGCGCCACTGCTGGAGGTCAGCGGCCTCGCGAAGCACTTCCCCCTCCGGCAGGGCATCGTGTTCCAGCGGCAGATCGGCGCCGTGCACGCCGTCGACGGCATCGACTTCACGGTCGGCGCGGGTCGGTCGCTGGGCCTGGTCGGCGAATCCGGCTGCGGCAAGTCGACCACGGGCCGCCTGGTCACCCGGCTGCTGGAACCCACGGCCGGCACCGTCGTGTTCGACGGCGAGGACATCACCCACACACCCGAGGCCAGGATGAAGGAGGCGCGCCGGAACCTCCAGATGATCTTCCAGGACCCGTACTCCTCGCTGAACCCCCGGCACACCGTCGGCACCATCGTCGAGACGCCGATGAAGCTCAACGGCATCAACCCGCCGCAGGGCCACAAGAGGCGCGCCCAGGAACTGCTGGAGACGGTCGGCCTCAATCCCGAGCACTACAACCGCTACCCGAACGAGTTCTCCGGCGGTCAGCGCCAGCGCATCGGCATCGCCCGCGCCCTCGCCCTCAGGCCGAAGCTGATCGTGGCCGACGAACCGGTCTCCGCGCTGGACGTGTCCATCCAGGCCCAGATCGTCAACCTGCTGCAGGACCTCCAACGGGAGTTCGGCATCGCGTTCGTCTTCATCGCCCACGACCTCGCCGTCGTCCGGCACTTCTGCGAGCGGGTCGCGGTGATGTACCTCGGGAAGATCGTCGAGGTCGCCGACCGGCAGGCGCTCTACACCCGCCCCCGGCACCCCTACACGCACGCACTGCTGTCCGCCGTCCCCGAGGCCGACCCGGACAGCACCCGTCGGCGCGAACGCATCCGCCTGGCGGGCGACGTGCCCTCCCCGGTCGACCCGCCGTCCGGCTGCCGGTTCCGTACCCGCTGCTGGAAGGCCCAGGACAGGTGCGCGGCCGAGGAACCGCCGCTGGTTCGTCTCAAGGGCAACGGCGAAGGGCACTTGACGGCCTGTCACTTTCCCGAGGAACCGACGATCGAGGCACGCGAGGAGGACATCGTCCTCGACCCGGCCGTCACGGCGCGTGAGGAGACTTCGGCGGGTACGGCGTAAGCCTGCTCTCTTCCTGGAACCGCCGGTTGAACTCGCCCATCACGGCGGCCCCTCGGGCATGCCGCGCGATGACATCGGCGGCGGCCTCCTGAATCCCGTCCGGCCGCGCACCGTCGGCGCACGCGCGGATGAAGGCGTCCCGCTCCTGCCCGCGGTACCCGTACAGGTCGGTGACGAGCCAGACGACCAGGTACGAGCGGGTGTAGGCGCGGTCGTAGTGGCGGTGCCGGTCGACGAAGTCGCGTTCCTCGGGCGTCAGGCGGTAGTGCGCCGAGAGGGAGAGGCCGTAGTCGGTGAGGTAGAGCCGGTCGCCGTCGGTGAGGATGTTCCCGAAGTGGGCGTCGAAGTGCAGGAGTTCCTGCGCGTGCAGGAAGGAGACGACGGCCTCCAGTCCCTGCTCGACCAGGGGGACGGCGCTGTCCGCGTCACCGGCTTCGAGGCGGGTTTCGAGCCAGTCGTGGACGGTGTGCGGGATGTACTCCAGGAACAGTGTCAGGCTCGCGGAGGCCGTCCGCAGGGCCTCGATGCGCTCGCGAACCTGCGGGGTGCCGCCCCAGTAGGCGATGGCCCCCTCCACGTCGGCCAGTTCGTCCGGGAGAGGGCTCGGGGTGTGGGGCATGACCCGCCAGTGGTGCATCAGCGGAAACCCGGCGAACCGGTCGGCCAGCACCCAGTTCGTGGTCATCGTGTGCGCGGCGAGTTCCCGCCAGGCGCCGAGGCCGGGGCTGGGGACGAGACCGATGCCGTAGTGGAAGAAGGGCGGCAGGCCGAAGACGTTGGCGGTGGAGCGGACGTGCTCGGGAAGCCGCTCGGTGTCGGTGAGCGGCACCTGCTTCACGAAGACCCGGACGCCGTCGACCTCGATCAGCGTCGAACGTCCGCCGATCCCGGAGCCGTTCGGGGTTCCGGCCGCCACCAGATCCGTGAGCTCCCGGTCGCTGAGGAGGGAGAGGGCGGTGGCGATGTCGGTGTGGCGGGCGATGCGCGGGTCGCGGGGCATGCGCCCATCCTCAGTGATCAGGGATGTACGCGTCCGCCGATCTCCGAAGCGCCGCCGAGGCCTGGCCGATCACCGCATCGCCGTGGCCGGAACAGGCCAGGTCCGCCTCCAGCGCCGCCAACCGGTGGAAAGAGGCGACCGCTTGGGCCCGGTCGAGGTTGAACACCCCGAGACTTCGGCGGCGGAGCTCGCGTCCTCCACATCCCCGGGCACACGCACGGCAGTATCGCCGTCCACCCTCTGCTGTCGGCAGAGCCGTCAGCTCGCCGCGTAGTTGCGCAGGAAGAGCGCCTCCGCCACCGACAGCCGCTCCAGCTCTTCGGGGGACACGCTCTCGTTGACCGCGTGGATCTGGGCCTCCGGCTCGCTCAGGCCGATGAGCAGGATCTCCGCGCGCGGGTAGAGGTCGGCGAGGGTGTTGCACAGCGGGATGGAGCCGCCCTGGCCGGCGTACTGCATCTCCTGACCCGGGTAGGCGACCGCCATCGCCTCGGCCATCGCCGCGTACGCCGGGCTGGTCGTGTCCGCGCTGAAGGGCTGCCCCTGGCCGATCTGTTCGGTGCGCACCCGGGCGCCCCACGGCGTGTGCGTCTCCAGGTGGGCCTGCAGCAGCTTGGTCGCCTCGGCCGCGTCCACCCCCGGCGGCACCCGCAGGCTGATCAGCGCGCGGGCGCTCGCCTGCACCGACGGGGTCGCGCCGATGACCGGCGGACAGTCGATGCCGAGCACCGTGACGGCCGGGCGCGCCCAGATGCGGTCGGCGACCGTGCCGTCACCGATCAACCGCACGCCGTCGAGGACTTTGGCGTCCTTGCGGAACTGCTCCTCGTCGTAACTCAGCCCGTCCCACCGCGTCTCGGGCGTGAGCCCGTCGACGGTCGTCGAGCCGTCCTGAGCGCGCAGCGAGTCGAGTACGCGGATCAGCGCGGCCAGCGCGTCGGGGGCGGCGCCGCCGAACTGGCCGGAGTGCAGGTTGCCCGCGAGCGTGTCGATCCGCACACGGACCAGGGTCATGCCGCGCAGCGTGGCGGTGACCGTAGGCAGACCGACGCGGAAGTTGCCCGCGTCGCCGATGACGATGGTGTCGGCCTCCAGCAGGTCGGGGTGTTCCTCGGCATACCGCTCCAGACCCCCGGTGCCCATCTCCTCCGAACCCTCGGCGATGACCTTGACGTGGACCGGGACGCCGCCGTTCGCCTTCAGCGCGCGCAGCGCCAGCAGGTGCATGAGCACGCCGCCCTTGCAGTCGGCGGCCCCGCGCCCGTACCAGCGGCCGTCCCGCTCGGTCAGTTCGAAGGGCGGGGTGGCCCACGCGGCCTCGTCCAGCGGCGGCTGCACGTCGTAATGGGCGTACAGCAGGACCGTCTTCGCACCCTCGGGCCCGGGCAGGTAGCCGTACACCGACTGCGTGCCGTCGGGGGTGTCGAGCAGGGCCACGTCCTCGAAGCCCTCGGCGCGCAGCGCGTCGGCGACCCAGCGGGCGGCGCCCTCGCTCTCGCTCCTGGGGAACTGGTCGAAGTCCGCCACCGACTTGAAGGCCACCAGCTCGGTGAGCTCCGCCTTCGCCCTGGGCATCAGCGAGGCGACGGTCTCGGCGACCGGATGCGACGACATGGGCACGCTCCTTGTGGGTGCGACGTTGTACCGATGGGTGCCGCCGATCCTGCCACAGTGGTTCGGGGCGGCGTCCGCCCAGTGGCCTGGGGCGACGTGCGCCGTAGGATGCGGGAGACAGGTGCGGCAGCGGCTTGATCGGGAGCAGTAGACCATCGTGAGCAGCGAGAACTCTTCGGCGGACGACGTGCAGCGGGTGTGGGACGTCGTCGTGGTGGGCGCGGGACCGGCGGGGGCGTCGGCCGCCTATGCGGCGGCGGTCGCGGGGCGGCGCGTGCTGGTGCTGGAGAAGGCGGAGCTGCCCCGCTACAAGACCTGCGGCGGCGGCATCATCGGCCCTTCGCGCGACTGTCTGCCGCCCGGCTTCGAGCTGCCGTTCCGCGACCGGGTGCACGCGGTCACCTTCTCGCACAACGGCCGCTTCGCCCGCACCCGCCGCTCCAAGCAGATGCTGTTCGGGCTGATCAACCGGCCCGAGTTCGACCAGCAGCTGGTCGAGCACGCGCAGAAGGCGGGTGCCGAACTGCGTACGGGCGTCACCGTCCAGCGGGTCGAACAGCACGGCTCGTCCGTGCCGGACCGGCGCACGGTCGCCGTCGTCCTGCAGGGCGGCGAGACGCTGCTCGCGCGGGCCGTCGTCGGCGCCGACGGCAGCGCCAGCCGCATAGGAGCGCACGTCGGGGTCAAGCTGGACCAGGTGGATCTCGGACTGGAGGCGGAGATCCCGGTGCCCGAGACGGTCGCCGAGGACTGGAAGGGGCGGGTGCTCATCGACTGGGGTCCGATGCCCGGAAGCTACGGCTGGGTGTTCCCGAAGGGCGACACGCTGACGGTCGGGGTGATCTCGGCACGCGGCGAAGGCGCCGCGACCAAGCGGTACTTGGAGGACTTCGTCGCCCGGCTCGGCCTCGCCGGCTTCGAACCGAGCATCTCCTCGGGCCACTTGACCCGCTGCCGTGCCGACGACTCGCCGCTGTCGCGCGGGCGGGTGCTGGTGTGCGGGGACGCGGCCGGGCTTCTGGAGCCGTGGACCCGCGAGGGCATCTCCTTCGCGCTGCGCTCGGGGCGGCTCGCGGGGGAGTGGGCGGTACGCATCGCGGAGGCGCACGACGCCGTGGACACCCGGCGCCAGGCTCTCAACTATGCCTTCGCGATCAAGGCGGGGCTCGGTGTCGAGATGGCCGTCGGCAAGAGCCTGCTGACGGTGTTCGAGCGGCGCCCCGGCCTCTTCCACGCGGCGGTGACCGGCTTCCGCCCGGCCTGGAAGGCGTTCATGGACATCACGCGCGGCGCCACCTCGCTGGGCGAGATCGTCCGCACCCACCCCATCGCCCAGCGCGCCCTGACCGCGCTGGACCGCCGGCCCGCGGGTTCCTCGGATCCCTCGGTCGGCGAGGTCAGCTCGTGACCTCGACCCGGAACACCGGGTGGTCGGGCGCGATCCGGCGCAGTTCGGCGTCGGGGGAGTCGGGGCCGACTCCCTTGAAGAAGACGCCGACCTCGGCCTTCCAGCGCTTGAGGTAGGCGCGCAGGAGCGGGACCTTGTCGTCGTCGGCCACCTCGGTCGCGGTGAAGACCTCCGCGTTCTTGCCGAGGCGCAGCTCGCCGCCGCCGGCCGCGCGCATGTTGTGCGTCCACTGGACATGGCCGCGCGGCGCGACCAGGTACTGCTGTCCGTCGACGGTCAGCAGGTTCACGGGGGTGGTGCGCCACTCGCCGCTCTTGCGGCCGCGGACCGCCAGGACCCGGGAGCCCCAGACGCTGATGCCGCGGCGGGTCATCCACGCCACCGCGCGGTTGAGGACGTTGACCGTGAGCCAGCCGGGCTTCTGGACGTGCGTGGACATGGGGACCCCCTACGTTTGAAAGCGATTTGCCAGCGATTTGCCAGCGATTGGCAAGCGATGGAAGAGCGCCGCTCTCTGTTGTGAGCACTGCTCTCGCTCGAGAGCAGTGTGGACGACATCGGTGATCCAATGCAAGAGCAGTGCTCTCTTTCGTGTGCGCTGCTCTGAACTGTGTGCACCGCTCTCGCTTTATGGGACACTGGTCCACATGAGCAGCAACACCGCACACGGCGCCCGCGCCCGGGCCAGGATCGAGGTCACCGCCGCCATCAAGGACGAGGCACGCAGACAGCTCGCCGCGGACGGCGCCGCCAAGCTGTCGCTGCGCGCCGTGGCCCGAGAGCTCGGCATGGTCTCCTCCGCGCTGTACCGCTACTTCCCCAGCCGCGACGACCTGCTGACCGCCCTCATCATCGACGCCTACGACTCCCTCGGCCGGACCGCCGAGGCCGCGCACGAAGAAGTCGGCGAGGCCGACCCCGCCCAGCGCTGGATCGCGGTGTGCGAAGCCGTACGCGGCTGGGCCCTCGGGCACCCCCACGAGTACGCGTTGATCTACGGATCGCCGGTCCCCGGCTATACCGCCCCGGAGACCACCGTCCCGGCCGCCTCCCGCGTCGGCCTCCTCCTCATCGGCATCCTGCGCGACGCCCACCAGGGCTTCGGCCTGGCCAAGCCTCCACTGCCCGCCGACCTGCGCCCCGAGGCGGAGCGGATGACCGCCGACCTGGCTCCCGACCTGCCACCCGAGACGGTCACGGCACTTGTCGCGGCCTGGGCCCAGCTGTTCGGGCTGATCGGATTCGAGCTGTTCGGCCAGTTCAACCGAGTCGTGGAGGACCGGACGACGTTCTTCCGGCACGCGGCGGCCCAACTCGCCCACGGTGTGGGCCTGGTCAGGACGGCCACCTGTCCGGGCTCCTCGGCTTCACCCCCACCGGCTCGATCGAGCCGAGCATCCCGGTGCTGATGTTCTGCGTGGCGTACGGCCTGTCCATGGACTACGAGGTCTTCCTGCTGGCCCGCATCAAGGAGGAGCACGAGCGGACCGGCGACACCGAGCGCGCGGTGGGCGAGGGCATCCGGCGCAGCGCCCCGCTGATCACCGCCGCGGCCGGGATCCTCGCGCTGTCCTTCCTGTCGTACGCCACCGGCGGCGTCGTCTTCCTCAAGGAACTCGGCATCGGCACCGCCCTCACCATCCTGGTCGACGCCACCCTCATCCGGGTCGTCCTGCTCCCGGTGACGATGCGGCTCGCGGGGCGCGCGAACTGGTGGGCGCCGAAGCGGCTGCGCCGGCTGCGCGTCAAGGAGACCGACGTACTTCGCGGGGAGTACGTGTGATCACCGCGCTCGGCTGACGCCGCCGGGGTCCGGCGGCGTCTAGCGTGGCTGACATGGACGAGCAGCGCGTACGCGGGGGCCCGCCTCACTGGTGGCGGCACGGGCCGTCGTGGTGGAACCGCTGGGCCGCCGGGGAAACGGAGGACGGGCGTCCGCGGTGGCCCTGGCGCTCCACCGCGCTCCTCACGGTCTTCGTGCTCGCCGGCTCGAACTACGCGGCCGAACAGCAGGTCGGCGAGAAGGCCGCCCTCGACCCCTTCGCGCGCATGTTGCTGCTCGTGGCGGGTGTGGTGCTGCTGTGGCGGCTGCGGTATCCGGTGCTCGTGGTGTTCGGCACGGCGGCGGCCGCCATGCTCTACCTGGGCGCCGGCTACCCGTACGGGCCGATCTTCCTGACCGTGGCCCTGAGCTCCTTCAGCGCCGTCGTCGCGGGGCACCGCAGAGCGGCCTGGGCGGCGCTGGGGATGCTCTGGGCAGGGCATGTCCTGGTGGCCCACTGGCTGTACCGGTGGCTGCCGCCGTCCGGGGACGACGCCGCCTCCTGGGGGCAGGAGGTCGTCGTCGCCACCTGGATGGTGGCGATCCTCGCGGTGTCGGAACTGGCCCGCACCCGGCGCGAGCAGTGGGCCCGTGAGCGGGCCGAGCGGGCGCAGGCGGCCAAGCGGCGGGCCGACGAGGAGCGGCTGCGCATCGCCCGTGAACTGCACGACGTTCTCGCGCACAGCATTTCGGTGATCAACGTGCAGGCCGGCGTCGGCCTCGCCCTCCTCGACACCGACCCCGAGCAGGCGCGCACGGCCCTGACCACCATCAAGGCCGCCAGCAAGGAGGCGCTGGGCGAGGTCCGCCAGGTCCTCGACACGCTGCGCACGCCCGGTGACGCGCCGCGCGCGCCGGCGCCCGGCCTCGACCGGCTGCCCGAACTCGTGGAGCAGGCGGCGGGCGCGGGCCTCACGGTCGAGGTGGAGGGCAAGCCGCCCCGCCTGGCGCCCGGGACGGACCTCGCGGCCTTCCGCATCGTCCAGGAGGCGCTCACCAATGTCGTACGGCATTCCGGCTCGCGGCACGCGCGCGTGCACCTCGACCACGGCGACGGGACGACGCTGCGGCTCCGTATCGACGACGACGGACCCGCGACCGGCGCCGACGCGGGCGGCAGCGGCAACGGACTGGCCGGAATGCGGGAGCGGGCCGCCGCGCTGGGTGGCACGATCGAGGCGGGCCCGCGTGCCGACGGAGGATTCCGGGTGCTGGCCGTGCTGCCGCTGAAGGTGAAGCCCAAGGAGGACGACCGGTGATCCGTGTACTGCTCGCCGACGACCAGTCACTGGTGCGGGCCGGCTTCCGGGCGCTGCTCGACGCGCAGCCGGACATCGAGGTGGCGGGGGAGGCCTCCGACGGCGAGGAGGCGCTGCGCAAGGTACGCGAACTGCGCCCCGACGTCGTACTGATGGACATCCGCATGCCGCTGCTGGACGGTCTGGCCGCGACGCGCCGGATCACCGAGGACTCCGGGCTGACGGACGTGAAGGTGGTCATGCTCACCACCTTCGAACTCGACGAGTACGTCTTCGAGGCGATCCGCTCCGGCGCCTCCGGCTTCCTGGTCAAGGACACCGAGCCGGAGGAACTCCTGCGTGCCGTGCGGGCGGTGGTCGAGGGCGACGCGTTGCTCTCGCCCGGTGTGACCCGCCGGCTGATCTCGGAGTTCGCGGCCCGCTCCAAGGAGCCCGCGGCCGCCGACGCCCTGGACGAACTCACCGAGCGGGAACGGGAGGTGATGGCCCTGGTCGGCATCGGTCTCTCCAACGAGGAGATCGCCCGCCGTCTGGTGGTCAGCCCGCTCACCGCGAAGACCCATGTCAGCCGCACGATGGTCAAACTGGGCGCCCGCGACCGGGCGCAACTCGTCGTGCTGGCCTACGAGTCGGGGCTGGTCCGGCCGGGCTGGCTGGGCTGAGTGGTCCTCTGGAAACGGACCAGGACACTGACGACCCGGGCGAGGAAGAGAACAGGGGCAAGCACGAGACCCGTGCGGAGCAGCAACACCGCCACCGTGTCCGGCAGTTCGAAGAGCAGCGCCGGACCGGCGACCGCCCCGAACACGACCGCCGCCGCGAACAGCGCGCTGCACAGCGCGTATCCGATCTCCACCGTGATCGCGTCCCGTTCGGCCTGACCGCGCCGTCCCCCGTAACCCGTCATCCCGGCAGTCTCACAGGCGTGCGCCCGACGGAGCAAGCGGCTCCGCCGAGCGCACGGTGTGGGAGGCGGTCGCCCTAGGCCCTGTCGTCAAGGCCTAGTCGCGTACGGGCACGCGCTCCGCCTCCGTTTCCTTCGCGGTGGACTGGGCTACCACCACGGACTGCTGCGGACGACGGCCGTTGCGCAGACCCGTGAGTGTGATCAGCAGGCCGGCCGCGGCGATGCCCGTCACCGTGAACAGTCCGGGCCGGTAGCTGTCGAGGACGGCCTGCGGGGTGGCGTTCTCGGGGGCGCCCGCGGTCACCACCGCCGTCACGATCGCGAGGAAGATCGCGCCACCCACCTGCACCGAGGTGTTGAGCAGTCCGGAGACCATGCCCTGCTCGTGGTCGTCGACGCCGTTGGTGGCCTGGATGTTGAGCGACGGGAACACCAGCGCGCAGGCCGCGCCGATGAGCAGCATCGACGGCAGGATCACTGCGGCGTACACGGGGTCGAGGTCGACCTGCAGGAACAGGGCGTATCCGATGACCATCAGCCCGAAGCCCACCGGGAGCAGCCGCTGGGTGCCGAACCGGTCGACGATCGAGCCCATCTTCGTCGCGGACAGCGCCACCAGCGCGCCCGCGGGCAGGAAGGCGAGCGCGGTGTGCAGCGCCGACCAGCCGAGCAGCGACTGCATGTACAGGGTGACCAGGAACTGGAAGCCGATGTACGACCCGAAGAAGAACATCGCGCCGAGCTGGGCGCGGATCTGGATGCCGGAGCGCAGCACGCCGAGCCGGATCAGCGGGCCCGGCGAGCGCCGCTCGACCAGGACGAACACGGTGAGGAGCACGGCGACGGCGAGGAAGGACAGCAGGGTGCGGGCCGAGAGCCAGCCGACTTCCGGGGCCTGTACGACGGTGAAGACCAGCAGCAGCATCGAGGCGGTGCCGAGGACGGCGCCCGGGATGTCGTAGCCGTTGTGGTCCTTCTCGCGGGCGCTGCGCGGCAGCAGCTTCAGACCCGCGACCAGGGCGATCAGGGCGATGGGCGCGGGCAGCAGCATGGTCAGGCGCCAACTGGCCTCGGTGAGCAGGCCGGACAGCACCAGGCCCATCGAGAAGCCGGTGGCCGCGCAGGTGGTGTAGATGGAGAGCGCGCGGTTGCGCAGCGGGCCCTCCGGGAAGGTCGTGGTGATGATCGACAGGCCGGCGGGGGCGGTGAAGGCCGCGCTCAGGCCCTTGATGAAGCGGCTGGCGATCAGCAGCGGGCCGGAGTCGACGAGCCCGCCGAGCAGCGAGGCGAGTGCGAAGACACCCAGGGCGATCAGGAAGACCTGACGTCGGCCCAGCAGGTCGGCGGTGCGTCCGCCGAGGAGCAACAGGCCGCCGTAGCCCAGGATGTAGCCGCTGACGATCCACTGCAGGGTCGAGGTGGACAGGCCGAGGTCGGCGCCGATGGACGGCAGGGCGACGCCGACCATCGACACGTCCAGCGCGTCCAGGAACATCGCGGCGCACAGCACCAGCAGGGTGCCCCACAGCCGGGGCGTCCAGCGAACCGCCGAGGACGGGGCCGCGGGGTTGGTGAGCGGAGAGGTCATGCCGCAGACACTACATGCGCCTGCATCAGATGCAAGCGCAATTAATTCGGATGCAACAACACTGTCTCTCTGCTACGGTGCGCCTCATGGCGGCGAAGAAGGCCGAGCAGACGCTCGTCGATCAGTGGCGGGAGATCCTGGCGCTGCACGCGCGCACGCAGTGCGAACTCGATCGCGCACTCCATCAACACGGCCTGTGCGCCAGCGACTTCGAGGTACTCGACGTCCTGTCCGAACAACGGCCGGACGGCGTGTGTTCCTACCGCGTCCAGGAGATCTCCGAGCGCGTCCACCTCAGCCAGAGCGCGCTGTCGCGGCTGGTCGCCCGGCTGGAGAAGGACGGACTCGTCGAACGCGGCATGTGCGCGGAGGACCGACGGGGCGTCCGCGTCACGCTCACAGCGAAGGGCCGCGCGCTGCACGGCGACGTACTGCCGGTGCAGCGCGCGGTGTTGACCAGGACGCTCACCTCGAACTGAGCCGGGTTCAGCTTCAGGTCACCGCGGACTTCTCGCGCCACAGCCCGGCCACCGAGGCGTCCCCGGTCATGCTCGGGAACGGCAGCCGGTTCCACAGCGACAGATACACCCGCGCGGCGGGCCCGGCCACCTCGCAGTCCGCGTCCGTGGCGTCTTCGCGCTCGGTCACAGGCGGCTCCTGCGACAGTCGTACGGTCCACACCGCACCGTCCGTGTCCGTGGCCCGCACCCGCAGCACCCGGGGCTTCTCGCTGCGGACCCTGCTCTTGGGGCGGGCGTGGAAGCCGCACAGCAGCTCGTCGATGCCGTCGGCGGCGAAGTCGCCGCTGATCTCGCTGGGTCGGCCGCCCCTCGCCGACTCCGCGTCGAACCGGTGCACGGTCGTCTCGTGCGCCTGCCGCCGGGCCCAGAACGCCAGCGGCGACGGCGCGGGCAGAAAGTGCCAGCACTCGACGTCCGGCGCGGCGGAGCGCAGGGTCTCGACGAGCTGCCCGTGCCCCTCCCGGAACCAGGCGAGCAACTCGGCGCCGTCGAGGTCGGGCAGGCCGCCGTCCGGGTGGTAGGAGGTGTGCCCTTCGGCGACGAACGCCTCGGCCCACCGGTGCACCATCCCCGTGTGCCGCAACAGATCCCGCACCTGCCACCCCGGGCAGGTCGGCACCTCGGCCCCGGTCCCGGCCTCCTCGGCGGCCGCGGCCAGCGACCGGCCCTCGCGGTCCAGGATCGATACGTACTCGGCAGTGTCCATGGGGGGAGTGTGCCGGATGGAGTGCGGTCCAGGGGAAGCGAGTTGCGGGCCGCTGTGATGTGCGTCATGGCAGTTTCGCCGATCAGTGAGCTCGTTGGGGAACATGCGCCGACCGTATGCGTGATGCGCACCGCACATTTCCGTCCCCGCGGGGTCGGCGGCTAGCTTTTGTCGATCAGCGGATTCTGGGTCAAGCGGAGTCCGCAGCCTTCGGACCTCGCCATCGATGTGCGTCGCCTGTCGGTGGTCTGCAACCGACACACGTTCCGTGGCCTCGCGTTCGCGCCGGCGAAGCTCCAAGGCGGAAGAAGCCAAGGATTTCTACGTCACAGACCGGGCGATGCACCAGCGATTCTCGGTCACGTCCTGGTGAGCGAATTCGAGAACTCAGGAAGAGAATGATCGGCGACCAGACAGAAGACGCCCAGCCGCACGGCGTCGCGGCGCGTTTCCCCGCTCGTTCCACGGGCGGTTCACTGCCCCCTGCGGAGTGGGCGCTTCTCACAGTCGCGGTCGTCGGCATCTCGCTGGCCGCACCGCTCGCGGCGGTCGCGGCGGCACCCGCGCCGGCCATCGCGTTCTGGCGCAACGCGGTGGCCGGCGTCATCCTGCTCCCCCGGGTGCTCGCCCGGCGGGGCGGCGGCAGAGCACGCAGGCGGCCCGGGCGGGCCGACCTGCAGTACTGCGTGCTCGCCGGGATGTTCCTGGCCGCTCACTTCGGCATGTGGATCCCCAGCCTGACCATGACGTCCATCGCGACATCCACCGCCCTGATGTGTACGACGCCCCTGTGGGCGGGGCTCATCGCCCGGGCCCGGGGCCGTTCGGTGCCGAAGGCGGGATGGGCAGGGATGCTCGTCGCCTTCCTCGGCGTGCTGGTCGTGAGCAGCGTCGACATCGGGATGTCCGCCGAGGCCCTGGCCGGGGACGCGCTCGCGCTGGCGAGCGGCGTGTGCCTGGCGGCGTACCTGTCCGTCGGTGAGCACGTCCGGCAGCGGCTCGACACCGAGACGTACACGCTGATCTGTTACGCCACGGCAGCCGCGGCGCTTGTGACGGTGTGCCTGCTCACGGGCAGTGCCCTGGTCGGGTACTCGGCCGGGACATGGATGACGCTGGCCGCGCTGACCTTCGCGGGCCAACTGCTCGGGCACTCGCTGCTGAACCGGTCGCTCGGGGTGGTGAGCGGTGCCACCGTCGCCGTCGTCTCGCTGCTCGAAGTGCCGGGTGCGGCGCTGTTGGCGGCCCTGTGGCTCGGGCAGGCGCCACCGCTGGAGGCCTACGTGGGCGTGCTCGTCATCCTGGCCGGCGTGTTCGTCGTCGTACGGGCCGATGCGTCAGGGACATGAGGGGGAGGCATGAGGAGAAACAGGAGGGTGAGAAGGACGGGCGAACGCCAGCTTCATGTGGCCTGTGAACGCGCCGAGTGCCGGATGCTCGGCGTCGGCCCGCCAGGCCAGGTGGAGGTCCACGGCGGGAGCATCCGCCAACGCGACGAACGCCAGTGACGGATGGGGGCGGAGCGCGGCCGTGGACGCCGGGGTGAGACCGATCCCGCGTCCCGCGGCGATGGCGAAGGTCCAGTCCTCGAACGTCTCCACCGGCAGCCGCTCCTGCGGTGCCCGGCCGGGTGGCCACAGTCCGGAAGGCACGGTGCCCGACGCGGTGTTGTCCACGAACACCTCCGTCGTGAGGTCCTCCAGCCGTAGTACGGACCGTCCGCTCAGCGGATGGTCCCTGGACAGGGCCACGTAACGGTCCTCGCTCAGCAGCGTGAGGCTCTGATAGTCGTTCTCCGGGTGGCCGGGGCGGCCTGTCGGCTGCTCGCGGACGAGAGCCACGTCGGTACTCCCGTCGCCCAGCCCGGCGAGCCTGTCGTCGCCACGGCGCGTGATGATGGGATGCAGCGGGTGCTCGCTCTCCCAGGTCTCCACGGCTCCCATGATCCGACTGTCCAGCATCGACCAGGTGTAGCCGAGCAGGAGTGGCCTGCTGACCGAGCGCGCGCTGGACAGCGCATGGTCGAACTTGGCGACCGTCGCACGGGCGTGTTCCAGCAGCACGGTCCCCGCCTCCGTCGGCCGCGCCTCACCGGTTCTCCGGTCGATGAGCTCGGCTCCGACTGCCTTCTCCAGTTGCCGGACGGTCCGTGAAACCACCGGTTGACTGACCATCATGCGGGTGGCGGCGTGGGTGAAGCTCCTCGCTTCGCACACGGCTATGAACGCGCGTAAGTGCCGTAACTCGACAGTCATGCGCGCCTCCCTCCATGACTACATGTAGGCGCCCGCTATCTTAGCGTCGCCATTTCGGCGTGCCCGCCTCGGGGTGCGACGCCGCTCGGGGCCGGCCGAACGGACCGGGAACGCGGACCGGGGTCGGCTGAGCCGCGTCGTCAGCAGCAGGCGTGGGATCAGCCCGCTGCCGCACGTCGTGTAACGAAGGCGATGGCCGCGGCCGTCGCGGCCAGTGTGGCCACACTCAGGAGGGCGACGGGCAGGGAGAACCACTCCGCCATGAAGCCGATGGCGGGCGGTCCCAGGAGCATGCCGCCGTAGCCGAGCGTGGACGCGATCGCGACCCCGTCGGGGCCGGCCAGCGTACCGGCGCGTTCTACGGCGACCGGGAAGAGGTTGGCGAGTCCCAGCCCGGTGATCACGAAGCCGAGGAACGCCGCCCACAGGGAGGGGGCGAGCGCGCCGAGCAGCATGCCGACCGCGGCGGTCGCGCCGCCGAACACCAACGTGCGGGTCTGGCCGAGGCGTTCGAGCAGCCTCGTGCCGGTCAGCCGGCCGATGGTCATGGCGAGAGCGAAGCAGGAGTAACCGACCGCCGCGACGCCCGATGAGGCGTCCAGATCCTGCTCGAGGTGCAGGGCGCTCCAGTCGGCCAGGGCTCCCTCGCCGTAAGCCGTGCACAGGGCGATCAGGCCGAAGGTGATGACCAGACCCCGGGTGCGGGTGTCCAGGCGCCGTGGCGCGGACTCCTGATGCGGTGTGCGCTCGGGTGGTGTCGGGGGCTGGATACGCAGCAGGGTGCGGCCCGCGAGGGCGGTCACGAGCAGCCCGATCACGGTGAGGCCGAGCAGGTGCTGAGTGGGGGACAGCGCGCCGGCGACGAGCCCGCCGAGTCCTGCGCCGATCATGCCGCCGAGACTGAAGGCGGCGTGGAAGCTGGGCATGATGGGGCGTTGCAGGGCGGTCACCAGATCGACAGCGGCGCTGTTGAACGCCACATTGATCCCGCCGTAGGCGGCGCCGAAGAGCAGCAGGACGGCGCCGAGCGTCAGTGCCGAGTGGGTGAGCGGCGGTAGCGCGACGCTGAGCGAGAGCAGGATGCCGCAGACCACGGTCACCGGATGGCTGCCGTAGCGGCGGCAGAGGCGGCCGGTGAGCGTCATGGTGACGACCGCTCCGGCGGAGACGCCGAGGAGGGCGAGTCCCAACGCGCTGGCGGAGGCGCCTGTCTGTTCTTTGATGGCGGGGATGCGGACGACCCATCCGGCGAAGATGAAGCCGTCGAGGGCGAAGAAGACGGTGAGGGCGATGCGGAGCCGGGCGAGGACATTGCCCGGCACGGCGTTGTGCGTTCGGGCTTTGTTTATTAGCGGCACAAAATCAGGCTAGGTGGGGTGCCGGTTGGGGGCAAGGGACTTGTCGGACGGCTGAGACAGTCCCGGCGAGCGGACGCCGTCGAAGAGGCCTTCGTCGTTTTAGCGCTGGCGCTGGCGCTGGCGCTGCCGCTGCCGCACGGCGCGCATGACATGGTGGTGTTCCGTGCCCTGCGCGCCGTGGCGTGGCCGGCTCGGCAGATCAACGTTTCGTCGTGAGCACCGGTGCGGCGGGCGTGGGGGCACGGGTGATCCGGTGGCGCGGGATGGTCAGTGCCGCCACTGACCCGGCCAGCGACAGCGCGCCGCCGGCCGCGATCGCCGCAGTGAACCCATCGGTGAAGGCGGCGGGTTCCTCGTAACTCCCGGCCTTGCCGAACACCAGGGCCAGGACGGCGACACCGAACGCCCCGCCCAACTGCCGGCCGGTGTTGAACACTCCGGACGCCTTGCCGATCTGCTCGGGTGCCACCGCGTTGAGGACGGCGGTCTGGGCGGCGGGCATCGCCATGCTCACGCCGGTCCCCGCGATGACCATCGGAGCGATCATCTCCCAGTACGGCGCGGACGGTGTGGCGATGAGCGCGAGCCAGCCCATCCCGGCCGCTTGCAGGGCGAGCCCGAGCGCGGCCGGCGGCCGGGCGCCGACCCGGTTCGTCAGCCTGCCCGCCAACGGCGCCACGACCGTCACCGGCGCGGTCCAGGCCAGCAGGTGCAGCCCCGCGGACAGCGGCGTGTCGCCGCGCCCCGTCTGGAAGTACTGCGCCGTGAAGAACAAGGCCCCGTAGAGCGAGGCGTAGAGGAACACCCCGGCGATGTTCCCCGCCGCGAAGCCGGGCAGGCGGAACAGCCCCAGTGGCACCATCGGCCGCTCGGCGACGCGCTGCCAGGCCACGAAGGCGGCACCGCAGACAGCGCCCGCGATCAGCGGCCCGATCACCTCGACGCTGCCCCACCCGGAGGCGTTCGAGCGGACCAGCCCCCACACCAGCCCGAGCGCCGCACCTGTCACCAGCAGCAGTCCGCCGACGTCCACGCCGCGTTCACCGCCACGGCTCTCCTCAACATGGCGCCTCACCAGTGGGATGACCGCCAGGCCGATCGGCAGGTTGAGCCAGAAGATCCACTGCCAGGCGAGGCCCTGGGTGACCGCGCCGCCCACCACCGGGCCGGCGACCACCGCGAGCCCCGTCAGCCCGGCGAAGAGCCCCAGCGCTCTCGGCCGGTCCGGCGGCGGATGGGCGGCGCTGAGCAGCGCCATCGCCAGTGGCATCACCAGTGCCGCGCCGGCGCCCTGCACCGCCCGCGCCGCGATCAGCCAGCCCACACCCGGCGCGAGCGCACAGGCCACCGAGGCCGCGGTGAACAGTGCCAGCTCGGCCGTGAAGACCAGCCGCCGCCCGTACCGGTCGCCCAGCATCGCACCGGTCATCAGCAGGACGGCGAAGCTCAGACCGTAGGCGTTCACCGTCCATTCGAAGTCCTGATACGACCGCCAGGCCGTCAGCGGGGGCGAACGGCCCTGCCGTTGATGCGGCGGTCGCGCGGGGCGGTGAGCGTCTGGTTCGGCTTCGCCCAAGGCCCGACCCCGCCGCGCAGCGCCCAGACCGATGGGCGAGCGGCGGGTGCCGCCCCAGTGGCGAGGCGCACCGTCCTCGCCGGCGGAGTCGGACGCATGATCCACCTTGCCCGGACCAACCTGCGGAACATTCCGCGCTCGTGACCTCTTCACGCTGCGCCGCATCGACGGGCACGCTCTGTGAGCACGAAATCGGTGAACCGTCCGCTCCCGCCGGATTCCGGTGACGTGGCTGTCCGGGTTCCGCCCGAGGTGCGACGCTGGGAGGAGAGGTATCCGCCGAGGGGGCTCGGGAGGGCACGATGGGACGTGACGTGCCGGCCCTGGTGTTCACGCGGGAGGACCGCCGTCGGTACCGGGAGAAGATGCACACCTGCCTCGATGTGCTGGCGCAGATGCTGCGCGAATCGGGCTTCGAGAGTGAGCGTCCCCAGGTCGGGCTGGAGATCGAGCTGAACCTGGTGGACGACGACGGGCTGCCGGCGATGCGGAACACCGAGGTTCTCCAGGCGATCGCCGACCCCGCGTGGTCCAGCGAGCTGGGCCGCTTCAACCTGGAGATCAACATCCCGCCCCGCCGGCTGACGGCCGGGGGCCCCGGTGCCTGGGAGCAGGAGATCCGTGACGCGCTCAACCACGCCGAGGAGCACGCCTCGGCCGTGGGCGCCCACCTGATCATGATCGGTATTCTGCCGACCCTGGGTGAGGCGGACGTGGGCGAGTCCGCCCTGTCCGGTGATCCGCGCTACCGGCTGCTCAACGAGCAGATCTTCGCGGCGCGGGGTGAGGACCTGCGGATCAAGGTGGACGGTGTGGAGCGCCTGTCGATGTACGCCGACGCCATCACGCCCGAGGCCGCCTGCACCAGCACCCAGTTCCACCTGCAGGTCGATCCGAAGCAGTTCGCGGACTACTGGAACGCGGCCCAGGCCATCGCGGGTGTGCAGATCGCCCTGGCGGCGAACTCGCCTTTCCTCTTCGGCAGGGAGTTGTGGCGCGAGACCCGCATCCCCCTGTTCGAGCAGGCCACCGACACCCGCCCCCAGGAGATCAAGGCCCAGGGAGTACGCCCTCGGGTGTGGTTCGGCGAGCGGTGGATCACCAGCGTTTTCGACCTCTTCGAGGAGAACGTGCTCTACTTCCCGGCGCTGCTGCCGCTGTGCGACGACGAGGACCCGCAGCAGGTGCTCGACCGCGGCGGCGTTCCGCAACTGGGGGAGCTGACGCTGCACAACGGCACGATCTACCGGTGGAACCGCCCCGTGTATGCCGTCGCCGGCGGCCTGCCACATCTGCGCATCGAGAACCGGGTCCTGCCCGCCGGCCCCACCGTGGCCGACATCCTCGCCAACGGCGCCTTCTACTACGGCCTGACCCGTGCCCTGGTCGACGAGGACCGGCCGGTCTGGACCCGGATGTCCTTCTCGGTGGCCGAGGAGAACCTGCACACCGCGGCCCGCGACGGCATCGACGCCCGCCTGTACTGGCCCGGCACGGGCGAAGTGCCGGTCACGGAGCTGGTGTTGCGGCGGCTGCTGCCCCTGGCCCACCGGGGCCTGGAGCTGTCCGGCATGGACGTGGCATGGCGCGAGCCCCTGCTGGGCGTCATCGAGCAGCGCTGTGTCACCGCCCGCAACGGAGCCCTGTGGCAGGCGGAGACGGTCCACCACCTGCAGAAGGCCGTCACCCCCGACCGCCGGGAGGCGCTGCGGCAGATGACCACGACGTACATGGACTACATGCACATGAACGCGCCCGCGCACACGTGGCCCGTGGACTGACACCCAACCGCGGGGCGGGGCGGCCGCCGCACGGGCGGAGCGTCCTCCTACTCGCGTCCTCCCCACTCCTCGGCCGCCGTCAGCGGAACGGGAACGGGCGGCACCGTCGACGTGGTCAGCTCGATGCGTCGCCCCTCGGCCGACGAGCGGAGCAGGGCGCTCATCGCCTCCAGCACGTGCAGGGCGAGATCGCCGTTCGCGCGAGGCGCCCGCTGCCCGTCGGCGGCGATGAAGTCGAGCAGACCGATGCCCCGTGCGGCGCCGACGTAGCCCGCCGACGGCGGGAGCGTGCGCCACTGTGTGTCGCCGAGTTCGCAGAGCCGGACTTCGCCGTCGAAGTGGTTCGGATCCGGAACCGTGAGCGTCCCCTTCTCGCCGTGGATCTCGATCGGCGCCGCCGTCGTGACCACACCGTCGAAGCTGGTCGTGATGGTCGTCAGGGCCCCGCCCAAGTGCTCGAGCACACCGGAGACATGACTGTCCACCTCGACCGGTATCCGCTCACCCGCGCGCGGGCCGGAACCGATGACACGCTCGGCGCGCAGCCGACTGGACGCCCCGATCACGGCACGCACCGGACCCAGCAGGTGGACCAACGACGCGAGGTAGTACGGCCCCATGTCCAGCAGGGGGCCACCCCCGGCCGTGTAGTAGAAGTCGGGGTGGGGATGCCAGCGTTCGTGTCCCGGAGTGACCAGCACGGCCGAGGCGAACAGGGGGCGTCCGATGCTGCCCGCCTCCACAGCCGCCCGCGCCGTCTGGATTCCGGTGCCCAGGACGGTGTCCGGCGCGCACCCCACACCGACCGCTGCCCGATCGGCGGCCTCCATGACGGCGTGGGCGTCGAGGAGGCCCGCGGCGAGCGGCTTCTCTCCGTAGACGTTCTTGCCGTGGCCGATGGCGCCGAGGGCGATCTCGGCGTGGGCCGCGGGGACGGTGAGGTTCAGCACCGTGTCCACGTCCGGGCTGCTCAGCAACTCCTCGACGGTCAGCGCCTCGACGCCGGGCAGTTCGGCGGCGACCGCGGCCGACCGGGAGGCGTCGAGGTCGGCGACCGCGGTGACGCGCACGGCGGGATGGCCGAGGAGCGTGTCCAGGTACGCGCGGGAGATGACTCCGAGACCTACGACGCCGATGCGGTGCGCGTCGCCCACAGCATGCCCCTTTCGATGATGGTGCGGACGTTCGGGTTCTCCAGTACGTCGAGGCTGTGCCCCGGTGTCGTCACCACGACGCGACCCGCGCCCCACCGACGGGTCCAGACCGCAGGCGACCTGACCGGCCGGTGCCAGGGCTGCCACGGCCGGGCGGGATGGGTGGTGGTGGCCAGGACGTCGATCAGGTCGTCGTGGAGCACCCAGTACTGCTCGGTGTACAGCTCGAAGTCCTCGATGCCCGCGGTGATGGGGTGCTCGCGGCCGAGCTCGGTGATGTCGACGGCGTGCGGCAGGTAGTTGTCCTCCGCCTCCCCGCGGCGTTCACACGGCTCCTTGCCCGGGTGGGTCGCGAACTGGCCTCCCACCAGGTGGAGATAGTCGGCGGAGGCGCGGAACGAGTCGGCGATGCCGCCGTGCCAGCCGGTGAAGCCGGTGCCGGCCACGACCGCCGCGCTCAGTCCCGACAACTGCTCGGCCGTGATCTCCGACATCGTGACGCACTGCACGACGAGATCGGTGGCGGCCATCTCGGCGGCGTCGGCGTAGACGTCGGTCGACTCCTCGACCCGGACGTCGTATCCGCTGCTTCGAAGGAAGGGCAGGAACAGCTCCGTGGCCTGGACCGGCTGGTGTCCCTCCCATCCGCCTCGGACCACCAGGGCTTTCTTCCGCGTCATCTGGTTCCTTCATGGGGCCGTCGCCCCGGTCTGGTCGGAGGTTCTTCAGCTCGCCTCGGCGGTGGGCAGCACCACGGATCACAGGATGCGCCAGTCGCCCGCGCTCGGGAAAGGGCTGCCGACCTCACGAAAGTTTCGCGAACCGGCTCAGCCCCGATAGCCCCGCAGTTTCCGGTACAGCGTGGCGCGGGCGATGCCCAGGGCCGCCGCCGTGCGGGCCTTGTTGCCGCCGTGGAGGTGGAGGGCCTCCAGGATGGCGGCGCGCTCGGCTTGTTCCATCGGGCTGAGCGGCCGGGCCGCAGGGCCCTCACGCACGGGGTCCGGCAGCTCGGTGCGCCGGACGGGACCGGTCGCGCGCCGACGTTCGGCCAACGCCCGGACCAGGTGGGCGAGTTCGGTGACGTTGCCGGGCCACGGGTGCTGCTCCAGGGCCCGCAACGCGTCCAGCGTCCAGGTGAGCGGGGGCCGTCCCGGTGCGGGCCTGGGCGTCAGAGCCGTGAGCAACTCCCTGATGTCATCGGGCCGTTCGCGCAGCGCGGGGAGGGTGACCGAGCGTGATGCCAGGCTGTCCAGGAGCCGTTGAAGACATGGGCCGGGCGTCGCGCCGGGGGTGTAGGTGGCCAGCAGGGGTACACCTGGATGCGATGCGAGCAGCGAATTGAGGGTCGCTGTGTCGGGTGGCGCGAGACGCTCGACATGGCGGATGAGGAGCGGGTGGCCGTTCACCAACTCGTCGACATGGTCGCGGAGTTCACTTTCCGCCGCGTCGACGATCACCGGGTTCGCGACCAGTTCCCGTGCGAGCGAGGTCTTCCCGGTGCCACGCTCGCCGACGAGCAGCAGGGGCTCGGGTGACCTGGCCAACTCCACCGCGCGGGCGACCGCATGGCGCCAGGGCACCGATCGCCCGGCCAGTCCCTCGACGGTCCGCGCGGCCGGCGTCACGGTCGTACGAACCACCGGTTCCAGCACGGCGACCGCGCCGACAACCGAGCCCAGGTGGGGTACGGGGGTGAGGGTCGCGGTGCACCCCGTGCCGTCCGGGAGCCGGATGCGGTACGAGGCCGAAGGCGCCGGGTCGGTCGCCGCATCGGGCCCGTCGGCAGGACCGGATGGCGCATGCAGGTTCCCCGCGGAGGCTTCGGCGGTGTCCGACGCCGAGTCCGGTTCTGCTCCGAGGCGTGCGGCAGGACCCGGCGGCGAGCCGCTTCCGGGCCCGGTACCCGCACCCGAGACGGCCTCGGACTCCGATGGCGCCCCGCGGCCCGAGGCCCGCAACAGGGCGACCGCGCCCCGCTCCAGCGCCTCCAGCCCCTCCGGTGACAGCAGCTGTGCCGCGGCCTCGCTGACAATCCGGTTGCGACCGTCGAGGGCGACGACCGCGCGTCCCAGTTCCCCCGCGGCCCGGAGGTACGCGTCCAGCAGCACCCGTTCCGCCGCCCGCGACCGCGCGAGGAGTTCCGCCTCGACGGCGATCGCCGCGGCCTCGGCGAGCGGGGCTCCCGGATGCGGCCCGCATTCGGCGCAGAGTCCACAGGTCACCGTCACCGTGCCCAGCGGCTGTCCGGTCTCCGGCGCCCGCACCGGCACGCTGACCGCACAGACGTCCTGCCACAGGTCGAGGAAGTGCTCGGGGCCGTGCACTTCGGCGCGGTGACCGGTCCGCAGCGCGAGGGCCGCGCTGTTGTGGCCGACCAGTTGCTCGGAGAGGTCCAGGCGGCGGAGGTCGTCCGGCGCGAATCCTGTCACCCACAGGACCCGTGGCCGTTCGTCGGTGAGGAGGAGCGCCGACTGGCCGGTGCCGAGAGCCGGGGCGATCCGCTGGAGCACGGGCCGGGCCGCGGTCAGCAGGGGGGACGCGGGAGGTCGTACGGAATGCTCCGGCGCCGGGTCCTGCACGTCGTGCCGTACGCCGAAGAACCGGGCACGCTTCCAGGCGGCGACGACTTCTTCCGGTACCCCGTCCGGCAGTTGCCGCCCCAGGAGGAACAACTCGCGCGCCCTGCGCAGCGAAGCGAGGGCGGGGCGGACGGCGGGGCGCTCTGCGGTGGTCACGACGCGGCTCAGCCTACCGGGAGCGGTTGAAAACCCAACAACCTGTGATGAGTCCGGTGCACTGTCTCGTATTGAGACACCCGACTTCCCGCGTCTCCCTACATGATCTTGAACAGTCGACGCCTGTTCTCATTCCCTGGAGCGTTCCCCGTGCACACCGTCGAGCCCGATGTCGTCACCGACGTACTCATCGTCGGCAGTGGCCCCGCCGGCGCTTCCGCCGCGCTCGCCCTGAGCACCTACGGCGTGCCGAACATCGTCGTCACCCGCTACGCGAGCCTCGCCGACACGCCCCGGGCGCACATCACCAACCAGCGCACCATGGAAGTCCTGCGCGACCTCGGCGTCGAGCAGGATGTCGTGGCGAAGGCCACGCCGCAGCACCTGATGGGCAACACGACCTTCTGCACCAGCCTCGCCGGCGAGGAACTCGGCCGGGTCCGCTCCTGGGGCAACGACCCGCTCGTGCAGGCCGCGCACGAGCTCGCCAGCCCCACCCGCATGTGCGACATGCCCCAGCACCTCATGGAGCCCGTGCTCGTCGACGCGGCGGTCGCGCGCGGCACGCAGCTGCGCTTCAGCACGGTCTACAAGTCCTTCGTCCAGGACGCCTTCGGTGTGACGGTCACCGTCGAGGACCGGCTGCGCGGCGACGAGTACACCATCCGCGCCAAGTACCTCATCGGCGCCGACGGCGGCCGCTCGCAGGTCGCCGAGGACGCCGGGCTGCCGATGGGCGGCCAGATGGGCGTGGCCGGCAGCATCAACATCGTCTTCGACGCGGACCTGTCCAAGTACACCGCCCACCGCCCGTCCACCCTGTACTGGGTGCTCGCCCCGGGCGCCACCGTCGGCGGCATCGGCGCGGGCCTGGTGCGCTGCGTGAGGCCCTGGAACGAGTGGATGATCGTCTGGGGGTACGACGTCTCCGCGGGCGCCCCCGACCTGACCACCGAGTACGCCGAGTCCGTCGTCCGCAAGCTGATCGGCGACGACGAGATCCCGGTGACCATCAAGTCGTCCTCGGCGTGGACCGTCAACGAGATGTACGCGCAGACGTACTCGAGCGGCCGTGTCTTCTGCGCCGGAGACGCCACGCACCGCCACCCGCCGTCCAACGGCCTCGGCTCCAACACCTCCATCCAGGACACCTACAACCTCGCCTGGAAACTCAAGCTGGTCCTCGACGGCACCGCGTCCCCGAAGCTGCTGGACACCTACACCGCCGAACGCGCCCCGATCGGCCGGCAGATCGTCACCCGCGCCAACAAGTCCATCGGCGAGACCGCCCCCGTCTTCGAGGCGCTCGACGGACTCTCCCCGCAGACCCCCGAGCAGCTGTGGGCCAACATCGCCGCCCGCAAGGACGACACCGAGGCGGCTCAGAAGCAGCGGGCGAGGCTGCGCGAGGCGATCGCGTTCAAGGTGTACGAGTTCAACGCGCACGGCGTCGACCTCAACCAGCGCTACGCCTCCGCCGCGATCGTCCCCGACGGCACCCCCGACCCCGGTTTCGACCGCGACCCCGAGCTGTACCACCAGCCCACCTCCCGGCCCGGCGCCAAGCTTCCGCACGCCTGGATCACCTCGGGCACCCGCACCCTGTCCACGCTCGACACCGTCGGCCGGGGCCGCTTCACCCTGCTCACCGGCATCGGCGGCGCGGCCTGGTCGCGGGCGGCCGCGGCCCAGGACCTGGAGATCGCCACCGTCGTCATCGGACCCGGCCAGGAGTACGAGGACCCGTACGGGGACTGGGCGCGGCTCAGCGAGGTGGCCGACGGCGGAGCACTCCTCGTACGGCCGGACGGTTACGTCGCCTTCCGGCACGCGACGGCGGCCGCTTCCGACGAGGACGCCGAACGCATGCTGACCGATGCGGTGCGGCGGATCCTCGGGCAGGCCTGACCGGAAGGATCCCCGGACATGACCAGCGAATTCACCACCCACCTCACCGAGGCCGTCGTCGACAGCCTCGAGGGCACGGCCGATCCCCGGCTGCGCGAACTGCTCGCCGCCCTCACCCGCCACCTGCACGCCTTCGTCCGTGAGACCGAGCCGACCATGGCGGAGTGGGAGAAGGCCGTCGACTTCCTGACGGCGACCGGGCAGACCTGCACGGACACCCGGCAGGAGTTCGTCCTCCTGTCGGACGTGCTCGGCGTCTCCATGCTCGTCGAGACGATCAACAGCGACGGCCGCGGGGACGTGACGGAGTCGACGGTGCTCGGCCCCTTCCACATGACCGAGTCCCCGGTCCGTGAACTCGGTGCCGACATCGACCTGGTCGGCGGCGGCGAGCCGTGCGTGGTCAGCGGGCGCGTGCTGTCCCGGGACGGCACCCCGCTGCCCGGCGCGGTCCTCGACGTCTGGCAGGCGAACGCCGAGGGCTACTACGACGTGCAGCAGCCGGAGGTCCAGCCACCGGGCAACGGGCGCGGACTGTTCACGGCGGACGACGAGGGCCGCTTCTGGTTCCGCACCTGCGTACCGAGCCCGTACCCGATTCCCACGGACGGCCCCGTCGGGGACCTCCTCCGGGCGACCGGCAGGCACCCCTACCGCCCCGCCCACATCCACTTCATCGCCTCGGCCGAAGGTCATACGCCGGTCACCACGCACATCTTCGTGGCGGGCAGCGACCACCTCGACTCGGACGCCGTGTTCGCGGTCAAGGAGAGCCTCGTCCAGGACTTCACCGAGACCGACGACCCGTCCCTGGCACGGGAGTTCGGCATCCCCAACCCGTTCCGGCAGGCGCGCTTCGACCTCGTACTCAACCCGGCACGGTCATGAAGGAGTTCGCCTACGAGGCCCAGCCCATGCGGGTCGTCCTGCGGCCCGGCGCCTCGGTCACCGCGACCCCGGACGAGGCCGAACGGCTCGGACTGCGGCGGCTGTTGGTGGTCAGCGGACCACGGGGCGCCCGGACGGCCCGGGCCGTCGCGGACGCGCTGGCCGGCGCCTGCGTCGGGCTGCACTCCGAGGCCCGGATGCACGTGCCCGCGGAGGTCGCCGACCGGGCCGTGGAGGTGGCGCGCGCCGCGAGCGCCGACGGCTGCGTCGCGGTCGGCGGCGGCTCCGCGATCGGCCTCGGCAAGGTGATCGCCCTGCGCACCGGTCTGCCGCTGGTCGCCGTGCCGTCGACGTACTCCGGCTCCGAGATGACCCCCGTCTGGGGCCTGACCGAACACGGCGCCAAGCGCACCGGCCGCGACCCGTCGGTCCTGCCGCGCAGCGTCGTCTACGACCCCGAACTCACCCTGTCGCTCCCGGTGGACCTGTCCGTGACCAGCGGCATCAACGCGGTGGCCCACGCGGCCGAGGCCCTGTACGCGCCGGACACCTCCCCTCTGGTGTCACTGATGGCCGAGGAGGGCGCACGGGCCATGGCGGGCGCCCTGCCCGGCGTGGCGGCCGACCCCGGGGACCTGGACGCCCGCGGCCGCGCCCTCTACGGAGCCTGGCTCTGCGGTGCCACGCTCGGTGCGACCACCATGGGCCTGCACCACAAGCTGTGCCACGTCCTCGGAGGCACCTTCGGCCTGCCGCACGCCGAGACCCACACCGTGGTCCTGCCGCACGTCCTCGCCCACAACGCGCCCGCAGCGCCCGAGGCCATGACGGCGCTCGGCCGGGCCCTGGACACCGACGACGCCCCGCACACCCTCCGGGAGCTGTCCGGCCGCCTCGGCGCACCCCGCTCCCTTGCCGAACTCGGCCTCACAGAAGCTGACTTGACGGTTGCGGCACGTGAGGTGACCGGGCAGGCGTACCCCAACCCGCGGCCCATCAGCATGGCGGGCGTACTGGACGTGCTGCGAGCGGCGTACGCGGGCGACCGGCCGCTTCAGACGAGATCCTGACCGACGAAAACCGAAAGGTGAACACCATGCCCCTCGGACTGCTCCGGCGGAGACTCAAGAACGCCTCCCGGGGCGCTGCGGACCTCGCGCTTCCGGTCCCGGCCGGCGCGGGTGTCGTCGTCCGCGAGGTCCTGGACCCGGTGAACCAGCCCTTGGGCGCCGCCGATGTGACGGTGACGGAACTCCGCGGCCACCAGGTCTCGGCACGCGGCACCACGGACCCGTACGGCCTGTTCATGGCCGTTCTGCCGCCGGGCAGCTACAGCCTGCTGATCGTGGCACAGGGCCTGGAACCACACCGTGAGACCGTCGAGGTCGTGGCCGACGCAGGCCTGTCCTCACAGCGCGTGTGGCTCCAGCCGGCCCGGCAGGCCGAACTCCCGGTCCCCGGCACCTGGCTCTTCGACCCGCCGCACACGGCGATCCGTTTCATCGCCAAGCATGTCGGCATGGCCCATGTACACGGCCGCTTCGAGCGTTTCGAGGGCGGTATCCAGGTCATGCGGGACGTGTCCGAGTCCCGCGTCCACGTGCGCATCGACGCATCCAGCATCACCACGGGCAACAACACCCGGGACACGCACCTGCGTTCCGCCGACTTCCTCGACGTCGACCACTTTCCGTACATCGAGTTCGCGAGCACCCGCTTCGCCTACCGGGGCGGCAACAAGTGGTCGCTGCTGGGCACCCTGACCATGCACGGCGTGAGCCGGTCGGTGTCGCTGGACACGACGTACCTGGGCATGGTCAACGGCGGGTACGCCGAGGAGTTGCGCTGCGCCGCCCTGGCCAAGGCGGAGCTGCACCGGGAGGACTACACGCTCAACTGGCGCTCGATGCTGGCACGCGGCATCGCGGTGGTCGGCCCGACGGTCCAGCTGGAGCTGGACGTCCAGGCGATGTACCGCACGCATGACACACCGACGCCGCCGGAGTAGCGGAGGCGGCCCCACTCGCGGGCTCAGCCGCCCGTCGACTCCCGGATCACCACGGAGAAGTCACTGACGAACTCCTCATGGTCCGAGCCGGGCTCGGTCTGCTCGATCCGCCTGGCCAGGAGGTCGACCGCCCGCTGCGCCATCACGTCGTGGTCCGGATCGATCGTGGACAGCGCGGGGACGAGGAACTCGCTCTCCTCGACGTTGTCGAAGCCGATCACCTTGACCCGCTCCGGCACCGGTACGCCGGCGTCGGCCAGACCGCGCAGCACGCCCATGGCCACGGTGTCGGTCACGCAGAACACGCCGTCGAAGTCGAGCCCGCCGTCCACCATCTCCCGGGCGCGCCGGGCACCCGAGCGCATGGTGAGCGTCTCCACGCTCTGCACGAGGGCGGGGTCCACGGGCAGTCCGGCGTCCCGCAGCGCCTGCCGGTAGCCCGTGAAGCGGAGGCTGGACACGTCGACCTCCTCGCCGACCGGCCCCCGCACGATCGCGATGCGCCGGCAGCCCCGCTCGACCAAGTGGCGGGTGGCCGCCCGGGACGCGTCCACATTGGGCATGGCGACGTGGTCCACGGGACCGCCGAAGATCCGCTCACCCAGGATGACCACCGGGTAGTCCACCTTGAGCAGCTCGACGTCGGCCGGACCCATGCCGACGGTGCTGAGGATGAGCCCGTCGTAGAGCCGGTTGCGCGACAGGGACAGCGCGTCCAGCTCGTTCTCCCGCGAGGCGCCGGTCTGCTCGATGCACACCCGGAGGCTGTACCGCTCGGCCGCGGCGATGATGGCGACGGCCAGCCGGCCGTAGTAGGGGCTGTTGACCTCGGGGACGGCGAGACCGATGGTGCCGGTGCGGCCCTTGCGCAGATTGCGGGCCGCCACGTTGACGCGGTAGTCGAGCCGGGCCATCGCTTCGAGGACCTTCTCCCGCGTCGCCTTGCGTACGTTGGGATGGTCGTTGATGACGTTCGAGACCGTCATCGCCGAGACTCCGGCCGCCTTCGCCACGTCCTGGATCGTTGCCATGTTCGCCCCTGGTCAGCCGGTCGTGTCGGGCGGTGTGAGGCGGTAGAGGGCCGCGCCGTGGGCGGGGAGGCCGACGCTCAGACTGTGGCCGTCGTGCGGGGTGTCGGTGCGCGTCCACAGTTCCCGGACGCGGTCGTCGGGCCGGGCGCCGAGGGAGCCGAGCGGGACCGTGACGTGCTCCGGGCGGTCGGCCAGGGAGAACACGGCGGCGTAGCGGGTACGGCCGTCGGTGTCGCGGGCGGTCCACAGGACGAGGTCCTTCTCGCGGAGGACCTCGCGGTTGTCCCTGCTGTGCCGCAGGACGTCGAGCGCTTCGTCGTTGGTGAGCAGTTCGATCGTCTCGGCCGGGCTGGTGGGCAGGTCGCCGCCCATCATGAGAGGGGAGCGGGAGATCAGCCAGAGCGTCAGCAGACTGATCTGCTCGGGCCGGGTGAGGGCGCTGAGGCGGTCTTCGCCCCGCTCGGCCCGGATACCGATGCGGCCCAGGGGCAGCATGTCGGCGTCCGCCCAGCCGCGCTCACTTTGCCAGGGAGCCCACCGGGCCATACGCGCGAACTGGGCCGCCACGTCCTCCCACCGGTCCCACAAGTCGTCGCAGACGCGCCACATGGTGGCCGTGTCCCGCAGGTGGTCCAGGTGCGCGACGGAGACCTCGGTGCCGGGGGAGAGGCTCAGCTCGATGGGCCGACCACTGCGGGCGATGGCCTCGGCATAGGCCGAGATCTCCCGCTCGTGGTACGGAAAGAGCATGTCGTCGGCCTTGATGAAGTCGACGCCCCACTCGGCGAATTGGGCGACCTGCGAGTCGTAGTACGCCTGCGCGCCCGGATGATCGTGGTTCAGACCGTAGTTGTCCGGGTTCCAGGGGCATACGGAGGCGGTGTCGGCGATCTCGTCGGCGGTGAAGTCGGTGCCCGCCACGGGCAGCCGGGCGGCGACGGCGCGGCGCGGGATGCCGCGCATGATGTGCAGGCCGAAACGCAGGCCGAGTCGGTGCACGCGGTCGGCCAGCGGCCCGAATCCCGCGCGTCCCGCCGCCGAGGGAAACCGGTTCGGCGCGGGCATCTGGCGGCCGTGGTCGTCGAGGACCAGCGGGGCGTCCGGGTTGTAGCCGTGGGCCCGGGCCGTGGGCTCGTACCACTGGATGTCCACGACCACGGTGTCCCAGCCGTGCGCGAGCATGTGGTCGCGCATGAAGGTCGCGTTGGCGATGACCTCTTCCTCGGTGACGGTGGTGCCGTAGCAGTCCCAGCTGTTCCAGCCCATCGGCGGACGCAGGTGTCGTTCGGGGAACGGTCGCGCGGAGCGGGTCATGGGTGAACTATTCCTGATCTTCTTCTGGACGGGTGCGGCAGGCTGTGCCATTCCGGCCGGTGGGCGGTGATCAGGCCAGTGCGGCCTGGACGGTGAGGAACGAGTGGGGCGGCAGCGTCAGGGTGATGCCCCGGTCAGTGGTCTTCAGGTCGGCGAAGGGGCGCGGGGCGACCGCTGCGGGGGCCTGCGGGGTGTTGTGGTCCTGTAGCCGGTCGGCCGTCAGCAGACGGGCGGTCGGCGCTCCGAGGGAGGCGCCGCGCAGGTCGAGCGTCACCTCGGCGGGCTCCTCGGCGTCCAGGTTGGACAGCGAGACGAGAACGGTCCCGTCCTTGACGCTGGCCGAGACGGACAGGGTGTCCAGCTCGGCGTCGCCCACCAGGCGGCGGGCGTTGTCGGTGCGCAGGTGCACGGCGAGCGAGGAGGCGTCCTGGTGGCCCTTGTTCATCTCGAACACGTGGTAGGTCGGCGTCAGGACCAGCGCGTCGCCGTCGGTGAGGACCATCGCCTGCAGCACGTTGACGGTCTGCGCGATGTTGGCCATGTACAGGCGCTCTGCGTGCCGGTGGAAGATGTCGAAGTGGGTGCTCGCCACGAGCGCGTCACGCAGGGAGTTCTGCTGGAACAGGAAGCCGGGATTGGTGCCCGGTTCGACGTCCCACCAGGTGCCCCACTCGTCCAGGACCAGACCGACCTTCCGACCGGGGTCGTAGATGTCCATGACGGTGGAGTGGCCGGTGAGGATGCGGTCGATCTTCCGGGCGGAGACCATCGTCCGGTAGTAGTCGTCCGTGTCGAAGTCGGTGGCGCTGCCCTTCGCCTCCCAGGGGCCGGCCAGCGTGTAGTGGTGGACGGAGATCCCCTGGAAGAAGGTGCGCGGGGTGGCCTCGCAGCCGAAGCAGTTGATCTGCTCCATCAGGGTCCGGGTCCACTGGTAGTCGTCGCCGGACGCGCCCGAGGCGATGCGGTAGAGCTTGTTGTCGCCGTGGTCGCGGCAGTATGTGGCGTACTGGCGGGCCAGGTCGGCGGAGTACTCGGCGCGCATGTTGCCGCCGCAGCCCCAGGTCTCGTTGCCGATGCCCCAGTACTTCACGCGCCAGGGCTCCTGGCGGCCGTTGGCTTTGCGTAGCCGGACCATGGGGCTGTCGCCGTCGCGGGTGAGGTACTCGACCCACTCGCTCATCTCCTGGACGGTGCCGGAGCCGACGTTGCCGCTGATGTAGGGCTCGGTACCGAGGAGTTCACACAGGGCCATGAACTCGTGGGTGCCGAAGTGGTTGTTCTCCTCGACGTTGCCCCAGTGGGTGTTGACCATCCGGGGTCGCTGGTCGCGGGGGCCGATGCCGTCCTTCCAGTGGTACTCGTCGGCGAAACAGCCGCCCGGCCAGCGCAGATTGGGGATGTTCAGGGCGCGCAGGGCCTCGACGACGTCGAGGCGGATGCCGCCCTCGTTGGGGATGGGCGAGTCCTCACCGACCCAGAAGCCGCCGTAGACGCAGCGGCCGAGGTGCTCGGCGAAGTGGCCGTAGAGGTGGCGGCTGATCGTCGGGCCCTCGATGTCGAGGTTGATGATCGCGGTGGCGTTGGCCACGGAGGTACTCCCGGGGTGGGTGGCTCGGCAGGTTTGTATCGATAAAATCTGCCTCCGTGTCACGGGCGTGTCAAGAGAGCTGCGGGAACTGTTTGGTCGTTATGCCGCCACCAGGCGCAGGGTGAGGATCTGGAACGGGTGCAGTCTCAGCCGGATCGTGCCTTCGGTGACCTGATGGCCCGTCGGGTCGTCAAGCGGCCGTTCCAGGAGGTCGGTGGCGGTGGCGGACGCGAAGGGGAACCCGGGGGTGAGGGTGGCGCGGGCGCGGACGCCGTGGGCCTCGTAGAGGCGGACGACGACATCGCCCGACCGGTCGTCGGCCAGCTTCACGGCCTCGATGACCACTCCCTCGTGGTCGACCGAGACCAGGGGAGCGACGGGTGCGCCACCCGGCAGCGCGCGCTCGGGCAGGTTGAGGTGGTAGCCCTCGCGGACGGCGTCGGCGATGTCGGCGCCGATCACCAGGGCATAGCGGAGCCGGTGAGTGCCCTGGTCGGCGTCAGGGTCGGGGAAGCGGGGGGCGCGCAGCAGGGAGAGGCGGACCGTGGTCGTCGTACCGCCGTCGGGACGCATGTCGCGGGTGACGTCGTGGCCGTACGTCGAGTCGTTGACCAGGGCGGTGCCCCAGTCACGTTCACCGACGTGCAGGAAGCGGTGCGCGCAGATCTCGAACTTGGCCGCGTCCCAGCTGGTGTTGGTGTGGGTGGGCCGCTCGACGTGCCCGAAGGGGATCTCGGCGGTGGAGTGCGCGGCGCGTACGTCCAGCGGGAAGGCGGCCTTGAGCAGCTTCTCCCGTTCGTGCCAGTCGACGACGGTGTCGATCACGAGCCGTCGGGAGTCGGCGGCCAGGGTCAGGGTCTGCTCGATCCGGGAGGCCCCGAAGGCTCGGACCACGTGGACGCCGTCGCCGGTCGCGGTGACCGACTCGGTGTCGGTGAGGTCGCGGACGGTGTTGCGGTAGAAGACGTCGATGTCCCACGCGTCCCACTGGTTGGGGAAGTCCTGGTGCAGCTGAAGCAGGTTGGCACTCGCGCCGGGCGGTAGCGCTTCGCGGTCGGCCGTGCGGTCGTAGGCGGAGGTGATCAGTCCGCGCCCGTCGACGATGACCCGGACCAGGCCGTTGTCCAGGACGAAGCCGTCGGCGTCCGGAACCGGAGGCACGTTCCCCTCGGCCGGGTCGGTGCGCAGGCCGGCTCCCAGCGCCGGGACCCCGGCGCGGTCGTGCGGAGCGGCGTTGAAGACGACCGTGCCGTCGCCCGATCCCGCCAGGGTGCGCTGGGCGTCCTCGACGATACGCTCCAGCTCCCGGGCGACGGCGACGTATGTCTCCTCGGCCTCGCGGTGCACCCAGGCGATCGAGGTGCCCGGCAGGATGTCGTGGAACTGGTGCAGCAGGACCGTCTTCCACAGCCGGTCCAGGGCCTCGTACGGGTACGGGTGCCCGTGGCGCACGGCCGCCGTGGCCGCCCACAACTCGGCCTCGCGCAGCAGGTGCTCGCTGCGCCGGTTGCCCTGCTTGGTGGCGAGCTGACTCGTCAGGGTGCCGCGATGGAACTCCAGGTACAGCTCGCCGGACCAGACGGGGGCGCCGCCGTTCGCCTCGTACTCCGCGTGCGCGCGGGCGAAGAAGGTGGCGGGCCTTTCCAAAGTGACCCGGGCCGAGCCCTCCAGGTCGGCCAGCCGGGCGGCGCGGGCCAGCATCTCCCGGGTCGGGCCGCCGCCTCCGTCGCCGTAGCCGAAGGGGATGAGGGAGTGGTTGGCGGCGCCCTTGTCCTGGAAGTTGCGCACCGTGTGGGCGAGGTCGGCGCCGGACAGGTCGCCGTTGTAGGAGTCGACGGGCGGGAAGTGGCTGAAGATCCGGGTGCCGTCGATGCCCTCCCACCAGAAGGTGTGGTGCGGGAACTTGTTGGTGGTGTTCCAGGAGATCTTCTGGGTGAGGAACCAGCGCACCCCGGCCAGCTTCATCAGCTGAGGCAGCGCGGCGTTGTAGCCGAAGGTGTCCGGCAGCCACATCTCCTCCGTCTCGACGCCGAACTCCTCGAGGTAGAAGCGCTTGCCGTGGACGAACTGCCTCACCAGCGACTCGCCGCCGGTGAGGTTGGTGTCGGGTTCCACCCACAGACTGCCCGTGGGCAGGAACTGGCCTGCCTTCGCCTTCTCCTGGGCGCGGGCGTACACCTCGGGCCGGTGCTCCTTGAGCCAGGCGAGCTGCTGGGCCTGGGACATCACGAACCGGAACTCCGGGTGGTCGTCCATGAGTTGGGTGACGTTGGAGACGGTCCGGGCGACCTTGCGCACCGTTTCGCGCAGCGGCCACAGCCACGCCGTGTCGATGTGCGCATGCCCCACCGCGGAGATGCGGTGCGCGCCCGCGTTCGCGGGTGCCGCCAGCGCCGGGGCCAGGGCCGCCCGGGCCGCCACCGCACTGGCGCCGGGGTTCTGCAGGTCGACCGTGTCCAGGGCACCTTCGATCGCCCGCAGTATCTGCCAGCGGCGCGGGGCGTCGACCGGCAGCTCGTGCATGAGCTGGCCCAATACCTCCAGGTCCTGGACGAGTTCGTAGACGTCCCGGTCCACCACGGACAGGTCGAGGCGCCGCAGCCGGTACAGCGGTTCACCCGGATCGGCCGCAGGGTCGCCGAGCCAGGGCGCCCGTCCGCCGACCGACGTGGGACCGAAGGTGAGCTCGTCGGGGCCGGTGTGCATGACGACCGGGTTGGCGGCGGCCTCGACGTACCGGACGAACTCCTCGCCGCCCGCGGCCGATTCGGTGACCGGAAGCCAGGTGTTGCGCGGGTTGAGCGCCTTCACCGCGGTGCCGTCGGCCCGGTGGACCAGGCCTTCGGCGGAGAAGCCGGGGGAGTGGGGGGAGAAACCGAGGTCGAGTACGGCCTCGACGGGCAGCCCGGCCCACTCGGCGGGGATCGTGCCGCTGACCCGGAACCAGCTCGTCGACCAGGCCGGGCCCCACCGGTCGCCCACCCGCGCCGGCCGGTAGGGCGCGGACAGAGCCGCCTGGACCGGCACCGGCTCGCCGGGAACGTTCCAGATCTCGACCTGGAGGGGGACCGACCGGGCGTGCACGGCCGGTCGGATGCGCTCGTTCAGCACCCGGGCGAGCCGCTGCTCGGTGACGTCACGGTCGTAGTGCATGGATGCCTTCTCCGAGGGTGTGGGGGGTCAGCCCTTGAGCGCGCCGCCGAGCGCGAAACCGCCGCCCAGCCTGCGGGACAGCAGCAGGTAGAGCATCACGACGGGCAGGGAGTAGAGGATCGAGAATGCCGACAGCTGCCCGTACTGGGTCTGGTCGTGCGCGCTGAGGAAGGTGAACACGCTGACGGACGCCGGGAGCTTCTCCGGGGACAGCAGGAGGATGAAGGGGACGAAGAAGTTCCCCCACATGCCGATGAAGGTGAAGATGGTGACCACGGTGACGCCCGATCGCATCAGCGGCAGGATGACCCGCCACAGCACCTGGAGGGTGTTCGCGCCGTCGATCCGGGCGGCCTCCTCCAGCACGATCGGCACACCGTCCATGAAGCTCTTCATCAGCCAGATCCCGAACGGCAGCGCGGAGGCCGCCAGGAACAGGGTCGTACCGGGCATCGAGTCGATGAGGTTCACCTGCACGAACATGCTGTAGACCGGGATCATCACCGCGGTGATGGGCAGGCCGGTGGAGAACAGGATCGTGTAGAGGAACGGCCGGCGCAGCCGGGAGCGGTACCGGGACAGCGGATAGGCGGCCAGCACCGACACCACCACCGTCACCGCCGTCGCGAAACCGCACAGCAGCAGGCTGTTGAGCAGCGGCCGGTAGGTGGTGTCGACGTTGAGGATCGCGTCGAAGTTGTCGAGGGTGAGCGCCGACGGCCACGTCAGCCGGAAGCTGTTGGTGTCGCTGACCGAGGCCAGCAGCATCCACAGCAGCGGCAGGACGTACGTCAGCGACACCGCCAGCAGGACGGCGTTGACCGCGATACGGCCGGGAAGGGAGCGGCGCCGCCGCGAGACCGGTGGTGCGGTGGTCGTGCTCCGTCGGTGGGACGCGGCACGCGGGGACGTGAGCACGGCCATCAGTCGTCCTCCAGTTTGAGCAGCCGGATGTACACGACGGAGAACAGGGCGCCGACCACCAGCAGGACCAGGGCGATGGCGGTGCCGTAGCCGATGAGGCTGTTCTGGAAGGCCTGCTGGTACATGAAGATCGGCAGGGTCTCGCTCTTGTTGCCCGGTCCGCCGCGGGTCATGGTGTAGATCAGGCCGAAGACGGAGAGCGTCTGGAGGGTGATCAGCATCAGGTTGGTCATGATCGACCGACGGATGACCGGCAGCACCACCCGCCACAGCCGCTGCCAGGGGCCGGCCCCGTCCATCTCGGCCGCTTCGACCAGCTCCTGCGGCACGTCGTTGAGGGCGGCGGAGAAGACCATCATCGAAAACGCCGTGCCCCGCCAGACGTTGGCCAGGCACACCGCCAGGATCGGCATCGTGTAGAGCCAGTTCTGCCCCGGTAGGTGCAGGGCGTCCAGGATCGAGTTGAGCGAGCCCTGGTCGTAGAAGAACGCGTACATCAGATAGCCGGCGACCACCTCGGGCAGCACCCACGCGGCGATGACGACACCGTTCGTGAGCGTCCGCACCGGCTTGGTGGCCTTCTCCATCAGCACGGCCAGCGCCAGCCCGAGGGTGTTCTGGCCGATGACGGCGGAGCCGAACACGAACGCCAGGGTCAGCCATACGGCGTTGAGGAAGTCGGCGTCCCCGAAGGCCCGGGTGAAGTTGTCCAGACCCACGAAGCGCGTGCCCGTCGCGCCGGTGAGCTGCATGTCGGTGAACGCGTAGTACACGCAGTACGCGATCGGCCCGGCCAGGAACACGGCCAGCAGCACCAGCGACGGCAGCATCGGCAGACCGCGCGTCAGGGACCGTACGGCGGCGGGCGGCGCCCCGCCGGGCCGGCGCCGGTCACCGGCCTTGCGGGGCGCCGAGGTCAGCGCGGTCATGGGGCGCCCTTGACGGTCTTGTCACCGCCCACGGCGGCCTTCACATCGCTGTCGTACGTGGCGGCGGCCTTGTCGACGGATGCCTGGCCCGTGGTCACCGACTCCATGGCTTTCTGGATGGCGGTCGAGACCTGGTTGTAGGCGGGCAGGCCGGGCCGGTAGTGGGTGTACTTCACGAGTTCGGTGAAGAACTTGTTGGTCGGTACGGCGTTCAGGTACGTCGGGTCGGTGGCGGCGTCCGTGCGGACGGCGATGCCGGCGTTGATGGCGTTCCACTTCGAGTGGTTGGCCTTCGTCTGGACGGTCGTGAGGAACTTCCAGGCCAGGTCGGGGTTCTTGGCCTTGGCCGGGACCGACCAGGCCCAGCCGCCGGACATGCTGACCTTGCCGGGTGCCTGGCCGTTCTGGGTGGGCATCGCGGCGCTGCCTATCACCGTCTGCCACTGGCTCCACGGCTTGGAGCTTGCGGGACCCCAGTTGTTGGGCATCCAGGAGCCGTCGATGTCCATCGCCAGCTTGCCCTGGGGGAACAGTTCGGTGCCGACGGTGGTGCCGAAGTTGGCGCCGAGGGCCTGCTGCACCGGCGGCCCGAGCTTCTCGCTGTACACGGTGTGGACGAAGTCCAGCGAGTCCTTGAAGGCCTTGCTGCCGACGACCCACTTCTTCTGGCCCGCGTCGTAGAGGGACTTGTCGCCCGGCGGGGTGCCGTACAGCAGCATCTCGAAGCCCTGCATGGAGGAGGCCTCGCCGCCCGCCGTGCCGGTGTAGAGGTTCATCGGGATGACGCCGGGCAGCTCGGCCTTGATCCTGCGAGCGGCGCTGAGGACGTCGTCCCAGGTCTTGGGCTGCCAGGGCACGGATATGCCGGCCTTCTCGAAGAGCTGCTTGTTGTACCAGATCCCGCGGGTGTCGGTGCCGTCCGGGACGCCGTACGTCTTGCCGTCCGAGGTGCCGCGCACCGCGGTCTTGGCGGCCGGGGCGAACTTCGACCAGTCGTTCCACTTGGCGAGATAGGCGTCGAGCGGTTTGAGGTAGCCGCTCGCGATGTCGGAGTTGATCAGAAAGGTGTCCTCGTAGACCAGGTCGGGAGCGGTCGCGGGAGACCGCATCATCAGCTGGATCTTGGTGTAGTAGTCGTTCTCCGAGGCGGTGACCGGGACGAGGGTCACCTTCGTGCCCGGGTTGGCCTGGGTGAACCGCTTCACCATCGAGGCCAGGAAGTCGGCATGGAGCTTGTTGTTGCTGTCCAGGTTCTGCCAGTAGACGACCTTGATCGACTTGCTGGAGCTCCCTGAGGAGCCCGAACCACAGCCGGCGGCGACGAGGGCGGTGGCGGCGGTGAGGGCTGCGGCAGCGATGAGTCTCGAACGCACAGTGGTGCCTCCGGAGTGCGAAACCTGAGGGAAAACCGCGACGAATTTGCGGGCTGCGGGCAGCTCGGACGAGGCGCTCCACTCGGCGCCACCCCGCGCGACCTGGCCTGTTCGGCCCGGCTTGGTGCGTCAGCTAAATCCAATTGATGGATTAAGTCAACGCTTCTGCCGTGTAAACTTTGGTCATGAACCGCCCTCCGGCCCCGGCGCCGCGCCCCGGGCACGCCGGTGCCGACCCGGTGACCAGGGCAGACCAAGGCGGCAACGGAAGGCATGAGGTGCGGTAGGTGACCGACAGGTGACGATGCTCGGTGGGACCAACCTGCCGCGGGTGGGCGGCTACAACCAGGCCGTCGTGCTGGACGCCATCCGGACCAGGGGCCCGGTGAGCCGGGTCGAACTGGCCACGCTCACCGGCCTGACCAACCAGACCGTCTCGAACGTCGTCCGCAAGCTCCTCGACGCCGGCCTGGTGACGGAGTCCGGCCACGCCCCCTCCAACGGCGGTAAGCGCCGCACCCTGCTGTCCCCCCGTCCCGACGGCGCCTACGCGCTCGGCGTCCACCTCGACCCCGACGCCGCCGTCATCGTCCTGGTCGACCTGGCCGGCGAGGCGGTCATGACCCGCCGGCTGCGGCTCACCATGCCGAGCGAGCCCGCCGACGTCGTGGACCGGGTGGCCCGCGCCGGGCTGCGGCTCGTCGACCGGTCCGCCGTGGACCCCGACCGGCTGCTGGGTCTGGGCGTCGCCGCGCCCGGTCCCATCGACGGTTCCACCGGCGCCGTCGTCTTCCCGCCGAACCTGCCCGGCTGGGACCGCGTGCCGCTGACGAAGATGTTCGCCGAGGCCACCGAGATGCCCGTCGCGCTGGACAACGACGCCACCGCCGCCGCCATCGGCGAACGCTGGATCGGCGGCGAGGCCAGGGCGGGCAGCTTCCTGTTCGTCTACCTGGGCACCGGCATCGGTGCCGGCATCGTCCTCAACAACACCGTGCTGCACGGCGATTCGGGCAATGCCGGGGAGTTCGGCCACATGGCCGTCGAACCGGGCGACCGGGCCTGCCACTGCGGCAGCATGAGCTGCCTCGGCCCCTACTGCAGCCCGGCCGCGATCATCGACGACCTGCTGCGCCGCCACGGCCGGACCGTGGCCGACCGCATCGGCCTGAGCTGCACGCCCGAAGACCGCCACGAGGACTGGCGACGCCTGCGCCGGGCCGCCCGCAGCGGCGACCCGGACGCCCGTGACGTCGTACGCCACGCCGCCCGCCGCATCGGCCAGGCCGTCCGGGGCGCCACCAGCCTCCTCGATGTCAGCCGTGTCGTCCTCGGCGGCGAGGCGCTGCGGGGCATCGAGCCCCTCCTGTGCGAGGAGATCGACGCGGCCGTCAACAGCACGTCCGTCGCCCGCGCCATCCGCCCCCTCGCCATCGAGCAGAGCGTCATCGGTGAGACCGTCGGCGCGGTCGGTGCCGCGTCACTCGTACTGCACGGCAACTACACGCCCGGCTGGCGCATGCTCACCGACGCCTCCGCCTGAACGGAGACGGGGAAGCCGGTGGAGCCCGCCGTACGCGCTGCCGAACCGGAGCGCGTGAGCGGGCGGCGCGACGGTGGCTCCTGTCCCGCTCGGCGTCCGCGCGCCGACGACAGCGGGACCCGCGGGTCGGGCCGTCGCAGGCGGGGGGCTCCGGATTCCTGAGGGGGCTGCCCGGGCCGCGAGATGGTGCTGACGGCCGATGTGGCGGAACTGGTGCGCGGCGGCGCGCTGGTTCGCCCGTAGGGCGACCAGCCGACGGCCGGTTCGTGGGCCCGTTCCGGGCCCCACCACGGTCCGGCCCAGGCCCCGGACCGGTTCGACGCGGTCGACGCACGCCTCGCTCGCATGCTCATGCCGCGGATACGTCATTGGTATGACGCTGTAACAGTCCTGACGGAGGCTCGTCTGGCACTCCGGTCTCCACAGCAACTCACCCCCCACGTGACCGGGCTGATCGGACGTCGCGTCCGGCCGACGGGCGCGGGTGAGGAGAAGTGGATGGTTGCGGAGAGATCCACGGCATCTCGGCGTGGCTTCCTGCGGTCCGTCGGGATCGCGGGCGGCGCGGGAGTGCTCTACTCGGCGATGGGCGCTCTGGGCCTCGCGCCGGTGCCCGAGGTAGGGGCCGCGGAGTACCGGGCGCCTCGGCAGAGCGACTTCTCGCTCAGCGGGCGCGGTGCCAAGAAGGTCCTGGTGCTCGGCGGCGGAATAGCGGGCCTGGCCACCGCGTACGAACTCGGCAAGGCCGGCTACGACTGCCGGATCCTGGAGGCGAAGGAACGCCCCGGGGGCCGCAACTGGACGGTCCGCGGCGGCACCACGCTCACCGACCTGGACGGGCGCACCCAGACGGCTTCCTTCTCCAAGGGCCAGTACATGAACGCGGGCCCGGCCCGGCTGCCGCAGTCCCACGTCACACTCGAGTACTGCCGTGAACTCGGCGTCCCACTCGAGGTGTTCACCAACCAGAACGCCAACGCGTACATCTACCACGAGAACAGCGCCGCCCTCGCGGGCAAGCCGATCCGCTGGCGCACCGCGAAGGCCGACGCCTACGGATACGTCTCCGAGCTGCTCGCCAAGGCCACCGACCAGGGCGCCCTGGACAAGGAGCTCACCGCCGCCGACAAGGAGCGGCTGATCGCGTTCCTGCGGAACTTCGGTGCCATCAAGGGCAAGGCCGACGGCTTCGCCTACACGGGCTCCGACCGGCGCGGCTACTCGGTCGAGCCGGGCGCGGCCTTCGAGGAGGGCACGGTGCTCGGCCCGGTGCCATCGTTGTCGGACGTCATCGGCAGCGGCGTCGGGCAGCGCTTCTCCTTCGAGTTCGGCTACGACCAGGCCATGCTGATGTTCCAGCCGGTCGGCGGGATGGACGCGATCCCGTACGCGCTGGCGAAGGCCGTGGGCGAGGACCGGATCATCTACGGCGCCAAGGCGATGGAGGTCAAGGACCTCCCCGACGGTGCCGAAGTCGTCTACAAGGACGCGCAGGGCCGTACCCGCAGCCGGCGCGCCGACTTCGTCGTGGCGGCGCTTCCGCCCATGGTCATGGCCCGGATCAAGCACAACCTGGGCGCGAACGTCACCGCCGCGCTGAAGTACCCTGTCGCGACCCCGGTCGGCAAGGTGGGGCTCGAGTACCGCAGCCGCTGGTGGGAGACGGACGAGCACATCTACGGCGGCATCACGCCGACCGACACGGACCTGGCCACCATCTGGTATCCCTCGTACGGCTACCAGGGCCGCCGCGGCACGCTCATCGGCTACTACAACTTCGGTGCCAACGCCGTCGCCTACAGCGACCTGCCCCACGCCCAGCGGGTCGAGCGCGCGGTGAGCCGGGGCGTGAAGATCCACGGAGACAAGTACCGCACGGAACTGGACCACTCCTTCAGCGTGGCCTGGCACCGCACGCCTTACATCGAGGGCGGCTGGGTGGGCTGGCCCTCGCAGACCGGCCCGGAGTACCAGCTGCTCAACAAGCCCGCGGGGCACGTCTACTTCGCCGGCGACTGGCTCAGCCACGTCATCGCCTGGCAGCACGGTGCGTTCAGCTCGGCCCGCAAGGTCGTGACCGACATCCACGAGAGGGTGATGGCCGCATGAACCGGCGCACGAAGATCCTCACCGCCACCGCTCTGACCGGCACCTTCCTGACGGGCTCGGTCGCGCTGGCCGACGCCCAGGGCTGGTGGCCCGGCTCGAAGACGGTACGCGTGATGCTGCCCGAGGGACAGTCCAACCCCGCCATCGCGAACGGCGTGGCGATGGGCGGAGAGGTCGCCGTCTACCAGAGCAGCGGCCTCGGACCGTCCGCGCTCAACCCCAGCGCGCCGGAGGGCACGCCCGAGCGCTACACGGACCCCGCTCTCACCGAGGGCGCCCAAGGCGTCACGATCACCGAGGCGCAGGCGCTCGTCGTGCTGCGCAACATCAAGACCAACCTGGAGGCCGCGGGGCTCACCCCGGCCGACGTCATCACGATGAAGTGCTACCTGATGAAGCCGCCCGGCGCCGAGACCGCCGACTACGCGGGCTGGAACCGCGCCTACCGGCAGTATTTCGCCAACATCGACCTGACCACCCAACAGGTCGTGCCGGTACCCATGGGCACGTCCGCCCCGAAGCCGCCGCTGCTCGCCAACAAGGCCCGCCCGGCGCGGGCCACGATGGAGGTCGCCTCCCTGGCCGTCAAGGGCTGGCTGGTGGAGGTCGAGGTCACCGCGGCGTACCGCAAGCGCTGACCCGTACCGACGTACGAAAGGCCGACCGGTGGGGACGGCCGGGAAGTGACGGGGCGGGGTCCGACATCGGGCGCCGCCCTGTCGCTCTGCCACCGGCTCTCCCTGCCGTCGCCCCGGAGCGTCAGCTGGGTTGGTAGGGCTTGGGCAGGCGCATGCCGCGGTCGGCCATGATCTGCCGGACGCGGTCGGGGTAGTTGGTGATGATGCCGTCGACGCCCATGTCCATGAGTGCCTCGACGGTGGCCGGATCGTCGCAGGTCCACGGGATGACCTTCAGGCCCCTGGCGTGCGCATCGGAGATCATCTTCCGGTCGGGGTAGAAGCGGAAGCCGGGATCGCCGACCTTGCCGCTCTGCGGGAAGCCGTAGTTGGGGGAGAGGGCCCTGACCCCGGGAATGGTGGCGGCCGCCTTGACGAAGTCGCCGTCGTGGTCGTCGGCGTCGATCCCGCCCAGCCACGGGGAGGCGCCCGGCTTTCCGACCTGCAGGAAGTCGTAGTTCGTGAGGGCGACCAGCGGCCACTTCGGGGCCAGTTTGTGCATCGCCTTCAACGCGCCCCAGTCGAAGGACTGGATGGTGACCTGGTCCTGGATGCCCGACGCGCGGATCTCCTCGTGGACCCGGCGTACGAACAGCTCGCGCGGCGCGGTCTGTTCGGGCGCGCCCGCCTCGACCTTCGTCTCGATGTTCAGCTTCACCCGCTTGGCGCGGTAGCTCTTGACCAGGTTCAGGACGTCCTTCAGCTCGACCATGCGGAAGCCCTTGACCACCTCCTGCTCGGGGAAGCCGGGCAGCTGCTGGTAACCGCAGTCGATGGTCTTGACCTGAGCGAGCGTCAGATCCTTGATGTACTTTCCGACGTACGGGAACGTCGGGTCGCCCGGCGTGACCGGTGCCGTGTCACGGCACTTTTGGGCGCTGACCTGCCGGTCGTGCGTGACGACGACCTTCTCGTCCTTGGCGATCTGGGTGTCCAGCTCCAGGGTGGACACCCCCAGCCGCATCGCCTTGCCGAATCCCTCGAGGGACTCCTCGGTCGTCATGCCGATGCCACCGCGGTGCGCCTGCAGATCGAAGTGGGTCTTCCCGGGCGGCACGCCGAGGCCGTCGTACGTCGTCGCATGAGCGGTCACCGGAAGGGCGGACAGCGTGAACACCGGAGCCAGCACCAGGCCGGCGAGGACACTTCTTGAGGACATCGGCACCTCACTCGTGTGCGGTCGGGGCGACGACATGACGCTAGTTCGGCCTCGGACGGGTTCAACTGCCTGGACATGATGACGCCGTGAATGCCGGCGGAACGCCCTGTCGCCGGCCCTCGTTCGTTCGGCACGCCGGACACACGGTTTCTTCACATGAATGAGGGCAATGAGGTATCTGAAGATTAAAGTGTTGGGCGTAGGGTCCGATCATGCACGGCCCGACCGACTCCCGTCCTTCCCCCCGCCTCGCCGACCTGGCGAACCTGTTACGCCTGCCCGCAGCGCTCAGCGTGCCCGGTGACGTCCTCGCCGGTGCTGTCGCGAGCGTGGGGACACCCCGGCCCCGTACCGTCGCCACGATGGCGTCGTCCGTCGCCCTCTACTGGGCCGGAATGGCGCTCAACGACTACGCGGACGCGACCGTCGACGCGGTGGAGCGCCCCGAACGTCCCGTACCCTCCGGCCGCGTGGCCCGCAGCACCGCGCTGGCGACCGCCTGCGGGCTCACCGCCGCGGGCCTCGGCCTCGCCGCCCTGGCCGGTGGGCGGCGCGCGC
>NZ_NTGE01000017.1 GCF_002291145.1 Streptomyces sp. SA15
GATACCTGAATCCGGCGGCGAGCCCCTGCGCGCGCGCCGCCCAGGGCGGGATGTTGCAGGTGACGACCGGATGGTGGCCGGGGATCGTCGCGCCGTCGAGACGCCCGACGATGACCTCCTCCAGCGGGTCCCACTCGGTGTGCGATCTGACCGGCGACACGAGAGGTTCCGCGGCTGCCTCCGTACGGGCATCCTTGTCTGCCGCCGCCGTTCGAATGCCGGGTTTGGGTACGACCGCCATGCTCAACCGCTTCCGATCGCAGACGTCAGTCACTCACTCGCGCGGTGCCTCAACGAGTGAACGAGTATCCGTCTGTGTCGGCCCCATGCCCGTCCGACGTCACCGGGCGCAGCCGACGTCCAGCACCTCGACCACGTCACCATGGATGGTGTAGACGAGCCAGCACCATTCACCGAACGCGGCGGCCAGATCCGGGACCTGAATCACCGGGTCCTCGGCCACTGCCTCGATGAGCGTGATGATCTCCTCGTGCACGCTGTCCGGAACGTCGAACAGCGCGTTGGCGGCCTGCTGGACCAGTTCGACTTTCATGTCGCCCTCCCGCGGACGGCAGGAGCAGCACGGAGGAAGCTGTGCACTAAACACGATAAATCCACCGTCCTGTGTGGTACTCGGTGCGGGAGCGAAACCGCTGGGGGGATTCGGGATTCCACATGGTCCGGTGAAGGAGGATCCGATGGCGCAGCAGGTTCGAGAAGTCATGACGAGGGACCCTGTGGCGGTATCGCCGCAGACGCCGCTGGTCGAGGTCGCGCGCCGGATGCGGGACGAGGACATCGGCGACGTACTGGTCATCGAAGAAGACCACCTGCGCGGTGTGGTCACCGACAGGGACCTGGTGGTGCGGGCTCTCGCCGAGGGAGCCGACATCAACAGCAAGCCGGTGCGGGAGGTCTGCAGCGCGGAGACGATCACCGTCTCGCCGGACGACGACGTGGACCGCGCGATCCAGCTGATGCGGGAACGGGCGATCCGCCGGCTGCCCGTCGTGGAGGAGGAGGACCGGCCGGTGGGCGTCATCTCACTGGGCGACCTCGCCGTCGAACGCGACCCGCAGTCGGCGCTCGGAGACATCAGCGCCGCCGAACCCAACAAGTGAGACACCCACCATCTGGCGGGCCCGCGTCGCCGGGCGAGTGAAGAGCCTGTGACACAGGCTCCAAGGGAGATCGCCGCGGCTACCGCTGAGGGATGGCGAGTTCACGGCCGCGGTAGAAGCCTTCCCGCTCCTCGGCGACGTACGGGGCCATGCTCGCGCGCCGCTGCGCCTCCGGCTCCGAGGCCCGCCAGGCGTCGCATGCCTCCTTGGAGTCCCAGAACGACACCCCGGTGATCTCCTGTCCGTCCTCGGACCAGTACGCGAAGGCGCGGCGCATACCGTTCGGGTGGGAGGTCGGCTGCCATGACCTCTCGAAGTCCTCCAGGGTGCCCGGCCGAAGGCGGCGCGTGGTCACCCAGACGAAGTGCTCCTCCATCGTCGGCTCCTCTCCCTCAGCTGACGCTGCCGGTGCTTCCGGCGAAGAGAATCCGGGCGAGTTCGTCGTCCAGCGACTGGCGGACCTTGCTCATGAGGCTGCCCTCGGTGGCCTCGCCGACGACCTCCACGACACTACGAGCCTCGTGGGTGGCCTTGGCCGTGTCGGCGCCCGCGCGCTGGGCGACGCGGTCGAGGAACTCCCGGTACTCCATCCGCACACCGGTGTCGGGCTGGTCGGGGGCGGTGGCGACGCGGCGCAGATGCTCGCCGACCTCTCGCGGCAGCTGGGCCGCGAGGTTGTCGGCCAGGGAGGCGGGGATGCGCTCGGCCAGCGTTTCCAGGGTGGCGCGGGTGGCGGCTTCGGCGGCACCGCGGCTGTCCAGATGAGCCCGGGCCTGTACCTGTCCGATGAAGGTGTCGTGGTCCATCGTGATTCCCTCCGTTTTTCCTTCCGCTGTTCCTTCCGCTGACGATCCGAGCTGCTCGTGTCTCGTCCGTGCGGCTCGGTGTTTCGCTTGCGCCCGTCCGTTTCCAGCATCGCGCCGATGCCTTCATCGCGCATACGGCGGTCGCCATCAGGGGCGTCTTGCCTACGGGTGGCCGCGCCCAGGATGCAGACGCTGTCGGGGGCGGGTCAGGCTGGTGTCATGTCTGAGCGCCGAGTGATCGTTTTCCGGCCGTCCGAGACCGGAGGCCGCCAGGTGGAGGTCGACGGAGAGATCCTCGGCACCGCGCACAGCCTGCACGACCTGACCACGCTCCTACGGAACGCCGGCCTGCCGAACTGGGACGAGGTGGACGTCGCCGAATCCGGGCTCATCGAGTGGCACGGGGGAGGGCCGGAGGTGTGGAAGCCATGAGATGGTCCGGCGACGCTCGACGGGTGCCGTGGGCGCCGTCAACCACGTGAACGATGCCGGGCCAGGAGCGCGGAGGTCCAGATCATGCCGACCATCTGTTCCGCGGTCGCCTCACCGGCTCCCAGGTCCAGGTTGTCCGGCGGTCCTTCCACCGGCCGGGCGGGTGGGTACGCCGGCGCGGCGCCATGAGGCAGACCGGCGGTCCGGTCGAGCGGGGACTCCCTCACAGATGCTTCTCCTTCGATCACGGCGGCGCCTGCGGCGGTGGCACGCTATCCGCCCGTGCGCACCTCGCCCGGCACAGACGACACCGTGACCCCGCGCGATTCACCCGATTGGCGGAACGGGATGCCACGCTCGCAGGGGCGGTTCGGCCGGGCGGCGGTGCGGATGTCGGCCGGTCGGCGCGCCTCGCTCGTGGGGCGATCTTCGGGCCGCTGATCGAGGATGGCTCGGGCCGCGGCCGTATGAGGAATCCGGTCCCCGACGGCCCGCCGACAAGCGAGGGAGTCCGTTGATGGCAGTGACGACGAATGCGCTCATTCCGGCGCTCGAAGACGCCCGTGAGGCCCACACAGCGGTCATCGACCGTTTCCGGTCCGATGTGAACGTCACCCCCGCCGGCCCGCACCGGTCGGCACTGGAGGACCACATGTCGGCCACGCAGGACCACATCACCCGTATCGACCGCCGTATCCGCGCCCTGCGTCCCAGTCGCCCGCTGCAGGACACGATCCAGTCGGTGGGGACCCTCGCCCGGGACGCGGTCCGGCTGACCCGGCTGCCCCTGGAGATAGGCGCGCTGATCGCCACGGAGGCCATCCGCGGCCGGCAGTCGACCGACGAGCGCCGCCTGCTGAGGAACGCGGAGGACGAGTACGGGATCACCGCGCGGGCGGTGGCAGCGTGCAGGGCCGGTCAGAGCATCGCCGTAGAGGCCCACGACCAGGCTGCCGCCGACCTGTTCGAGGAGCTGCTGCGCCAGGACGAGGACCTGCTGCGACGGCTTCAGGACAGCCTCGCCGAGCACGCCGCCGCCGTCGCGGCGGAAGCCGCCGACGCCTGGCGCGCATCCATGGAAGGCGGGCCGGCCGACGCGGCCACACGCGTGGCGCAGGAGGTCCGGGGCGCGGTCACCCGGGCCGAGGACCTGCCGGTCTCCGGCTATGAGCAGCTCGAGGTCAGCGACCTCACCGGGCAGCTGCGCATGCTGTCCCAGGCGGATCTGACGGTCGTCGAGGGCTACGAGCGAGCGCATGCCAACCGGCCCGAGGTCCTCAACGCCATCGAGCGGCTGCGCGTCGGCGAACCCTGGCCGGGCTATGACGACATGGCCGCCGAGCAGATCAGGGCCCGGCTTCAAGGCGTCGACCCCGCCCTGGCCGGGGAGGTGCTGGAGTACGAGCGCGGCCACCGCCGGCGCAGCGCGGTCATCACCGCCGCCGAGGCGCGCCTCACCCTCTGACGGTGGGGTATCCCCTCTCCCCCGAACACACCCCCGACGCACTGGACCGGCTGCCACACAGTGGCAGCCGGTCTTCGTCACTCCCCGTTGTCATTCCCCGTTGTCACTCCCCGGCTGTGATCTCGATGCGGCGTGGCCTGGCGGCTTCCGCCTTGGGGACGGTCACCGTCAGTACGCCGTCGCTCAGCGTCGCGTTGATGCCTTCGGCGTTGATCTCCCCGGGGAGCATGGTGCGGTACTCGAAGCGGCCGGTCCGGCGGGTGCCGCGGCGCAGGACGCCGCCGCGCTCACGTTCCTTGAACTCCCCGCTGATGACCATCTCCCGGTCCGTCACCTCGATGCTGATGTCGTCGCGCTTGACGCCGGGCACGTCGACATCGATCTGGTAGGCGTCGTCGGTCTCGGCGAAGTCGGCGAGAGGCGCCCAGGCCGCTCCTTCGGTCAGGGCTCCGCCCACTGTCGATTCCAGCAGGCTCCCCATCCGGCCGAACAGATCGTCGAACTCGGCCAGCGGGTCCCGCCAGCCGGGGAAGCGCCGCTCGGAGAGCCTGCCCGAAGTGCCGCGTCGCACGGGCAGAGTCATCCAGACCACCTCCGTAATGTTTATGCAGTTTTGGCATGTTTTAAGTACCCGTGACGATGTCCCTCACACGGCTGCTGGTGCGGTGGCCCGCAGGATGACGTGGGCGAGCAGCTCGGGTGCGTCCAGCATGGGGACGTGGCCGCAGTTGGGCAGGGGGACCAGGCGGGCGCCCGGGATCATGGCTCGGGCCCGGGTCGCCTGCCTCGGCGGCAGGAGGCGATCGTGAGTGCCCCAGGCGATGGTGACCGGCGCGTCGGGGATGTCGCCGGTGAACAGGTTCGGTGCGCGGCCGGCCCGCAAGGTGGCCCGGAAGGCGGTCGAGTCCCGCAGCGTGCGCAGGGCGGCGGCCACCGTGTGCGGCGGGCAGAGGCCGGCCTGCCCGTACAGGGTGCCGGTCAGGACGGCGCGGGCGGGCGCGGTGCCGACCAGGACCTCCAGGGCCTTGTCCGGCAGCAGGCGCACGCCCTGGTGGGCGGCGGTCAGCAGAGCGTAGGTGTACCGTCGCTCGGCGGGCGTCCAGAAGCCCGCCGGAGCCAGCGCGGTCACGCTGCCCGCGATCCCGGCCTGGCCCAGCCGCAGCGCGATCAGCCCGCCCAGGGAGTGGCCCACCACGTGCGGCCGTTCCGCGCCCAGCGCGGTGAACACCGAGCCCAGCCAGGACACGGCCGTCTCGAGGTCGCGGGGGACGCCGGGGTCGAGGTCGGGAGACTGGCCGAAGCCGGGCAGGTCCATCGCGATGACCTCCCGTTGCCCGGTCAGCAGCGGCACCACCGCGTCCCACGCCTGCCGGTGACAGCCCAGCCCGTGCAGCAGGACCACCGGCTCGCCGGTCCCCTGCCGCTCATAGGCCACCGTCACCGGACCGAGGTCGGCCGCCCGGCCCTCGACGAACCACGGCGCTCGCGGCTCTACCACGACTCGCCCGCGCTCACCGTCCCGCACCGCGGCGGGCTCGCGCCGCGGCATCGGCCGGCCCAGCAGAGTCCGCAGACCGGCCGCTGCCCGCGTAGCACGGCCGCTCCGGTCGACGGAGAGGAGAGCAGAGATCCAGGCCATCGTCGGACACCTCACGCGCTCCGCGTCGCCCGGGGCTGCCGAGCGACAGACAGCGCATCCATATGACTGAACAGCTCAGCTTACGAACGCTCCGTACTTCACGCATGTCGACTGCCCAGGACCGACCGGCTACTCGGAATCCTCGTCCCGGACCTGGTAGGTCTTCGTCCAGGTGGCCCCGCAGCGGCAGGAGGACTCCTCGACGAGCTCACCGCTCTCGGTGACTCCCAGACCCTTGTTGATGCGGACGTGTACATGCTCGGACATGGGCGGACTTCCTTCCCGCGAGCCCGCCGTCGACGGCTCGTCCGGGCGACAGGCTGAAAGTCACATCCTCTGCACACAGGGCAAAGCGCGCATAGGAGCCGCGTCACATTCGCATGAACCGGAAGGACGCTAGTCGGCCGGCGGTTCGGTGACCTCTGCCTGCGCGGGCCGTAGCAGCTGGTCGCCGACTCGGTAGCCGGGGCGGAGGATCGTGGTGCAGGTGGGCCGGTCGACGTGGTCGGCGCGGGTGCAGCAGACGGCCTCGTGCAGGGCCGGGTCGAAAGGGTCTCCCGGAGCGCCGACGGCTTCCAGGCCCAGCGCCGCGAGTTCGGTCTCCAGTACGTCGGCGACCCGCTGGAAACCGCCGGTGACCTCGCCGTGCTTGCGGGCCTCGTCCAGGGCGTCGAGCACGGGGAGAAGACCGGCGAGCACGTTGGCCACCGCGATCTCGCCGACGGAGCGGCGGTCGCGGCGGACCCGCTTGCGGTAGTTGTCGTACTCGGACTTCAGCCGCTGCAGGTCCGCCGTCCGCTCCCGCAACAGGTTCCGCAGCAGATCGGACTCGGAGGGGGCCGCGGCGGCCTGCCGGGCGGACTCGACGTCGCCGCGCCGCCGCGGCTCCAGGGCTCCCTCCGTCTTCCGCCGGTCCTCGCTCCGGACGATCGTCAGCGGGTGTTCGCCAGGTCGGTGCGTCTCGCCGGGTCGGCTCATCCGGCACCCTCCTGCCGCTTGTCGTCATCGACGATCTCCGCGTCGACGACGTCCTCCTCCTGGCCGGTGTCACCCGCCGCGGTGCCGCCCGCACCGGCGCCGGCGGCGGCCTGCCCGCCCTGTGCCTGGGCGTACATGGCGGTGCCGACCTTCTGCGCCGCCGCCATCACCTTCTCCGTCGCCTGGCGCAGGGCAGCCGTGTTGTCGCTGTCGGCCGGCTGGGCCTTGAGGGTCTCCTTGAGCTCCGACAGCGCGGTCTCGACCTCGCCCTTCACGTCCGTGGGGATCTTGTCGGCGTTGTCGGCGAGCAGCCGTTCGGTCTGGTAGGCGACCTGCTCGGCCTGGTTGCGGGTCTCGGCGGCCTCCCGCCGGCGCCGGTCCTCCTCGGCGTGCTGCTCGGCCTCGCGCATCATGCGGTCGATGTCCTGCTTCGGCAGGGCGGAACCGCCGGTGACCGTCATCCGCTGCTCCCGGCCCGTGCCGAGGTCCTTCGCGGTGACGTGCATGATGCCGTTGGCGTCGATGTCGAAGGAGACCTCGATCTGCGGGACGCCGCGCGGCGCCGGGGGCAGACCGGTCAGCTCGAACATCCCCAGCCTCTTGTTGTACGCCGCGATCACGCGCTCGCCCTGGTAGACCTGGATCTGCACCGACGGCTGGTTGTCCTCGGCCGTCGTGAAGATCTCCGAACGCCTGGTCGGGATCGTCGTATTGCGCTCGATCAGCTTGGTCATGATGCCGCCCTTGGTCTCGATACCGAGGGACAGCGGGGTGACGTCGAGCAGCAGGACGTCCTTGACCTCGCCCTTGAGCACACCGGCCTGCAGGGCGGCGCCCACGGCCACGACCTCGTCCGGGTTGACGCCCTTGTGCGGGTCCTTGCCGGTCAGCTCCCTCACCAGCTCGGTGACGGCGGGCATACGGGTCGAACCGCCCACCAGGATCACGTGGTTGACGTCGGCCAGCTTGATCCTGGCGTCCTTGACGGCCTGGTGGAAGGGGCCCTTGCAGCGCTCCAGCAGGTCCGCGGTCAGCTGCTGGAACTGGGCCCGGGTGAGCTTCTCGTCCAGGTGCAGCGGACCCTCGGCGGACGCGGTGATGTAGGGCAGGTTCACCGTGGTCTCGGTGGACGACGACAGCTCGATCTTCGCCCGTTCCGCGGCCTCCCGCAGCCGCTGCACCGCCATCTTGTCCTTGGTCAGGTCCACGCCGTAGTTGTTCTTGAACTGCTTGGCGAGGTGGTCGACGATCCGCTGGTCCCAGTCGTCGCCACCCAGGTGCGTGTCGCCGTTGGTGGCTTTGACCTCGACCACGCCCTCCCCGATCTCAAGGAGCGACACGTCGAAGGTGCCGCCGCCCAGGTCGAAGACGAGGACGGTCTGGTCACTCTCCTTGTCCAGCCCGTAGGCCAGAGCCGCGGCCGTCGGCTCGTTGATGATGCGCAGCACCTTCAGACCGGCGATCTCCCCGGCCTCCTTGGTCGCGGTGCGCTGGGAGTCGTTGAAGTACGCCGGTACGGTGATGACCGCCTCGTGGACGTCCTCACCCAGGTACGCCTCCGCGTCCCGCTTCAGCTTCTGCAGCACCCGTGCGGAGATCTCCTGGGCGGCGTACCGCTTGCCGTCGATGGTTCCCGTCTCCGGGAAGTGCCACTGCGCCTCGCCCATGTGGCGCTTGACCGAGCGCACGGTGCGCTCCACGTTGGTGACGGCCTGGCGCTTGGCCACCTCACCGACCAGCACTTCGCCGCTCTTGGCGAAGGCGACCACCGACGGGGTCGTCCGCGAGCCCTCCGTGTTGGTGACGACCGTGGGCTCCCCACCCTCCAGCACGCAGACCACCGAGTTCGTCGTGCCGAGGTCGATTCCCACTGCACGTGCCATGGTCCTCTCCTCCATCTGCGTCCTAAGTAGTGAATTAGAACTAACGCCCTGGATTGTCAAGAAATTTCCGCTTTACGCCTATCGTTCGCTACCTGTTGTTCTCTACCTGCTGTTCCGTGCGGCGGTAGCCGGCGCTTTCGTGAGGGGCGGAAGGTAGTCGCCCACGAGCGTCCGGTCCCACCAGGCGCCCGTCGAGCGCAGTTGGTGCCGGGTGCTGAACCGGTAGCGGTAGAGGCGGGCCCGGACGAAGGTGGGCGGCGCGTCGGGGAAGGGGTTGCGGCGCAGCAGTCGTAGGACGGCGGGGTTGCCGTCGAGGAGGGCGACGAGGAAGGCCGGGAGCCAGGGCGCGGCGTACGCGGGGGAGAGGGCGGCGAACCACATCAGCCAGTCCAGCCGCAGGTGGTACGGGGCCACCTGCGGCGGCAGGCGGCGCACGTCGCCCGGCTTGCCCTTGAAGCCGTACTCCTTCCACACCGTGGCGTCGGTGACCTCCGGTTCGTCGGTGCCCTCGATGACCAGCTCGTGGCGGACCCGGCTGACCGTGCCGAAGGCGCCGTAGGTGTTGACCAGGTGCAGCGGGGTGAAGGAGGCGTTCATCAGCTGGTGGCGGGAGAGCAGGTTGCGGACCGGCCAGTAGCTGAGCACCGCCACGCCCGCCGTGACCGCCAGCACCACGCCCTCGTACCACGCCGGCGCGGCGGCGAAGGACGGCGGCGCGGGCAGGCCCAGGGCGTCGGTGGTGGCCGAGCCGCCGATGACGGGCAGCGCCAGCACGATCGTCAGCCAGTTCAGCCACGCGAAGTTCCCGGACGCCACCAGCCACAGCTGGGTGACGATCACGAAGGCGGCGGCCGCGCTCGCCACCGGCTGCGGAGCGAACAGCGCGAACGGCACGACGAGCTGGGCGAAATGATTGGCCGCGACCTCCACCCGGTGCGCCGGCCTGGGCAGATGGTGGAAGAACCAGCTGAGCGGGCCCGGCATGGGCTGGGTCTCGTGGTGGTAGTACAGGCAGGTCAGGTCGCGCCAGCAGCGGTCGGTACGCAGCTTGATCAGCCCGGCGCCGAACTCCAGCCGGAACAGCAGCCAGCGCAGCAGCAACAGCACAAGGACCGGCGGGGCCGTGGTGTCGTTGCCCAGGAAGATCGCGAGGAAGCCGGCCTCCAGCAGCAGGTACTCCCACATGAAGCCGAACCAGGTCTGCCCGACGTTCACGATCGACAGGTACAGCGCCCACAGCACCGCCCACATCAGCATCGACGCCCACAGCGGCACCTGATCGCCCGCTCCCGCCGCCAGGGCCGCGGACAGCGCCACCCCCGTCCAGGTCACGGCGGCGAAGAAACGGTCCGAGTAGTGGAGATGGAAGAGGCTCGGGGCCTGCCGGAAACGGACCGACGCCAGGAACCGCGGCACCGGAAGCAGGCCGCGCTCGCCGATCAACCCGCGGAACTGGCCGGCCACGCTCAGGAACGCCACGAGGTAGAGCACGGCCAGGCCACGCTGGAACAGCAGCCTGCCCAGCCAGTAATGGGCATCCGTGAACCACTCCACGACGCCCTCCTCGAGTGACGTGGAGGCGCTACGACACCGGGTGGCCGCCGCCCGGCGCGAACAGCGTCAGAACCACGAATCCGTCTCCCGCATCCACTGCCGCAGGATCCGCGTGAGGAAACCGAAGTCGGCCGACGCGAGCGGCAGCCCGATGAAGCCGGCTCTCAGGTCCCTCAGGTCCCTCCTCAGGTCTTTCACTTCCCTCAGGTCTCTCAGTGGGTCGGCAGTCCCGCGGACGACGCGGACCCGTACCGACCTGCCGGGAGCGGCGCTGCCGGTCGGTCGGCCGCGCGTGGCGTCGTACGCCGCGCGCCGTCCGGCGTCATGCAGCGTGTCGTAGGCGGCGAGGACGTCGGAGAGTTGGTCGGCTGCCGCCGGATCCGTGGGGCGGGTGTCCGGGTGCAGCGAACGGACCAGCCTGCGGTATGCCGTGGTGATCTGCGCGTCGGACGCGGAGGGCGGGACGCCGAGAACCGCGTAGTGATCGCGCCGCTGTTGCCCTCCAGGCATCGTCCTCACCTCCCCTGGCTGCTTGACCTGCACAAACCTGGAGAGACTCCTCCTTGACCCACATACACTTGACCTACATATAACCGCGTCTGATTGATGTCAATACGCCGCTTTCGTCGCCCGGTGTGGTGACGGCCAGGCGAGCGAAGGGCGCGGACGACCACAGGAGGAACGCCGAAACGGCGCCTCCGGTGGCACAGTGGCGGTATGTGCGGTCGGTACGTCTCCACCCGCAGCCCGGAGGATCTGGTCCAGCAGTTCCGGGTCACCGAATGGCGCCCGGAGGAGGCGCTGGAGCCGAACTGGAACGTCGCCCCGACCGACGACGTGTGGGCCGTCCTCGAGCGCACCCCGCGCGACAAGCAGGAGGCCGCGTCGGTACAGAGGGAGTTGCGACCGCTGCGCTGGGGCCTGGTGCCGTCCTGGGCGAAGGACACGAAGATCGGCTCCCGGATGATCAATGCGCGCGTCGAGACCGTGCACGACAAGCCGGCCTTCCGCCGCGCGTTCGTCAAGCACCGCTGCCTGCTGCCGGCCGACGGCTTCTACGAGTGGCAGCAGCTGAAGGACAAGGGCACGGGCAAGACCCGCAAGCAGCCCTACTTCATCCATTCCGCCGACGAGCAGGTGATGGCGCTCGCCGGGCTGTACGCATACTGGCGCGACCCGGCGGTGAAGCGCGACGACGACCCCGCCGCCTGGCTGATGACCTGCACCGTCCTCACCACCGAGGCCACCGACGCGGCCGGCCGCGTCCACCCCCGCATGCCACTCGCCCTCAACCCCGATCACTACGGTGCCTGGCTCGACCCCCACCACCAGGACCCGGACGAACTGCGCGCACTGCTGACCCAGCCCGCGAACGGCCACCTGCGGGCCCGGCCCGTCTCGACCGCCGTCAACAGTGTCCAGAACAACGGCCCCGAGCTCCTGGACGAGGTCGCTGTGTAGCCAGGGCGGCAGCAGGGGGGCCCGGCGGCCAGCAGGGACTGGGCCAGCCGGCCGCTGCCATGGATCTGCAGCTCACGGCCGGGCTGCCGCTTCAGTTCGGCGACCTGGGCGGGGATGTCGCCGGACCAGGGCCTCGGCGAAGCGCAGTTGAACGGTGTGCCTCTGGTGCAGGTTGCTCTGCCACAGTGCGGCGAGTTCCGGTGCTGGTCGGGCGGCGGGTTGTCAGTGGTAGGCGTGGACGACGGCGTGGCCCTTGCCGCGGCCGATCATCCACTTGTTCACGGGCGTGGTGATCAGGAAGGCGACCGCGAACCCGCCCAGGAGGGCCGACCAGAACAGCCCGTCGGAAAGGTGGGCGTCCATCGCGCCCGGGGTGAGGGCGATGATGGCGTTGTCGACCAGCTCCATCACGGCGATCGATACGGTGTCGGCGGCGAGGGCCACCTTGATCGCGGTTCTGAAGTCCAGGCCGGCCCGCCGCACGGCGAACAGCGTGAACGAGTAGCCGAATACGAACGCGAGCGTGATCGCGAGGACCATGGTCGGCACATTGCCCCACATCAGGGCGGTGCCGATGACCATGCCGAGGATCTCGCCGATGGCGCACCCCGTCAGGCAGTGCAGCGTCGCCTTCGCCGCCATGGCCCAGGACGCTTTCCCGTGCCCGCCGTGGGACATCGCGTGGTCGGCATGACCGTGGTGGCCCTCGTGGGCGGCCTGGTCGTGCGCGGTGCCAGTGTGGTGAGCGCTGTGGTCCATGATCTTCATCCCCATTCCCCTAGGCAGCTGCCCGTCCCCGGGCTCACAGGCGTGACTACGATTATACCCCCTGGGGGTATGGATGTCAGGGGTGAGTCTCACCGGCGGTCCGCTCCGCGATCACGCTGTGATCCATATGCCGGGCGGAGATGTTGCCGGCGCGGTACCCGGCGGGGGTGCCGGGGCGGTGGATCCGGAACGGGCGCGTACCTTGCGCCCACGTGCAGCCGCGGTGGTTGTGCCGCCCGGCGTCGGGTACCCGGCTGAGCTGCGGGTTCCGGCTCGGGCCCCGGCCACGGTCAGGCACGAGGAGGCGGCGGGATGCGAGTGCGCGATTCGGTAGTGGTGGTCACGGGGGCGTCGAGCGGTATCGGACGGGCCACCGCGGAGGCGTTCGTCCGCAAGGGCTGTGCTGTGGTGCTGGCCGCGCGGGGAGAGGAGGCGTTGGCGGCGGCCGCGCGGGAGTGCGAGCGGCATCGGGGCGCTCGGACGCTCGTCGTTCCGACCGACGTCACGGACGTCGCGGCGGTGGAGGATCTCGCGCGGCGGGCCGTGGAGCGGTTCGGGCGGATCGACGTATGGGTCAACGCGGCGGCCGTCACCGTGTTCGGTCCGTTCTCGGAGGTGCCGCTGGAGGACTTCCGCAAGGTCATCGACGTCAACGTCATGGGTTACGTGTACGGAGCCCGGGCGGCCCTGCGCACCATGCGGGAGCAGGGCAGCGGCACTCTGGTCGACGTATCGTCCGTCGTGGGGGTGGTCAGTCAGCCGTACACCCACGCGTACGTGATGTCGAAGCACGCCGTCCGGGCCCTCGGGGCGAGCCTGCGGCAGGAGCTGAGGCTCGAGGGCGCCGGGAAGATCCACGTATGCACGGTGCTGCCGGCCAGCATCGACACCCCGCTCTTCCAGCACGCGGCCAACTACACGGGCCGGAAGGTCGTGGCCATGCCTCCCGTCTACAGCGCCGAGCGTGTCGCCCACGCCATCGTGGACGTGGTCCGCGTGCCACGGCGCGAGGTCGTGGTCGGCCCGATGGGGCGCGCCATCGCGCTGCAGTCGAGGATGGCTCCCGGACTGCTGGAGCGGGCGGCGGCGCGCCAGGTGGACCGGGCGCACCTCTCCCGCGAGGAGCCGGCCCCGGCGACCCACGGGAACCTGCACGTACCGGCGCCCGGGGACGGCTCGGTCGACGGCGGCTGGCACGGGCGGCGACGGACGACGGTGCGCCGCGTGGCGCTGGCGGCGACCGTTGTGGGCGCGGCCGTGGGCGCGGGCCGACGAGTCGCCGCACGGTGAGGCCGCCCGGTGAGGGACTGGCACGCGCACGAGTTCACGGCGGCGGCCGGTACCCGGGTCCACGCGGCGGTCCTCGGACCCGCCGGCGCCCAGGAAGTGGTGTGCGTGCACGGTCTGGGCTGCTCCTACCGGTACTGGCTGCCGTTCGCCCGCGCGCTCGCGCCGGACACCAGGACGGTGGCGGTGGACCTGCCCGGCTTCGGGCGTACGCCGGGCCCGCCCGCGGCGCTGGACGTGCACCAGTTGTCGCTGGCGCTGGCCGACTGGCTGCGGGCCACCGGCCGCGGACCGGTGCCGCTGGTCGCGAACTCCACCGGTTGCCAGGTGGTCGTGGACCTGGCGGCCCACGCCCCCGAACTGATCGGGCCGGTGGTGCTGAACGGGCCCACCTTCGACCCTCACGCGCGATCGGTCTGGCGGCAGGCCGGCCGTCTGATGAGGGACGCGCGCTGGGAGCGGCCGGGTCTGGGTGGGGCACTGGCGCTCAGCTACGCGGACTGCGGGCTGCCCCGGGCCTGGCGGACGTTCCGCCACAAGCTGCATGACCCGGTCGAACGCAAACTGCGCCACCTGTGCACCCCGGCGGTGGTCGTACGCGGCACCCGTGACCCCATCGTGCCGCCCGAGTGGGCCGAGAAGGTCGTCGCACTGCTGCCCCGGGGCAGGCTCGCCGAGGTACCCGGAGGGGGACACACCCTGAACTACTCGGCTCCGGTGGAACTGGCCCGTATCACCCGGGCACTCCTGGAAGGGCCTCCTGAGCCGACCTGAGCCGACCTGAGCCGACCTGAGCCGCCCCGAGCCGACCTTCCGCGATACCGGATGCGCGAGGGCGAAGCTCAACTCCGCGGTCGGTCCTGCCGCTCAGCTCCGTCCGGGACGACGCGGCGCGCGAAGCCGCGTACCGGCTGCGACCACGCCTCGGGGTCCAGCCAGGGGAACGTGTGCGCCCCCGCGACCTCGACGTACTCCCCGTCCGGAACCAGCCCGGCCAGGTGGCGGCCCCAGCGGGCGGTGCCGATCCGGTCGTCCCTGCCCCGGATGATCAGCAGGGGCACCCGCAGCCGGGCGACCGAGTCCTCCAGGGCGTCGTCCAGGTGCACCCGCGCCGTGTGCAGCAGCCGGCGAAGACCCGCACGTTTCCACTCGGGGCGGTGCGATTCGGACAGTCCCGGCGGTTCCCGCCGTCCGTCCAGCCGCCAGTGGACGAACAGGCGTACGTAACCGCGGGCCATCGGGTCGACGGTGGGACTGGCCAGCACCACACCCGCGACGCCGGGATGGCCCAGCGCGGCGTGGGCGGCGACCTGGGTTCCGCTGGAGTGCCCGGCGAGGATCACCGGTCCCAGGGCGCGCGCGGCGAGCCAGTCGACGACGCAGCGGCCGAACTCCGGCACGTCGAGCTCGTGCGGGGGATCGCCGCTCCCCGCAAAACCGGGCAGCTCCACCAGGTGCGCCCGTGTCCACCGGCCGAACGCCGCGAGGCCCGGCAGCAGATAGTCGGCCACCCCCATGCCCTGCACGAGCACCACCTCCGGCGTGCCCGGGTGTACGTCGCCGACGGCGCGGCTCCGCATCCGTCCGAGCACACCGTCGTGGTACGTCGTGACCGTCCGTTCGGGGAACGGCGGGCGATGTTCACGAGGGGAATCCATGGCCTGCGCACCTCCGCCACCCCGTCTGTTCCGGTCTGCCGGCCGGCGGAGCCGGTCATCCCTCGGCCGCACCGAGGGCCTCGAATCGGGCCAGTCCGCGGGCGGCGGTGTGCCGTTCCCCGGCGAGGAACTCGTCCAGCTCCTCCAGACCGAGCGGGGGCGGCAGCGGATGCCGCTCGGGAAGGGCCGCCAGGGCCGGCTGGTAGCGCAGCGTGCTGCCGATGTCCTCGGGATAGGCCCGCTCGTCCACACCGAGCAGCCCTCCCTCCGTGCCGGCGTACCGGCGGGCGAGCTCGCTCCACTGCCCGGCCGGGACCTGGCCGACCGATCGCAGTGCGTTGGAGAACAGGTTCACGTGGATGCGCCGGTACGGCTGCTCCTCATGCCGCAGGTACTGGTCGAGCAGGCGGTAGGAGGACTCGGCGGTGAACTGCAGCCAAAAGGGGACGGCGCCCAGTCGCAGCGCCCAGTGCGGCTCCCACTGGTTGTAGGTCTCGACGAGCAGCCGGTCGGCCGGCAGGCCCCGTCGGCGGTACCACCAGCGGTACAGGTCGGCGACGAGCGGGCTGAGGTGCTCCGGCTCGCCGATGGTGATGCGGCGTACCTGGTAGCCGCAGCGTGCCGCCAGTGCAGTGATGTCGGGGGTGAGGCTGTCGTCGTACCCCCACTCGGCCTCCGGATACCGTTCGTCCGGTGGCGGGGCGTCCCATTGGCGGACCCGCGCTTTCTGCTCGGCGAGATGCTGGGCGATGCGCTCGCTGCCGCCCGCGTACTCGTCGGCCGGCATGCCGCCGAGGGCGCCGAACTGGAAGCGGTGCCGGTCGCCCAGTACCGACACGGGCCAGGTGAGGGTGCAGTCCACGATGAAGATGGTCGCGCCCGGGGCCAGCCGCTGCTCCAGGAACCGTTCCAGCGTCGCACCGAGCCGGAGCCGCTTGAACCGGAAGTACATGAAGCGCACCAGCATCGCCCGGTCCTGGCTCGGGTCGTGCATGTGGCACAGGGCGAGGTCGGGGTTGGCCTTCACCATCTGCCGGCCGAACTCCAGGCCCGCGCTCAGGGCCGCGCGCGGCTGGTCGGGATCGAGCCGGGCCCGCACAGGCACCAGGTACGTCTGGGGCAGGACGGGAGCGCGCAGGGCTGCGGCGAGATGGACGGCGGCCCCGCTGCCGGATCCGATGAAGGCCGCGGGGTACGGGCCGGGGCCGTACTGGTCGGCGGTCCAGGCCGCCAGGTCCTCCCCGCCCACCCGGCGTACCTGGTGGAGCGGTGCACCTTCCAGATGGGCGGCGCGTACGAACAGCCGCCGTCGCGCCGGGGAGGGCAGATGCGAGACCAGGTCGGCCAGGAACTCGGATCCGGGACCGACGCCGAGCCCCCTGAAATCCTTCCCGCGAAGGAACCGGCTCACCGCCCGCACCTCCGCCACCGAGGAGTCGAAGTCGCACAGACAACGGGCCGTCCTCAGACGCTGGCGCACGTCTGCCTCCCTCCCGGGGCAACCCACATCGCACCGGCGGCGCGGTCACCCCAAGAGTGAGTACCCTCGCGGCCGCACTTCATCTGACGCATCTGACGGCGATTCGATCAGCCACGAGGAGAGGCCGGAGTCGGTTCATCGGGGCAAGCAAGGCGGCGAGCGCCGTGTCCCGCGCGGGTGCGGGACGCGGCCGTCGAGGGCCGGTCCTTCGCGGGCCGCACCGCGGGACCGTACGGGCCGGCGCATGAGCAGGTCTTCCACGCCCGGCGACCCCTCCTGTCCCGCCGGGACGGAAGCGCGGAGGCGTTTCTCGTTCCCGCCCCGCTTGCAGTAGGGGGCGAACGTTGCCTGCCGGGGCACTAGCGATGGTCGGTTTCCCCGTCGCCGTCCTGCTCCCGCCGGGCGCCCTCCTCGGTTTCGACACCCTCCAAGGACTTGCCCGCCGTCGTGCCGTGCTCCCGCTCGTAACCCTCCTTGGCGCTCGCCGTACCCGGTCAGGGGCGCGCCGTGCTGCCCATCTCCGCGGTGTAGAGCCGCCGCCGCAATGCGGCATCAAATTCGCGTAAAAATTGCCGGAATACGGCAATGAAGCCTGCCGCCCCCGCGTGGGAGGATCCCGTCAAGCCGGAGGCCGGCGACGGGTGAGAGGGGGACGGCACGTATGGCCTGGTTTCTCGGAATCGGCATCACGGGGGTCGTGCTGCTCGCTCTGTCGCTGGTCTTCGACGGGATGCTGGACGGCGCGCTCGACGGCGCGCTGGGCGGCATCCTCGACGGGTGGCTGTCGCTGCCGGTCGTCGCCGGGTTCACGGCGATGACCGGCTTCGGCGGGGCCATCGCCACCGGGGCGGCGGACGCCGGCCCCGCGGCCGCCACCACGGCGGGAGCCGTCTGCGGACTGGGCACGGCCTGGCTGACGTACCGCTTCAGCCGCGCCCTGATGCGAGATCAGACGGCCGTCACCCCACGCGGCGACGACCTCGTCGGCACCTCGGGCAACGTGGTGACCGCCATCCCGGCCGACGGCTTCGGCGAGGTGCTGCTCCAACTGGCAGGTCAGCCGGTGAAGTTCGCGGCCCGTAGTGCCGTGCCGGTGGCCCGGGGCGCCGAGGTGTGGGTGGAGGCGGCGCCGTCCGCGACATCGGTCGTGGTTCGCCCGGTGGATCACTGAGCCACCTCATCTCTTCTCTTTTCTCCTCTCGTCCTAGGTTGATTCGGGGGCATTGCCATGAGTCCAGTCGTCGTCGCGGTGGTGGGGGTCGTCGTACTCCTCGTGCTGCTGGCACTCGTCGTCATCACCCGCTACAAGGTGGCGGGTCCGAGCGAAGCGTTCATCGTCACCGGGCGGCGCGGCGAGAAGGCCACCGACCCGGAGACCGGCCGGGTCTTCACCGACAACAGCGGTCAGAAGGTCGTGGTCGGCGGCGGCGTCTTCGTCGTGCCGTTCGTGCAGCAGAAGTTCACCCTCGACCTGTCCTCGCGGCACATCCCCGTGGCGGTCCGCGGCGCGGTCACCCTTCGCGGTGTGAAGGCCCACCTGGAGGGTGTCGCCATCGTCAAGGTCGGCGGCACCGAGGACTCGATCCGTGCCGCCGCCCAGCGGTTCCTGATGCAGCAGGACGGCATCGTCGGCTTCACCCAGGAGGTGCTGTCGGGTGCGCTGCGCGCCATCGTCGGCCGGATGTCGGTGGAGGACATCATCCGCGACCGGGCCGCTTTCGCCGGGCAGGTCGCCGAGGAGGCCGAGGCCAGCCTGTCCGGGCAGGGCCTGGTGCTGGACGCCTTCCAGATCCAGGACATCACCACCGAGGGCTCCTACCTGGAGGACCTCGGCCGCCCGGAGGCCGCCCGCGCCAGGCAGGAGGCCGACATCGCCGAGGCCGTGGCCCGGCGGGCCGCCGAACAGGCCCGGCTGAAGGCGGAGGAGGAGATCGCCGTCGCCCAGCGGACGTTCTACCTGAAGCAGGCCGAGATCAAGGCCGAGACGGACGCGGCGGCGGCCCAGGCGAACGCGGCCGGGCCGCTCGCCGAGGCCGCCCGTCAGCAGCAGGTTCTTTCCGAGCAGGAGAAGGTCGCCGAGCGCCAGGCCGCGCTGAAGGACCGCCAGCTCGACACCGAGGTCCGCAAGCCGGCCGACGCCCAGCGGTACGCCGCCGAGCAGGAGGCCGAGGCGAGGCGGGTGGCCCGGGTCAAGCAGGCCGAAGCGGAGAAGTCGGCCGGGATCGCCGCCGCGCAGGCGGAGGCCGAGCGGGCCCGGCTGACCGGTGAGGGCGAGAAGCAGCGCCGCAGCGCGCTGGCCGAGGCCCAGGCCATCGAGGGCCTGAAGCAGGGTGAGGCCGAGCGGGCCCGGCGTGCGGCGATCGCGGAGGCGGTACGGCTGGAAGGTGAGGCCGACGCGGCGGCGATCGGCGCCAAGGGCGCGGCCGAAGCGGAGGCGATGCGGAAGAAGGCGGACGCCTTCGCGCAGTACGGCGACGCGGCCATCGTGCAGATGCTCGTCGAGGTGCTGCCGCAGGTCGTCGCCAAGGCGTCCGAGCCGCTCAGCGCCGTGCAGAAGATGACGGTCATCTCCACCGACGGTGCCGGCCGCATTCCGCGGGCGGTCGCCGACAACGTGGCCCAGGGGCTGGAACTGCTCGGCTCCACGACGGGCGTCGACCTGGCGGAACTGCTGAAGGGCGTGACGAACCGGGTCGGCACGGCTGTCGGTTCCACCGGTTCCGCGGAGCAGCCGACGCAGTCCAACGGGAAAGTGGAGATCACGGGCTGACGAGCCGTCAGTCCACGCAGGCCCGCCGAGCGTCGGCGGGCCTGTCCTGCTGCACAGGCTTCCGCCCCTCACACCAGGGCGAAATAGCGCAGCCACACGTACAGCGCCGCGAGCGTCACGGTGACGGCGGTGACGACCAGGCCGTACTTGGTGAACTGCCAGAAGGTGATGGGCTGGCGGTTGCGTTCGGCGATGCCGAGGACGACCACGTTGGCGCTGGCGCCGATCGCGGTGGCGTTGCCGCCGAGGTCCGCGCCGGCGGCCAGGGCCCACCACATGACGTGGTCGTCGCCACCGCCCATCGCCTGCACGAGGTCTCCGGTGATCGGCGCCATCGTGGCGACGTAGGGGATGTTGTCCACGATGCCGGACAGCACGGCCGAGGCACTCAGCATCAGCATCGAGCCGCCGAGTTCGTTGTCGCCGATGGCGTCGGCGAGGGACCGGGAGATCTCGCCGATGACGCCGGTCTCGATCAGACCGCCGATCATGATGAACAGCCCGGCGAAGAAGGCGAGGGTGGGCCACTCGACCTCGCCGAGGACCTCGCCGGCCTCCGCGCTGGAGACCGCGATGAGCAGGCCCGCGCCGAGCAGGGCGACGACGCTGGGCTCGTAGTGCAGGAACGGATGGAGCACGAATCCGGCGACGACCAGGACGAGCACCACCAGGCCCTGGACGAGCAGCCGGGGGTCGCGGATGGCCTCGCGCTCCTCCAGCGCCATGACCTCCTCGGCGCGTGTCTCGTCGTAGACGAAGGACTTGCGGAACAGGAAGCGGCACATCGCGACGAGCACCACGGTCAGGAAGGCGGACAGCGGGGCCAGGTGGACGAGGAAGTCGTTGAAGGTCAGGCCGGCGCGGCTGGCGATGATGATGTTGGGCGGGTCGCCCACGAGGGTCGCGGTGCCGCCGATGTTCGACGCCATCACCTCGGCGATCAGGAACGGGGCCGCCGGCAGTGCGAGACGCTCGCACACCAGCAGCGTCACCGGAGCGATGAGCAGGACCGTGGTGACGTTGTCGAGGAGGGCGGAGGCCACGGCGGTGATGACGATCAGCATCACCATCACCCGGAAGGGCCTGGCCCGCGCCCGCTTCACGGCCCAGATGGCCAGGTACTCGAACATGCCGGTCTTCTTGAGCACGCCGACGATCATCATCATGCCCATGAGCAGGAAGATGACGTTCCAGTCGACGCCGCTGTGTTCCGAGAAAAAGGCGGACCTGTCGTCGGTCGCGCCGATCGCCAGCATCAGCGCCGCGCCGCCGAGGGCCGCGCCCACACGGTGGATCTTCTCGCTGATGATCAGGCCGTACGTCGCGACGAAGACGATGATCGCCGCCCAGCTCTGCCAGCCGTTCACGATCCTCCGATGTGTCGTTCCATCAGGCGGGCGGCCTCACGGCACCCGCCAACCTTGCCTGGTCGCCGACGGCGATTTCACGCGCCGACACGGCCGGCCTCCTTCGCGGTACGAGGTGTCGTGTCGTCGTCGGGTACGCCGGCGAGGCCGTCGACGCGGAAGAGGCGGGCGATCGGCACGTCGGTGGAGCCGGCCGGGTTGCGCCATTCCTCCGCAGCTTCGGGAAGGAGGAGACGTGCGTGCCGTCGTGAACAGCACCGCGAACAGGGACAGATCGGCCGTCACGGACACGATCTCGCTTGTCCGGCGTGATGTGGATCAGCCTGAGGAACCCGTCGCTGACGAGCGCGCCACCGACCAGGACGAGGAGAGATGTCGACAGGACGGTCCGGGCCGCGAGGCCCGACAACAGCACCGCGATGAGCAGTGCCACTTCGAAGACCACGACGAGCACCATGACCTGGCTGGACCCCCGATCGGCGAAGAGAGTTCTCTCAAGACCGCCGACCAGGCTTCCCGGCACACCGCGAGGAACCCTACACGTTCTTTACACGGCATTGACGGGCTCCTGACGCGCACTCTGGGAGCCGGGACATTGCCGGATTCCGGCACACTCCGCTTCGGGCGCCGCGACAACACCTGATGCGCGTCCTAGCGGGGTAGGGTGACGGCCGCTCAGGTTTGACGAGCTCCTGGCGAAGTTCATACCAACCCTTGACGGAATCGACGTATCCAGGAAGGGCAGCCGGTGGCCGTACCTACCGCCCGGGCGCGCCACTCGCTGTTCACCGCGCACCCCGCCCGCACCGTCGTGGTGGCCTTCGCCGTCGTCGTCGCCCTCGGGACCGCACTGCTCGCGCTGCCGATCTCCGCCGAAGGGGGTACGGCCACCGGGCTGGTGCCCGCGCTGTTCACCTCCACCTCGGCCGTCTGTGTGACGGGCCTGGCGGTCGTGGACACCGGCACGTACTGGAGCGGTTTCGGCGAGGGTGCGATCCTCGCGCTGATCCAGGTGGGCGGCTTCGGCATCATGACGATGGCCTCCCTGCTCGCCCTGCTGGTCTCCGGCAAGCTGCGCCTGCGGCTGCAGCTCACCGCGCAGGCGGAGACCAAGAGCCTCGGCATCGGCGACGTGCGCCGGGTGCTGTTCGGCGTGGCCGGCACCACCCTGATCGTGGAGCTCGCGGTCGCCGCCATCCTCGCCCTGCGCCTCCGCTCCGGCTACGGCAATTCCGTCGGCGAGGCCGCGTACCTCGGCTACTTCCACGCCGTGTCGGCCTTCAACAACGCCGGCTTCGGGCTGCACGCCGACAACCTCACCCGTTACGCCCAGGACCCCTGGGTCACTCTGCCGGTCGCCGTGGCCGTGATCCTCGGCGGTATCGGCTTCCCCGTGCTCCTGGAACTGCTCCGCCACCGGCACCGCCGCCGCACCACCGGCCGCCGCAACTGGACCCTGCACACCAGGCTGACCCTGATCACCACCGTCTGCCTGCTCGCCGTCGGCACCCTGCTGACCTGCCTGCTGGAGTGGACCAACTCCCGCACCCTGGGTCTCCACGACTGGCCCGAGAAGCTCCTGAACGGGTTCTTCCACTCCACGATGACCCGGACCGCGGGCTTCAACGCCCTCGACATCGGGGCGATGCAGTCCTCCACGCTCCTGATGACCTGCATGCTCATGTTCATCGGAGGCGGCAGCGCGGGCACCGCGGGCGGCATCAAGGTCACCACGTTCGCGGTGCTGGCCGTCGCGATCATCGCCGAGGTACGCGGCGAACCCACTTCCGCTGTTCTCGGCCGCAGGCTCGCCCCGCACGTCCTGCGCCAGGCCCTGACCGTGGCGCTGCTCGGCGTCGGACTGGTCATGACCGCCACGCTCGCCCTGCTGAGCATGACCACGCTGGCCTTCGACGGCGTCCTCTTCGAGGTCGTCTCCGCCTTCGCCACCGTCGGCCTGTCCACCGGCATCACCGCCGACTTCCCCGACGCCGGACAGGTGATCCTCGTCCTGCTGATGTTCATCGGCCGCCTGGGCCCGATCACCCTCGTCTCGGCGCTCGCCCTGCGCGAGCGCAAACGCCGCTACGAACTGCCCGAGGAGCGACCCGTCATTGGTTGACTACCTGCACTCCCTGCGCCGGCGCCGCCGCAAGCGCCTGGCCGACCGGCACGCCCCCTCCGTCGGCGACCAGCGGGTCGCGGTCATCGGCCTCGGCCGCTTCGGCAGCTCGCTCGCCAACGAACTGATGCACCGCGGCTGGGACGTCCTCGGCATCGACACGGACGCCCGCGTGGTGCAGAAGTACAGCGACGCCCTCACTCACGCGGCGGTCGGGGACTGCACCGACCCCGAGGTGCTGCACCAGCTCGGCGTCCACGAGTTCACCAGCGCCGTCGTCGCCATCGGCGACTCCGTGGAGGCCAGCATCCTGGTCAGCTCCAACCTGCTGGAGGCCGAGGTGCCCAACATCTGGGCCAAGGCCATCAGCCGCCAGCACGGCCAGATCCTCGAACGCCTCGGCGTCCACCACGTCGTCCTGCCCGAGCACGAGATGGGCGAACGCGTCGCCCACCTCGTCACCGGCCGCATGCTCGACTTCATCCAGTTCGACGACGACTACGCCCTGGCGAAGACCGTCGCCCCGGACATCGCCACCGGCGTCCCGCTCGCCCAGAGCCGGGTCCGCAGCAAGTACGGCATCACGGTCGTCGGCATCAAACGCCCGGGCGAGGACTTCACGTACGCCACCGCCGAAACGGTCGTCCAGAAGGGCGACGTCATCGTGGTCACCGGCAAGACCCACGCGGTGGAGGCCTTCGCCGAGCTCAGCTGAGGCGTACGGCCCTGAAGGGGAGCCTGTCGTCGTCTCGGCCGGGGCGCTCGCCGACCGGGTCGAGGTACGTGGTGTGGTTGACGGCGGCCCGGCCTTCCGGGCGAGGCCAAGGACCGCATCTTCGGCATCGAGAACGCGTAGCACGGGAGCCTGCTCGGCCGGCACCCCCGCCTGGACCAGGACGGCTCGCTGACCGTCGGGCAGACCCACTGGGCCCTTGACAAGGACGGCCGGCCCGGGGAGGAGAAGGCCCTGGAGGTCGCCGCTGCGGGCTGCCGCCTCAGGGGATCGAACTGCGCGCATCCGTCTGCGCGCATCCGTGGGCGGCCGCTACCTCGGTCGGTTCGTGCTGCTTTCCGAGCCCGGCGCCGTAGTGCCGCCCTCACCGCCCCCCCGCGGACCTGTCTGGTCGCCGTCAGCCTGGCCGACCACCTCGGTGCCGCGCTGGACACGGCGGGTCCGGTGCTCGACCGATGACCGCGAGCGGCGCCATGGCGGGTCCGCGCGTCGGATCAGGCGCCGGGCGCGCTCAAGCTGCCGGTCTTGCTCAGCAGTTCATGCAGCAGGTGGGAGGCGGTGATGACGCCGAGCAGACGCATGCCGGCCTTGTCCTTCTCGGCCACCGCCACCAGCGGGCTGCGCACCTGTGCCATCAACGCGGCGACCTCCAGCGCGGTGTCGTCCGGATCGGCGATCGGCGGCGGGGCCGCCGTACGCGAGAGGCAGTCACCGACACGGCGGCCGGCCAGGGCCTCGCACAGCCGGTCGGCGTGCCGCTCGTCGACCACCGCGGCGAGCGTGGGGTCCTCGATCACATACGTCGGCACCAGCACCTTGATCATCTGAGAGGCCGGAAGGATGGCCTTCGGCTCCCCGAGTTCGTCGAGCACGAGCAGCCCGGGCAGTTTGTGCTCGGCCATCAGCCGGGCCGCGTCCAGGGCGTCGCTGTCGACGCTCACCGACTCGTATTCCACCGCCAGGTCACGTGCGCGCACGGTCGGCTCCTCATCTGCTGAAACGTCCCCGGCACCCAGCGTCGTACGGGTCCCGCCCCGGCGCCAGGCCATCGCACGGAAACATGCGCAACCCATGCGCCGTCCGTCCGACGTGGAGCCACCGAGCACAGACCCGTGACCGCAGCCACCGCAGGCATTCTCCCGTGAACCGAGCCCTGCCCGGCGTGACAGCACAACCGTCGGGAAGGATCAGCGGTCTTCCCTGCGGAACCAGACGTCCCGGAAAAGCACGGCAACCACCCCTCGCGCGTGCACCCGGCGTCACACAGCGCGCCTCGATCGGCGAGAGCCGCGCTTGTCCGAACTGCGAGGAGGCGCGTCGGATGGCCAGACGTCATCACGAGCGGGACGGCTTCCGGGCGCGCTCGCGCAGGCACAGGGAGGCCGCCATCGGGAGCATGCAGCCCGCCGGGCAGCGCGCATACGTCCTGAACGACGTGGTCGAACCGCTGCTGCACCGTGCCGACCTGCTGTCCCAGCTCCTGCGGATCGGCCACGCAGCCACGTCGGAACACGGCAAAGGCTGAACCTCACCCGACGGACGAGCGCCGCCGGGCTCGCGGCCGTCGGTTCGTCGCGTTCCCTGGGTGGGGTGGGGTGGGGCGGATGCCGATGTGGTGGTTCTGCACGAGCATCCAACCGGGGAAGCCCGGCGCCGGGGTAGACGGCGAAGCCCACCAGCGTGACGGTGTATCTACGCCGGCTGAGTGCATTCGATGCGTTCGGGTACCCGCGCCGGAGAGGACGGTCGCCACCGGCCGGGATTGCCGGGACTGCCATGTGCCGGCTCGCGGTGAACCGGCAGCGCGCGACGCACGGGGCCTCGGTGAGGATGTAACCATGGCTCAGCCGCAGAAGAAGGAACTGGTGGCGGCCCTGCTGGACCGGTACGGCCGACACAGCCTCGCTGAAGAGGCAGAGATCCACCTCAAGAACCAGCCGCACGCGATGTTCCAGTTGCTGCAGCTGGCGCTGCTGATGGACGCGAGAGTGGCCCCCGAAACAGCCGTACGCACGTTCATGACCCTGCGCGGTCGCAACTGGTCGACCGCGGGAAAGGTACGGGCGGCCGGGACCACGAAGATCGCGGAGATGCTGGCCGACGCCGGGTACCCCGAAGGCGACCGAAAGCGCATCTCCACGGCTATGACCGATGCGGCACTGCACCTGCAAGAAGATCATGGAGGCGACCTCGGCGAACTGCGCCAGGACGCGGAAAACGACCCGCAGCGGGAACGGGAACTGCTCCGGCACTTCGCCAGCGTGGATGACGACGTGGTGGATGCCTTCTTCCGGGAGGCCCAGCTGCTGTGGCAGGAGCTGAGCCCGTTCGCGGACAAGAAGGCGCTCGACGCAGCCGACCGGCTCGCCTTGGGCAAGGATGCGGACTCCCTGCGTTCCCTCGTGGATGACGACCGGCAATTCGTACGGCTCATCGACTCACTGGTGAGGATCCGACACGAGGCGGACGGCTACCAGAAGGTGCGCGAGCTGGCCGGCCAAAAGGGCTGAGTTCCTCGGCGCTCTCGGAATGCTGGACAACGCTGGGGGCCGCCGCCGCGCAGCCCGATGCGGGATGCCCGGTGCCCGGTGCCCGATGGCTGAGCGGGCCGGGACCGGGGACCCGCCATCAGCCCGGGACCGGCCATCAGGTGGCGGATCCGCCTCCGACCGCCATGACAGCATCGTCGATCCGGTCGGCGAGGTCGAGGTCGAGCGGGGTCACGGCTTGCACCGAGCGGGTCTGGACGGTGAAACGCACCCCGTCGCCCGTCTGCTGGGTCAGGGGCCGGTGGCCGAGTTCGTCGGCGGCCCGCTCCACCTGGGTCAGCAGCAGTTGAACGCGGTCGACGGGAAGCGCCACCGTACGGGACAGCTCGTGGGTGTCGCCGGTCCAGCCGGGGCGCTGCCGTAGTGCGGCGGGGACCTCCGCGTCGCTGAGCGGCCTCGGGGCGTCCGTGGCGCGGCTCGACCGCTCGGGAAGCGGGTCGGGTTCGGTGAACAGCGTGCCGAATTCGTCGGGCAGGCAGCTGCGCAGGTCAGCCATCAAGCTGATGTCATCGGCCGTGACACGCGAGACCACGGTCTGCGCCAGGAAGAGCGCCTGCTCAGGCGTCCCGCCCGCGGGCTTGGCGACCTCGGCCAGCAAATCGCTCAGCCGCCCGGCGGGTTTTTCCCCTCGATCACCGCTGCCGGAGACCACAGCAACTACGTCCCCACCCGCCTGGCCGACCGTTACGACGTCTTCTGCCACCTCGACCACACGACGGCACTCATCCCGCTGCACCCCGACCGCCCCGGCGCGGGCGAGGAAGAAGAGACGTGGCCCACCGGCATGTGACCCACGCCCACCGCAGCGGACCGCCGATCTCCCGGGCACAGCACATAGCGGGCGAAACAGACATGAATCGTGGAATACGTGGTAGTCCGGGCAGCGACGCCTGCACGACGATACGACGACACGACGACACGTTCCTCACCGCGTCGCCCAGCGGGCGGGCGCGGACAAGGCCAAGGCCACCCACGAGGCCCGCACCGTCATGGAGCTCGTCGGCGAGGCCACCCAAGGGGCGTCTGACCGACAAGGTCCGCCGGTCGCTGGACGACGAACTCGCCCGGATCCTCTTCGCGGGCAGCGGCGGCGGCATCACCTGACACACATGCGCTGCTCCTGTGACCGATCCGGGCGCCCCGGACTCGGCAACAGGGACGGCACCACAACCGAGACGACCGCCGGAGCGTGGGCGGCGGACGACGAGACCTCGGGAGGCGAGGAACCGTGACCGCGAAAGCCGGCGAGAAGGCCCAGAAGACAGGCGACTTCTACTGCGCCAAGTGTGACGAGAAAGTCCATGTGAAGCAGGGCGACAAGATCCCCGCATGCCCCAACGGCCACAAGGAGTTCTCGACGCGCCGGAACGAGCCGGACACCAAGTCGTGAACGCATGTTCGGGCAGAGCCGTGGAGCGACGGTCGACAGAGCCCCCGGAGCAAGCAGTGGCGAACCGGGCGGTGAGATGAGGACCAGCGAGCGATCACAAGGGGTCTTCGTGACAGACCCTGCGAGGACAAGGCCATCCGCGGTGTCACCGCCTGCCTCAAGACCTGCTGACCATGCTGTTCCTGAACGTGGACGCAGCAACCCGCTCGCCTCGCGCGGAGGCCGGCTCGCGCCCTGCCTGCTTCAGGTGTGGCGGCGCAGGACGAAACGGCGTTGGCCCAGGGCACACCCCTGACCCCAGACGACGTACCGAACTCCCGGCCCGTTGACGGCATTTCGGGGGACGACGGCGTGCAGCCACCACAGCGTGCCCAGCCCGCTCACCTGCCACAGGCGGTCCTGCTCATTCCCGGACGAGGCGGTCAGATGACGTTGACGGCGTCGAGGAGATGGGCGGCGAGTTCGGTGTCGCCGGTGACGGTCACGTCGTGGTCGCGCCATGATGACCGCTGGGTGCCCCAGTCGGGGAAGGTCAGCGCGGGGGCGGTGACGTGCGCGGCGACTGGGCCGTTGGACGGGGCCAGCACGCCTGCCTCGTCGATCCACCATGTTCCGCCGCCGGGGCCGGTGAGCGTCAAAGCGACACGGGCGTCGAGCCCGGCGACCGGCGCCTGTCCGACCTGATTGCTGAGTACGGCGAGCATCCACGTCAAGACCGCTCGCATCCGGTCGGCGTCGGTGGCCGGCGTGGGCCGGCCGAGTGCTGGGGCCATGTCATGGCGCAGGTGCGTGTGGTGGTCGAAGACGAGGGCGCCGCCGATCAGCAGGCCCAGGGGATAGCGTCCGAGTTCGACGAGCGGTATGCGTAGCCGAGTGGCGGGGGTGCGTCGGATGAGGTCGAGGAGCGTGGTGGCTCGGCGGGTGGCGCGGATGTACTCGGCCATGACCTGTGCCCGGCTCCAGCCGCGTCGTCGGTCGACGGGGCCTTCGTTGAGTTGTTCGAGGCTGGTGGCGCGGAGCGTGTCCAGACCGGGGGGTGTGTAGCAGTTCCTTGCTGTCGCGCCGATGTGGGCGACGACGTCGGCGATGCGCCATCCCGCCGCGGCGCTGGGTGCCGCCCATTCCACATCGCTGAGGCTGCTGGTGAAGTCGAGCATCTCGGTGCGTTCGGCGCTCAGGGCGGCGCCGATGTTCCGCAGGTCCGCTGCGGGGAGGCGATCGGTCATGCCGTTCTCTTCTCTCGGAGGAACTCCGTGTCATCCGGGTCCGCGCCCGCCATCGGCGCCCCCGGATCAAGTGCTGAGGGCCGCGGCTGCACCGATGGTCCCCACGCCCGTGGCGGTCTGGCGATGAGTGGAGCTACGCGTGCATGGCGCGTCGTGCCATCCAGCCCATCGCGCGGACGACCAGGCGCCGTGGCAGGAACTTGCCGGCGAGGGCGAGGCGGCGGCCAGGCTCTGAAGCCGGTCCGCCCGGCGGGCGACGAGCACCAGGTTCGCGCCGCGGCGGGCCAGCTGGTGTGCGAACTCCGCGCCGAGGCCGGAGCTGGCTCCGGTGACGATGACGGTCTGGTGGCGATAGTCGATCCCTGTCACGCCATACACCTTACGCACGCCCTTGCACTCAGTGCAAATTTCCATATCGAGTGAATGCTTGTACCATCGATGCATGGCCCGGAAACAGACATCCATTCGTGAGCAGACCCGCTCCGTGGTCCGATCCCTGCTCGCCCGGACCGCCGTCGAGCTGTTCGCCGCCCAGGGGTACGACAACACGACACTGGGGGAGGTCGCCGCCGCAGCGGGTGTCTCCCGGCGGACCCTGTTCAACTACTTCCCCAGCAAGGAAGACCTCGCGCTCGGCGGCCTGTCCGAACAGGGCGAACTGATCGCGGAGCGCTTCGCGCAGCGCCCGGCCGACGAGGACTGCTGGGCGTCGCTGCGCGCGGCGTTCCAGGTGATCGAGGAGATCGAGACCACCCCCGAGCACCGCCTCGAGCTGGTCACCCTCCTGTTCGACAACGAGTCGCTGCGCGCCGGCCACGCCGAGAAGCAGGCTCGCTGGCAAGACCTGCTCACACCACTGATCGAGCCGCGACTGCCCGACTCCGACCACCGCGCCCTCCAGGCGCGCGCGATCGCAGCCGCGGCGATCACCTGCCTACAGGCAGCGAACCAGGAGTGGGCGCGCCTCGGCGGGCGGGTCGACCTGTTCGACCTCTACGACACAGCCGTGCAGGCCATTCGCCGACCAGCCTGAAGCCCGGCCGAGGTCGCCCAGCGGGCAGGGAACAGCGTCGAGGTCCTGCTGAGCCGGTACGCGAAGTGCCTGTACGACCGGCAGTCCATCAATAACCAGCGCATCGAAGGGCTGCTGAACTGGGCGGGACTTCCTCGGCAGGAGCACTCCGCGGATTTTGAGCTCAAGCACGGTAGTTGTCACATAGGCAGGCGTGTTGTCACGGACTGTGGTTGAACGCCACGGTTGGCCGCTGAGCCGGGACACGGTAGTTGGAACCTGGCCACGGGAGTTGGAACCTGGCCACGGGAGTTGGAACCAGCGTCGGGGCGGCAGGCGGGGGCGGCACCGATAGAGTCGGCTGGTGACCGAGCGCATTGTCCAGCCGTCCCTGCCGACCCGAGATCAACTCTGCGCTCTGCGTGACTTCGTTCATGGGCGGAGTTACTCCGCGGGTTCGGTTGCCATTCGGCTTCCCGGTGAACCGCCTCATGCTGCGGACTCGAGTGTGGCCGATGTGGCCCGTGCCTCGGGCGCCCTGTATGACGTCACCAACGTCCTCTGCAAGCGGCTGTTCGCCGAAATCGACACTGGTCAGCCCGGCGTCGCTGCCGAGCTCGCGTGGGAGGCGCTTCTCGCGATCTCAGACACTTGGCGAGATGCGCCCAATGTGCCCGCTGAGCTGCGGAAGCTGGTATTTGATGCTGCCCTGCGGCGGGTCACGCCACCGCGTTCAGCAGGTCGGCCACTACCTCCGGCCTCTCGAGTGAGATGAAGTGGTCCGTTCCCGGCAGCTGCGTGAAATCGGCGGCAGGCAGCAGCTTCCTGTTGGCTTCCCGGTCCGACGGCCGGGACCAGTCGTTCTCCCCGTAGACGAGGTGGACGGGGGCCTTGACCTCGGGGTAGCGCGAGCGGGCCGCGATAAGGCTGGGCATGCTCCGGTACAAGGCGCGGGCAACGGTGGGGTAGCCGGGACGCCTGCCTACCTGGAGGAGCTCGTCCAGGTAGTCCTCCCGGAAAGCGGTCTTGTCACCCACGCCGCCCTGCAGAATCCTGCGAAGAACGGGCTTGGGCTCCTGCTGGGCGATCACCCGGCCCACCCCCGGAGTGATGATCCCGCCTATCACCACACTAGCGAGGACACTGGACCGGGCGATTCCGTCGCGGTAGTCGTACGCATTCACCGCAACGACGCGCCGTACCCGCTCCGGCAGATCGGCCGCGGCGGTCAGGGCGAGCACCGCACCCAACGACTCCCCGACCAACGTCACGTCATGGAGGTCGAGTTCGGTCAGGAGCCGCTCCACGCCCGCGCGCATCGCCGGCTCGTCGTACGAGGCACCGGGCACGATCTCGGAGTAGCCCATCCCCGGTAGATCGAGGGCGTACACGGTGTACTGGTCCGAGACCAGGGGGATGAGGAAGCGGAAGTGCTCGGCCTGCGTTCGCACGGTGTGCAGCAGGACCAGGGGAGCACCGGTGCCCGCCTTGAGGTAGCGCAGCGTTCCCTCGCGGCTGTGGCGTCCTCCGCGCGGGGCGATGGTGTGGCTGGTGGTCCCCGGAATGTGAATCGTGGGACGTGACTCTTGGTTGGGCATCTCGCCGGCTCCTTGGGTGTGAACTGCGAATAGGTGACCTTGTGCGGCCCGGCAGGGAGGGTGCTGACGCCTGTGGCGCGCGGCCGGCGGCCCTCGCTCTGGTCCGCGACCTACTTCGACAACTGGGCGTACAGTCCGGCCAGGTCCCAGGGCAGGCCCGCCTTGACCTGTCGCGAGACGTCGTCGGCGAGCACCTCGTACGCTCCCGTCTCGACGCCGTCGAGGGCGAGGGAGGCGACGTCACGAGGGTCGAACTTGGGTGTGTCGACACCCGCCAACGAGAAACCGATCGGTTTCCATCACAGTAAACCGATCGATTTCTGGGCGCAAGCTCAAGCAGGAACCGATCCCCGGCTGCCGTCACTCGCTGACCGCAGGTCGATCCGCGATCAGCGGGCCGGCGTTCGGCCGCCGTCGGGGTCGACGCGTCCGCCCGTGATTTGTGGGCCGTGTGGTGCGGGAACTTCGCAGCGTCGGCGGGATCTCAGTGCCCAGGCTCGTGAGGTCGTCGAGGCGCCACTGCCTGAGGTTGAGGTGCTGGGCATCGACGAGACCAGCCGGGGCCGTCCGCGCTGGGAACAGGACCCCGACACCGGCACGTGGCAGCTGGTGCGCGACCGGTGGCACATCGCTTTGTCGACGCGCTCGGAACCGGAGGTTTGCTGGGCCAGGTCAAGGGCCGTACCGCCGTCGGCGTGCTGGCCTGGTTCGCGGCCACCCCGCTCACCTGGAGAAAGAACATCCGGTGCGTCGCGATGGTCCTCGCCGTGGCTGTTGTCGGCGCCAGCCGCGAAGTCGGCCACCTCCGCCTTCGGCTTCCGCAACGCCGACAACCAACGACTGTGCACACGCTGCGTAATCGCCCGCCGTGCCTGCGGACACCTCAGCACCGCTCAACTCCGAAGACCCGGATACCCGGGCGGGCGCTTGCCCTTTGGAAACCGATCGGTGTACTCTGTCTGAAACCGATCGGTTTCCTAGGCGGGTGATTGATCGCCAAACTGATGTAGAGATCAGTCTCGAAAACGCCGCGTCCATCGCGTACTGATCGCGTGCGTACTCAACCTCTGGAGCAAAAGCCATGTCTTCTCACGCCACCTCCACCATCTTCATCATCGGCGGCACAGGGGCTCAGGGGATGCCCATCGTCCGCTCTCTTGTCGCCGACAAGAAGTACTCCGTCCGAGTCCTCACCCGCGATTCCACCTCCCCCCGAGCCCAGGCCCTCCTCGCGCTCGGCAACGTCTCCATCCTCGAAGGGTCATTCGCCGACGAGGAGGTACTGCGCGAAGGATTTCGCGGCTGCGACGGGGCATTCATCAACATCGACGGGTTCAACACAGGCGAGAAAACCGAGACCTACTGGGCCATCCGCACCTACGAGATAGCGATCGAAGAAGGAATCAAGTTCTTCGTCTACGGAAACCTCGACTACGCCCTCAAGAAGTCAGGCTACGACTCCAGGTTCCGCACCGGCCACTATGACGGCAAAGGCCGCATGGCCGAATGGGTCCTGTTCCAAAACGAAAAGAACAGGGACCGGATGGGGGCGGCGGTCTTCACATCAGGTCCCTACATCGAGATGGTGATCTCACCGCTCACGCCCATGCAACCCGCCATCGAGGACGGCGTCGTCACCTGGCGAGTCCCGCTCGGCGAGGGAGCCGTTCCGCACGTGGCTCTCGAAGATTGCGGATTCTACGTTCGCTGGCTCTTCGACCATCCAGAGCGGGCCAATGGCATGGACCTCGAAGTCGCCATCGAGCACATGACCTATGCTGATATGGCTGCGGCATTCGAGAAGGTCACCGGGCATCCGGCGCAGTACATCGACACTGATCTGGAAACCTACTGGAACAGTCCGGACCTGAAGGGGATCGCTGATCACCCTGCCGGATACAACGCCGACCCCAACGACAAAAGCACCATGAGCTTCCGCGACAATTTCACGGGCTTCTGGAATATGTGGAAGCACGGAATCATCACCAGGGATTACGCTCTGCTCGACGAAATTCACCCCAACAGGATCAGAAGTGCTGAGGAGTGGTTCCGGCGAGAAGACCAGGTCGGAAGGGAACTCGGCAAGGGGAGTCTCTGGGAGAGGGTCCAGCCGGAGAACTGGAGCATGGAGTCTGCGGTCCTCAAGAGCAGTGCGGATTTGAGGACGGGCAAGTTGTAAACGCGTGAGCGGTATGGCGGCTCGGTACATGCTGAGCGATGAGTTGAATGTTCGCGATCGTCGCCGGGAGGTTGCTGCCGGGGAGCGTACGGCTCCGCGGCGCTCCGTCCCGGCGGTGACGGCCGTGTCGGACGAGGCCGAGTCCGCGCAGGTCGCTCGCGTACTTGGTGATCCGCATCTGGTGGCCCTGTGGCGCGAGCACGTCGCCGCCTTCGGCACGGCCGACGACGGCCGGCTGTTCTTCAGCGAACGCGGCGGAGTCCTCGCCCACACCATCTACCACCGGGTCTGGCACGAGACCCGCGACCTCGCGCTGCCGCCTGCTCTCACCAGCACCCCGCTCGCGAAGCGCCCGTACGACCTGCGGCACTCGGCGCTGTCCACCTGGCTGTGCGCGGGCGCCGACCCGGGCCACCCGATCTGGATGAGTAGCGGCGGGCCGAAGGTACTGCCCTAGCGACGAGGGCTGGGTCAGATCTTGATCACGGTGGCTCGTCTGCTGCACAACGCGGTGAGGTCCTCGGGATCGGAGGTGAGGATCGTGACGGGGCCGGTGGCGGCGAGGGCGGTGGCGCCGAGCATGGCGTCGATGGCGTACTTGTGGCCGTGCAGGCCGGCGTCGGCCAGGAGGGCGGCGGCGTGGCGGGCGATCGGCTCGGTGACCGGCTCGACGACCAGGCGGGACAGGGTCCACTCCAGCGCCGGGCGGTTGATCCGGGGGTGGACCACCTCTACGAGGGTGGCCGCGGAGGTGATCACCCGGAGATCGTCGGCGCGGGCGAGGGCTAGCCAGCCGGTGACCGTGCGGTCGTGCAGCACGGCCTTGGCCAGCCCTTCGCTGTCCAGGACCAGGGTGCCGCCGGGAATGGCGGGGGACCGAGTCACGCGGCGTTCGTCCCGCCCTGCGTCTGGTCGGTCTGCTCGCGGCGGGCCTGGTGGAGCTGGTCGCGCAGCGCCTGGATCTCATCGTCGGCGACGGGACCGTGCTCCGCCTCGGCGACCTGGATGAGTTCGTTGAGGTTGTCGCGTTCGATCTGCCGGGCCACGGCGGCAGCCACGTAGGCGGACAGGCCGGAGGGACCGCTGCGGGCCTTGGCGGCTTCCGCGATGTCGCGTGGCATAGTGATCGAGTACTTGCCGGTAGGCTCACTCATGCCACTCATCCTACCGTCAATCCTCCCTCGGGGCGTCTTGTGATCGGGGGCTTGGCCGCCGGTGGCGTTGCAGCGGCGTGGCGGCGATCGGCTCGGTGACCGGCTCGACGACCAGGCGGGACAGTGTCCACTCCAGCGCCGGGCGGCGCCCGTGGCCTGCCTGCGGCCGTCAGCATGCGGACGGACCCGGTTCCTCCCGTGTCCATCAGAGCGAGTGTCCGGGAGGCGATGATCGAGGCGTTCCTCCCGGCCGACGGAAGTCCTGCCCTGCCTCGGCGAAGCTACGCGGCATGGTGTTTGCGTACTTCCCGGTGAGGCCACTCGATCTGTTCGACCTGCTCGTAGTCCCCAGTCCTGTTGGGGGAGGCGCACAGCGATGGCGCGCATGCTCGTCAAGGATGATGACCTGGTCGTACGGCTGGCATGGTGGGAGAAGGCGGCCGTGCGCCACGGTGACGTACGCGTGCCGCTGGCGGCGGTGCGCCGGGTGATCGTCGAACCGGACTGGTGGCGGGCCCTGCGTGGCATCCAGGAGCGGGGCGTCTGCATTCCCGGGCGCGTGTGCCTCGGTACACGCGGCCATCAGGCCGGGAAGGACTTCGTCGCAGTGCGGCCGGGCAGACCCGTGGTGTGCGTCGAATTGTGGCCGTCCGCCCCCTTCCGTCTTCTCGCTGTCTCCGCGCGGGGCGATCGGGAGGGCAGGGCCACGGCACGGAAGCTCGGCCGGAGTGCACCGAACGCCGACACATCCACGCGTTGGCGGCAGCCACTGCCTGTGCCCGAGGAATCGGACGGAAGTTCTGCGGGAATGCCGGTCCTGGAGCAGCCGGACCGTTGAGCGCGGCTGGCCGGGCGGCGATGGCTTCGTGGCACGCAGAGGCGAAGGCATGCCCTGCCGAAGCGGAGGGTGGCTCAACGCCACTCGCCTTTCGTCAGCGGTTCCGTCGGGTGCTTCTCACGCGGCATGCGCAGGCGGCGGAAGATCTCCGCGGACTCGGCGTCCTCGGCCTCCGCGTCGAGTTGGACGTCCAGTTCCTCCTCGACGTCGTGGGCGGCGCCGATCAGCACGAACTCGATGCCCTCCTGGTCGAGCAGGCCCGGATCGGCGTCGGTGAACCGCCGCCCTTCGAAGCGCTCCCGCTCCCGTTTCGGCAGATCGGCCCGCTGCGCCGGGGGCAGACCGGCTCCGGCCGGTGCGCCGGCCTCAGGATTCTTCACGGCGATGATGTAGCTCGCCTCGGGCTCGATGGCCAGTGCCTCCTGGACATCGCCGGGCTGTTCGGGCAGTTCGAGCTCGTAGGTGAGGTGCGTGTGGTCCCCGTGCCGGACGAGCGCATAACGGCCTTCGCCCGCCGGCCTGGCCTCGGGCTGCGTCCGCTCGCCGCGCGTCTGCGTGTCGTACCTACGTCGCCCCAGGTCCTCTGCGACGGTCTCCGGCCGGTCCGCCACCTCATCGACGAACCCCCAGAACCGTTCGTGCTCCTCCGGCTGCGGCAGGTGCTTGCGCCCGATGACGAGACGGCGACTTCGCTTGTCGCGGGAAGGCTGGAGGATCACGAACAGGCGCTGGACCTCTCCTATGCCGTGCACTCGCTCCTGTTCCACTCGGGGCCGGTATGCGAAGTAGATGTCGCCGCGTTCGATGACGTCGCTCGCCATGGTCACTCGCCGCCCCTCGTACGCCGGTGACCGGCGAGTACCCGTTGTCATGAGGCCGATGTGCTGTCCTCGGGTGACGCCTCGTCCCGCTCATGGCGGAAAGACAGGGAGTACGTACGGCCTTCTACGCCCCATTCTCCGCCGGGCGGCTTTGCTCCGGCGTCGATCGCGCGCAGGCTGGGGCGCCCGATATGGGCGCCGCCGCCGCACCGTACTCGCCGGAGGAACGATCGCTGCCCTCGCCCGCGACTGATTCGGTTCCTGCCGCCGATGTACCGAACACAGCCGACGTCCAGGGACTTCCATGCTGCTGATCGGCGGCAACGACCGGGAGGTGCTGCTGTGGCTCAACGGGGAGGCGGCGCAACGGCTGCGGGCGCCGCATGTGTTGGACGTCGTACCGGGCGCAACTCATCTGTTCCAGGAAGGGCGCTGGAGGAGGTGGCCCGGAGCACCTGCACGCGGGGCAAGCAGCGGCGGGGGAGCGGTGAGCTTCCGAACCGGCCGGCCCGCAGCGCGGGAGCGAGGGGGCGTGTGATGGGTGCCGAACCCTCATGTGTCCGTTGATGCCGCGTCGCCGGTGAGGAACCGGTCGAGCCGCTCGGCCTGCCGATAGGCCGTCGCTTGCGTGTCCTTTGGGGCCAACGCGGCCTGCATCCAGTCGATCATGTCCGGGCGGGTCGAGCGCGCCACAGCGTCTCTCAGGGCGGCGGTCTCGGCCTCGACCTGGCGGGCCAGGTCTTCGAGCCGAACCAGCACACGAGGGGAGCGGTGTTGCGCAGCCGTGGAAACAGGGCCGCTTCGAGGCCGCTTCTGCGCCGGGGGCCGTTGGGTGACGTCTGCACTTTGCCGGGGAACCATGTGTCCTCCCCCCGGTGCCCCGGAGAGCCGGTGCGTCATCGTGCGGCGGGGCCGCTGTTGCGCGACCACGCCATGCCGCGGCCACCACCTCCTTGCTCCGCGCCCTGGTGCGTGAGTGAGCTTTTGGTCCCGTCCGTACGGCGGTTCGTGCCGTGTGGGGCGGGTACTCGCGAGCGCGCGTGAAGCGGCGGCAGGCGGGAGGGAAGCCCGATGGCGTACGTGGGTGCCTTCGCTTGTCGACGCTGGGTCGGTTCAACCGGGCGGCCAGGGCTACCGGTGCGCATCGCGGTGGGGCACTGCGCGAGGTGCTGCCGCTGCCGGGCCGCGTCGCCGGCCGTTGTGCTGTCGTCGCCGGCAAACACCAGGTGGTGTGACGATGAAGTTGTCGTTCCTGCATCCGCTGACCAAGGAGCCCGGTCCCTGGGCCAGCGCCTACCTCGACACCTCAAGGGACATCGACGACGACCCCGACAAGGCGATCAGTCTGCGCTGGCGGCACCAACGAGACGCCCTGCGCGCCCAGGGGGCCGACCCTGCCACCGTCTCCGCGCTGGAGGCCGTGGTCGGAGCCGACCGCGATCTTCCCGGCCCGCACGGACAGGCCCTCTTCGCCACCCGCGGGCACATCGCCCTGGCCGAAGAACTGCCCGAACCGCCCGTACGGGACACCGCCCGGTTCGGCGGCCTGCCCGACGCCATGCCCCTCGCCCTCCAGCACGCCCCGGACATCGCATACCTGGCTGTCGCCCTCACCCGCGTCCACCCGCTCCCGGACACCGGCGACGAGAACGGGCAAAGCCCGGCAGACCAGGTCCTGATCGCCTACGAAGCCGGCCGGTGGCCGATGAGCAGGGCCACCCCGGGACCGCGCACCACTCACCTGGTGCCGCTGGAGGACTGGCAGCACGCCGCCCGCCGCCTCGCCGGTGAACTAGCGGATGTGGCCGACCGGCATCACGCCGAAACCCTCGTGCTGCGCCGGGACACCGGTGACACATGGCTGTCGGGCGTCCTCGTCAACCGCCTGCCCATCCACCTCCAGAACAGCCTCACGGTCGTCGAGGACGACCAGGGCACAGAGATCGGGGCTGACGACGGCCGGGCTCTGATCGAACAGCACGTGGCCGACGTGCTGCACGGGCGTCTGAGCAAAGCGGACCAGCGTCACCTGGACGTCTTCCACACTCAGCGCGCCCGGCATCGTGCCAGGTCGGAGGGTGCCGGAGCCGTCGTCACCGCCCTGCAGCGCGGCCAGGCCCAAGCCGTGCTCCTCAGCCCGCCCACCGCACTCCCCGAGAGGCTCTGGACCGCCACGCAGCCGAGCCAGATCGGCCTGGCGGCAGCGGAGCTGGAGGCGTTCGGAGCGAGCGACATCCGCGAGGAGCCGGCCGACACGGCACTGCTGCACGCCGCCCTGCGCACGGGAGCCGACCTGGTCGTGCTGCCTCCCGATGACGACACGCCTCTGGCCGACGGGGTGGGCGTCGTGCTCCGTTACCAGGACGTGGCGGACCTGACTGTCCTCTAGGAACGGTCGTGCGGGAACGGTGGCAGCAGAGCCGACCGACGTCGCGACCTGGGACTACCGCCCCGCGTCGGCGGCACGGTCGGCGTCCGGGCCGCGGGTGACGGTTCGGGAGCGGGGCCGGGTTCCGGCGGCTGGGGGAACGGAAAGGGTTTGGGCGATGGGCCCGGCGGGGGTTCGGGAACCGGCCGTGGCGGGGGCCGCCCCGGAGCCGGATCGGGACGGCCGGGTCCGGGCGGGCCGGGGGGACCGGGCGGCGGTTCGGGAGGAACGGGGAGCGGCGGCTCGACCGCCGTCGCCTCCTTGATGGTCGGTGATGGACAGTGATTGCCAAGCGGCGATGGCACAGGTTCCCCCTGCCGCGCTGGGTACACGGGCACGAGACCGGGGAAGCAATCAGCCCCGGAGTCCGACCAGCCGAAGAAGCAGGTGATGTCCGTGATCTCCGATGTCGTGTCGGTGCCCGCCGATCGCCGCACGCTGCCCGGCGACTTCGTCGTCCCCCAGTCGGCACGGGCGGTGGTGCTGTTCGCGCATGGCCTGCACACGCCCCGCAGCCATCCACGTATCCACGCCGTCTGCGCCGAACTGCATCAGGCCGGAATAGGCACGCTGTCGCTGGACCTGTTCAGCGAGATGGAGGGCCCGCGTGTCGATGCGGCGCAGGACCAGCCGGTCGACATGGAAATGCTGGGTCGCCGCCTCACCGCCGCGGTGGACTGGCTGAAGATACAGCCCGACACGCGGGCACTGCCGGTGATCCTGTTCGCTGCGGGCGCCGAAGCGGCCGTGGCGCTCAGGACGGCGGCTGAGCTGCCCGACCGGGTGCTGACGGTCGTCTCCTGGGCGGGGCAGCCGGAACTGGCCGGCGACGCCCTGGAGCGGGTACGCGTACCAGTTCTGTTCATCACTGGCAGCCAGTCCCCGCAGGAGCTGAGGACGGCCCAGGACGCGGCCCGGCGGCTGGCGGCCCCATCCTCCCTGCGCGAAGTGCGGGCCGCGTCACATCAGTTCGACGAGCCGGACGCCTTGAACCAGGCGGCCGAGGTGACCCAAGGGTGGATCGACGATCGCCTCAGGTCCCTGTGAGAGCCGAGGAGCCGGGTCGTTCGTACTTTGGGCGGCGATCAGACGACGGCGTACAAGGGGACTCGTCGGGTACCCGAGGGACGCTGTCGACAGGGCCAAGGGACGCTGTCGACAGGGCCATCGGTCCGAAAGCGAACGTCCTGAGGGAGGCGGACCATGTCGGCCTGGGCTACCGCGCGCCGCCGCTGGGCGCCAACCGCCGGTGGACGCACGAGCCGTCCTTCGGGATCGACAGGGCAATCCCGTGCGTCCTGACTGACCGACGGACGACCACGCGAGGTCATTTGGAGGCACGGTGAACCATGACGGTGGAAGCGGCAGGGTGCTCGTCGGCCTCGACGACACTGCGAACAGCTGGCTCGCCGCGGACTGGGCGGCCGGTGAAGCCGAGTTGCGCGGCGGCATGCTGAGGGTCGTCCACGCCGTTCATGGCATCACCGAAGCCGAACTCGAACTCGTCTCCCAGGGCGCCGATCAACAGGTGCTGGACGCGGCCGCCGGTGTGCTGGACGATGCCCGGGCCCGGCTCGCGTCCGCCCATCCGGGTCTGCGTATCGAGACCGTCCTCGCCCGGGACCATCCGGCCGAGGCCCTTCTGACCGCGGCAGAGGACGCCGACATGCTGGTGGTCGGCACGCGTGGGCGAGGCGGATTCGCCGGGCTGCTGCTGGGGTCGGTGAGCCTGAAGGTTGCCGCCCACGCCGCCTGCCCGGTCGTCGTCGCCCGCGGGAACACCGAGAGGAAGGCGGCCGACGGCATCGTGGTCGGCGTACGCGATGAGCGGGACGAGGAGGCCGTGCGCTTCGCCCTCGCCGAGGCGGACCTGCTGCGGGCCCCCGTGCGTGTGGTCCACGCGTGGACACCTCTCACGCACGCGGGCCTGATGGTGCCGCAGGTGGAGGACGTGGACGCGGAACGGCAGGTCCACGCGCGGGTGCTGAACCACGCGGCCCGGCCCGTCGCGGAGTATCCGCAGGTGCACGTGGACACCGAGCTGGCCGTCGGTTCACCCGCGGCCGTGCTGGTGGAGGCGTCCGCCGGGGCCGGCCTGCTGGTGCTGCCGCGGCATCCGCCCGCAGGCAGGCTCGGACTGCGCCTGGGCACGGTGGTACACGCCGTGCTGCATCACGCGAGCTGCCCGGTCGCCGTGGTGCCCGTGCGGTAGGGCGGGTGTCTCGCGCAGCTGCTTTTCGGCCCCGACCATGACGTTCACAGGTTCGGTGGCGCAGGACCGTCGGCTCCGGCGGCCACCCGGGATGACACGGCGAAACAGGCGGTCGGCGGCCATCGCGGCGGGAGCGCCGAGGCACCAGCGAGCCTCCGCAACGATTCACGTGCCGTCAGATGCCGGGCGGCCAGCGGGTTGTGCTCGGTGGTGAACCCGCCCGCCCGGGCCGGAGACTTCGAGCGTGTCGCCTTCGCGCAGGTCGGCCGTGATCCAGCTGGACAATCGTCCGTCGGGGACCTGTTTGTCGGCGATGCGCAGTTCGTCGTCTGCGGTGCCGCTGTCCGAACGCGAACCCCGGGTGCGCCTGACGTCGGTAGACGAGCTGGATGCCGCGCACCTGGTGTTGCACGACATCGACCTCACCGAGTGTCGGTTCGCCGGAGCTGTCCACCTCGACCAGCTGCGGGTGGACGGATGGTGCACCTTCGCCACCACCCTCACCGGCGCCCGCTGGCACGGGCCGCTTCCCGCATGGTGGAGCGCGCGGAGCACGCTGGCTGAGGAGCAGGTGCGCAAGTCACTGGAGGACGGCAAGAACGAACCGGATGCGGCCGACTCCTACTACGGCGAGATGGAGATGCGACGCCACGATGTCACCAGACCTGGAGGCGAGCGGGTGCTGCTGGCCGCTTGTTTTCAGGCGGACTAGGGGTGGCTTCCTGTTGTCGCGACCAGTCGCGTTCGTACGCGGCGGGGGTACGTAGTCGAGGCCGTCATGACGGGTCACCAAAGGCGCGGCCCGCTTCGGCCGGCAGTGCCTGCGGTGTTCCCAGACCGCTTGGGTGACGCCTCGATCCCCGCACGCACCGCATTGAATCTCATCGTCCGGTTGCACCGCGGCGGTAACTGATACCTCACATCATCGGTTCGAGCCACATACGCCGGGACCACCACAGGTCGCTGACAACTGCCTAGCGTCGAGGGATGTATGCACATTGATCGGCAGATCGGGGGTCAGGTATGGGCAAACGAAAGCGCGCACTCAGCCCTTTCCCATGCCAGGCTGACGCGCGGCGGAGGGCTGTACCACTCGGCGATGTTGGTGACGCGGGGTCGTACCACGCGGCCACGAACGCCTCGCCGAGGCAATGCACCTGAGAGGCCCATACGCAGTCATGTCTGTCATGCGGGCGGGCCGCCCCGATCGTGGATTCGATGTCGCTGTCCCTTCCAACGCACAGGTGAGGAACATGGTCCACGCCATACGCCGAAAGGTAACGACTGCCCTGACTGTCGCGGCCACCGCCGGCGCCCTTGCAGCAACAGCCACCCCAGCCAGCGCCGCAGACACATGCACGACTGACCAATTCCGCTACAACGTTGTCCACTGGCTTGGCCAGCCCACCGCAACGATCACCATCAACGCCAAGAAGTGCGTCGACGCTGAAGGCAATCTCACCAACGACAGTGCCGTCACCGCTGTCACGAACACGACGGCTTTCGGCCAAAACGCTCTCGGCGCGTACTGGAAGGACGAGGGAGCGATGACTCCGATCCGCCAGACGCCCACCTCGCAACTGCTCGACTACAACATCACCTACCAGGTGATCTTCCCACCCAAGGTGGGTGCGCCGATCGCGAGTTACCCGTTCAGTTTTCACGCGAACATGACACCGGCCGGGAAGACCACGGTGACTCACGACCAGCCGCATTTCGACTACCGCATCGAACCCGCCTGACGGTGCCCACGGTCGCTCCGCGTCGGCACGCAACGCCCCTCGCCCGCCGCCCCCGCGGCGCGCCCATGCCACTCAACTGCGGTGACCGTTCCCGCCAGCCGAGTCCCGCGGAACCTGGATGCCGTCCCGGGCGGAGTTCTCCGCCTGGTCCAGGGTCCGCCACGCGTCACGCGCGTTGTCGCGTTCGAGGACTGAAAAGGGGACGTGGGCCCCTGCTCGAACAGGAGCCCACGTCATTTACAGGAGGACTTGGGTCATCGCTCGGAAGCGTCCGGAGCGGAGGCCCCGTTCGCCTTCCGATAGCGCACGATGTCCCTACCGGTGGTGATCGCGACACTCAGGAACGCCGCCAGGAAGAGGGTGGCCGGCTTGTACTGGCTGCCGGTGATGAGCAGTATGCCCATACCACCCGCCGCGACGCCCATGGCCGCTTCCAACCCGAGCACTGTTCGGCTCAGGACACGGCGTCTCATCGTCTGCACCTCTCCACCCAGGCAACGGGTGGCCCGGCCCACTTGATCCTATAGCTGAACATATGCTTGCGACCGTAGAACTCGACGGCAATGCACTTGCCCTTGTACACCGCGTATCCGGCCACCAGGAACACGTACATCGAGTACGCCTCGACGGCGATCCACACCGCCCTGACGTAGATGTTCTTCACCCACTCCCGGGCCCACCAGAGCACGGTGAAGATGGAGCCGGACCACCATGCGACCGTTGCCGTCTCACTCTTGTTGAGGTGGAGGGTCACCCACCATACGGGTGACCACCAGCTGTCGGAGTGGCTGCCCACGCGGACGGCACCGCTCAGGTCCGCGCAGTTGACAGGATCGCCGGCGCAGTAGTCGTAGGCGTTGGCGTTGCCGCCCGGGACGGGGTCCGTCTGCAGGAAGCGGCCGCTGGTCGAGTCGTAGAGGCGCACCCCCATCAGGACGGCGCCGGTGGCAGTGTCCGAGGAACGCTGTTGACCGCCCAGCCAGCTGTTCCTGGCGACGACCGTGCTGTCCTCGGGGGTGCCGTACTCGTCGTATGCCGATGCGGTCGGAGCCGTCCCGCCGAGGGGCAGTTGGACGGTGACGTCACCGTGGATGTTCGTCATCTCCACAGCGGTGCCGCTCGTGGCGCCGCTCACGGCGGTGAGTTTGCCGTCGATGCCCTGCACGTAGCGGGTGATGGTGCCGCTGCCGTCCTCGGCCGTCCAGAGGGGGCTGTCGCTGTCGTTGCCGTAGTGGTCGACCTTGGAGCCGGTTTCGGTCCAGGTGCCACCGCTGTTGGACTCGGTGGTCCGGGCCGCCAGGCGGCCGGCCGCGTCGAGCGCCCATGTCTGGCGGCTCATGCCGTCGGCGGAGGTCTGCTGGCGGACCAGGTCGTTGGCGTAGTAGCCGATGGTCGCGCCGGACGCCTGGGTGGTGGTCCGGCCGAACGCGTCGTAGACCGTACCGGAGGTGACCAGCCGGGCCGCGCTGTCGTAGGAGGAGGCGGTGCTGGTGGCTCCGGTGCTGGTACAGGCCGCGCCGATGTCGCTGGTGGAGGTGGCGAGGGCGGTGCGGTTGCTGTCGTCGTCGAAGGTGTAGGCGTTCGATCCCCCAGGGTCATGGGTGTGGTGATGGGGCGCCACCGCTGCCTTGTTCGCCGCCTCCTGGGCCGAAGAGGCCGCCTGGCGGACCGGGGCTGGTCGCCGAGGGGGAAGGTGTGGCGGCGGTGGGGGAGGTGCACCCGCCAGGGATGTCGCTGCACGGCGTGAGGGATGGGGACGGTGCGGGTGTGCTGGGTGAAGGAGCGCTTGAGGGACTCTCGGTAGGAGATGTCGAGGGGGTGGGGGACGGCGCACCGTTCTCGTCGGCACCCTTGCCGAGGGAAGGTGCAGGCGGGAAGGGCTTCACTGGCTGGCCCTGGAGCGCGGCGGACATGTAGCCGAGCCACACTTGGGTGGGCATGTCCGCTCCGAAGACCTTGCTGTAGCCGCCGACCCCCGACATGGACTTCAGGCCCGAGTTGCCGGAGCCCTCCTTGAACATCGTGACCGCCGTGGACAGCTGCGGGGTGTAGCCGATGAACCAGGCGGACTTGTAGTCGTCCGTTGTGCCGGTCTTGCCGGCGGCGGGGCGTCCGAGGGCCAGGGCGTTGGTTCCGGTGCCGTGCTGGACCACGTCCTGCAGCACGTTCGTGATGGTGTCGGCGGTCGAGGCGGGCATGGATTGCGTGCCGGCGGGCGGGGTGAACCCCGGCAGCCGCCGGCCACCGTCGAGCACCTTGGTGACCGAGTAGGGCTCGTGGTGAACTCCGCTGTCGGCGAAGGTGCCGTAGGCGTCGGCCATGCGGATGGCCGACGGCGTGGAGGTGCCGATGTAGAAGCCGGCGGTGTCGTACTGGAGGCTGCCGCGCAGCAGGCCGGCCGCCAGCGCCTCGTTCTCCACGTTGTCGTACCCGACGTACTCGCCCAGCTGGACGAAGGGCGTGTTGACCGACTGCTCCATGGCCTTGCGCAGGGTGATGTAACCCCACTTGGTGGGGACGTCGTTCTGCTGATGGAGCAGCCCGGTGGGGTCGCTGCCGTCCGGCAGGTACTGCCCCTGCTGGTTCTTGATCTCGATGCCGTCGTCGCCGTCGAACATGCTCTCCGGCGTGATCGGCGACGGCGGCTGCCCGGGGGAGAGGACCGCGCCGTGGTCCAGGGCGGCGGCGAGGTCGAAGGGCTTGAAGGTGGAACCGACCGGCACGCCCGAGCTGTCGGCATTGTCGGTGTAGTGGCCCTTGTTCCAGCCGTCACCGCCGTACAGGGCGACGATCGCCCCGGTGGCCGGGTCGACGGAGGAGGCCCCGACCTGTACGTTGCGGTCCGCCGGCCGGTTCTTGGGGTCCAGGTGCTGCTTGCGCATCTTGGCCACGGAGGAGCTCAGTTCGGCGACCTGGTTCTTGTCGAACGTGGTGTAGATCTGGTAGCCGCCCTGATTGAGCTGCTGTTCGGTGATGGACGAGTGCTGCTCGACGTACTGCTGGGCGGTTTGGACCAGGTAGCCGAGCTGGCCGCTCGTCGAGCCGGAGGCGGTCATCGGTTTCGGCACCGGGAAGCCCTTACGCAGATAGGTCTGTTCCTGCGTGGCGCTCAACTTGCCGATAGTGGCCATCCGCGCCAATACGTACTTCCAGCGGGCGGTGGCCTGGGAGCGGGCCTGCGGGTCGTCGGCGTTCATCATCACGCTCGGCTCGTTCACCGTGGCGGCCAGGAACGCTCCCTGGCTGACGTTCAGCTTCTCCACGGGAAGGTGGTAGTACGCCTGGGAGGCGGCCTCGATGCCGTAAGCGCCGCGGCCGTAGTAGTTGCTGTTCAGATAGCCCTGCAGGATCTGCTGCTTGCTGAGACTGTTGCCGATCTTCAAAGAGATCATGATCTCCTTGAACTTGCGTGACAGGGTCTGGTCCTGGCTGAGGTAGGCGTTCTTCACGAACTGCTGCGTGATGGTCGACCCGGACTGCACCTGGCCGCCGTCAGCCATGTGGTAAAGCGCCCGGAGAATGCCCTGCGGGTCGACGCCCGGGTCGGTGTAGAAGGACGCGTTCTCCGCCGCGAGGAAGTCCCACTGCACATCGGACGGAATCTGCGACAGGCTCACGTTCTGCCGGTTCACCTGGCCCACGCTGGCCATCTGCGAACCGTCCGACCAGTAGTACACGTTGTTCTGCAGCTGGGCGCTCGGGTTGACGCTCGGGATCGACACCGACGCGTAGGCGAAGCCGATCGCGGCGGCCATGCCGCCGAAGGACAGCACGAAGACGGTCAACAGTTGCTTCCAGGACGGCAGCCAGCGCCGCACACCGCGCCTGCCCGCCCGCGGAAAGTCGATCAGCCGCCGCTTCCCGGGCGCCCCGCGCCGGGAGGGGGCGGCCGGACGCACGCCCGGGCCGCGCCCTGCCGACTTCCCGCGCGACGAGCGCCGGTTCGCCGTCTGGGCGGCCCGGCGCATCTCCGCTCGGGTCATCCGGGGCTGCTCGCTCGCAGGCGCCCTCTCCTCCTGCCCTGGAGAGGGCTCGGAATGACCCCAGGGCTCCCGCGAAGGAGGCCGGCTACGGTAATCGCTCATCCTTGCTGCCTTCAGTGAGATGCGCATGCCGGAGTCGGTCCTCCGGCACTGTTGGCGCCCCCGCCCCTGCGGTGGTTGCGGCGGAAGCCCGGGGTACGGGTACGGCCCCAAGGCCCGGCGCGACAGTTGCACGCGTTCCTTGCCATAAGAGGCGTAATAGCCCGGTTCCGTTGCCTGCCGTAGTCGGCCGAACGGCTCAGCCGAGTGAACGGCCCGCTGGAGACCACCGGTACCACCCGCCGCACACCGCTTACCAGCGCATCGGCCACCGTGTTCAGGTTGTGTTCAGGTTCGGACGAGCCTTGGGCAACTCAAGCACCAGAAGCGCCAAAACTCCGGCAAAGGGGTCTGGGGCAACGGCCGGGCACCATGCCATCGTGCCTGCCATGACGACAGATCACCTCACGCACAACCGGCCCCCGGGCCACGTACGACACGCGGCGAGCAAGGTGCCGGAGGTGACCGTCTACTTCTGGATCATCAAGGTGCTGACGACCGGCATGGGCGAGACGGCCTCCGATTTTCTGGCGCATGTGCTCGGCCCGATTCCTGCTGTCGGTCTCGGGGGTATCGCCCTGGTGGCTGCTCTGGCGGTGCAGTTCGCCGTCCGGCGGTACGTGGCCTGGATCTACTGGACGGCGATCGTCATGGTCAGCGTGTTCGGCACGATGGCCGCCGACGTCCTGCACGTCGGCCTCGGTGTGCCTTATACGCTCTCGACCCCGTTCTTCATGGCCGCGCTGGCCGCCGTCTTCGCCCTCTGGTACCGCAGCGAGCGCACCCTGTCCATCCACAGCATCCACACCCGGCGCCGCGAGAGCTTCTACTGGGCCGCCGTGCTCGCCACGTTCGCGCTGGGCACCGCCGCGGGCGATCTCACTGCCACGATCGGCCTCGGCTACCTGGGCTCCGCGGCCCTGTACGCCGCGGCGATCGCCGTTCCGGCCGTCGCTCACCGCTGGGGCAGCTTGAACGCGGTGGCCGCGTTCTGGGCGGCGTACGTCATCACCCGTCCGCTCGGCGCCTCCGTGGCCGACTGGATGGCCGTCAGCCACGGCCGAGGTGGACTGAACCTGGGTCTGGGGCCGGTCACGTTGTCCTGGACGGTGGCGATCCTCGGTTTCGTCGGTTATCTGGCCGTCTCGCGCAAGGACATCCAGCACGACCTCATGCCGCGATGCCGCACGGACCGGGCATGGCTTTCGAACCGGGCGGCCGCCGTCACCCGGCAGGGAGGCTGACGACGAAGCGTGCGCCCGGTGCGTGCCCTGGGTCGTATGTCACCTCGCCGCCGGCGGAGCGGGCCAGGCGTCGTGCCAGGGGAAGTCCCAGGCCGGCTCCGCTGTGTCCGTCGCCGGGATCCGCACGTTGTCCGGGCTCGAAGAGCTGTCCGGCGAACCGGGGCGGTACGCCGGGCCCATCGTCGAGGACATCGACGCGTACGCCGTCGGCTGCGCTGTACGCGCGGACGGTGACGCTCGATTTGGCGTAGCGGCAGGCGTTGGTGAGGAGCGGGCTGACGATGCGTTCGAGGAGGGCGGGTGGGACTCCGGCGTACAGGCCGGGGCCGCCGATGGTGACCGTCAAGTGGCTTGGCAGGTACAGGACTTCGGTGAGGTGGTGCAACGTGGGCAGGACCTCGGCGGTGCCCGGAGCGGTGAGTGCGCCATTGCGGGCGTCGTCCAGGAGGGTGTCACAGATGCTGCGCATGGACTCGGCGGCTTCCGCGATGACCTTGTGGGTGGCCCGGGTCTGGTCGGCCGTGCGGGGGCGGGTGTGCCACCAGTCGAGTTCGGCGATGATCCGGCTCAGGGGCGTACGGAGCTCGTGCGACAGTTCCCCGGTGAGCTGCCGCTCGTGGCGCAGGACGGTGCGGATGCGGTCCAGCAGCGCGTCCAGTGACGTACCGAGGCGGGCGAGTTCGGCCGGGCGCCGCGTGCCGCCGAAGCGTTCTTCGGAGGCGACGGCGCTCCACTGGGTGGCCTGGTCGGTCATCGTGCGCACAGGGCGCAGCGCGCGGCCCACCGCCAGCCGCGTCAGGGCGTAGGTACAGGCGAGCATGACGGCGTCCAGGGCTAGCGATCCCAGGAGCAGGGTGTCGGCCGAACTCCGGTAGGGGGAGAGGTCCAGCGCGGTCACCACTGTGGCTTCGCTGGTGTTTCCGGATACGCCGGGCACGGGTTGGGAGCACAGCCGTAGGGGGTGGCCAGGGGCGGTGGCGGTGACACAATGCCGCCCACCGCGCCGGGCCAGTCCGTCAGCGACGCGTGTCACCGGGCCGGCGGCCGGCGGCGCTTCCAGCAGACGTCGGCCGGCGTAGATCCATACGTTCGCGTCGAGGAGGTTGTCGTGGGGTGTCTCCAGAACGCGTACCGCCGTGCCGCTCGTGTCGACGGTCGTCGCGACGGCGGCGGCACGGCTGTGCAGCTGGTCGTCCGCCTGGTGTTGAAGGCGCTGCTGGGCCACGGCGTTGAAGGCGACGGTGAGGATGACCATCAGCAGCGTGGCCGTGGTGAGGGCCACCAGGGACAGCCGGCCGCGCAGCGTGCGCGGCGTCAGCCGGTACAGGAGAGCGGTCATGACAGGTCGTGGCCGGTAGCGGAGAAGGGTCATGACAGGTGGTGGCCGATCCCACGGGCCGTGCCGATCGTGCGGTCGCTGCCCGCGTCGCGCAGCTTGCGGCGCAGCCGGGTCAGGTACTGGTCGAGGGTGTTGTCGCTGACCTGGGCGCCCTCGGGCCAGCCCGCCCGGACCAGCTCGCGGCGGCGCACGATGCCGCCGGATGCCGCCATGAGCGCGGCGAGGAGACGGAACTCGGTCGGTGTCAGCGCGATCCGGGTGCCGCGGACACTGACCTCGTGCCGGACGGCGTCGAGTACCACCTCCCCCGCTGTGGTCGCGGGTCGTGGTGCGGTCCGTTTGACCGCTGCCCGTAGGCGGGCGGCGAGTTCGGTGAGGTGGAACGGCTTGGGCAGATAGTCGTCGCCCCCCGCGGAGAACCCGGACAGGCGGTCGGTAAGTCGGTGATGGGCCGTCAGGAAGATGATGGGGGAGAGGAATCCGTTGGCGCGCATGGCCTGGCAGACGTCCCGCCCGTCGGCGTCGGGCAGTCCGACGTCGAGTACGGCGGCGGCGATGTCGCCGGTGGCCAGGCGCAGGGCGGTGGCGCCGTCGGGCGCGGGCACCGTGTCGAAGTCCTCGTCGCGCAGTCCGCGCACCAGCACGTCACGCAGGGCGTGATCGTCCTCGACGACCAGGATCTTGTGGCGCATGGTCCTCCCTCGGTTCTGGTGCCGTGTCCGTCGTGCCGGGTATCAATCGCTCGGGCAGCCACCAGGCCACTGCGCACAGGCACGCGCCCAGCCAGCCGAGGGCGAACAGCCAGCCGCCGACGACATCGGTGAACCAGTGCACTCCGAGGTAGACGCGGGTCAGCCCGACCAGCGCGCCCCAACCGCCGATGGCCAGGGTGAGCAGGGTCGTGCCGCGCGAGCCGCGCACGCGGACGGCGATGACGAGCAGTCCCGCGGTGAGGGCCGCGGTGGTGGTGTGACCGGACGGGAACGCCCACCCCGAGGCGTGCGCTGCCCAGTCCGCGTGGGGCGGGCGGGGCCGGGCGACGAGCGTCATCACCGCGTACCGCAGCGCCTGACCCGCGCCGAGGCAGGCCAGACAGAGCGCGACGGCCGTCATCCGCTGCCGCAGGGTGCGCCCCGCGATGATTCCGGCCAGCACGGCCAGCAGATACGGGACGACACCCGTCCCGGTGGCGGTCACCCCGCGGGCGAACGCCACGGCCATGTCCGGCTGGTGGCCGACGGACCAGGAGAGAAGGTCGCTGTCCCCGAACTGAGGCGAGCCGTCGCGGCCGACGACGACCATCGTCAGCACGCCGAACGCCGTCCACGCGCCGAGCCCGGTGCTGCCGGCCAGCTCGGCCAGATCGCCGCGCTTCATGTGGCCACCAGCAGCGGACGCAACCGGGAGGCCATGATGCGTTGGGCGAGGGCCTGCGGATTCCGCCGCAGCGCGGTCATCGCGAGCAGCGCCACCAGGGTGCCCACCGCGACCCCCGCCGCCGCGTCGTGGGGGTAGTGCGCGCCGACCCAGACCCGCGAGGCCGCCATCGCGCAGGCGGCTATCACGGCGACCGCGCCGAGCCGGCGCGAGACGAACAGCAGGGCGACGGCCGCCGCGGCGGCGATGGCCGCGTGGTTGCTGGGGAAGGACCAGTCGCCGGGCGCCGGACACGCCTCCAGCGGGGTCACGTGCAGGCTCTGGCAGGGCCGGTCCTCGCGCACCAGCAGCTTCAGCCCCGTATTCACCCCGTAGGCCACGACCACGACGAACGGCACTGTGAGCGCTGTCACCGAGGCCGTGACGCCCACCCGCCGGGCACCCCACCAGCCGATGACCATGAGCACGGCGAACAGCCCAAGCCCGTACGTCGACCAGACCGACACCGTGTCGTCCAGCCACGCAGGGGAGTGCCGGGCAAGGTCCACCACCTCGGTGTAGGCGGCGCCGTCGATCGACGAGCCGTCGAAGGCGAGGATCATCCGCGTGCCTCCTTCGCCTTCGCGTCCCGGCGCGAGCGGTACACCTCGGAGGCGAGCGGAATGAGGGACAGGGCCACGATCACGGCGACCGTCGGCAGCAGATAGCGGTCCACGTTCGGTACGGAGGAGCCCAGCGCGTAACCCGCCAGAGTGAGCCCCAGGCTCCACACCAGCCCGCCCGACACCTGCCAGACGGTGAACGTCCGCACCGGTACGTCCAGCGCACCCGCCATCGGGTTCAGCACTGTCCGCACCACCGGAACGAAGCGGGCCAGCACGATCGCCTTCGCATACCCGTAGCGCTCCAGCAGTTCCTCCGCCCGTCGCGCGCCCTCGTGCAGGCGGGCCGATCTGCTGCGGGCGAGCAGGGCGCCGCCCGCTTTCCGGCCGAGGAGGTATCCGCACTGCGAGCCCGCCAGGGCCCCCACCGCGGCGGCGACCAGCAGTGGGGCGAGTGACAGCTTCAGGCCGTGGTCGGCGGTGCCGGTGCACAGCAGGCCGGCCGTGAACAGTAGCGAGTCGCCCGGGAGGAAGAAACCGATCAGCAGGCCCGTCTCGGCGAACAGCACCACGCCCACGCCGAGCACGCCGAAAGCGGACAGCAGTGACTGGGCATCCAGCACGTTGACAGCGAGCTGCGACGATAGGTGCACGGGTGTGGTCATCGTCGAGAATCCCTTCGTCCGGACCATCGGATGCAGCGGTCCGGCACCCGACAAGCGACTACAATGTTGTAGACGGTCTACTGGACTGTAGACGATAGTGGGGTGAGGAACGTTCCATGACCGACGCGAAAGACGAGAGGCGGCCGGCGGGCGAGCTCGAAGCCGCCGTCATGGCTGCCCTGTGGGCCGCCGGGGCTCCGCTCACCGCAGGCCGGGTGCAGACCGAACTCGGCTCCCAACTGGCCCGGACGACCGTGACGACGATCCTGACCCGTCTGCATGAGAAAGGCGTCGTCGGCCGTGAACGCCAGGGGCGCGGCTACGCCTACTTCCCCGTGCAGGACGCTCCCGGCCTGACCGCCCGGCGCATGCACACCGAACTCGACCGGGACACCGACCGGGAGACGGTCCTGGCGCGCTTCGTCGCCCAGCTCAGCCCCGACGACGAGCAGCTTCTGCGCCAGCTGCTGGAGGGTGAGGAGCGATGACCGCTCTGCTGCTGGTACCGCTGCTCCTGCCCTTCCTCGCGCCGGCGTTGGCCCGCCGCACCCTCGATCGTCTGACTCCCGTCACCGCACTGTGGGTCCTCACGGCCTCTGCGCTGGCCCTGGCGGGCGCCTGCGTGGCCGCTCTCGGTGCCCTGGTCCTGATCGGACTGCTCAAACTGCCCGCCTTCGCGGCACTCGGCGAACTCGTCCACCCCCTGCGCACGCCGTCGGACTTCCTCGTCGTCCCCGCGGCCATGGCGGCCGTCGGAGTGCTCACCCTCAGTGCTTGGACTCTCGCGCGCTCGGCCCTCCGCCAGGCCCGCCTGTTTCGTACCGCCCGCACGCAGGCCGACCGCCGCACCGCCGCCGGCGACCTCTGTGTCATCGACTCGCCCCACCCCGACGCGTACGCCCTGCCAGGACGGCCCCACCGCATCGTCGTCACGAGCGCGATGCTGCGCAGCCTCGGCCCCGGCGAACGCGAAGCCCTCTTCGCCCACGAACGCGCCCACAACCGGGCCGGTCACCACTACTTCCTGGCCGCCGCCGAACTCGCCGCCCACTGCCACCCCGCCCTGCGCACCATCCGGGCCACCATCCGGCTCGCCGCCGAGCGGGCGGCCGACGAGGCCGCCGCCACCGTCCTCGGCGATCGGCGCCTGATCGCCACAGCCATCGCCCGGGCCGCCCTCGCCGGCCAAGCCTCCCGATCCACCCGCCCCGACTTCGCACCCGCGGCGACGACCGGTCCCGTTCCCCAACGCGTCGCCGCCCTCCTCACGCCCTCCGAGGGGGGCTCGCGCGCCACGCGCTGTACTGCGCTTCTCCTCGCCGCCTGCGCGGTCCTGTCGGTCTGCGCCGGGGCAACCGGTGTGCTCGCCTTCCATCACCAGGTCGAGGTTGCCCAGGGAGAGGAGAGCCACTGACCGGTTTCGGGCCTCGCAGCTGACTGCGTCCGTTCTGCACCGGACTCTCCCGTGGAGCCGCTCGCCCGGGACATGGTGATCTCGCCTGTACCTGTGCCCCGACCTGGCTGGCGGTGGACGCGCGCTGTGACCCGTACGGGTCACGACCGGCCAGCGCACCCAGTGCAGGGCCGCCTTCAAGGAACGCTTCCGCAGCACGACCTCACCGCCGAACCGGCCCGAGCGCCTCGGTGGACGCGCTGCCGGGCATCCGCGGCGCTGTGGCAGCAGCGGCAACTGACCGGGGAGCCGACTTGTGAGTAATGCCAAGAGCCCTCATCGAACGCGTCGTCAGCCCGCTGGTCGTCGGTGCCCTGCGGCAGCCCCGGCCGAACGTCACCGTCCGTGCTCGCCCGGCAGCCAACGGCGTACGCTTCGAGGTCACCGACGACGGACCGGAGTGCCGATTCGCGGTTGTCGGACAGCTCTTCCCGCCCGGCCGCCGTGCCGTCACGGACGACGGACACGGCGGAGCGGGCCTGGGCTGCCGCTGGCGCGGCGCCTGGCCCGCTCCGCTGTGGAGTGGGGTGTCTTACCACGCCGGACACGCACCCGGCGCACGGTTCCTTGGCCGGCCTGCCTGCGGGCTACCGTGCTGCCCGCAGGTGGGCGTGCGGTCACGCTGCTGGCGCGTGCTGCGGCTCCGGCTCAATGACGTCCCTGCGGGTGACCGCCAGGTACACCACCAGGCCGAGGATGACCGTGAGGAACAGTGCGCTGGTGACGACGGTGCCCAGGCCGAGGCCGCCGTCGCCGGTGGGCTGGGAGAGGTAGTCGCCGACCGAGGCGCCCAGCGGGCGGGTGAGGATGTAGGCGATCCAGAAGCTCCACACCGCGTCGAGGCCGAGTGCGAAGTGGGCGACGGCGACTGCGGCGATGGCCAGCGCGAAGAGGACGGCGGCGAGCCAGTATCCGAGGTTCATGCGCTCGGAGACCAGGTCGCCGGCGGCGGTGCCGAGGGCGAACGTGAACAGGACCGCGAGCCAGTAGAAGGACTCCCGGCGGGTGGTGTCGACGCTGTGGATGGACAGGGTGTGCTCGCTGCGGTACCAGGCGACGAACACGACCGCCAGGACGATCGCGAACACCGTGGTGCTGGCCTCCAGCGGTACGCCCATGTTGTCGGTGAGGTTGTCGCTGATGAGGGTGCCGACGACGCTGATCAGGGCGACGGCGAGCCAGTACACGCCCGCGCGGTAGGCGCTGGTGCGGAACTGGACGACCAGTACGGCCGCCAGCAGCACGCTCATCAGCAGTGACACGCCGGTCAGGCCGAGGCCGGCCTTCTCGTTGAGCAGGTCGGCCGCGGTCTCGCCCACCGTCGTGCACAGCACCTTGATCACCCAGAAGTACACGGTGATCTCGGGAACCTTGTTCCAACCAGGGCGGGAACGGCGGCGGTGGCCGGGCGCGGCAGCGGCGAGGCCGTGGACCAGCGGGATCCCGGAAGTCTCAGATGTCTCGGATGTCATGCAGCTGAACGTGTCACGTGGAACCTGAACACATCCTGACTGCCGTTGCGGTCGGACCGGCGCCGCCCGGAGAGCTGGCCGACGCGGCGGGCGGCCGGCTGGTCCTGGCGGGCACCGCCCCCGCGACCTTCACGCTGCTGCTGCCCCCTGGACCGGCTGAGACGAACGCCTGATCCGCGGCCTCCGTGCCGGTCCCCGACCGCGTTCACAACGCCTTCCTGCGCACCATCACGGCCAGCACCAGCAGTCCGGGGACCAGTGGGATCCAGACGGTCAGCAGCCGGTAGCCGAGCACCGCCGAGACACCCGCACTTCCCGGGGCTCCGGCGGCGGTCAGCGCCCAGGCGAGGGCGGCGTCCAGGGAACCGAGGCCGCCCGGGGTCGGCAGCAGCACGGCGGCACTGCTCGCGGCGAGATACGCCAGGGCTACCGCGCCCGCCGAAAGGGACACGTCCAGGGCGCGTACGACGGCGATCACGACCCCCGTGTGCAGTGCGGCGAAGAGGAGGGAGCCGCCCCACAGGGCCGCGGCCCGCGGCGGGTTCGCGTGGACGGCGCGTACATCGCCCACGGCGTCGGCCAGCCAGCGCCGCAGCCTCGTCCTCGTCACGACCACGGCAGCCGCGAGCACGGCCACCACGACCGCGCCCGCGGCCAGCAGCTTCCCCGCGCCCACCGACGGCAGCCGCAGCACGCCGGGGCACAGCACGGCGAACACGGCGACCAGCACCGCCCGAGCGGCGGCTCCGGCGGTGCTCTTGACCGCGAGCGCGGTGGCCGCGCGGGCGGGTGGCAGCCCGCAGCGCATCAGGAACCGCAGATTGACCGCGCCGGCGCCCAGCCCGGCAGGCAGCAGGTGATTGGCGGCGGACGCCGCGAACTGCGCGGTCACCAGACGCCCGGCCGGCAGCGCCTCGCGGACCGCGCCCTGCTGTGCGAGAGCCGAGGACGCCCACGTCAGGGTGGCCAGCACACCCGCCATCAGCAGCCAGCCCCGGTCGGCGACGGCCAGCCTGTCGGCACCGGCATCCAGGGCGGGCCAGTGGCGCGCGACAAGACCGGCGGCGCACACGGCGACGATGAGCGCCGCCGCCGTGTGCCACGGGACCCGTCTGCCGATGGTCACGGGCGGGATGACGGGCGGGGTCACGAGCCCTGCCTTTCCCGCGCGGCGGTGGGAGCAACGTACGCGTATCCGCTCCGCAGCTGGTACCGGGGCCAGTTGCGGGCGTAGGACGGCGGGCGGGCGCTGCCGGTCGTGAGGACGGCGACCGGGATCCGGTGTGCGGTCCGGGTGAGGGCTTCGCCGGTGGTGTCGGCGTTGTGGCCGCCGGTGTCGGCCGACGCGCAGCCGGCGTAGAAGGCGACCGGGACGTCGTCGTACCCGGTGAGCAGGCAGGGCGGCCGTACCCCGAGACGGTGCAGGTCTGCGACGTCGCGGGTCCAGTCCTGGCGGGCGGTCGTGTTGCGGGAGACGGTGGCCTGCAACACCGCGTACTGCACGGCCAGATGACCGGCCAGCCCGACGGCCACGAGGCCGACGACCACTGGCCGCCACCGCCTGCTCGGTGCGGTCATCAGGTGGGCGAGGGCGTCCGCGACGGGGATGGCCAGCAGCGCGTAGGCAGGGAGCAGGAAGCGGGGTGCGGCATATCCGATCAGGAAGAGGTAGGGGACGGCCGCCGTCACGGCGCACACCAGCGGCACCAGCGTGGCCGCCGTGCGCCGGGCCCGCACCGCGACCATCAGCGCGAGGGTCGCGAGCAGCGGCAGGACGAACCACCAGGCCGTCACCGCGGGGTTCGGCATCGCCCCGGTGCACGGGCGGCACAGGGCGCGTCCGCCCAGGCTGCGCAGCTGGTCGCCGACGGCGAGGTGCCAGCCCAGTCCGCCCTGGACGCGGGAGCCTTCGGCCAGCCTCGCGCCCACGCCGCCGAAGCTGACGTACGCCTCGACGATCCACTCGGCAGCCCCGCCCGCCAGTCCACCGATCAGGGCGAGCAACAGTCGCAGGTGCCACTGGCGACGGACACAGACCAGCAGCGTGAGCAGGGGGAGGGTGGCCCAGACCGCGTCGGTGGGCCGCATCCACGCCATCAGCGCCGCACTCGCGGCCACGCCCCAAACCGGACCGCTCCGGCTGCGGTCGGCCTGGGCGCGCAGGAAGAAACCCACGCCCGCGAGGGCACCGACGGCCACCCAGTAGTTGGGCATCACCTGCGGGCCGTAGAACAGCGTGATCCACAGCGACGCGAACAGCACCCCGCCGCCCGCGAGCACCCGCACGGGGAACAGCTCCCGCCAGGCCCGCAGCGCCCAGTACAGACCGAGGCCGGACAGCACCGCCAGGTAGACCCGCAGCAACGGGGTGGACGACGACCAGGAGGCGATCGGGGCGGCCAGCAGCGAGATGCCGCGGGCGCGCGGCGCGCTGAAGAACGCCGCCGGCGCGTGTGCGCTGACCTGGCTGACGTACACCGTCTCGTCCCAGCCGAGGCCCACTCCAGGCCGCACGAGGGTGAGTTGGGCCAGTGTGAACGCGCCTGCGACGGCCGCGAGCCACCAGCTCTCGCCCATAACGTGCCAACGAGGGCGGGCCACGACGGGGGGCGGCCCGTGCCGTGTGGTGCGGGTGAGTACGGCCTCGGAGGTCTTTGTCATCGTGCCCCCTCCAGCCCTACAGCTTGTAGGGTCCGCCCTACCCTACAAGCTGTAGGGTCGAGGAAGGTAAGGAAGAAGCGTGAGCCATGAGGTGGCGCACATGACAGACACAACGCCCCGTGGCAGGGCTGAGCGGCGGAGCCCGGGCGAGCTGGAGAGCGAGGTCCTCGCCGCCCTCTGGGCGACGGACCGGGCCCTCACTCCGGCTGACATCCAGGCCGACCTGGGCGGCGACCTCGCCTACAACACCGTGCACACCATCCTCAAACGCCTGCACGACAAGGGGCTCGTCGTCCGTGACGCGGACGGCCGGCGCGGGGCGTACCGCCCGGCGAAGGAGGCCGCGGAGATGACCGCCGAGGCGATGCACCAGCTCCTCGACCGGGGCCCTGACCCGATCGCCGCGCTCCAGCAGTTCGTCACCCGCCTCAGCCCGGAGGAGGAAGCAGCCCTGCGCGACCTTCTCGGCGAAAGCGGCTCATGACGGATCCCGGTGAGGAGACCCCATGCGGATCGACGTCTACACGCCGCTGCTGCTGTCCCTGCTGCTGGCCGCCGTCAGCCCGCAGGTCGGCAGGCGTGTGACGCCCGCGCCGACGGCCCGTGTCCCGACCGCGGCGGCGGTCCTCACCGCGGCCGCCACCACCTGGGCGCTGATCCTGCTGGCCGCCACCTTGTCGATCAAGTGCCACCGGTCGTCGCCGACGCCCGTGCGGCCGGCCGGCGCCTGCCCGAGCCGGTTCCCGAAACCGTCGCCGTGGCCGCTCTGGCCGTCCTCGTGGCCATCGCCTGGCGCTTTCGCCGCACGATCCGTACCGAGCGTGCCACCCGCCGGGCCATGCGTCGTCTGTGTGTGGGTCATCCGGCCGGCACCGAACTCGTCGCCGCCTCTCCGACTCCCCAGGCGTTCGCCATCCCGGGCACTCCCGGCCGGATCCTGGTCACCTCCGCCACGCTCGCGGCACTGCGACCCGCCGAGCGCCGCGTCCTGATCGCCCACGAACGCGCCCACCTCACCCACCGCCATGCCCGCAAGGACCCCTAAGACAACAGGCGCCTCACAAGGCCCGTACGGTTCGGCGCATGAAGCCTCCATGAAGGCGACCTGCGTGACACCTGCCGTTGGGTGGGCAGCGGCCGAACTCATGGTTCCAGCCGTGCCGGTCACCGGGCTGTGGAACCGGCAAGCGGGATGCCGGCGGTGTACGGCGTCAGCGGCGATGCTCCTGTGTCGTACAGCCGCGACAGGATCGTCAGCACTGGCGTGTACGCCAGGTCCCCTGGCAGCTAATCCCTCACCTGCCTGCCGTCAGCGGCTCATCGGCCGCCCACAGAGCGGCGAGGACACCACTCTCCAGCTCCCGCGCGCCCGCGGCCGGGTCCCGGCGACCTCGCCGTGTGCCGCGTCGCTCACCGATTTCGCCCCTTTCCCGGCTCGGCCGCCCAGGCCACTCGCCTACGACCTCGGCCTCGCCCCGCCCACCGTGGACCGAACCGACGAGCGGTGGCCGGGCAGGGCGCGCTCGTGGCGGGGGCCGCCCGGGTGACAGGCGCCCGGGCGGCCGACCATGAGCGGTGCAGGCTCAGCCGTTCGGCCCCGCCGGGGTCGTGGTGGTCTTGAAACCCTCGGTCTTGTTGGCCTGGATGGCGAAGTCATTGGTGAACGTCTTGCTGAGGTTCACCGACGACTTGACGTTGCCGACCAACTGCTCCGTCGCCAACGAGGTCTTCGGGCCGCCGGCCGGCATCAGGCCGTCCGGGAGAAACTGGCCCTTGTCCTCGGTCAGGGCCGAGATGTAGTCGGCCTTGGTCACCAACTGGTTCGACACGTACGACGCGGGCAGCTTGTTCGCTATGTCGGCCGCGCTGTGGGTGTTGATCCAGTGCATGGTGGCGACGAGCGCGTCGACGACCTTCTGCACCGTGTCCTTGTGCGCGTTCACCCAGTCGGTGCGGGCGAGCACACTGGCCGCGGGATAGGCGCCGCCCATCGCCGCCGTGGCGCCGGAGGTGGTGGCCAGGTCGATGGCGGAGGTACCGACGCCCTTCTTCTGGATCGCGGCGACCGTCGGCTGCGTCGTCATCACGCAGGCGACCTTGCCGTTCTGCAGCGCGGCGATGGCGGTGGAGCCCGCGCCGACCCCGATCCGGTGGTACTGGTCGCTCTTGACGCCCTTCTTGGCGGCCAGGAACTGGGTGAGGGTGTCGGTGCCCGAACCCAGGTCGGTGACGCCGACGGTCTTCCCCTTGAAGTCGGCGCCCGAGTGGACGCCCGACTTCTTGGTGCACATCTCGCGCTCGCCCGGCGCGCCGGAGAGCTGGACGACGTCCTCCACCGCCTTGCCCTTCGCCTGGAACTCGATCGTGTGGTTGTACCAGGCGCCCGCCATGTCCACCTGCCCCGAGGCCATGGCTTCCTCGGCGCCGACACCGCCGTCCTGCTCGGTGCTCAGCTGGACGTTGACGCCGTACTTCTTGTAGAAGCCGAGCTGCTGGGCGAGCTGGTACGGCAGGTAGATCTGCTTGTCGAGGCCGCCGGCCATGAGCTTGACGGTCGGCGTGCCACCCCCACCGCCGCTCCCGGCGGACGAGGTGCTGGAACAGGCGCTGACCGAGCCGAGGGCGAGAAGGGTGAGGACGGACGCGGCGACGGCGGATCGTCTGGACATGGCTGACCACATTCCTTTGCTGAAGGTTCTGAGATGCAGGAGGGGGAAGTGCGGGGACATCAGAGGGAGTTGGCCTCGGACGGCGCCGGTGGGCGCCAGGACAGCAGCCGGTGCTCGAGCTTGCCGATCAGCCACTCGGCGCCGAGCACGATGACCGAGATGACGAGCATCGTCGCGAACACGCCGTTGGGATCGAAGTTGTTCTGCGCGGTCTTGATGACCAGGCCGAGGCCGCTCTGCGCGCCGAGCACCTCGCCGACCAGCGCGCCGACGATGGCGAAGCCGAAGGCGCTGTGCAGGCTGGCGATGATCCAGGTGAGCGCCGACGGCACGATGACGTGCCGGGTGATCTGCGTCTGCGAGGCGCCGAGCACCTTCGCGTTGGCGAGGATGTTCCGGTCGACCTCACGCACGCCCTGGAAGGCGTTGAAGAAGACGATGAAGAACACCAGCACCGCGGCGAGCAGGATCTTCGGCAGTACGCCGATGCCGAACGCGACGATGAAGATCGAGCCGAGGACGATACGCGGGATCGCGTTGACCATCTTGATGTAGGGGCCGAGCACATCGGCGAGGAAGCGGCTCTGGCCCAGCGTCACGCCGAAGACCACCCCGGTGACGGCCCCGAGGGCGAAGCCGGCGAGCGCCTCCTGGATCGTGGTCCAGATGTTCGAGTAGAACGACCCGAACTCGGTGCCGTGCCGGAAGAGGTCGACCAGCCGCTGGGCGATCCCGGACGGCTGCCCGAAGAAGAACGGGTCGACGAGCCCCCAGGCGGTGAACGCCTGCCAGCCGCCGATGACGAAGACCGCGAGGCCGATGCGGCCCGCCCACACCAGCGCGACGCGCTGCCTGGCGGCGCGCTTGGCGGCGTTCGCGGCCGCGGACGGTGCGGCGTCCTTGACCAAGCCGGCGGAAACGGACGTCGTGCTCATGCCGTACCTCCTGCGGTGCGGGCGTAAGCGCGCTCCACCTCCTCGCGCAGCGTTTCCCAGATCTGGTGCTGAAGTTCGATGAAGCGAGGCTGGAAGCGGATCTCCTGGACCGCGCCGCGCGGGCGCGGCAGGTCGATGTCGAAGACCGCCTTGACCGAGCCGGGGCTGGACGTCATGACGACGACCCGGTCGGCGAGCGCCACGGCCTCGTCGAGGTCGTGGGTGATGAAGATGACCGACGGACGGATCTGCTCCCACAGGCCGAGCAGCTCGGTCGACATGATCGCCTTGGTCTGCACGTCCAGGGCACCGAACGGCTCGTCCATGATCAGGATCTTGGGTTCGTTGATCAGCGCCGCGGCCATCGCCACGCGCTTGCGCATACCGCCGGAGAGCTGGTGTGGGTAGCGGTCCTCGAACCCCGTCAGACCCACCCGGCGCAGCCAGTCGCGCGCCGAGGCTTGTGCCTGCTCTTTGGGGACGCCGCGGAAGACCGGGCCCATCAGGACGTTGCCGAGGACGGTCTTCCAGGGCAGCAGCGCGTCGGTCTGGAACATGAAGCTGACGCCGTCGGCGACGCCGTCCACTTCACGGCCGCCGACCTTGACCGACCCCTCGCTGGGCCGGTCGAGCCCGGACACCATGCTCAAGGTCGTCGACTTGCCGCAGCCGGTCGGGCCCACCACCGCGCAGAACTGGCCCGGCTCCACTGTGAAGGAGACGTCCCGCAGCGCCGTGAACACCTCACCCGCAGGAGTCAGAAACCGTTTGGTGAGTCCTGAAATCTCGACTCGCGCGCTGTCCCGGCCGACTTTCTCGGCGCCTGGGCTCACCGCGACATCGTTTCGCGAAGCCATCTGAGGCCGTCTCCTTTCCTCACCTCGGAGGTCGAGGAAGGCAGACGCTAAAGCCCGCCGCAGTGTTACGTCGCTGTTTCACACGTATCTCGCGTTAGTCGTGTTAACAGGGGTTCTGCGCGTTCTGCTCAGCAGGCCAGGGGGTGGGCAGGATGCCCGTGGTGGGACACAATCACGCCACCACGGGTACGGCGCAGGGGCCGGGCCCGGCAGCACGACAAGGGTGAAGGCACCTGTGATGCCCATCCGTATCCGGATCGGCCGCGGAGGGAAGGGGAGGCTCTCCGCGCGGATCCTGGCCAGTCAGCTGGTCATCCTGACCCTCACCGGAGCCATCGGCTTCGTCCTGTTCGCGTTCGCCCAGCGGGCCGAGATCGACCGAGCCTACGAGCAGCGGGCACTGGACATCGCGCAGACCACGGCCGCCGAGCCGCAGATCCGGCAGGCCGTGGCGCACGGGGGCGGCAACGGCATCGTGCAGACCGTCGCCGAACGGATCCGCAAGGCGTCGGGGGCGTCATACGTGGTCGTGATCGACCTGCACGGCATCCGCCACTCGCACCCCGACCCGGCGCTGATCGGCGAGCCGGTGGGCGATCCGATCGTGGTGCTGGACGGCCGCCCGCACGTGGGTTCCGACCAGGGCGCGACCGGGCGGTCCGCCAACGGCAAGGCTCCGCTGTACGGGCCCACGGGCACGCTGGTCGGCGAGGTCTCGGCCGGCATCCCGGAACGCGATGTGCTCGGCGAGCTGTGGCGGGAGCTGCCCACCTTCGGCCTGTACGCCGCGATCGCCGTCGCGGTCGGCTCGGCGGCCGCGTTCCTACTGGCCAGGCGGCTGAAGCGGTCGACCTTCGGGCTGGAACTGGAGGAGATCGCCGGACTGCTCCAGGACCGCGAGGCCATGCTCCACGGCATCCGGGAAGGCGTGATCGCCTTCGCTCCCGACGGTCGGATCACCGTGGTCAACGACGAGGCCCGCAACCTGCTCGGCCTCGGCACGGCGCTCGGCAGCAGGCTCGAGGAGGTGCTGCCCGACGGTCGGCTGCGCCGCGCCCTGGACGGCACCCTGACCGGCACCGACCTCAGCGTGCTGACCGACCACCACTGCCTGGTGGTCAACCGGATGCCGGTGACGCTGCACGGCCGTGAACTGGGCGCGGTGGTCACCGTCCGCGACCGCACCGAGCTGATCGGGCTGCTGCGCGAACTGGACTCGGTGCGCGGGTTGACCGACGCCCTGCGCGCCCAGCAGCACGAGTTCACCAACCGCATGCACACCGTGGCCGGGCTGCTGGACATCGGCGACCACGACGCCGCCTTCGAGTACGCCGTCGAGTCGGCCGGTGCCGACCAGGCGCTGACCGAGTCCGTACGCGAACGGATCGGCAACGCGCTGCTCGTGGGGCTGATCGTCGCCAAGACCACGGTGGCCGCGGAACGCGGGGTACAGGTGGTGCTCAGCGACGACTCCGCGCTCGGCGAGGACCCGCCCCATCTGCGCCGGCTGCTGACCATCGTCGGCAACCTCCTGGACAACGCGATCGACGCCGCGGCCGGCGGACCGGCCCCGGCGGGCGGCCGCGAGGTCGAGCTCTCGCTGATCGAGGCTGTCGACCAGGTGCTGGTGCGGGTCGCGGACAGCGGCCCGGGGATTCCGCCGGGTGCCGCCGAATCGATCTTCGAGGACGGCTGGTCGACCCGGCCCGACCGGGGCACCGCCCGGCGCGGGCTGGGGCTGGCCCTCGTCCACAGGCTGGCCCAGCGGCACGGCGGGACGATCGAGGTCAGTGAAGGGCCGGGCGCGGTCTTCACCGTCGCACTCCCGCTGCCGGACGCCACCCCGGTACCACGAGACGCACAGTTCACGACGGCCTCGCCGACAGGAGGTGACCGCGCATGATCCGGACCCTGGTGGTGGACGACGACTTCCACATCAGCCACATCCACTGTGACTACGCGGCCCGCGTGGAGGGCTTTGAAGTGGTCGGCCGGGCGGCGACCGTGGCCGAGACGCTGGACGCCGTGCGTACCCTCCACCCCGACCTGCTCCTGCTCGACGTCTTCCTGCCGGACGGCAACGGACTCGACGTGCTGCGGCAGCTCAGCGCAGACGAGGGCGGCGCCCGCCCCGACGCGATCATGATCACCGCCGACAGGGACATCACCTCGGTACGGACCGCCATGAAACTCGGCGCGGTGGGCTACCTGGTCAAGCCGTTCGGCTCCGCCGACCTGGCCGAGCGGCTCACCGCCTACCGCGAACTCCAGCACCGCGTGGACATCCTCGGCCTGGCCCCCCGAACCGATCAGGCCGACGTGGACGCCCTCTTCAGCGCCGCCCGGCCACCGGCCGTCCCCCGCGTCCCGGCCAAGGGGCACTCCGCACCGACCCTCGCCCTCCTGCACCAGGTCCTCCGCACCGCTCAGGACGCCCTGTCCGCGGCCCAGGCCGCCGAACTCACCGGCGTCTCCCGTGCCACGGCCCAGCGGTACCTCTCGTACCTCGTACGGGAGGGCATGGTCCGGCTCGAACTTCGCTACGGAACCACCGGCCGTCCCGAACACCGCTACCGGATCGTGCACTGAGGATCAGCCGCAGTTGTGCACGACAAGGTCTGGGTGGGCATGCGGGAACGAGCGGCCCTCGACGACGGAGCCGTCGGCGCGGGACCGGTGGCGGCAGCGGATGGAGCGTCGAGGCCGTCCGCAAGGCCGCCGAACTGCGCCCGGCCGTCGTGCTGATGGACGTCCGCATGCCCCACTGGTGGTCTCCGTCCTGGCGGAACGTGAGAGTCCAAGGAATTCCTGTCGAGCCACCAAACCGTGTGCGTTTCCGCGTGCTGTCGGTCACATCAAGGCAGGTCACACGCCGTTTTGCCCGGGATGCCGGCGCCCGGACTCCCACGACGCGGAACGGACGACATTTGTTGGTGAGCGAGGCGATCCAACGCCCGGTCATGCGTCTTTGACCTGCGGAAGCCCGCCAACGGAAGAGGTTATCCACAGTGTGTGGAGAGGTGTGTGCGCCGAAAAGAGCAACGGTCAAAAGCCGTGTACGTTTTGGCATGACGCAAAAACTCCCGACCCGTGTTTCTGCAGGTCAGGAGCCTTTTCCGGAGTGCCCCCGGCAGGATTCGAACCTGCGCACACGGCTCCGGAGGACGTGGGCTTCCCGGGCGTTCTCCCAGGTCAGTAGCCCATGTGACGTTTCGTCAGGCCGACCGTCCCGCAAATAGCCAACGACGATGAAATACCCTAGTTAGTCCTTTATGGCCCGATAAAGGCTCGCGGCAACTACCGGATCGTGTCCCAGGCCGTGGTCATCGCCACTTGCATCTCCGCCACCGGTCACCGCGAGATCCTCGGGTTGATTGTCAGCGGCAGCGGGTCCTGGTTGACCTTCTGCAGGTCACGCAGCAGCCCCAATCGAATGATGTCCATCGCCGCTTCCATTCTCACGCTGGAGAGACAGTGCAGAAAAACTCATTTAGTGAAATTTCTCGAAGGCGGCAATATCTGCCCCGAAGGCAGCTATGAGAAAGTTGTCATTTGCTGCCAGACTTGTGCACGTACCGGGCAGGAGGAACGTGTCCAAGCAGCGTTGAGTAATCAAATCCCATAGGCGCACAGTGCCGTCTGTACTTCCAGTGAGAGCTACAGGTCGGCCACCCATTAGGGCGCAGGTGACATCGTTCAGCGAGTCGCCATGGTCGCCTGGCTTCTTCGAAGCTATGTCGAGTACCAGCACTTTGTGTTCAAGGTCTGAGTTAGCGACTGATCGCTCATCCGGCAACATGGCGTCGCACCACTCCGCCACGCCATCGCTGCCGTCCAGAATATCGTCGATGGTTTGTTGAAAAAGCGAGGCCCACACCCGCCCCCGATCGTCTGTGCCGCAGGCGATGATGACTAGCTTCCCATCGACCATGGAGCATGCCACTGCCCGTGCCCCACCGCGCGCGGTCGTTGGCAGCTGGCCTATGGGTTTCCTCGAGCTCAGATCCCACAATTGTATCGTGCCATCTCGTCTACCGGTGATGGCAATTGGCTGACCGTCGACCGTGGCGCACGCCACCGCCGAGACATCACTGCTGCCAGTACCGAGTAGCTCACCTACGAACCTCCTGGAGGCCAGGTCCCACAGTTGAACCGCACCGCCATAGGAGCAGGTAACGGCCAAGGGTTGCCCAGCGACTACGGCACACGCCACCGCCTGCACCTCACCGCGTGCGATGGTTAGCGGTTCACCAATAGACCTCCCCGAGGTGAGATCCCACAGCTTTACCACACCGTCTCGAGCGCCGGTGATGGCGACCGGCCTGCCCTCGATATCTGCGCACGCTGAGGCGAAAACAATCTCACGGTGCCCGGTAAGCGGACTTCCCACCGAACGTCTGCTCGCGAGGTCCCACACTCGAACTGTGCCGTCAGAACCACCAGTAACGGCAACAGGGCGACCTTCCAATTCGGTGCACGCGATGTCGTTCACAAAATCCTCGTGCCCAACGAGAAGATCGCCGATGGGTTTTCTCGTGGCCAGACGCCAAGGCTGTACTGTGCCGTCATCACCGCTGGTCAGGGCAGTACAGTGTCCGTCCAGATCGGTAATTTCCACTATCGGCCCAGAACTGTCATGGTGGGGGGTGAACGGCTCGCCGACCAGTCGTCCGGCCTCCAAGTCCCAGACCTCTGCGATGCCGCCTCCGCTTGAGATAGCAATCGCCCGGCCATCCAGCGTCGCACACGTGACTGAGAACAGTCGACGGTCCTGTCCGATGAGCGGTTGACCGAAGGATCTCCCTGATGCGAGATCCCACGCTTGAATCGTGCCATTCTCCTCTCCAGTTACGGCGACGGACCGCCCATTGACTATCGTGCACGCAATCGACGACACCTTACTTCGATGCCCTGCGAGCCGGTTTTCGATCGATTGTCTGGTCGCCAGGTCCCACATCCGTACTGTCCCGTCATCGCCTGCCGCGATGACGATCGGCTGCCCATTAACCGTCGCGCATGCAATGTCACTAACCCAATATTTCTCAACCAGCGGCTCGCCGATCTGTTGTGCAGCTATAAGATCCCATGCCCGCACCGTGCCGTCGTGCCCGCCCGTAACGGCAACAAGTCGGCCGTCCACGCTAAGGACCGCCAGCTCATCTACTATTGCGTCGGCGTGCCCGGCGAGGGGGGTTCCTCTCAGTCGCCCGGAGAGCAGGTCCCAGACCCACACTTCCCCGTCAGTGGTGGTGACAGCGATCGGACGCCCGTCCAGCTCGGTGCACGCTACCCGGTACACGGAACTTTCATGCTTGACCAGGGTATTCATGAGTGCCGGAGACACGTCTCCGCCGGTAGCGTGGACAGGTCGCCAAGTTTCCGGATCCATTCGGCTCTTTAGGGCTGAGGCGAGCAGATTGGCGTTGTAGCGCACTGCATCAATAGCCAAGAGGCGACGGCGAGCATTCGGTGCAAGGTGTCGATGGACCCCGATAGAAGCGAGGTATACCGCCGAGCTCAATTCGCCGAGTTCAGTCTGAGCTTGGCGTAGATAAGGGGCAAGGCCATCCGGGGCAGCATGGACGAGGAATTCAGGTTCCCTAAGAATGCCGTCCAGGACATTACCTTGAGTGGCGTGGGCAGCCAGATTACGAAGTGTATAAGGGTGAGCATGGTTCCAGTTCAGGTCGCCGTCGACGGCCTGCGGAACGCGGCTGGTCAGCGTCGACACGAAGGCGGCGTGGACTGCGGTGGAATCAATGCCACTGCGAAGGTATTCAGCGAGGGATTGGTGGTAAAGACGGTAGGCGGAGCGGTCATCTTCGACGGCTTCAATGATGTAAGAACCGGCTACCCGACGCAGCCACTGGATATCCTCGTCCGTATAGGAGCGTCCGCTTATTGTCGTCGCCAAGCGAGCCCACACGTCCTCCCACGGGAGACCCTGTCCATATGCATAGGCAAGTGGGCGCAGCAGATCTGTGGCGCGATCCGCGTCCACGCTGAGGCGAACGCTGAGGTCGTGGGCCATGGCATGACCAGCATGCCGGGGCAGGCTGCTCCGCCAGTTGTGGTCGCGGTGATCGGGGACGTGCGGGGTGGCGGCGAGGGTGCCAGCAGTGATGCGTGCGATGAGGAATGAGTGACCTGCTGCCTTTGCGACCTCAGTGGCGATCGGCAGCCAGGCGGAGAGTGAATGCCTACGGTAGGGGGATTTTGGATTGGCGCTGACGAGGTTGCGGATCGTATAGGCGAGGATGGCCTCGGCATCGGCATAGCGCTCTGCGTCAAGGTCGATCTGCTCATGGCGCTGCAGTCCCAGCTGCGGAAGCAGGTGGGGGCGGGTGCCCAGGAGCAGACGGATGCGGCCGTTCGAGTGTTGGATAAGCGGGCGCAGGATTGTGACGCACAGGGTTTCAGGCGATGCCGCCTCGTCGAGAGCATCCACCATGACGGTAAGGGGCCTGCCCCGTCCGCTGAGGGCCTCGAGAAGCCTCCCGACCGTGGGGGCGTTCACCTTCGCGGCGGAGCTTATGCCAGCGAGCACCTGTTGGTCTGTCTGGCTCTGGGCGTAAATGGCGACGTCGATATAACTGGCCGCCTGCTCTACACAGTGTTTGAGGCCCAGAGCGTGAGTGGGTACGGTGTGGCGCAGCTCGCTGTGCGCGAGGGCGGCGAAGAGCCCTAGCAGGGCCGTCTTACCTGATCCGGGACCGGCGGTGACCGCCAAGGCTGGTGCAGTCACTTGTCCTGGCGGGTGTCTGAGCCAGGTAGCGATGTCGGCGAGCGCTGTGCTGCGCCCGGTGAACCACCAGGCCGTTCGGTCAGTACCTCGGCTGGCTCTGGCACGCACCAGGAAGCGGCTCTGCAACTCGGTGTCGCGTAGGTCAGCCTGACGCCTCCAGCTTGCTTCCTGCTGTACGGAGAGGTCGACTTCAGTCAGGTCGGGATCATGCCGGGGGTTAGGCAGAAACGGAGGAGTCTCTCCAGCAAGTCCGACCTGGAGGAGGCTGACATGCTGGTAGCCAGGGGCCGCGTTCATTTGTTGGACGACCGCGTCCAGCGCCAGCGTGCGGGGGCCATGACCGGCAGTAATCAAGCTGTCAACGGCCCGTACCAGCCTCCGTGGGAACGCTCCAGCCTCGGCCTGCTGCAGAGGTTGCGCGGAAGAGAGGATGATCAGTCCGGAGCCGGGCTGTGCGCTCCATCGACGGCTTGTCCGTTCCAAGGCCACAGCGGCGAGTTCGTTGCCACCCTGTCCCGCATAGCAGGTATCGAGCATCAACAGCAGGCGGCGCACTCGCGTGCCCGCCAGCATTTTGCGGGCTAATGTCTCCGTGGGCAATGCGTCCGCAATGTCGTTCGGATCGGTTTCTGAGGTCAAGAGAACGTGACCGCCGCCGTCCTCCTCGTCCAGGACCTCGCCATGGCCCGCGATATAGACGACGATCAAGTCGTCCTCGTGACGCGCGGGTGACTTGCAGAAGGCCCGCAGTCTTTCTGTCAGCTGACTCTCGGTCGGGTCAAGGCCGAGATCGCTGACATGCTGGTAGCCGAAGCGGTCAGTGAACAGGTCGATGATGTTCTGCCGCGCCTCGACCAGCCCGGGACGGTTCCACTCAGGCTGTTCCTTGTAGTGGGCGACTGCGGTGGCGATCAAATACCTGCGCGGCTCAGGTGGCATCGAGGCCCTCGGCGATCGCGGTACCAGTGAGCGAGCTGGTGAGGTAGATAGTGGCGTCATGCGCATGGGAACCGTTGTGCACCAGCGCAGAGCGAAGCTGCTGGCCGAACTGAGGCCGTAGGTCCTTTACCAGGGCTACAACATCACCGCTGTCGACGATGTTTGTCCAGGTCAGAGTGTCGGCCCCAGGCCAGCGGCCGGGTTCGGGCAGCAACCGATCGAAGATCATCGGAATGCCTAACGGCGACCCCAGTGTGATTAGCGCCCGGACCCCATGGTTGGACAGGGCGCACAGTGCCTCGTAGGCGATAATGGTTCCCAGGGAATGTCCGACGACAACCTGGGTGTCTGCACCAATCAACGCAGCGACCCGCTCCCTAGCCATCCGCCGAAGCTGACCATCTGTTAGGTAACGGCGGACCTGCTTGAGATCGAAGATCATCGCCCGCAGAGCAATCCCGGAGAAGAACCGCGAGTGCGACAGTGCACGCAAGGCGGCCTGCACTGAACGTGGCGTGCGTGCCAGCGTGTCCAGCCCCGGCGGGGAGACACCCGCGTCCACATCTGCCGCTGCCTGCCACCAGGACAGCAACAACTCCTGTTCGAGACCGGCGTCCACATCAGCTGCGGTGTACAACGGGTCGCCGACCGCGAGCATCTTGCCCGGCGGCCGGAACAGGTCACCGTAGAACGCCATGGCCAACTCATGTTCGCAGAGCAGTGGTCGGCCAGCGCGACGCAAACCGTCCTGTAGCGCGGGACACCACTCTTTGAGGAGGCTGCCCTCGCCCAGCATCTGCTTGCCAACCCCGTGGACCGCGACGACCCGGGCCATGCGACGAACCCCCCATTTCCGTAATTCGTTTAACTGATGAGCACCTTAGATCAAACCCTGTTGATGTTGTGGCGCCGCCGCATCAGCTCGGCCAGCCGTACCTCTGGGGCGCATTCCGTCCCAGAAGGTCCTCTGTCGCATCAGATCGAAGTTCACGTTCAGGCGAAACTCGATGCCGACGAACCAGCGCTCCTGCAAGGCCGCTCCCATGAGATGGCGTTTCCCACTGCGACCGTGGCGTCGTAGTGAGGTCCGTCCGAGCCTGGCGGGCAGGACTTGCGTAGCCAGCCGTTCTCTGGCGCTGACCAGTCGTTCAGATCAAGCAACCGGTGGTGTGCTCCGTTACACAGGGCGGTCAGGCCGTCCGGAGGAGCACTTGAGCCCGGCACGTCCAATCCCGGCCAGACGTAGCTGCGTCGCCGGCAGTGCTCCAGCGGTTGGCCGTCCTCTTCTCAGTGCCGGTAAGACGGGATCAGACCTCGATGGTGACTCGTCCCCACGTGGGGCGTGAGGCGAGCATCGTGACGTGATCGGGTTCGGCGAGGGCGTGCTTGTGGCTGTGCAGGCTAGCGTCGGGGACGAGGGCGGCGCCTGGTGGCGGTGGATTCGGTGACCGTTTCGATGATGAAGCGAGAGCGGGCCCATGCCCGGGTCGGCGGTTGATCCGAGGGTGAGCCACTCCACTCAGGGGGCTGTAGAGGCGACCACTCACCACTCGTAGGTCGTCGGTACGTGCCAGGGAGAGCTATTCGGTGACTATGCGGTCACCCAGAGCGTCCTTGGTCAACCCTCGCTGTCCAGAACCAGATGCTGCCGATCGAGGGCGCTATTGCCTCCGGGGTTTCTGGGTTTACCTCGTCTGGAAGGTGGTGGATGTCATGAGGAGTTCGGCATCGCATACACGAGGCGTCCCCAGAAGCAGACGTGATGGAAGCACGGTGATCGCGGTTAAGTCAGGCAGAAATCGTTCCGCAGGAGGTGCGACGGATGCCAAGGCGCTGGCCGAGGAACTCGGTGCAGCGCTGGTCCGGGCGGTCCGACTGGACACGGAAGATTCGCTGGCCACTGCAGGGGCGGGCCGCTGCACGGTCACCATCAGCTGGTACGCCTTTGCTCTTGAATACCTGGAGATGCGTTGGCCGCAGGTCGCGGCGAAGACGCGCAACGAGACCAATGACGCCCTGTGCGCGATCACTCTGACGATGCTCCGGGACGTGCGGGGGCGCCCGAGTGACGAGATGCTGCGGCAGGCGCTTCGAAACTGGGCGTTCGTCCTGCCCCGGCCAGAGCTGCACACGGCGCCCCCGGACATACGACTCACTCTGCGCTGGGTAGCGAGGGCGTCACGCCCGCTGGCCGACCTGATGGATCCGGCCGTGATGCGGACTGTGCTGCAATCCCTGCGACTGAAACAGGACGGCACGGTCGCAGCGGCCGAGACCCAGCGGCACAAGCGCATGACCCTCGTGAACGCCGTGCGGTACGCGATCGAGCAAGGTGGACTGCGGGACGACCCGCTCGCCAACGTCAACTGGCGGATCGCCAAGACTGTCAAGCAGGTTGATCCGCGGGTGGTCGCCAACCCCACCCAGGCTCGCTCCCTGCTCCACGCCGTTTCCTACGTCGGCAACTACGAGAGGGCCCGCGGACGGCGGCTGGTGGGGCTGTTCGCCGGCATGTACTACGCCGGGCTGCGGCCCGAGGACGTCGCGGCGGAGGGCTGGGGCAGAGTGTTCTTGCACGTTACTCGGCCCCAGGCGGGCAAGAAGTGGACCGACACCGGGTGCCTCCATGACGAGCGTGGTCTGAAGGGCCGCCCGCCGGGGGACACCCGACCGGTGCCGCTGCCGCCCGAACTGGTGGCGCTGTGGCGGGAGAGCGTCGACACCTTCGGTACCGCTGATGATGGGCGGCTGTTCTTCAACGAACGCGGTGGCGTCCTCGCCTCCAGTACGTACGACCGCGTCTGGCACGAAGCCCGGGAACTGGCCCTGCCGCCCGGCCTGCTGAACACTCCACTTGCGGCTCGCCCCTACGACCTGCGGCACTCGGCCCTGTCCACCTGGCTCAACGCTGGCGTTGACCCCACGGAGGTCGCGGAACGCGCTGGCAACAGTGTCGAGGTCCTCATGACCAAGTATGCCAAGTGCCTGTACGGACGGCGGCGATCGCCAACCAGCGCATCGAGGCTCTGCTGGACGAATACGACTGAACTCCCTCTTCCAGGCAACGGGACTTTCTGAGTACTCCGGAGATGCCCTGGCTCGCTACTGGGCCGGGTTCTCGTTCTGCGGTGCGATGAGCTGGCGTTGCCAGTCGGCGAACCGCTCGCGTAGCGCTGCGGCCTCGGCGGGGGTGAGGCCGTAGGCGGCGAATTGCTTGTCCGTGTAGCGCTGGATGCGGGCGAGTGAGTCGGCGAACATACGCGGATCGAAGCCGTCGTCGTTCTGCTTGGCCAGCTCCATCAGGCGTTCGCGGGTGTATCCGGCCTTGAGGAGACCGTCGACGTCGATGGCGTCGCGGACCTCGGCCCGGCCGTCCAGAGCGGTGGTCTTCCCGGCGGCGACATCGTCAGGGTGCAGGACCGGGCCGAGCTCGGAGGGCACGGGCGGATGGTTGAGGAACTCGGCGACAAGTTCCACCTTGTTCTGCGTACCGCTGACCGGGTCGGTGACGTTCAACCGGGTGTAGGTGTGCTCGGAGTTCTGGTGGGCCAGTTCCACGGAGAAGCCTGCGGCTTCGTAGGCGGCGATGACGCGTTCGGTGGCTGCGGGCATCTCGGTGGTGGCCCGGTTGATCGGAGCAAAGAGGTCGACGTCGTCACTGACGCGGTTGACGACCTGGTGGGCCTGGACGGCGTAGCCGCCTGCCAGGGCGTAGCCGAAGTCGTCGGCGAGCGTGTCGAGCCCGATGCGGATCAGTCTGCGGTGTAGCTCGTCCACTACGCTGCGGCCGCCGCAGGTGAGAGCTCGTGGAAGCGGGCCTGCCAGGCCGCACGGGCCGGAGCGGGCAGGAACAGGTCGCTCCAGTGCCGGCGCAACAGCTCGGCGTTCAGGTACGCCCGCAGGTCGGCCGGGGACTGGGCCTCGCGAATCACCCGCTCGTACATCAGGAGCAGGTCGGCCTCGTCGGCGAGGTCGTACTCGTAGTGCGGACCCCAGTCGATGTGCCGGGGCAGGGTCACGGTGCCGGAAGTCGGCCCGACCAACTCGTCGAGCGACTCCGGGAGGGCGTAGATCCTCGCGGCTGCGTACCTGCTCATACGTCCAGCATGCCGTAACCAGCCGCGTCGTGGTGCCGACACCAGCATCCGCGTGAGCAGTGAGCGTGACGTTCGATGAAACGCCTGATCACAGCCGTGCCCAGCACTGACCCGGGAAAGTCAAACGGCCTGCTCGTCCGGATGTTCTCCGATCGTCCTTGTCGGCAAACGCGCAGGTCACAGCATGTGTCCTCCGGTGGCGGCTCCGCCTTGCGGCTTTCCCGTCCCACGAATGTCCCACGCGACGCCATCGTGTGGGATCGGACATTTGGGATTTCGTCTGCCTGGCGCCATGAAGTCGCAGGTCGAAGGCTTGCTGCACCGAGTGGTCATGGCCAAGGTGGCCGTGTGCGTTTTGGCATGCACAAGAAAGGCCCTGAACTGCTTTCTGCAGTTCAGGGCCCTGATTTCCGGTGCCCCCGGCAGGATTCGAACCTGCGCACACGGCTCCGGAGGCCGTTGCTCTATCCCCTGAGCTACGGGGGCATGTCGGCTGCGGCGTTCGCTGCGACGGGTAGAACACTACCAGCTCCGTCGGGGTGTCCATGAACGGGTTTCCTGGCGTCGGGAGGAGGTCAGCCCTGGCCCGCGCGGGATGGTGGGGGCGCCTCCGGGAGCGGAAGCGTCCTCGCACGGGTCAGAAGTAGGTAAAACCCGGACGCGATGGCCGGTCCCGACCTACTCTCGAGTTGTGCCAGGCGCGTCCGGTCGGGTGCTTGTTGTGGACGACAACAAGGTCATCCGGCAGCTGATCAGGGTCAATCTCGAGCTGGAGGGCATCGAGGTGGTGACCGCGGCCGATGGTGCCGAGTGTCTGGATGTCGTTCATCAGGTGCGGCCCGATGTCGTCACCCTGGATGTCGTCATGCCCCGGTTGGACGGGCTGCGGACCGCCGCGCGGCTGCGTTCCGATCCTCGGACCCGTGACCTTCCCCTTGCCATCGTCAGCGCCTGTACGCAGTACGAGGTCGAGACCGGCCTCGACGTCGGCGTCGACGCCTTCCTTGCCAAGCCCTTCGAGCCCGCCGAACTCGTACGACTCGTACGGCAGTTGATCGAGCGGAACGAGCGGAAGCAGGGTGCCGTGCCGACGGAAGGGCCGATGGACCGGTCGGCGCACGGCGGGACCGTGGGCGGGGCCGTGTTCGGGAGCGTCCTCGGTACGGGGGAGGCCGAGCGGGCCGGCCGCTGAACCGTCGGCCGGACCGTCCGCTGAACCGTCGGCCGGACCGGCCGCTGAAGCGCCGGGGCAGTCGGCTGCCGTGCCTGACCGTCCACATCCCGGACCCCACCAAACCTGCTCGCCTACCCACCCCCCTCCTCGCCTACGCTTGTCCCCGTGACCCCCGTCGAGCTCTCCCGTACCGTGCTGCGCGCGGTGCGTCGCGCTGTCGACGAAGGGGAGCTGAGCGTGACCGTTCCGGAGCGGGCCGTGGTCACCGTGCCCGGGCCCGGTGGCTGTGGGGACTACGCCACCAATATCGCTCTTCAGCTCGCCCGCCCCGCCGGGCATCCGCCCCGCCGCGTCGCCGAGATCCTCCAGGCCCGGCTCCTCGGCAGCGACGGTGTCACCGACGTCGTCGTCACCGGGCCCGGGTTTCTCAACATCAGCCTGCGGAACACGTCGTCCGTCGCCCTCGTCGAGGAGATCCTGCGGTGCGGGCCGCGGTACGGGTACGCCGACGGGCCGACCGGACAGCTCGTGCAGCTCCACGCCCCCCACGAAGTCCGCGCCCTCGTCGTCGCCGACGCCGTCGCACGTCTTCTCCGCTCCCAGGGCGCCCTTGTCCGCACCACGGCCGAGGCCCGCCCCGAGCCGGAGTGGGAGACCGTCCTCGGAGTGCGCGTCGATGCCTTCGGCGGTCCCGACGCCAGCGCGTTCCGTGACGCCCCCGCGCCCCCCGACGCCAGCGCGTTCCGTGGCGCCTCCGCGCCCCCCGACGCCAGCGCGTTCCGTGACGCC
>NZ_NTGE01000213.1 GCF_002291145.1 Streptomyces sp. SA15
GTGCCCGCGCCGCCCGCACGCCGCTGGCCCGGCAGGGCGCCCGCCCGGCCCTCGCCGACCTGGTGCCCGAGGAGGAGGCCGAGGCCCACGCGCGTGCCCTGCTGGCGCCCCTCGCCCCCGTGCTCGTCGAGACGCTGCGCACCTGGCTGTCCCTGCACGGCAGTTGGGACCGTACGGCGGTGGCGCTGTCCGTACACCGCAACACCGTGCGGCAGCGGATCGCGCGGTGCGCGGGCCTGCTGGAGGCGGACCTGGACGATCCCGACGTACGGATGGAGCTGTGGTTCGCGTTGCGGCGGCTCTAGACACAAGCGGCTCTAGACATGAGCAGCTCTGGACACCACGTGACCCGCGCCACGTGACGCGCGTCCCAGCGTGCGGGACGCGGGGTGTTCCCACAGTTGTCTGCCTCACAATGGTGAGCATGCCGATACCCGGGACACCCAGCCGCGCCGAGCTCGTCGAGCACCTTGTGAAGACCCGTATCGCGGGCGATGTCGCAACCCCGCGTGAGAACAACCTCTCCCACTACCGCCAGTTGGCCAACGGCGTCCGCAACTTCTGGCTCGGACTGGAGCTCGGCGACCGCTGGACCGACGAGCAGGACGTGCTCGCGGTGATGGCGGAGCGGGTGGGCGTGAACGACGACCCGGAGTACCGGTACGGCCAGGACACCATCGACCCCGAACTGACCGTCACCGCCCTGGAGCGCCTGGCGGGGCGCCTGCGCAAGGCGGCCGACGGGCAGCAGCGGGTCCTCTTCGCGACCGGCCACCCGGGCGGCCTGCTGGACGTGCACCGGGCCACGGCCGACGCGCTGCGGACGGCCGGCTGCGAGATCATGGTCATCCCGGACGGGCTGCAGACGGACGAGGGATACGTCATGCAGTTCGCGGACGTGGCGATGCTCGAGCACGGCGCCACGCTGTGGCACACCCACTCCGGCGAACCGATGAAGGCCATCCTCACCGCCCTGGAGAGCGAGGGCCGCCCGCTGCCCGACCTGGTCGTCGCCGACCACGGCTGGGCGGGCTACGCCGGCCAGCACGGCATCGACTCCGTCGGCTACGCCGACTGCAACGACCCGGCCCTCTTCCTCGCCGAGTCGGAAGGCACCCTCCAGGTGGCGGTCCCCCTCGACGACCATGTGCTCAGCCCGCGCTACTACGACCCGATGACGGCGTATCTGCTGGAAGAGGCGGGGCTGGCGTAGTCCGGCGAGGCAGCGGGGGGCGAGTAGGTCAACTCCGGGTCGTTTTCGGAGTGTCGGCCGGCTCGCCCGGCAGCGTGACGACTCCGCCGATCTCCTGGGTGACGCGGGCCTGCCCGTTGAGGAACGCGAGCCGGTTCAGCAGGGCGTATCCCTCGCACAGCACCACCTCGTGGCCGTCGTACGACTCCAGGTTGACAACGGCGGCCTCGACGTGCGCGATCTCGCTGACGAGCATCGGTATGCCGGAGTGGCCGAGGGCGTGCGCGGCGCCGGCGCGTTCGTAGAGCACGGGCACGAGCGCGGATCCACTGGCGTCGGTGACCGTCGATGCGGAGCTGCCGCTCAGCTTGCGCAGCTGCGCCCGGGCGTGAAGCGTGACCCGCTCGATCGACCGCAGCTCGTCCATCGTGATCGCGAACGCCGGGGGCGGCTGTGGCGCGGCGACGGAAGCGGTGCGCCCGGCAGCACGCTTGCTGCGTCTTCCGAAGATCGACACGGCTAGGAGGCTCCTCACGGACGGGCGGCCACGAGCGCGGCGCCACGACGGCGAGCGTCGGTGCGGCGAGCCTGTGGCAGCGCGGGTCAGGTGGCGTGGGGAGACCGAAAGCGGCCCTTCTGACAGGGGTGAAGCGCTTTCCAGGGTAACGGCAGAGTGATCAATGGGACCTGGCCGAAAACTTACGAATGGGTGACGACCTGCGGTGAGCTCCGCAGACAACCGTCAGCGCGGGACGCGCACCACGCCCTCCTGGATCACCGAGATCGCGAGCCGTCCGTCCTGCGTGTAGATGCGGGCCTGACCGAGGCCGCGGCCGCCGTACGCCGACGGGGACTCCTGGTCGTACAGGAGCCATTCGTCGGCGCGGAACGGGCGGTGGAACCACATCGCGTGGTCCAGGGAGGCGCCGACCACGTCGCCGACGGCCCAGCCGCCGCGGCCGTGCGCGAGGAGGATGGAGTCGAGGAGCGTCATGTCGGAGACGTACGTGGCGAGGACGACGTGCAGAAGGGGGTCGTCAGCGAGTTTGCCGTTGGTGCGGAACCACACCTGGGAGTGCGGCTCGCGCGGCTCGCCGAATCTGCCGTACGGCGGCTCGTCGGCGTAGCGCAGGTCGATCGCCTCGCGCATCTCGATGAACTTTCCGACGACGTCGGGGTCGAGGTGGTCGTAGCCGCGCACCTGTTCCTCGGTGGTGGGCAGCGTGACCGGGTCGGGCGCGGCCGGCATCGGGGTCTGGTGGTCCAGGCCGTCCTCGTACGCCTGGAAGGACGCGGAGAGATGGAAGATCGGCTGCCCGTGCTGGACCGCGACCACCCGGCGGGTGGTGAAGGAGCGGCCGTCGCGGATGCGGTCCACGGTGTAGACGATGGGCGCGCCGGGGTCGCCGGGGCGCAGGAAGTAGGCGTGGAGGGAGTGGGCGGGCCGGTCCGCGGGGACCGTCCGGCCGGCGGCGACGAGCGCCTGTGCCGCGACCTGGCCGCCGAAGACGCGCGGGACGACGGCGGCCCGGGACCGGCCGCGGAAGATGTTCTCCTCGATCTGCTCCAGGTCGAGCAGATCGAGGAGACTGTGCAGTGCCTGACTCATGGACGACAGTTGTACTGGCCAGTAATTTCCGGAACCTTACAGGCCCATGTCCTTCGCGATGATCGTCTTCATGATCTCGCTGGTGCCGCCGTAGATGCGGTTGACGCGGTTGTCCGCGTACAGGCGGGCGATCGGGTACTCGTTCATGAAGCCGTAGCCGCCGTGCAGCTGGAGGCAGCGGTCGATCACGCGGTGGGCGACCTCGGTGCAGAAGAGCTTGGCGCTGGCGGCCTCGGCAGGGGTCAGCTCGCCCGCGTCGAGGGCTTCTAGCGCGCGGTCGGCGACCGCCTCGGCGGCGTCCACCTCGGCCTGGCAGGCGGCCAGTTCGAACTTGGTGTTCTGGAAGGCGGCGACCGGCTTGCCGAAGACGGTGCGCTCCTGCACGTACTCCTTGGCGAACCGGACGGCGGCCTTGGCCTGCGCGTAGGCACCGAAGGCGATGCCCCAGCGCTCGGAGGCGAGGTTGTGACCGAGGTAGGAGAAGCCCTTGTTCTCCTCGCCGAGGAGGTCCTCGACGGGGACCTTGACGTCGACGAAGGCGAGCTCGGCGGTGTCGGAGGTCTTCAGGCCCAGCTTGTCCAGCTTGCGGCCGATGGAGTAGCCCTCGGACTTGGTGTCCACGGCGAAGAGGGAGATGCCGTGGCGGCGGTCCTCGGCGGTGGGCGCGGCGGTGCGGGCGCAGACGATCACGCGGTCGGCGTGGACGCCGCCGGTGATGAAGGTCTTGGAGCCGTTGAGGACGTAGTGCGTGCCGTCGTCGCTCAGCTTGGCGGTGGTCTTCATGCCCGCGAGGTCGGAGCCGGTGCCCGGCTCGGTCATCGCCAGGGCCCACATCTCCTCGCCGGAGACGAACTTCGGCAGGTAGCGCTTCTTCTGCTCGTCGGTGGCGAGCATCTTGATGTACGGCAGGCCGAGCAGCACGTGCACGCCGGAGCCGCCGAAGCTCACGCCCGCGCGGGCGGTCTCCTCGTACATCACGGCCTCGAACTTGTACGAGTCGATGCCGGCGCCGCCGTACTCCTCGTCGACGCGGATGCCGAAGACGCCGAGCTCGGCCAGCTTGTAGTAGAAGTCGCGCGGCGCCTGGCCGGCGGCGAACCACTCGTCGTAGACGGGGACGACCTCGGCCTCGATGAAGGCCCGGAGGGTCTCCCGGAACGCCTCGTGATCCTCGTTGAACACAGTCCGGCGCACCGCGCCACCGCCCTTCTTTGCGCCTAAACCGGCGCCGCTCTCGCGTACGTGGTTGCTCGCCGTCGGGGTTCCTCAATTGATGGTTGCGGACCGATGGCTAAGCGCTTGCTCAGCCAAAAAGCTACCGGCCAGTTGGGACGCCTGTCCAGAGACGCACGTCACTCCTGGGCGACCGCCGCCCCGAACGCCCCCCGAGCCATCCGATGCAGCAACTGAGCCGTAGCCCCCCGCCCCGGCAGCACCCCCGCCCGCCCCAGATGCGGTGTCGAGTTCAGCAGACCGAACACCGAGTGCACCGCCGACCGTGCCGCGGGCTCGGCCAGCCCCGGATACACCTCACGGACCACCCCCACCCACAGCTCGACGTACTGCCGCTGCAGCTGCCGTACCAGCTTCCGGTCGCTGTCCCGGAGGCGGTCCAGCTCGCGGTCGTGCAGGGTGATGAGGGGGCGGTCGTCGATCGCGAAGTCGATGTGACCCTCGATGAGCGAGTCGAGGACCTCCTCCGGGCCCACGCCGTCCGCCTCCTGGAGGCGGCGTTTCGCGCCCGTCAGCAGCTGGCCGCTGATACCGACCAGCAGCTCCGCGAGCATCGCGTCCTTGCCGGGGAAGTGCCGGTAGAGACCGGGCCCGCTGATGCCGACCGCGGCGCCTATCTCGTCCACCCCCACGCCGTGGAACCCGCGTTCGGCGAACAGCCGCGCGGCCTCCTTGAGGATCTGCTCGCGGCGGGTGGGGGCGTCGGTTCTGGTGGCCATGGAAGCAATTCTAGACAGAGAGGTTAGCGGTCGTTAACCTGAAGGAAACGCGTTAACGCTCATTAACAAGGTGAGGGGCCGCAGGATGGAGCAGGCACCGGAGCTGACGAGCGCGGCTGACCCGGCGTCGGAGGCCTGGCGGGCCAATGAACAGGCCCACTTGGCACTCGTCGAGGAACTGCACGCCAAGCTGGCCGCCGCCCGCCTCGGCGGTGGTGAGAAGGCGCGGGCCCGGCACACCGCGCGCGGGAAGCTGCTGCCGCGGGACAGGGTCGACAGCCTCCTCGACCCCGGCTCACCGTTCCTGGAGCTGGCTCCCCTCGCCGCCGACGGGATGTACGACGGGCAGGCCCCGGCCGCCGGGGTCATCGCCGGGATCGGGCGCGTGAGCGGGCGTGAGTGCGTGATCGTCGCCAATGACGCGACCGTCAAGGGTGGGACGTACTACCCGATGACGGTGAAGAAGCACCTGCGCGCGCAGGAAGTGGCCCTCGAGAACCGCCTGCCCTGCGTCTACCTCGTCGACTCCGGCGGCGCCTTCCTGCCCATGCAGGACGAGGTCTTCCCCGACCGCGAGCACTTCGGGCGGATCTTCTACAACCAGGCCCGGATGTCCGGCGCCGGGATCCCGCAGATCGCCGCCGTGCTCGGATCCTGCACGGCCGGCGGGGCGTATGTCCCCGCCATGAGCGACGAGGCCGTCATCGTCCGCAACCAGGGAACCATCTTCCTCGGCGGGCCTCCCCTGGTGAAGGCCGCCACCGGTGAGGTCGTCACCGCGGAGGAGCTGGGCGGCGGAGACGTGCACGCGCGCGTGTCCGGCGTCACCGACCACCTCGCGGAGGACGACGCGCACGCCCTGCGCATCGTGCGGACCATCGCCGCCACGCTCCCCGCGCGCGGGCCGCTCCCCTGGGAGGTCACGTCTGTCGCAGAGCCCAAGGTGGATCCGTACGGGCTGTACGGCGCCGTACCCGTCGACTCCCGCACCCCCTATGACGTACGCGAGATCATCGCGCGCGTGGTCGACGGCTCCCGTTTCGCCGAGTTCAAGTCCGAGTTCGGGCAGACCCTCGTCACCGGCTTCGCCCGGATCCACGGCCACCCGGTCGGGATCGTCGCCAACAACGGCATCCTGTTCTCCGAGTCCGCCCAGAAGGGCGCCCACTTCATCGAGCTGTGCGACCAGCGCGGGATCCCGCTGGTGTTCCTGCAGAACATCTCCGGCTTCATGGTCGGCAAGGACTACGAGGCAGGCGGCATCGCCAAGCACGGCGCCAAGATGGTCACGGCGGTGGCGTGCACGCGCGTGCCCAAGCTGACCGTGGTGGTCGGTGGGTCGTACGGCGCGGGGAACTACTCCATGTGCGGGCGGGCCTACTCCCCCCGCTTCCTGTGGATGTGGCCGAACGCCAAGATCTCCGTCATGGGCGGCGAGCAGGCCGCGTCCGTTCTCGCGACCGTCAAGCGGGACCAGCTGGAGGCCCGCGGGGAGGCGTGGCCCGACGAGGAGGAAGAGGCGTTCAAGGCGCCGATCCGCGCGCAGTACGAGCGCCAGGGGAATGCCTATTACGCGACTGCCCGCCTGTGGGACGACGGGATCATCGAACCGCTGGAGACCCGGCAGGTGCTGGGCCTGGCCCTGACCGCGTGCGCCAACGCGCCTCTGGGCGAGCCCCAGTTCGGCGTCTTCCGGATGTGAGGACCCATGTTTGACACGGTGCTTGTAGCCAACCGGGGTGAGATCGCGGTCCGCGTCATCCGCACCCTTCGCGCGCTCGGCGTGCGCTCAGTGGCCGTCTTCTCCGACGCGGACGCCGACGCCCGGCACGTCCGCGAGGCCGACACGGCCGTACGCATCGGACCGGCGCCCGCGGCCGAGAGCTATCTGTCCGCCGAGCGGATCCTGGAGGCCGCCGCCCGCACGGGCGCCCAGGCCGTGCACCCGGGATACGGCTTCCTCGCGGAGAACGCCGGCTTCGCACGCGCGTGTGCCGACGCGGGGCTCGTCTTCATCGGGCCGCCGGCCGAGGCGATCTCCCTCATGGGCGACAAGATCCGGGCCAAGGAGACGGTGCAGGCGGCCGGGGTGCCGGTGGTCCCCGGGTCCAGCGGCAGCGGCCTGACGGACGCGCGACTGGCCGACGCGGCCCGCGAGATCGGCATGCCCGTGCTGCTGAAGCCCTCCGCCGGTGGCGGCGGCAAGGGCATGCGGCTGGTACGGGACGCGGAGAAGCTGGCGGACGAGATCACCGCCGCGCGCCGCGAGGCCCGCGCCTCCTTCGGCGACGACACGCTGCTCGTCGAGCGGTGGATCGACCGGCCCCGGCACATCGAGATCCAGGTCCTGGCGGACGGCCACGGCGGTGTGGTCCATCTGGGCGAGCGCGAGTGCTCCCTGCAGCGCCGCCACCAGAAGATCATCGAGGAGGCGCCCTCCGTCCTCCTGGACGAGGAGACCCGCGCGGCCATGGGCGAGGCGGCGGTCCAGGCGGCCCGTTCCTGCCGATACGAGGGCGCGGGCACCGTGGAGTTCATCGTCCCCGGCGGGGACCCGAAGTCGTACTTCTTCATGGAGATGAACACCCGCCTCCAGGTGGAGCACCCGGTCACCGAGCTGGTCACGGGCCTTGACCTGGTGGAGTGGCAGCTGCGGGTCGCGGCGGGCGAGCGGCTGCCGTTCGCGCAGGCGGAGATCCGGCTGACGGGGCACGCGGTCGAGGCCCGCATCTGCGCGGAAGACCCGTCGCGCGGATTCCTGCCCTCCGGCGGCACGGTCCTCAAGCTCCACGAACCCCAGGGCGACGGCGTCCGCACCGACTCCGGGCTCGGCGAGGGCACCGAGGTCGGCAGCCTGTACGACCCGATGCTGTCCAAGGTGATCGCGTACGGACCGGACCGCGCCACGGCGATCAGGAAACTCCGCGCGGCCCTCGCGGAGACGGTCGTCCTGGGCGTGCAGACGAACGCCGGGTTTCTGCGGCGGCTGCTCGCGCATCCGGCGGTGGTCGCGGGCGAGTTGGACACCGGGCTGGTCGAGCGGGAGGTCGAGGGGCTGGTCTCGGCGGACGTACCGGAAGCGGTGTACGTGGCCGCCGCGCTGCTGCGTCAGGCCGGTCTTGCCCCGCGGAGGTCCGGCTGGGTCGATCCGTTCTCCGTGCCGGGCGGCTGGCGCCTCGGCGGCGAACGCGCCTGGACGGCCCACCACATGCGGGTGCCGGGGCACGACCCCGTGACCGTCCGCGTGCGCGGCACCGGGGACGGCGACGTCGAGGTACTGCTCGACGGCGAGGAGCGGTCCCTCCAGCGGTCCCTCCGGAGGGCCAAGAGCCTGCTCCCGGGCACGAGAGAGGATCTCCGGTTCACTTTCCGGCTCGACGGCGTGGCCCACACCTTCGCCGCCCTGCCGGGAGGCACCTGGCTGGGCCGCGACGGCGACGCCTGGCACGTGCGCGACCACGACCCGGTCGCCGCGTCGCTGACCCGGGCCGCGCACTCCGGTGCCGACTCGCTCACCGCGCCCATGCCCGGGACGGTGACCGTCGTGAAGGTCGCCGTCGGCGACGAGGTCACCGCCGGTCAGAGTCTGCTGGTCGTGGAGGCGATGAAGATGGAGCACGTCATCTCCGCCCCGCACGCCGGCACGGTCACCGAGCTGGACGTGACGCCGGGCACCACGGTGGCGATGGATCAGGTCCTGGCCGTCATCGCACCGCACGACGAGGAAGGGGTGGCGGCGCAATGACCGTGCAGGGACTCCCCATGACCGTACCGGCGGCGGACCTCCCCGCCCGCGTCCGCATCCATGAGGTCGGCGCCCGGGACGGGCTGCAGAACGAGAAGTCGACCGTGCCCACCGAGGTCAAGGCGGAGTTCGTCCGCCGCCTCGCCGACGCGGGCCTGACCACCATCGAGGCGACCAGCTTCGTGCATCCCAAGTGGGTGCCCCAACTGGCCGACGCCGAGCAGCTGTTCCCCCTCGTCAGCGAACTCGTCAGCGACCTCCCCGTCGCGCTCCCGGTCCTCGTGCCGAACGAACGCGGCCTGGACCGCGCCCTGGCGCTGGGGGCGAACCGTGTCGCCGTCTTCGCCAGTGCCACCGAGTCCTTCGCCAAGGCCAACCTCAACCGCACGCTCGACGAGGCCCTGGCGATGTTCGAGCCGGTGGTGGCGCGGGCGAAGGCGGAGGACGTCCATGTCCGCGGCTATCTCTCCATGTGCTTCGGCGACCCCTGGGAGGGCGCGGTCCCGGTCCCGCAGGTCGTCCGTGTCTGCAAGGCGCTCCTCGACATGGGCTGCGACGAGCTGAGCCTCGGCGACACGATCGGGGTCGCGACCCCTGGCCACGTCCGCGCGCTCCTCACCGCCCTCACCGAACAGGACATCCCCGTCGGCACCCTTGGCGTGCACTTCCACGACACCTACGGCCAGGCGCTGTCCAACACCTTCGCCGCCCTCCAGCACGGCGTCACCACGGTCGACGCCTCCGCCGGCGGCCTCGGCGGCTGCCCGTACGCGAAGTCCGCCACCGGAAACCTCGCCACCGAAGACCTTGTGTGGATGCTGCGGGGCCTCGGCATCGACACCGGGGTCGACCTCGGCCGTCTCGTCGCCACAAGCGTGTGGATGGCCGACCGACTGGGCCGACCCAGCCCGTCCCGCACCGTCCGGGCCCTCTCCCACCAGGAGCAGTGAAGAACAATGGACCACCGACTCTCCCCCGAACTCGAAGAACTGCGCCGTACGGTCGAGGAGTTCGCCCACGACGTCGTGGCGCCGAAGATCGGCGAGTTCTACGAGCACCACGAATTCCCGTACGAGATCGTCCGCGAGATGGGCCGCATGGGCCTGTTCGGGCTGCCGTTCCCGGAAGAGTACGGCGGTATGGGCGGCGACTACCTGGCGCTGGGCGTGGCCCTGGAGGAACTGGCCCGGGTCGACTCCTCGGTGGCCATCACCCTCGAAGCGGGCGTCTCGCTCGGCGCCATGCCGATCTTCTTGTACGGCACGGAGGCCCAGCGACAGGAATGGCTCCCCCGGCTGTGCACGGGCGAAATCCTCGGCGCCTTCGGCCTGACCGAGCCCGACGGCGGCTCGGACGCGGGCGCGACGCGTACGACGGCCCGGATCGACCCGGCGACGGACGAGTGGGTGATCAACGGCACCAAGTGCTTCATCACCAACTCGGGCACGGACATCACGGGCCTGGTCACGGTCACGGCGGTGACGGGCCGCAAGCCGGACGGCGGCCCGCGGATCTCGTCGATCATCGTCCCGTCCGGAACCCCGGGCTTCTCGGTCGCCGCCCCCTACTCCAAGGTCGGCTGGAACGCCTCGGACACCCGCGAGCTGTCCTTCTCCGACGTCCGCGTCCCGGCGGCGAACCTGCTGGGCGAGGAGGGCCGGGGCTACGCCCAGTTCCTGCGCATCCTGGACGAGGGCCGCATCGCGATCGCGGCGCTGGCGACCGGCCTGGCGCAGGGCTGTGTGGACGAGTCGGTGAAGTACGCGAAGGAACGCCACGCGTTCGGCCGTCCGATCGGCGCGAACCAGGCGATCCAGTTCAAGATCGCCGACATGGAGATGAAGGCCCACACGGCCCGCCTGGCCTGGCGCGACGCCGCCTCGCGCCTGGTGGCCGGCGAGCCCTTCAAGAAGGAGGCGGCCCTCGCCAAGCTGTACTCCTCCACCATCGCCGTGGACAACGCCCGCGACGCCACCCAGATCCACGGCGGCTACGGCTTCATGAACGAGTACCCGGTGGCCCGCATGTGGCGCGACTCCAAGATCCTGGAGATCGGCGAGGGCACGAGCGAGGTGCAACGGATGCTGATCGCACGGGAGTTGGGGCTGGCGGGCTGACCGAGACGGATGACGACGTAGGGCGCAGGGCGCCGTCGGCGACCCGCCGGCGGTGCCGCTGTGATTCGGATCACCGTTACGACGGGCATCGCCCGCGCCGCGAGGGGCACAGGTACCAGTGCCCCCTGGACAAAAGATGAGGTTAGGCTAACCTAATCTCGATCCAGCCACTCGCAGGCGCGGACCCCCCAGTGGCCCCACGTACGTACGAAAGCAGATCCATCCCATGTCGAACGCCAGAACCGCCAACTTCTCCCGCCGCGGCCTGCTCGCCACCGGCGGCGCCCTCGGTCTCGGCGCCTTCCTGGCCGCGTGCGGCGACAGCGACTCGAAGGACAGTGGCTCGGACTCGACGGCGGGCGCCAAGGCCTCCGGCCCCTGGACCTTCAAGGACGACCGCGGCACCACCGTGAAGCTGGACCAGGTTCCCGCGAACATCGTCGCGTTCACCGGCGTCGCCGCCGCCCTCTACGACTACGGCGTCTCGGTCAAGGGCGTCTTCGGCCCGACCAAGACCGCCGACGGCAAGCCCGATGTCCAGGCCGGTGACATGGACGTCAGCAAGCTGACCGTCCTCGGCAACGTCTGGGACCAGTTCAACGTCGAGAAGTACGCGACCCTCGCACCCGACGTGCTGATCAGCACGATGTTCGACGACGCCGGCACCCTCTGGTACGTGCCCGAGGCGTCCAAGGACAAGATCGCTCAGCTCGCCCCGAGCGTCGGCATCTCCGTCTACGACCGGCAGCTCACCAAGCCGCTGGAGCGCATGTGGGAGCTGGCCGAGTCGCTCGGCGGCGACATGACGTCCGCGAAGGTGACCGACGCCAAGAAGCGGTTCGAGGCGGCCGCCACCCGGCTGCGCGCGGCCGCCAAGGCCAAGCCCGAGATCAAGGTGATGGCCGGCTCCGCGAGCCAGGAGCTGTTCTACGTCTCCGGCACCAACCTCTCCATCGACCTCGAGTACTTCAAGGCCCTCGGCGTGAACTTCGTCGAGCCGCCGGAGAGTGCGAAGAAGGAGGGCGGCGGCTGGTTCGAGAGCCTGAGCTGGGAGAACGTCGACAAGTACGCGGCCGACATCATCATGATGGATGACCGTTCCTCGACGATTCAGCCGGCGGAAGTCAGCGAGGCGACGTGGAAGAAGCTGCCTGCGGTCAAGGCGGGGCAGGTTATTGGGCGTTCGCCTGAGCCGATTCTGTCGTACGACAAGTGCGTGCCTCTGGTCGAGGACCTGGCCGAAGCCATTGAGAAGGCAAAGAAGGTCAGCTAGACGCTCAGCGCCGTGGGGGTTTCTGTGGTTTGCGAGCTGCGGGCCGTATGTGGCTGGTCGCGCAGTTCCCCGCGCCCCTAGAGGTACGTCTACCTGACGTCGATTCAGGAGTTGCCCCATGACTACGGCTGTAGCCGCCCCGTTCCGTTTCTTCTCCCTGCAGGTCGTACGGACGAGGCGGCTCGGCCCGTCCCTCGTCCGGGTCACCTTCGGCGGGCCCGAGTTGAAGGACTTTCATTCCGACGGACGGGACCAGTCCCTGTCGTTGTTCCTCCCGCACCCGGGCCAGCCCGAGCCGGTCATCCCGGTCGAACTCGGGGACGACTGGTGGCAGGGCTGGCGTGATCTCCCGGAGGACGTACGCGCGGTGATGCGCTCGTACACGCTCCGGGCCCTCAGGCGCGCCCCCGACGAGATCGACATCGACTTCGTCCTGCACGGCGTGGAGCCGGGGGCGGCGATCGCCGCGGGCCCCGCCTCCCGGTGGGCCTCGCGGGCCGCCGCCGGTGACAAGGTCGTGCTGCTCGGTCCGGCGATCGCGGACAACCGGGCGATCCGTTTCCGGCCGCCCGAGGATGCCGATCTCGTGGTCGTCTGGGGCGACGAGACCGCCGTACCCGCCGCCTGCGCCATCGTCGAGTCGCTGCCCGCCGGCACCCGTGCCCGGGTCTGGCTGGAGGTGCCGCACGCCGGCGACATCCAGGACGTTCAGACGGAGGCGGAGGCCGAGATCACCTGGCTCGTCCAGGACGAGGAGAGTGTGGAGAGCTCCCCCATGGCTCTCCACGCGATCCGCTCCGCCGAACTCGCCGACGCCTCGCACCCGTACGTCTGGATCGCGGGCGAGTCCGGGTGTGTGAAGGAGCTGCGCCGGCACTTCGTGCGTGAGCGCGGGATCGACCGCCGCAGAGTCACCTTCGTCGGCTACTGGCGGCAGGGTCTGACCGAGGAGCAGCTGCGCGAGGCTGGGTGACCCCGACAACTGCGTTCAGAGTGACGGCAGTCACGGCAGGGGCAGGGTTTCGGCCAAGTTAATTAGGTTAGGCTAACCTAAGTTGAAGCCGAGGCTCCGCCCCGCTCCCCGCCCCACGGACTGTCCCCACCGGAGGACCCGCACATGCGCTCGCACCTGCTCAACGACACGACCGCGGAGCGCTACCGCCGCTCCGTGACCGAAGGAATAGAGCGGGTGGCGGCCAAACTCGCCACCACCGTAAGTCCGTTCACCGGCGTCACCGTCGACGCCCTCGCTCCCCGCATCGACGAGATCGACCTCGACAAGCCGCTGCACGACACCGTGGCGGTGCTCGACGAACTGGAGGACGTCTACCTCCGGGACGCGATCTACTTCCACCACCCCCGCTACCTCGCCCACCTCAACTGCCCGGTCGTCATCCCGGCCGTGCTCGGCGAGGCGATCCTCTCCGCCGTCAACTCCTCCCTCGACACCTGGGACCAGTCGGCCGGCGGCACCCTCATCGAGCGCAAGCTGATCGACTGGACGACCGCCCGCATCGGCCTCGGCGAGAACGCCGACGGTGTGTTCACCTCCGGCGGCACCCAGTCCAACCTCCAGGCGCTGCTGCTGGCCCGCGAGGAGGCCAAGACCGACAGCCTGGCCAAACTGCGCATCTTCGCCTCCGAGGTCAGCCACTTCAGCGTGAAGAAGTCCGCGAAGCTGCTCGGGCTCGGCCAGGACGCCGTGGTCTCCATCCCCGTCGGCGCCGACAAGCGCATGCAGACCGTCGCCCTCGCCCGCGAGCTGGAGCGCTGCAAGAAGGACGGCCTCGTCCCCATGGCCGTCGTCGCCACCGCCGGCACCACCGACTTCGGCTCCATCGACCCGCTGCCCGAGGTCGCCGAGCTGTGTGAGCAGTACGGCGTGTGGATGCACGTGGACGCCGCCTACGGCTGCGGACTGCTCGCCTCCGTCAGGTACCGGCACCGCATCGACGGCATCGAGCGCGCCGACTCGGTCACCGTCGACTACCACAAGTCCTTCTTCCAGCCGGTGAGTTCGTCCGCCGTCCTGGTCAGGGACGCGGCCACCCTGCGCCACGCCACCTACCACGCGGAGTACCTCAACCCCCGCCGCATGGTGCAGGAACGTATCCCCAACCAGGTCGACAAGTCTCTCCAGACCACCCGCCGCTTCGACGCGCTCAAGCTGTGGATGACCCTGCGCGTCATGGGCGCCGACGGCATCGGCCAGCTCTTCGACGAGGTCTGCGAGCTGGCCGTGGAGGGCTGGAAGCTGCTGGCCGCCGACCCGCGCTTCGACGTCGTCGTCGAGCCGACGCTCTCCACCCTCGTCTTCCGCTACATCCCGGCGGCCGTCACCGACCCGGCCGAGATCGACCGTGCCAACCTCTACGCCCGCAAGGCCCTGTTCGCCTCCGGCGACGCGATCGTCGCGGGCACCAAGGTCGGCGGCCGCCACTACCTGAAGTTCACCCTGCTCAACCCCGAGACGCAGGCGTCCGACATCGCCGCCGTCCTCGATCTGATCGCCGGCCATGCCGAGCAGTACCTGGGAGAGTCCCTTGACCGCGCTTCCTGAGCCCACTGGTGCCACGGAAAAGACCTACGACTTCGTGGGGATCGGGCTCGGCCCGTTCAACCTGGGCCTGGCCTGCCTCACCGAGCCCATCGCCGAACTCGACGGCGTCTTCCTGGAGTCCAAGCCGAACTTCGAGTGGCACGCGGGCATGTTCCTGGACGGCGCCCACCTCCAGACGCCGTTCATGTCGGACCTGGTCACCCTGGCCGACCCGACATCGCCGTACTCGTTCCTCAACTACCTCAAGGACCAAGGCCGTCTGTACTCGTTCTACATCCGCGAGAACTTCTACCCGCTGCGGGTCGAGTACGACGACTACTGCCGCTGGGCCGCGGACAAGCTGAGCAGCATCCGGTTCAACACGACGGTCACGGAGGTGACGTACGAGGACGAGCACTACCTCGTACGCACCGAGGCCGGGGACGTGTACCGCGCCCGCCACCTCGTCCTCGGCACGGGCACGCCCCCGTACATCCCCGAGGCCTGCCAGGGCCTGGGCGGCGACTTCATCCACAACTCCCGCTACATCCAGCACAAGCAGGAGCTGCAGCGCAAGGAGTCGATCACGCTGGTCGGCAGCGGCCAGTCCGCCGCCGAAATCTACTACGACCTGCTCAGCGAGATCGACGTCCACGGCTACCGGCTGAACTGGGTCACCCGCTCCCCGCGCTTCTTCCCGCTGGAGTACACCAAGCTCACGCTGGAGATGACCTCCCCGGAGTACATCGACTACTTCCGTGAGCTGCCGGAGGCCACCCGCTACCGTCTCACCGCCCAGCAGAAGGGCCTGTTCAAGGGCATCGACGGCGACCTGATCAACGAGATCTTCGACCTGCTGTACCAGAAGAACCTCGGCGGTCCCGTGCCCACGCGGCTGCTCACCAACTCCTCCCTCACCGGCGCGCGGTACGAGAACGGCACGTACACCCTGTCGTTCCGCCAGGAGGAGCAGGAGAAGGACTACGAGATCGAGTCCCAGGGCCTGGTCCTCGCCACCGGCTACAAGTACGCCGAGCCGGAGTTCCTCGCGCCCGTCCGGGACCGGCTGCGCTACGACTCCCAGGGCAACTACGACGTGGCCCGCAACTACGCGATCGACGTGACGGGCAGAGGCGTCTTCCTGCAGAACGCCGGCGTGCACACGCACAGCGTCACCAGCCCCGACCTGGGCATGGGCGCGTACCGCAACAGCTACATCATCCGCGAGCTGCTCGGCACCGAGTACTACCCGGTCGAGAAGTCCATCGCATTCCAGGAGTTCGCCGTATGACCATCACGTTCCGCCCGCTCGATCCCCTGAAGGACGCCGAGCTGCTGCACTCCTGGCTCACCCACCCCAAGGCGGCCTTCTGGATGATGCAGGACGCCAGGCTCGAGGACGTCGAGCGCGCCTACATGGAGATCGCGGCCGACGAGCACCAGCAGGCGTACCTCGGCCTGCGCGACGGCGAGCCCGCCTTCCTGATGGAGCGGTACGACCCCGCCCACCGTGAGCTGGTCGGCCTGTACGAGCCGCAGCCGGGAGACGTCGGCATGCACTTCCTCGTGCCGGCCACCGACCGGCCCGTGCACGGCTTCACCAGGGCCGTCATCACCGCCGTGATGGCGTACCTCTTCGAGGACCCGGCGGTGGAACGCGTCGTCGTCGAGCCGGACGTGTCCAACAAGGCCGTGCACGCCCTGAACGAAGCCGTCGGGTTCGTCCCCGACCGAGAGATCCAGAAGCCGGAGAAGAAGGCGTTGTTGAGCTTCTGCACCCGGGAACAGTTCTTTGACAGGCACAGCGTCGCGGCCACGGCGGTGATGGCATGAGCCTCGCCGACGCCGTGGCCCACCTCTCCCCCGAGCGCTGGGAGCAGGCCAACCGCCAACTCCTCCGCAAGGCGCTCGCCGAGTTCGCGCACGAGCGGCTGATCGCGCCGGAGAAGGAAGGCGGTGAGTACGTCGTCCGCAGCGACGACGGCCTGACCCGCTACCGCTTCACCGCCACCCGCCGCGCCCTCGACCACTGGCAGGTGGACGCCGACTCGATCACCCGCACCCGGAACAGCGCCGAACTCCCGCTCGCCGCCCTGGACTTCTTCATCGAGCTGAAGCAGACACTGGGCCTGAGCGACGAGATCCTGCCGGTCTACCTGGAGGAGATCTCCTCGACCCTCTCCGGCACCTGCTACAAGCTCACCAAGCCGCAGGTCCCGGTCGCCGAGCTCACGAAGAGCGGCTTCCAGGACATCGAGACCGGCATGACCGAGGGCCACCCCTGCTTCGTCGCCAACAACGGGCGGCTCGGCTTCGGGATCCACGAGTACCTGTCGTACGCCCCCGAGACCGCGAGCCCGGTCCGGCTGGTGTGGCTGGCCGCGCACCGCTCGCGGGCGGCGTTCACGGCGGGCGTCGGGATCGAGTACGAGTCCTTCCTGCGGGACGAGCTGGGCGATGTGACGCTGAACCGTTTCCGCGACACACTCTCGGACCAGGGCCTCGACCCCGCCGACTACCTGCTCATCCCCGTCCACCCCTGGCAGTGGTGGAACAAGCTCACCGTCACCTTCGCCGCCGAGATCGCTCGTGGCCACCTCGTCTGCCTGGGCGAGGGCGACGACGAGTACCTGGCCCAGCAGTCCATCCGTACCTTCTTCAACCACTCGCATCCCGAGAAGCACTACGTGAAGACGGCCCTGTCCGTCCTCAACATGGGCTTCATGCGCGGTCTGTCGGCCGCCTACATGGAGGCGACCCCGGCGATCAACGACTGGCTCGGCCAGCTGATCGAGGGCGACCCGGTGCTGAAGTCGACGGGCCTGTCGATCATCCGCGAGCGGGCTGCCGTGGGCTACCGGCACCTGGAGTACGAGGCGGCGACGGACCGCTACTCGCCGTACCGGAAGATGCTCGCCGCGCTCTGGCGGGAGAGCCCGGTCTCCTCCCTCCAGGACGGCGAGTCCCTCGCCACCATGGCCTCCCTCGTCCACATGGACCACGAGGGCGCGTCCTTCGCGGGCGCGCTGATCGAGCAGTCCGGACTCACCCCGACGGAGTGGCTGCGCCGCTACCTGCGGGCGTACTTCACCCCGCTGCTGCACAGCTTCTACGCCTACGACCTGGTGTTCATGCCGCACGGCGAGAACGTGATCCTGGTCCTGAAGGACGGCGTGGTCCAGCGCGCGATCTACAAGGACATCGCCGAGGAGATCGCCGTCATGGACCCGGACGCGGTGCTGCCGCCCGAGGTGCAGCGCATCCGGGTCGAGGTCCCCGAGGACAAGAAGCTCCTGTCGATCTTCACGGACGTCTTCGACTGCTTCTTCCGCTTCCTCGCGGCGAACCTCGCCACCGAGGGGGTCCTGGAGGAGGAGGACTTCTGGCGGACGGTCGCGGAGGTGACCCGCGACTACCAGCGCTCGGTGCCCGAACTCGCCGACAAGTTCAAGCAGTACGACATGTTCACCCCCGAGTTCGCGCTGTCCTGCCTCAACCGCCTCCAGCTGCGCAACAACGAGCAGATGGTGGACCTGGCGGACCCGGCGGCCGCGCTTCAGCTGATCGGCAACCTGGAGAACCCCATCGCGGGGCTGTAGACCCCGCCCCCACAGACAGACGGGCACCCCGGAGTACGGTCCTCCGGGGTGCCCGTCGCCTTGGGGTGAAACAATCCTTGTATGGCGGAAATCCTCCAGAAGGACGGCACTTGGACCTTCGACGGCGATGCCCTGCGACTGACCCCGGGGCGGGACAAGAACGTCAGTCTGCTCCGCAAGACCCTCGGTGAACTCGTCGTCCCGCTGGGCGCGTTGGCGGGGATCTCGTTCGAGCAGGGCAAGAAGACCGGGCGGTTGAGGCTGCGGCTGCGCGACGGCTCCGATCCGCTGCTGCACGCGACCGGCGGCCGGCTCATCGAGCCGCACGACCCGTACCAGCTGACCGTCGAGTCCGACCGCTACGGCGTCGCCGAGTACTTCGCGGACGAGGTCCGTAACGCCCTGCTCCTGGACCAGGTCCCGGCCGACCCGGTGGACACGTACCTGCTGCCGGGCCCGGCGATACCGCTGTCGGTCTCCGCCGGGGACGGCACCGCGCGCTTCGACGGCGAGCGCGTCCGCCTGGACTGGAACTGGAAGACCGATGACTCCAAGGCCGCCGCCGGCACCCGCATCCTCGAACTGGCCGACATCGTCGCCGTGGAGTGGCAGCCGTCGGTCGGCCTGGAGAACGGCTACCTCCGCTTCACCGTGCGGAACGCCCCGACCAAGGCCCCGCCCAAGTACGACCCCAACTCCGTGGACCTGTGGGGCTTCAAGAAGGACCCGCTGATGGCCCTGGTCGCGGCGGCCGTCCAGGCCCGCCTCCCTCATCCGGCCGCGGCGGCCCCGAAGGACGTACGACCGCCGCAGCCCGAGCCGACTGCCCCGTCCACCGGCGAGGACGACCACGACGCGCTGCTGCGCCGGCTGCGGGAGCTCGGCGAGCTGCACCGCACCGGCGTGCTGACCGACGAGGAGTTCGCGATGGCCAAGCAGGCGATCCTCAAGAGGATGTGATGCAGGGAGTTGCTTCGCCCTGCGTCACCTCACCCTGCGCGCCACCGTGAAGTGGTCGACCTGCTCGCCGGTCTCGGCGATGCCCCGCACCTTCAGCGTGGCCGTACGGCCCGCGGCGGCCGGGGTGACGTCCACGCGCAGGAAGGAGTAGTCGAGGTAGCGCACCCGGGACCAGGCGACGGTCTCCTTCTGCTGGGCGCCGTCCGCGAGGCAGACGAAGGACGCGACGGCGTCGTCGTCCTTCACATGGCCCTCGTAGGACTGGTCGGCGCTGAAGGCGTACAGGCTGCGGCCGGCCGCGCCCGCCGTCACGTAGACCACGCCGTCCGTCTCGGGGTACGCGGTGCCGCCGATCGGGAGCTGCCTGGTGACCTCGCCGCCCTTGATGACGTCCGTGCGCTCGTAGACGTGGTTGTGGCCGTTGATGACGAGGTCGACGGTGTACTTCTCGAACAGCGGCACCCACTCCTGGCGCACGCCCCCCTCCGAGGCGTGCGAGGTGGAGGTGCAGTAGGCGCAATGGTGGAAGAAGACGACGACGAAGTCGACGTCCTTCGACGCCCGGTACTTCTTCAGCTGAGCCTCCAGCCATTTGGTCTGGGTGCCGCCGGAGATGCCGAGGTTGGCCGGGATCTCGAAGGAGATGTCGTTGGCGTCGAGCGAGATGACCGCGGTGTTGCCGTAGACGAAGGAGTAGACGCCGGGCAGGTTCTTGCTGTCGGGCCCGTTGTCGGGGACTGTCCAGCGGGCCTCCTCGCCGCCGTAGCCGTTCGGCGAGTACCAGGCCTCCATGTCGTGGTTGCCGTACGCCGGCATCCACGGGACCTGCTTGGCGACGGACTCCGTCTGGTACAGGAACTGGTCCCACACGCGCGAGTCGAAGCCCGTGTCGGAGGTCTTGCCCTGCCCGGCCGGGTCGCCGTAGGCGATGTCACCGGCGTGCAGATGGAAGGCGGGGTTCTGGGCGAGGATCAGGGCGTCGTTGGCGAGGCCGTGGTAGCTGACGCCCTGGTCGCCGAAGGCCGTGAAGGTGAAGGGGGCCTTGTGGGCGGGGGCGGTGGTGAAGGTGCCGAGGGTGCCGAGCAGGTGGGGCTCGGCGGGGTCGAAGCCGGTGTGGCCGACTCCGTAGTAGTACGTCTTGCCGGGGCGCAGGTTCGTGAGCCGGGCGTGGACGTAGTACTGGGTGTGGTCGGCGCTCGCGCCGACGCCGGCCGGGGTGTACAGGGTGCGCACCTCGGCGTCGATCTTGCGGGAGAGGTCCCAGGGGTGGCCGCCGACCCGGATGAAGGGCTTCCTGACGGCGACCGGGACCTGCCAGGAGACGGTGATCTCGGTGCGCGGGTCGTTGCCGTAGGCGAGGTGGCGGCCGAAGGGGGCGACGAGGGCGCCGTCGACGGTCTCGGTCGCGGGAGCGACCGCCGGGGTCTTCACGGCGGCCTGTGCGGTGGCACCCGGCACGAACGCGCCACCCGCGACGGCGCCCAGCGTGACCGCGCCGCCCCTGATCATCGTGCGCCGGGAGAATCTGGCGCACAGGTACTCGTGCTGCTCGGCCATGCTCATGCCTTCGGCGAGCCGCTCGGGTACGCCCATACGAGGAATGTCCATGAGGTCACAAGCTGCACACCCCACACATCTGCCCGGGGAACAACCGGCCAAAGGACTCCCATGGGCGCCCCATAAGTGCTCCAACACGCCCCTGCCCGAAATCGGGCAGGATTCTTGCGAAACTGTCGCCGGTACCCCAGGATCTACCGGGTGCACGACGAACTTGTCGATCATCTGACGCGGTCCACGCCCCTCAGCCGGGGCGAGGCGCTGCGTGTGATCCAGGACGTCCTCGCCTACTTCGACGAGACGACCGAGGACTACGTCCGTCGCCGCCACCGCGAGCTGCAGGCCCAGGGCCTGGTGAACGCGACGATCTTCGAACGGATCGGGGCGGACCTGCAGTACCGGGCGGTCGCACCGCCGGAGCTCACCCTCCGGCAGCTGCGCCGCATGGTCTACGGCTGATCCATCGAAGCTGATCCATCGAAGCTGATCCATCGAAAACGACTGCGAAACGCTGAGGAATACCTATATATGTGCGGAATCGTCGGTTACATCGGGAGGCGCGACGTGGCGCCCCTGCTGCTGGAGGGCCTCCAGCGGCTGGAGTACCGGGGCTACGACTCGGCGGGCATCGCCGTCACGTCACCGAAGGCGTCCGGCCTGAAGACGGTCAAGGCCAAGGGCCGCGTCCGTGACCTGGAGGCGAAGGTCCCGGCGCGCTTCAAGGGCACGACCGGCATCGCCCACACCCGCTGGGCGACCCACGGCGCCCCCTCCGACGTGAACGCGCACCCGCACCTCGACGCCGAGGGCAAGGTCGCCGTCGTCCACAACGGCATCATCGACAACGCCTCCGACCTGCGCCGCAAGCTGGAGGCGGACGGCGTCGAGTTCCTCTCCGAGACGGACACCGAGGTCCTCACCCACCTCATCGCCCGCTCCCAGGCCGTCAAGCTGGAGGACAAGGTCCGCGAGACCCTGCGGGTCATCGAGGGCACGTACGGCATCGCCGTCCTGCACGCCGACTTCCCCGACCGGATCGTCGTCGCCCGCAACGGCTCGCCGGTCGTCCTCGGCATCGGCGAGAAGGAGATGTTCGTCGCCTCGGACATCGCCGCCCTGGTCACCCACACCCGCCAGATAGTCACGCTGGACGACGGCGAGATGGCCACCCTCAAGGCCGACGACTTCCGCACCTACACCACGGAGGGCACCCGCACCACGGCCGAGCCCACCACCGTGGAGTGGGAGGCCGCGTCCTACGACATGGGCGGCCACGACACCTACATGCACAAGGAGATCCACGAGCAGGCCGACGCCGTGGACCGCGTGCTGCGCGGCCGCATCGACGACCGCTTCTCCACTGTGCACCTCGGCGGCCTCAACCTGGACGCCCGCGAGGCACGCCGGATCCGCCGCGTGAAGATCCTCGGCTGCGGCACCTCGTACCACGCGGGCATGATCGGCGCCCAGATGATCGAGGAGCTGGCCCGCATCCCGGCAGACGCGGAGCCCGCTTCCGAATTCCGCTACCGCAACGCGGTCGTCGACCCCGACACCCTCTACGTCGCCGTGTCGCAGTCCGGTGAGACGTACGACGTACTCGCGGCCGTCCAGGAGCTGAAGCGCAAGGGCGCGCGGGTCCTGGGCGTCGTGAACGTCGTCGGCTCGGCGATCGCCCGCGAGGCCGACGGCGGCATCTACGTCCACGCGGGCCCGGAGGTCTGCGTCGTCTCGACGAAGTGCTTTACGAACACGACGGTCGCCTTCGCGCTCCTGGCCCTCCACCTCGGCCGCACCCGCGACCTCTCCGTCCGCGACGGCAAGCGGATCATCGAGGGCCTGCGGAAGCTGCCCGGCCAGATCTCCGAGATGCTGGAGCAGGAGGAGGAGATCAAGAAGCTGGCCCAGGAGTACGCCGAGGCCCGCTCGATGCTCTTCATCGGCCGCGTCCGGGGCTACCCGGTGGCCCGCGAGGCCTCCCTGAAGCTCAAGGAGGTCTCGTACATCCACGCCGAGGCCTACCCGGCCTCCGAGCTCAAGCACGGCCCCCTGGCCCTCATCGAGCCCGCCCTCCCCACGGTCGCGATCGTCCCCGACGACGACCTCCTGGAGAAGAACCGCGCCGCCCTGGAGGAGATCAAGGCTCGCAGCGGCAAGATCCTCGCGGTGGCCCACCAGGACCAGGAGAAGGCCGACCAGACGATCGTGGTCCCGAAGAACGAGGACGAACTGGACCCGATCCTCATGGGCATCCCCCTCCAACTCCTCGCGTACCACACGGCATTGTCCCTGGGCAGGGACATCGACAAGCCGAGGAACCTCGCCAAGTCGGTGACGGTGGAGTAGAAAATCCACCCGGCGGCGGAAGCGATAATTGAGGAACCCCCACGGCGAGCAACCACGTCCGCGAGAGCGGCGCCGGTTTAGGCGCAAAAAGGGGACGGACCCCCACGTGTGGCCACCGAACACGGGGGGTCCGTTCTCATCACCGGGGGCCGCCCAACCCCCGGCCTGCGCAGCTAACCGGTAGCCGTCACCCTCCGGCCGGCAGCGCGTCGCGGAAGGGCGGTGGGCCAGTGAGCGAGGGCCGCGGTCGCCGCGTACCAGGCCACCGCACCCGCGGCGACGGCGAACCAGCCGCCGACCTGGGTGAGACCGTCGTTGTCGGCGAAGTTGGCGATCGCCATGAGCAGCAGGGACACGAAGAACAGACCGTAGGCGGCCTGGCCGAGTTGGTCGCCACCCGCGAGGGTGAGAGACAGCGCCACAAGGGCGAACAGCAGCAGGAACAACCCGGCTGCATTGTCGGAGACCTGCTCAGAGACGGCCCAGGTGAACCAGAGGGCGCCGAGAGCTGAGAAGGCCGTACCGGTAGCGGCGTCACGCTCGCGGAACGCCAATAGTCCGGCGACGAAGAGGGCGACTCCGCCCACGTACTGCGCGACCGAAACGGCATCCGCCGCCGTCACGCCGTCGATCACGTCGGTGTGTCCGAGGCCGAAGGCCAACAGGGTGATGCCGAGAGCGAGTCGGCCGACGATCGTAGTGGTGCTTCCCGCGGAGACGTCATTGTCCACGGCGGGCTCCCTTCATGCATGTGCAGTTGTGCGGTGACCGGTATATGCCCTTCACAAGGGCACAAACACCTCTACGCACGAGTAGATTTATGCGGCGCACAAAGGGAGTTGGCCGTACCCAGCACGCATCTCACCAGGGAGAACGGCGAGTTACGGAATGACAACGACGGGCCGCTTCGCCCGCTTGGCGAGCCGCCCCGCGACGGAGCCGAAGATCCTGCCCACGATGCCGTGCGTGGAGCCGACGACGATCGCGTCCGCCTCGTACTCCCGGCCCACCTCTTCGAGCTCGTGGCAGATGTCCCCGCCACGCTCGACGAGGATCCAGGGCACCTCGGCGAGGTAGTCCGCACAGGCCAGCTCGAGGCCGAGCACCTCGGTGCGGTGATCGGGGACGTCGACGAAGACCGGCGGCTCACAGCCCGCCCACACGGTGGTGGGCAGCCGGTTGGCGACATGGACGATGATCAGGCCCGACCCGGAGCGATGGGCCATGCCGATGGCGTACGCGAGGGCGCGCTCACTGGATGTGGAGCCGTCGAAGCCCACGACGACGCCGTGCTTGAAGGCGGGGTCGCAGGATTGGCGTGGCTCTTCCGCCGCCAGGGGATCGGCCGCCGTCGGGTCGGCGACCGGCCGCTTGCGGTCCGCGGGTTCGAAGAATTCGTGACCGGCCATGGCTGTCTCGGCGTTGTGATCCTTGATCGGGTGGGACGACAGTGTGCGGCTGAGCTGTGTCCGGGAATCATCTTCCCAACCCCATACCCCCAAGGGTACGGCGGCACGCCTCCTTAGCCCAGATCCCGCCCACGGTGCGTGGGGATTCCAGGGAGCATGCACGAGGGGGCGCCCGTAACGCAATGGTTGCTGCGCTGTACAGGCGGTTTGCACAGCATTCACTTACGGCCGGGTCACACCGGACACACAGTGACCGATGGATCGAGCACGCGTTGAACTCAGGAGCCACGCCCCAGGGAGCACGCATGCCCGGTCCCAGACGCCGTTCCGAGACCCCCCTCGCGACCTCACCCGCCCAGAACTCCGCCACGGACGTGGTCCGCTGGGCGACCTTCAGCTGCGCGCTCGTCCCCGTGGTACTCCTCTGGTTCGGCACCTCCCTCGCCGGCGCCGCCGGCACGGCCCTCGGTCTCGCCGCCGTCACCGCCGTCTGCCGTATCCTCCTGCGCCAGTCCGAGCGCGGCGCGGCCCGCCTGCTCGCCGAGGAGCGCCCCCCGCATCGCGGTCGCCATCACAGGACCGGAACGGGGGCTCACCGAGGCGGACGTCACACCGGGGGAAATACACCGGTCGGTTGACCGGTTTTCTCGCCTGCGTCCGACTCTTTTCAGCCAACTTCCGGCACCGGCGTGTCCCCGGCCCGAACCACCCCCCAACCCGCGTTCCACCTGCACGGAAAGGGCCGCCGGGGGTCTGCGCACCCTACGTGGATTGGCCACTGCGACAAGGCGCACTTCCCTGCACGGCCCACGAGTGCAACGCTTCGTGATCGAATGCTTCACGCCAAGTTGCCAAGTCGACAATGTGCCGGATGACGAACTGGTCTTCCCGGCACCACGGGACGCAGTAGATTCGATCTTGACTGTCTTACGGCGGGGGACTCGTGCAGGACCGAGGGGAAACGTGCAGGAGCGACACAACCGAGGAGCCGCGACCACCGAGGGGGGCTTAGCAGTATGAGCCACGACTCCACTGCCGCGCCGGAAGCCGCGGCCCGGAAACTTTCCGGGCGACGCCGCAAGGAGATCGTCGCGGTGCTGCTGTTCAGCGGCGGCCCCATCTTCGAGAGTTCCATACCACTTTCGGTGTTCGGGATCGACCGCCAGGACGCCGGCGTGCCGCGCTACCGCTTGCTGGTGTGCGCCGGCGAGGAAGGCCCGCTGCGGACCACGGGGGGCCTGGAACTCACCGCACCGAATGGCCTGGAAGCGATCTCGCGAGCGGGCACGGTCGTCGTACCGGCCTGGCGTTCGATCACTTCTCCGCCACCGGAGGAGGCGCTCGACGCACTGCGCCGGGCGCACGAGGAAGGCGCCCGCATCGTCGGGCTGTGCACCGGCGCCTTCGTCCTCGCGGCGGCGGGCCTGCTGGACGGCCGCCCCGCGACAACGCACTGGATGTACGCGCCGACGCTGGCCAAGCGCTATCCGTCGGTGCACGTCGATCCGAGGGAGCTGTTCGTCGACGACGGCGATGTGCTGACGTCGGCGGGTACGGCGGCAGGGATCGACCTCTGTCTGCACATCGTGCGGACGGACCACGGCAACGAGGCGGCGGGCGCGCTGGCCCGACGCCTGGTGGTCCCCCCGCGCCGGTCGGGCGGCCAGGAGCGCTACCTCGATCGGTCTTTACCGGAGGAGATCGGCGCCGACCCGCTCGCCGAGGTCGTCGCCTGGGCGCTGGAGCACCTTCACGAGCAGTTCGACGTGGAGACGCTGGCGGCGCGGGCGTACATGAGCCGCCGTACGTTCGACCGCCGGTTCCGGTCCCTGACGGGCAGCGCGCCGTTGCAGTGGCTGATCACGCAGCGGGTGCTGCAGGCGCAGCGGCTGCTGGAGACGTCGGACTACTCGGTGGACGAGGTCGCGGGCCGTTGCGGCTTCCGTTCGCCGGTGGCGCTGCGTGGGCATTTCCGCCGGCAGCTGGGGTCGTCGCCGGCGGCGTACCGGGCCGCGTACCGCGCGCGCAGGCCGCAGGGTGAGCGGCCGCCGACGGACGGTGACGGTACGGCGAGTCCGGTCGGGCCGACAGCGCATCAGGGCCAGGCGAGCGCACCGGCGCCCCTGCACCCCGAGGGCGGCCCGGTCCCGCTCCAGACCCGCCGCACGGCACCGCCGAGCCCGGTGGGGACGTCGGCGTCGCTGTCGTCGTCTTCGTCTTCGTCTTCGGAGAACGGCCGCGAGGCGTATGCGGGGAGCCGGGCGAGTCTGCCGGGGCAGCGCAGCGGGATGTGACGGCTGGGACGGGTGGGGGCGAGCGCGGGGCCCGCGGCGAAGCCGCTGATGATGCAGCTCGCCCCCGCCGCCCCTACCCGTCCCATCACCAGGGGCTCCGCCCCTTCGACCCCGCCAGGGGCTCCGCCCCGGACCCCGGCGGGGACTGCGTCCCCTGCACCCCTCGCGGGGCTCCGCCCCGGACCCCATCGGCCTGAACGGCCTCGTCCTCAAACGCCGGACGGGCTGAGTTGTGGTGCACCTCTCTGCCAACCGAGTCGGGTGGTGGGTGGGCACAGGCCGGGGTCCAGGGGGGCGGAGCCCCCTGGCGTCAACGCCGGGGACCCCAAAAACGGACGTCAGCCGTAGGGTGGTCGCATGAACGATCGCATGGTGTGGATCGACTGCGAGATGACCGGCCTCTCGCTGTCCGACGACGCGCTCATCGAGGTGGCCGCCCTCGTCACCGACTCCGAGCTGAACATCCTCGGCGACGGTATCGACATCGTCATCCGCCCGCCGGACCGGGCGCTGGAGACGATGCCGGAAGTGGTGCGTCAGATGCACACCGCGTCCGGACTGCTCGCGGCGCTGCCCGGCGGCACGACGCTCGCCGACGCCGAGGAGCAGGTCCTGGCGTACGTACGGGAGCACGTGAAGGAACCCGGCAGGGCCCCGCTGTGCGGCAACTCGGTCGGCACGGACCGCGGTTTCCTCCTCCGCGACATGCCGACCCTCGAGGACTACCTGCACTACCGGATCGTCGACGTGTCGAGCATCAAGGAGCTCGCCCGGCGCTGGTACCCGCGGGCGTACTTCAACAGCCCCGAGAAGAACGGCAACCACCGCGCCCTCGCCGACATCCGCGAGTCCATCGCGGAACTCCGCTACTACCGCGAGGCGATCTTCGTACCGCAGCCGGGCCCCGACTCCGACACCGCGAAGACGATCGCCGCGAAGTACGTCCTGCCGGTGCAGTAGGCCAGGTCAGGGGGCGGGCGAAGGGAGCGCCGCAAAAGCCTGGCGCGAGCACCCCTTCGGACCCTGTACACTTTTTCTCGGCCGGTCGGGGACAACCCAGCACCGGTCGTGGTGGGTGTAGCTCAGCTGGTAGAGCACCTGGTTGTGGTCCAGGATGCCGCGGGTTCAAGTCCCGTCACTCACCCTGGTTCTTCGGCCGGTGACCTTGGCGACAAGGTCACCGGCCGAAGTCGTGTCAGAAGGCGAATCAAGAGCCTCAGTACCATCGGCCACCTGGCCGATCCCTCCTGGGGCCGGCCCCAGCCAAGCCGATCCGGAAGGACCGAGACGTGATCATCTTCGGCACCAAGGGATACCTGTACCAACTCGCGATACTGACGCTGGTGTGCGGCCAGTGCGGTAACCCCGCCGCGCACACGCTCAGGAAGCGTGTCACGAAGTTCACGCTGTTCTTCATCCCTCTGTTCCCGATCTCGACGAAGTACGCGACGCAGTGCACCTTCTGCGGCGCGGAGCACAAGGTGACCAAGGAACAGGCGGAGCAGTTGCAGGCGCAGGCCGCGCGCGGCCAGGGCGGTCAGCAGTACGGGCAGCCGCAGCAGCAGCCGTACCAGTCCTGAGCTCCTGAGCTCCTGAGCTCCTGAGCTCCTGAGCTCCTGAGCTCCTGAGCGGCGTCTCCCCCCGACCTATATGTAACGGCGTATTGTCACCTTATGAGCCGTTCGTGAGGTTGGGAGGCTCGTCATGCGGTCCCGGCGGATTCCCCGGTGGCGGCTGCTGACGTGGGTGATCCTCGCGTTCAATCTGGCGATGCTGCTGTGGCTCGTGATCGCCCTCGACGAGGCGAGCGAGAGGTGTGTCGGGGAGCTGTGCCGGGACGTCAACGATCCGGGTTCCACCCTCGGTGCCTGGCTGGTGATCTTCTTCTGGCTGACGGGCGTCGTGCTGCTGGGCGTCGCCTGGCTGGTCACCCACCGCACCGAGCGGCCGGGGCCGCGGCACCGCAGAGGCCGGCACCGGCACTGACGCCGGCCGGGGTCAGGACGACGTCCGCGGCACCAGCTTCGTCGCCAGCACCACCTGCCGCCGCTCCAGCTCCCGGGACACCGTCGGACGGCGGTCCGCGATCTCCGACAGCAGCAGGTCGATCATTCTGCGGCCCATCTCCTCGATGGGCTGGCGGACGCTGGTGAGCGGCGGATCCATGTGGCGGGCGATGGCGGAGTCGTCGTAGCCGACCAGCGCCACGTCGTCGGGGATACGGCGGCCCGCCTCGCGCAGGACCTGGCGGGCGCCGGCCGCCATCACGTCCGAGCCCGCGAAGACCGCGTCCAGGTCGGGTCGGCGGGCCAGCAGGGTCGTCATCGCGCGACGGCCGCCCTCCTCGGTGAAGTCGCCGGGCTCGATCAGCTGCTCGTCCACCGCGTGCCCCGCGTCGAGCAGGGCGTCGCGGTAGCCGTCGACGCGCCGCTGGGCGCCGTAGACGTCGAGGCGGCCGGTGATGTGGGCGACCGCCCGGCAGCCTCGGGCCAGCAGGTGCTCGACCGCCGAGCGGCCGCCGCCGTAGTTGTCGGAGTCCACCGAGGGGAGCGTTTCCGCGGCCGACCTCGGGCCGCTGATCACGGCCGGGATCTCCAGCTGGGCGAGGAGGTCGGGGAGGGGGTCGTCGGCGTGGACGGACACCAGCAGGACGCCGTCCACCCGGTGCGCGGCCAAGTACTGGGCCAGCCTCTGCCGTTCGCGGTCACTGCCCGCGAAGATCAGCAGCAACTGCATCTCGGTCTCGGAGATCTCCGCGCCGACGCCCTTGAGCATGTCCGAGAAGTACGGCTCGGCGAAGAAGCGGGTCTCCGGCTCGGGGACGACGAGGGCGATCGCGTCCGTGCGGTTGGCGGCCAGGGCGCGTGCGGCCGTGTTGGGGACGTAGCCGAGCTCGGCGACCGCCGCCTCCACCGCCGCGCGGGTCGCGTCGCTGACCCGGGGCGAGCCGTTGATCACCCGGGAGACGGTGCCGCGCCCGACGCCCGCCCGTGCCGCCACCTCTTCGAGTGTGGGCCGGCCACCGCTCCGGCCCCGCGCTCCGTGGCTCACCATGGGCTCCGCCCTCTCGTCGACCCGTACGTTGGCCTGGAATCTAACAGTCCTGTCGGAGGCGACCGGGGCCCTGGTGGGCTCCGGCCTGCCGGGGACTGTTTCCGCAGGAGGGCCGCAAGAGGCCCCTGCGGCTGGCTGGATCGTTACCCCCTGGTTCCAGTTAACAGCCCGATAACTGAACGCATCTCTGCGCCCCTAGTCCCTTGACACCCCCGCTCGGACCGACGAACCTTCAACACATCACAAGTGGGAGCGCTCCCACGGTACCTGACACATACACAACCCGCACGTTCCCCGCCCGAGCCGCAGCAAGAACTAACGGGCCCAACAACGCAGTTGGCCGGGGGGTCGGCACGTCAGGGCAACAGGAGGACGCAATGCGAGCACGCAACCGAACCGCCCGCAAGGCGATGGTCCTCGCGGCCGTCGCGTCGCTGGGCGCCGGGCTGCTGGCCGGCTGTGCCGACGACGGCGGAGACGACGACTCCGACTCGTCGTCGGGTGGCGGCGGCGGCAAGACCACGATCACGCTGGGACTCTTCGGTACGCAGGGCTTCAAGGAAGCCGGACTCTACACCGAGTACGAGAAGCTCAACCCGGACATCAAGATCGCCGAGAACGTCGTGGAGCGGAACGAGAACTACTACCCGGCTCTCGTCAACCACCTCACCACCAACAGCGGCCTCCAGGACATCCAGGCCGTCGAGGTCGGCAACATCGCCGAGGTCGTGAACACCCAGGCCGCCAAGCTGATGGACCTGTCCAAGGTCGAGGGCGTCAAGTCGAGCAACTGGCTCGACTGGAAGTGGAAGCAGGCCACCACCAAGGACGGCCAGACCATCGGCGTCGGTACCGACGTCGGCCCGATGGCCATCTGCTATCGCAAGGACCTGTTCGAGCAGGCCGGTCTGCCGTCCGACCGTGAGGAGGTCGGCAAGCTGTGGGCGGGCAGCTGGGAGAAGTTCGTCGAGGTGGGCAAGGACTACCAGGCGAAGGCACCCAAGGGCACCACCTTCCTGGACTCCCCCGGTGGTCTGCTGAACGCCATCGTCAGCGGTGAGAGCGAGAAGTTCTACGACGCCTCCGGCGAGGTCATCTACAAGACGAACCCGGCCATCAAGGCCGCCTTCGACCTGACCGCGCAGGCCGCCGAGGACGGGCTGATCGGCAATCAGACGCAGTTCCAGCCCGCCTGGGACACGACGATCGCCAACAGCAAGTTCGCCGCGATGTCCTGCCCGCCGTGGATGCTCGGCTACATCAAGGGCAAGTCGAAGCCCGAGGCGGCCGGCAAGTGGGACGTGGCCACGTCGCCCAAGCCCGGCAACTGGGGCGGCACCTTCCTCGCGGTGCCGAAGTCCGGCAAGAACACCGAGGAGGCGGCGAAGCTGGCCGCGTGGCTGACCGCGCCCGAGCAGCAGGCCAAGCTGTTCGCCAAGCAGGGCAGCTTCCCGAGCGCCCCGGCCGCCTACGACCTGCCGCAGGTCACCGGCGCGAAGAACACCATGACCGGTGACGCCCCGATCGGCACGATCTTCGCCGCGGCCGCCCAGCAGATTCCGGCCCAGGTGATCGGCCCGAAGGACCAGATCATCCAGCAGGGTCTGACCGACAACGGCGTGATCCTGGTCACCCAGGGCAAGTCGGCGGAAGAGGCCTGGAACACGGCCACCAAGACCATCGACAACAACCTGGAGAAGTGACCGGTATGGCCACCCGGCACGACACCGCCGCGCCCCCCGCCAAGGAGGGGGGCGCGGCCCCGGGCCGCCCGAGCGTCGCCGTGCCCACCGAGGCCGACAAGCGCCGCCGGGCCCGGCTCTCCCGCCGCTGGCAGCGGGACATGCGCTGGAGCCCGTACGCGTTCGTCTCGCCGTTCTTCCTGCTGTTTCTCGCGTTCGGCCTGTTCCCGCTGATCTACACCGGCTGGGCCTCGCTGCACACGGTGGAGATGACCGCGCCCACCGACATGGAGTGGGCGGGCCTGCGCAACTACACCCGGATCTTCGACGACGACTTCTTCTGGAACGCGGCGAAGAACACCCTGACCATCGGCATCATCTCCACGGTCCCGCAGCTGCTGATGGCCATGGGCATCGCCCACATCCTCAACTACAAGCTGCGCGCCTCGACCTTCTACCGGGTCATGATGCTCGCGCCGTACGCGACGTCGATCGCCGCCGCCTCCCTGGTGTTCGTGCTGCTCTTCGGCCGCGATTACGGCATGATCAACTGGGCGCTGGGTGCCGTCGGCATCGACAACATCGACTGGCAGAACGACAAGTGGGCCTCCCAGATCGCCGTCTCGTCGATCGTGATCTGGCGCTGGACGGGCTACAACGCGCTGATCTACCTGGCCGCGATGCAGGCGATCCCGCAGGACCTGTACGAGTCGGCGGCCCTGGACGGGGCCAACCGCTGGCAGCAGTTCTTCCATGTCACCCTGCCGTCGCTGCGCCCGACGATCCTGTTCACCTGTGTCGTGTCGACCATCGGTGCCTCCCAGCTCTTCGGCGAACCCCTGCTGTTCGACGCGAACAAGGGCACCTCGGGCGGCTCCCAACACCAGTTCCAGACGCTCGGCCTGTACCTGTACGAGCAGGGCTGGGTCAACCAGCACCTGGGCCGCGCCTCGGCGATCGCCTGGACGATGTTCCTGATCCTCATCGTGATCGGGATCGTCAACTACGTCATCTCGCGCCGGCTGCGCGCCAGTAGTTAGGAGACCCGGCCGTGACGACGACACTGACCCCGGTGGACACGCCCGAACCCAAGCCGAAGCGTGTACGGCGCCCCAAGTCGGCCCGCGCGGGCGGGCAGATGCATGCCGGTCCGATCGCGTACATCATCCTCGCCCTGTTCACCGTCGGCTCGCTGTTCCCGCTGGTGTGGACGGCGATCGCCGCATCCCGCGACACCCAGCGTCTGGCGCAGTCGCCGCCGCCGTTCTGGTTCGGCTCCAACCTCTTCGACAACCTCGAGATCGCGTGGAAGGACGCCAACCTGGGCGAGGCGTTCATCAACACCACGTTCGTGGCGGGGGTGTCGGCGCTGACCATCGTGTTCCTGTCGACGATCGCCGGGTTCGCCTTCGCCAAGCTCCGCTTCAAGGGCCGCGGCGCGATGATGCTGATCGTGATCGGCACCATGATGGTGCCGCCCCAGCTCAGCGTGATCCCGCTGTACATGATGGTCGCCGAGCTCGGCTGGACCGACCAGCTGAAGGCCGTCATCTTCCCGTCGCTGGTGAGCGCGTTCGGGGTGTTCTTCATGCGGCAGTACCTGATCCAGGCGCTGCCGGACGAGATCATCGAGGCGGCCCGGGTGGACGGCGCGAGCAGCTGGCGGGTGGTGTGGCACGTGGTCTTCCCGGCCGCGCGGCCCGCGATGGCCGTCCTGGGCATGCTGATGTTCGTCCAGACGTGGAACGACTTCCTGTGGCCGTTCCTGGTCCTGACCCAGACCGGCAGCCCGACCGTCCAGGTCGCGGTCGCGGGCCTCGGCCGGGGCTTCACGCCCGACCAGTCGCTGATCATGGCGGGCGCGCTGCTGGGCACACTGCCGCTGCTGCTCGTCTTCGCCATCTTCGGCAAGCAGATCGTGGGCGGCATCATGCAGGGGGCCGTCAAGGGCTGACGCCCCGCGCTCGCTCCGATGCTCGCTCTGATGCTCGCTCTGATGCTCTTCGGGGGCCGGGTCACCGCCGCCTCGGCCCCTTCTCTCCCTCCCTTCCCCCCATCCACCCGACGGTCTCCACGACCTGCTATGGGAGCGATTCCATGCCTGAGTCCGAAACGCCGGCGACCCCGGCGACCTTTCCTCCCGCCTTCCTCTGGGGCGCCGCGACCTCCGCGTACCAGATCGAGGGGGCGGTGCGGGAGGACGGCCGTACGCCCTCGATCTGGGACACCTTCAGCCATACGCCGGGCAAGACGGCCGGCGGCGAGACCGGTGACATCGCTGTCGACCACTACCACCGCTACCGCGACGACGTGGCGCTGATGGCGGAGCTGGGCCTGACGGCCTACCGCTTCTCCATCTCGTGGTCGCGGGTGCAGCCGACGGGCCGGGGCCCGGCCGTCCAGAAGGGCCTGGACTTCTACCGGCGGCTGGTGGACGAGCTGCTGTCCGTGGGGATCAAACCGGCCGTCACCCTGTATCACTGGGACCTCCCCCAGGAGTTGGAGGACGCGGGCGGCTGGCCGGAGCGCGACACGGCGTACCGCTTCGCGGAGTACGCGCAGATCGTCGGCGAGGCACTCGGCGACCGGGTGGAGCAGTGGATCACGCTCAACGAGCCGTGGTGCAGCGCCTTCCTGGGTTACGGCTCCGGGGTGCACGCGCCCGGCCGTACGGACGCGGCGGCTTCGCTGAAGGCCGCGCACCACCTCAACTTGGCGCACGGACTGGGCGCGTCGGCCCTGCGGGCCGCGATGCCGGCCCGCAACTCGATCGCGGTGAGCCTCAACTCCTCGGTGGTCCGCCCTCTTTCGCAGGACCCGGCCGACCTGGCGGCGGTCCAGAAGATCGACGACCTGGCCAACGGCGTCTTCCACGGCCCGATGCTGCACGGCGCGTACCCGGAGACGCTCCTCGCGGCGACGGCATCGGTCACGGACTGGTCGTACGTCCTCGACGGCGACCTGGTGGCGATCAACCAGCCGCTGGACGCACTGGGCTTGAACTACTACACCCCGGCGCTGGTGTCGGCGGTGGACACGCAGGTCGAGGGCCCGCGCGCCGACGGCCACGGCGCCAGCTCGTACTCCCCCTGGCCGGGCGCGGACGACGTCGCCTTCCACCAGACCCCCGGTGAGCGTACGGAGATGGGCTGGACGATCGACCCGACGGGCCTGCACGATCTGATCATGCGCTACACGCGCGAGGCCCCGGGTCTTCCGCTGTACGTCACGGAGAACGGCGCGGCGTACGACGACAAGCCCGACCCCGACGGCCGCGTCCACGACCCGGAGCGCATCGCCTACCTGCACGGCCACCTCAGGGCGGTCCGCCGCGCCATCGCGGACGGCGCGGACGTCCGCGGCTACTACCTGTGGTCCCTGATGGACAACTTCGAATGGGCGTACGGCTACGGCAAGCGCTTCGGCGCGGTCTACGTCGACTACGCGACGCTGGAACGCACCCCCAAGTCGAGCGCGCTCTGGTACGGCCGGGCGGCCCGAACGGGAACGCTCCCGCCGCTGACGATGGACCTTCCACCGGTGACCGCGGCCGACTAGGCGGGGTCACACACCCGGGGGGAACCGGGGGATGGGGCGCGGCACATCGAGGGGGTGTGCCGCGCCCCGCTGTTGTTCAGCTTCCGGGTCCGAGCTCGAACCAGGTGGCTTTGCCTCGGCGCGGGCCGTGCGTGCAGATGCCCCAGGCGTCGGCGCCGGTGGAGATGAGGTGTATGCCGCGGCCGTCCTCGTCGTCGGGGGTGGAGGTGCGAAGGGTGGGCAGGCCGGGGCCTTCGGCGTGATGACAGGCTCAGCACAGAGCGGGCACGACCGTCTCCGGGTCGCCGTCGATCGCCGTCGCGGTCACCCAGCCCGTCTCGCCGTTGTCGCGCCGCAGTTGGATCCACACGTCGCTGGTCCTGCCGTGTGCGGTGACCTCCTCGCCGTGCTGCCAACACAGCGCGTCGTAGGTGAAACCCTCGGCGATGCTGCTGACCTGGGGGCCGGCGGTGCTCGGTTCGGCGCGGACGGGGGCGCTCGCAGTGCCGAGGACGGTCGTGGTGCCCGCGGGCGGGGTGGTGTCCGTGGGGGTGGCCGTGTCCGTCGCAGTGGCGGTGGGCGAGGCCGAGGTGTCCGTCGGTGTCGGGGAGGGCTCCTCGGGTGGTGCCACGACGAACACCGTGGCCACTCTGCGTTCGTCGGTGGTGACCTTGTCGCCCGGGCCGGGGGCCCCGTCGTCGGCCGGCGGCAGCTGGACCTCGCCGCCGGGCACGGTCGTGGGGACGACCACGCGGGAGACCGTGCCCTCGTCGGCGTCCGCGGCCTCCGAGGCGTACTGGACGTTCAGGCAGGCCGCGGCCAGCTCGGCGACGGTGTCCTCGACGGAGTCGCCGGCCGACACCTCGGGCAACTCGACCTCGGTGCTGCCGGAGCCGGGGCAGGTCGACGCCGAGGCCGTGGGGACCGGCGTGTCTTGCGGGACGTCGGAGATCTTCAGTCGGGTGACCTCGCCGGGCTCGGCCTCGGTGGCGTCGACCCGGAGCAGGCCGCCCTGCGCCGCGGCGAGCGACTGGCCGTCGAGTTCCGGCTCGATCCGGTGGTCGGTGCGGATCAGATAACCGGCTTCGACCAATCCGAGTTTCGGTTTGACGTAACGGAAGACCGCGGTCAGATATCCCTTGGGATTGACGGAGAACTGGTGTTCCACCCCGGCGTCCACAGAGAAGATCCCGATGGGTGTCACGATCGCCTTTCCCGCCGAGACAGTGATCTTTCCTGAGGCGTCCAGGGTGAAAGTGATCGGAGAGAAAGCCGGCGTGAAGGAAATGGACGGGTCGGTGTCCTCACAACCCGCCGCGCCCACCAGAGCCAGCAGTGACACCCCGGCCAGGGGTAGAGAGAGCAGACGTACCCGTGCATGGCCCATGGATCCCCCGATTCCCCGTGCGCGCTCCGGCGCACGCGCCTTGCGGCTCGTGCATCGTAGCGGCGGGAATCGAGGGATCACCACGATTTTCCGGTTAACTCTGCAAGCGAGGGGATATTCGAGTTCCCGTTCTGAACCAGCGCCGAATCATGCGGAACGCGGCTCTCGTATCACCACAACATCCCCGGGCGGCACATGGACCGACCCCTCCAGGACCCGCTTTGCGGTGAGGAGTTCGGTGGCTTCTGCCGAGACCTCGATTTCCGCTTCCCGGTCACCGTGGTTGATCAGGAACAGGTAGTCCGCGTCCTCGCCCCGCCGCAGTGCCGCCTCGACGCCCTCCGGGGTGACGCGTACGGGCTCGACGCCCGCCTCCCCACGGATGCGGTCCAGTAGGGCGGCCAAAGTCGCGGGGTCCGGCTGGGTCGCCACGTACCACGTCGTGCCCGTGCCGTGGGTGTGGCGGGTCACCGCCGGGACGCCGGTGAGCGGGCCGGATGTGTACGACGTCACCGCCTCCGCGCCGGCCAGGGCCACCCGCTCCGACCACAGCGACGCCGTACCGCCCCCGCTCAGCTCCACCGACTCCCCCGGCAGCAGCGGGAACAGTTCGTCCGTGCGGACGCCCAGTGCATGGCGGAACGCGCCCGGGTAGCCGCCCAGCCGGACGTGGCTGTTCTCGTCGACCGCGCCGCTGTGGAAGCCGACGGCCAGGGTCCCGCCGGCCTCGGCGAAGGACGTCAGGTTCGCCGCGCCGGCCTCGTCCACCAGGTACAGGCTCGGGGCCAGGACCAGGCGGTACGCCGACAGGTCCGCGTCCGGGCGGACGAAGTCCACCGCGATGCCCGCGCGCCACAACGGCTCGTACCAGGAACGGATCTGGTCGAGGTAGCGGACCTGCTCGCTCGGCTGGGACGGCAACTCCAGGGCCCAGCGGGCGTTCCAGTCCCAGACCACGGCCACCGACGCCGTGCCCGTGCTGCCGCGTACCTCCGCCAGGGCCTTCAGGTCCGCGCCCAGCGCGACCACGTCCCGCCAGATCTGGCTGTCGGTGCCCGCGTGCGGCAGCATCGCCGAGTGCCACTGTTCGGCGCCCGCCTTCGCCGCCCGCCACTGGAAGTAGGCGATGCCGTCCGCGCCGCGAGCGACGTGGGCGAGGGCGTTGCGCCGCAGCTCCCCCGCCGTCTTCGCCCGGTTGACCGGCTGCCAGTTGACCGCGCCCGTCGAGTGCTCCATCAGGAACCAGGGGCGGCCGCCCGCCAGCGAGCGCACCAGGTCGCCGCTCAGCGCGATGTCGATCTGCGACTCCGGGTCCGTGGAGCGCAGGTAGTGGTCGTTCGAGACCACGTCCAGCTCCGGGGCCCAGCGCCAGTAGTCCAGCGCGTCGAAGTTGTACATCACCATGAAGTTGGTGGTGGCGGGGATCGACGGGGCCGCCGTACGCAGCACCTCGCGTTCCGCCTTGTACAGGGACAGCAGCTCGTCGCTGCAGAAGCGGCGCCAGTCCAGCTGGTGGGTCGGGTTGGGGACGGCACCGGTGGCGCGGGGCGGGATGATCTCGTCCCAGTCGTAGTACCACTGGCTCCAGAAGGTGGTGCCCCAGGCTTCGTTCAGCGCCGCCAAGTTCTCGTACTTCGCGCGCAGCCACCCGCGAAACGCCTCCGCGCTCACCTCGCAGTAGCACTCCGCGTTGTGGCAGCCGTACTCGTTGTGGACGTGCCACATCTCGACCGCCGGATGGTCCGCGTAGCGCTCGGCGACCGCGCGAGCGATCCGCAGGGCCGCCGTGCGGTAGGCCGGGCTGCTCGGGCAGAACGTCTGGCGGCTGCCGTACGACAGTCCGCGGCCGTCCCGGTCCACGGGCAGTGCCTCCGGATGCGCGCGGAAGAACCACGCCGGGGGCGCCGCCGTCGGGGTCGCCAGGTCGGCCGCGATGCCGTTCTCGTGGAGCAGGTCCAGGATGCGGTCCATGCGGGAGAAGTCGTACTCGCCCTCCGCCGGCTCCAGCAGCGCCCACGAGAAGATGCCGACGCTGACCATGGTCACCCCGGCCTCGCGCATCAGCCGTACATCCTCGTGCCAGACCTCCTCGGGCCACTGCTCGGGGTTGTAGTCGCCGCCGTACGCGATGCCGTGGCCCGGGATCACTGGTCAACTCCAGACAGAAGGCGGCGCGTTGTGGTCACGCCCCACTCGTCCAGCGACAGCAGACGGTCGCTGGAGGCCATCAGGCCGCCCGTCGCCTCCACGTGTGCCGCCCAGCGTTCGCGGGTCTCCACGGCGGGGCGGGCCATCAGGCAGTCGGGGTCGTTGATCCAGAGGCGGCAGTGCTGCCACTGGCGGCCGACGCCGGTGAACTCGGCCGGGTCCTGGCCGGGTTGGCTGTAGTCGTCGGCCTCGGGGCGGCGGTGCGGGGCCGTGTCGGGGCTGACCCGCATCGCGTCGAACAGGCCGAGCGACGGCAACATCGGCGCGCCGCAGCCCAGGAGGTAGGCCTCCGGACCGATCGCCTCGCGGATCAGCTCGATGCCGGAGCGGTACGCCTGGAGGGCGTCGACGCGGGCGTGCCGTACGCCGTCCAGGGCGCCCGCGTACAGGAAGTCGACCTTGAAGTAGTCGAAGCCCTCGGCGCGCAGGGTCGTGAAGACCGAGGTCAGATACGCCGCCGCGGCCGGGTGGGTGGTGTCGAGGACGCGCAGGTCGTGGCCCCAGTTGCGGCCGGCGTGTGTGAAGCCGCCGTCCACGTCCCGGACCAGCCAGTCCGGGTGTTCGGCGGCCAGGTCGCTCGCCGGGTCGACGAGGAAGGGTGCCGTCCAGATGCCCGCCCTACGGCCCCGGGCCCGGATCGCGTCGGCGATGCCGGCGCGGGAGCGGAAGCGGCCGGAGAGGGTGAGCCAGTCGCCGAGGGCCTTCTGGTAGCCGTCGTCGATCTGGACGACGTCGATGGGCAGGTCGAGGGTGTCCATCGCGCGGAGGTTCTCGTGGATGTCCTCCTCGGTGACGGCGGTGAAGTACTCGTACCAGGAGCACCACACGCTGGGGGCGGGGCGGGGAGCTTGCAGCCCGAGCCCCGAGGCCCAGTCGGCCAGCACCGACTGGATGTCCGTGCCGGTCCACTCCTTCACCGGGCCGTCGGCGCTGACCTCCGCCCGGTCGGCGGTGACGACCAGGCGGATCGACGGCACCTCGCGCGTCGGCTCGACAGCCGCCCACAGCCGCACCGGTGTGCCGTCGCCGGGGTCCAGGGCCAGCAGCCCCTCGCCCTGGAAGGTGTCCTCGGGGACGGTGACGCCGGGGCGGTAGCAGACCGTCGCCCAGTTGTCGTTGGTCGGGCGGTACGGCTTGTCGCCGAGGGCGTAGGCGCCGCTGGGGCTCCAGGACTGCCAGCCCTCCTCGTGAACTCGGGCGGTGCGCGGGTTCACGGGCAGGGAGGCGATCGGCGTGAAGGGGTTGTGCACGGAGGTCTCTTTCACGGAATTTCAGGGAAAGGGCTGGTCAGCCCTTGTTGGCGCCGAGTGTCAGGCCGCTGACGAACTGGCGCTGGAGCACGAAGTACACGATCAGGGTCGGGATCGCGGTGAGCAGGGCGCCGGCGGCGACCAGGTTGGGGTCGGTGAAGTACGCGCCGGTGAGGTTGTTCAGCGCCGAGGTGATCGGCATGTTCTCGCCGGTGGAGATGAGGACCAGGGCCCAGAAGAAGTCGTTGTAGATCCAGATGGAGAGCAGGGTGGCCAGGGCCGCCATCGCCGGGCGGCACAGCGGCAGCACGATCTGCCAGTACTGACGCCACACCGAGGCGCCGTCGACGAGCGCGGCCTCGGTCAGCTCGTGCGGCAGCGTGCGCATGTAGTTGCTGAGCACGAAGGCGCAGAAGCCCGACTGGAACGCGACATGGATGAGGACCAGGCCGAGCGCGGAGTCGTAGAGCTTGCCGGACATGGTGATGCCGGGCAGGTCGATCAGCAGGTACAGGCGGTACAGGGGGGTGATGATGACCTGCTGGGGGAGCAGGTTGCCCGCGGTGAAGACGAGCAGCAGCGCGAGGTTGAGGCGGAAGTCGAAGCGGCTGACGTAGAAGGCGACCATCGACGACAGGAACAGCGTCAACAGCACCGCCGGGACGGCGATGATCATCGTGTTGACGAAGTAGTGGCTCATGTCCGACTGCGTGAACGCGTTGGTGAAGTTGTCGAAGGTCAGCGTGTCCGGCCAGGACACGTATCCCTTCTCACTGGTCTCCGCGTATGGCCGCATGGCCGAGTACAGCGCCCACAGCAGCGGCGCGAGCCAGGCCAGTGAGGCGCCGGCGAGGAAGAGGTGCAGCAGGATCCGGGCCGGGCGGACGGGCGTGCGGACCTTGGTCACGGCGGTGGTGCTCATGCGCGCCGCTCCTTCCGGAAGGTGGCCACCAGGTAGGGAATGATCACGACGAGGGAGATCAGCAGCAGGACGACCGCGATCGCGGAGCCGTACCCGATGCGGCTGGACTCGCCGATGATGTTGTTGGTGACCAGGATCGAGAGCAGCTCGGTGCCCTCGGCGCCCTTGTTGAAGACGAAGACCAGGTCGAAGGCGCGCAGGGCCTCGATGATGGTGACGACCAGGACGACGGTGTTGGTGGGGCGCAGCGTCGGGAAGATGACGTTCTTGAACGTCTGCCACTCGCTCGCCCCGTCCAGCGCGGACGCCTCCCGCAGCGAGGGGTCGACGCCCTTGAGTCCGGCCAGGTAGAGGATCATCATGTAGCCGGCGTGGCGCCAGGACGCGGCGACCAGGATCGCCCAGAGGTTGAGGTCCGGGTCGCCGATCCAGTCGATGTACTTGCCCGGCTCGTTGGCCCCGATGATGCTGTTGATCAGGCCGGTGTCGGGGTTGTAGATCAGCTGCCAGACGAAGCCGATGACGGCCATCGACATCACGACGGGCAGGAAGAAGGCGGTCTGGTAGACGCGGCTGAACCGGATGTTCTTGTCCAGCTGCACGGCCAGGAACAGGCCGAGCGGGGTCGGGATCAGGATCAGGACGACGAACCAGACGACGTTGTGCTGGACGGCGGGCCAGAACTGCGGGTTCTGCTCGAAGAGTTCCTTGAAGTTCTGCAGCCCGACCCACTGGATCGAGTCGAAGCCGATGCCGTCCCAGGTGGTGAAGGCCAGCGCGATCGAGGCCAGGGCCGTCACCCAGACGAGGGCGATGTGAAGGATCGTGGGCAGGCCCGCCATCAGACCGAGGATGAGCCGGTCGCGGCGGGTCAGCAGGCGACGGTGCCCCTGGGGCACCTTCTTGGCGGGGGCAGCGCCCGGAGGCGGCACGGCGGCCGCCTCCGGGGTCTCCTTGGTGATGTCGGTCGTCATGAGGAGGCGAAGATCGTCTTCTTCTGGCGCTCGATCGACGACAGGATGCCGTCGACGCCCTTGGGGTCGCGGATGAACTTCTGCAGCGCGGGCTGCATCACCGTGGAGGTGAAGTCCGGCCGGCTGTCACGGTCCATGAACTGCGTCAGGCTCTTCGCCCCGCTGATCATGTCGTACGCCTTCTTCTGCAGGGGGGTGTACGACGACGTGTCGGCCTTGGTGGAGGCGTGGACCACGCTCGGGTCGGACTTCAGGTAGATGGTCTCGGCGTCCGGAGTGCCCAGGTACTCCAGCAGCTTGACGGCTTCGGCCTTGTTCTTCGGGCTCTTGCTCATCATGAAGCCGTCGGTCGGCGCCTCGACGGTGTCCTGCCCGTACGCCGGGTCGATCTCCGGGAAGGCGAAGAAGTCGAGGTCGTCCAGGTCGGCCTTGTTGGTGAACTGCTGGGCGACGAAGGTGCCCAGCAGATACATGCCGGCCTTCTTCGAGGCGAGCGTCTGGGCCGCGTCCTGCCAGGTGCGGCCGACGGCGCCCTCCTGGTGGTAGGGGAGGATCTCCGCCCACAGGTCGAAGGCCTTGCGCACCTTGGCGTCGGTCCAGGAGGCCTTGCCAGCCATCAGGTCGACATGGAAGTCATAGCCGTTCTGGCGGAAGTTGATCTGGTCGAAGGTGCCGAGCGCGGGCCACGCGTCCTTGTCGCCGAACGCGATCGGAGTGAGCCCGTCCTTCTTCATCTGCTTGCACAGGGCGACGAAGTCGTCCCACTTGGTGGGGACTTCGTAGCCCTTCTCCTGGAAGACACTCTTCCGGTAGAAGATCGCCCACGGGTACGAGTACAGCGGCACGAAGTAGTACTTGCCGTCCTCGCCCTTGCTGAGCTTGTGCATCGCCTCGGGGAAGTTGCCCCCGATGGTCTTCCACACGTCGTCGATCGGGGTGGCCAGTCCCTTGGCCGCGAAGAACTGCATGCGGTATCCGGCGAACCAGGTGAACACGTCGTCCGGCGTGCCCTGGAGGTAGGAGTTGATCTGCTCCTGGAAGGTGTTGGAGTCCTTGGTGTTCACGTCGACCGTGATGCCGGACTTCTTCTTGTAGGCCGCGTAGATGTCGGCGAAGGCCTTCTTCGGGACCGGGTCGGACGCCTTGGAGCCGAGGGTGACCGTCTTCGGGTCGGCGGCCGTGCCGCTGCCGCCGCAGGCGCTCAGCAGGGGTATACCGGCGCCGAGCAGGGCGGCGCCGCCCATGCCGCGCAGCAGGGTGCGGCGGGTGGCAGCGGGGAAGGAGGGGGAGGTGTGGTGCATGGACGGCTCCTGAGGGCAGGGTTCAGCCGGGGGATGCTCGAAAGCCGGTCGCAATCAACCAGAAATCAACTTGACCGAACACGATGGCGCAATAACAGCCGCATGTCAGGTCATACGTCAATAGCTTTCGCCCCCGTTTGTCGAAACGTAATCGACACAACACCGCTCGCCTCGGCGTTGTGGATCACTCGCGGCTGAAGGTAGAGACCAATCGACGGGGCCGCCTCCCCTCCGGGAGAGCCGGGAGATCCAGGAGGGCGGATCAGGGAGATGGGGGCGACGCCCTGGCGGGCGGCTCCAGTTTCACGCCGACGCCCCGCAGAGTGTGCAGATAGCGCGGCCGCGCGGCCGTCTCGCCCAGCTTGCGGCGCAGCCAGGACAGATGGACGTCGATGGTCTGGTCGTCGCCGTACGACTGCTGCCAGACCTCGGCGAGCAGTTCCTTGCGCGGGACGACGACACCTGGCCGGCCGGCCAGGAAGGCGAGCAGGTCGAACTCGCGCCGGGTGAGGTCGAGCCGTACGCCGTCCAGCTCGGCCTGCCGTCTGAGCGGATCCACGGTCAGGCCTCCGACCCGGAGCACGGTCGCCGACGGCGCGTCCCCGGTGGCGGCACGGGACCGCCGTAGGACGGCCGCCATCCGCGCCGACAGATGCTCGACCGAGAACGGCTTGGTCAGGTAGTCGTCCGCCCCTGCGTTCAGCAGCCGGACGATCTCCGTCTCGTCGTCCCGGGCGGTGGCGATGATCACGGGCACGTCGGTGATGCCGCGCAGCATCTTCAGGGCCTCGGAGCCGTCCAGATCGGGCAGACCGAGGTCCAGAATGACCACGTCGAAGCGGAAATGGGCGACCTCGCGCAGCGCCTCCAGTGCCGTACCGACGCTGCGCACGGTGTGCGAAGCGTCGGTCAGATGCCGGATGAGCGCCGAGCGTACGAACTGGTCCTCCTCGACCACGAGCACACTTGCCATGCGCCGCACCGTACGCCATGTCGAACAGGCCCATCCGGCATCTGTGGACAACTCCGCGGCTGTGGACAAACCCCGGCCGCCAGGGAACTGCCAGGAGACCCCCGCGTCACCTGAATACGGATGGCGGCGGCGCCGGAGAGGCCACCGCGGCCGCGTCGGTCACCGGTACGGCCCCTCCTGTGAAGTCGGTGAGGGCCTTGCCGTGTTCCACGCGGCCCGGGTGCGGGTCGGAGGCGGCGCGGCGGGTGAGTTCGGTGAGCGGGAGCGGGTGGTCGCAGGCGACGAGGACCGCGTTGCCGAAGCGTTTGCCGCGCAGGACGGCCGGGTCGGCGAGCAGCGCGAGCTCGGGGAAGCGGGCCGACGCGGTGGCGATCTGGCCGCGCAGGTGGGCCAACGGCGGGCCGTCGGCGAGGTTGGCGGCGTAGAAACCGCCCGGCTTCAGGGCCCGGCGGACCTCGTCGAGGAACTCGGTCGAGGTGAGGTGGGCCGGGGTCCGGGCCCCGCTGAAGACGTCGGCGATGACGAGGTCGGCCCAGCCGTCGGGCACCTTGGCGAGGCCTTCGCGGGCGTCCGCCGACCTGACCCGGATCCGCGTGTTCGGCGCCAACGGCAGTTCCCGGCGGACCAGTTGGACGAGGGGCGCGTCGCGCTCGACGACCTGCTGGGTGGAGCGGGGGCGGGTGGCGGCGACGTAGCGGGCCAGGGTCAGCGCGCCGCCGCCGAGGTGCACGGCGTGTACGGGCCGGCCGGGTGGGGCGACCAGGTCGATGACGTGCCCGAGCCGCCGTTGGTACTCGAAGGACAGATACGCCGGGTCGTCCAGATCGACATGCGACTGCGGAGCCCCGTCGACAAGCAGCGTCCAGGCCCGCGTCCGGTCCCGGTCGGGTATGAGCTCGGCGAGCCCACCGTCGACGGCTTCGACGACGACGGCCGCGCTGTCGCGCCGGGGGCTCCTGGACTTTCCCATTGGGCCATTATCCGGCGCGGTGGGGCGGTGGGCTCAGTGAGCCTTGGCCGTCACGTGCAGTTGTCCGCCGCCTCGATGATCCGCGCCGCCTCCCCCAGCGCCTCCCGCAGCACCGCCGGATCGGTCGCGAGGTCCGCATCGCCCGGCGGCAGCAGCCAGTCCGAGCCCTCGACCGGCGGCTCGAGGCTGAGCCGCACCCCGCGCCCGTCCGTCTCCGTGCACGAGCTGCCCGGCACGTCCCACCCGGCCGCCGTCCCCGGCGGCACCACGAACCCGAGGGTGTCGCCGCCGTCGTCGTGCAGAACGGGCCCCACCGCCTCGTCACCCGCCCCGCGCCGCAGGATGTCGACCGCCTCGAGCCCGTGCCGCGTCGGCACCGTGACGACATCGCACCCGGGGTCCGGACACGCGGGCGGCGCACTGGACATGGTCGGCGTACAAGGATCGATGCTCTGGCTGGTCTCCATCCCGGCCTCCACCACGGAACCTCTCCTCCAACGAGCGGCTCGGGAGTCGGGCCGCTCCCGGTCCGCAAGGTTCAACGCGCCCACGCGTCAACGGCTACGGCGGAAGTCCGCCGCAAAGGATGGCAGTTCATGGCAGATCCCGGATGAGATATCCGGTTTGTAGCCAAACACAGCGTGGCGGGTCCGGCACAGCCGGTACGTTCTTGCCCGCCGGAAGCAAGGTGACAACATCGATTAATTCGATTAATCGGTCAAGTCATGGTGAATCCGGCATGGTTCGACGGTTCGCACGAGAGGACCCGGCCATGGCGTCGTCAAAGGACACCCCGCCCCAGTCCCCCACACCACCGCAGCCGAACCTCGCGTTCCGGCGCCTGCGCGGACAGCGCTCGCCGGCCGAGTTCGCCGCGGCGGTACGGCGGGCCGCCCGTGAGATCGGCGAGCGGGTCAGCTGCGACGCACGCTACGTCGGCCGGGTCGAGGCGGGTGAGATCCGCTGCCCCAACTACGCGTACGAGCGGGTGTTCTTGCACATGTTTCCCGGCCGCACCCTCACCGACCTTGGGTTCGCGCCCCGCTCGTCCGTACGCGGACGCCGGGCGCACGCACCCGAGGACGCGCCCCCCTCGGGCGCCACACTCCCGGCGTACGCCACGAGTGAGACGCCAGGGGCGTACGAGCCGTATGAAACGCAGGACCCGCACGAGCGTTATCACCCGCACGACCCGCAAGACCCGTACGACCCGCAGGACCTGTACGAGACGCACGACAACTACGAGGAGAGCGACGTGCTGCGTCGCGCATTCATGACCGGCGGTGGTGCCACGGTGGCCGCCGCCTCCCTGGGCCCCATCGGGCTCGCCTTCGACGCCGCGGCCGCGGAACGTCCCGTCCGTCGCGTCGGGACGAACGAGGTGAGCGCCCTCGAAGAGGCCGTTCGCAGGATCCGGCTGCTCGACGACCGGCACGGCGCCGACGGCCTGTACCGGCGCGCGGCGGAACCTCTGCGCGCCGCCTACGCACTGCTGGACGCGGGCGTGACCCGGCCGACGAGCGCCGAACGACTCCACTCCGGCGCCGGTGAGCTGGCCATCTCGGTGGGCTGGCTGGCCCACGACTCGGGCCGCTTCGACGACGCCCGCTCGCACTACGCGGAGGCGCTCGCGACCGCCCGGATGACCGGCGACGACGCCCTGGAGGCGCACGCCTTCTGCAATACGGCGTTCCTCGCGCGCGACGCCGGACGGCCACGGGAAGCAGTGCGCGCCGCGCAGGCCGCGCAACGCGTCGCGCGCCCCCTGGGCTCCGCCCGCCTGATGTCGCTGCTCTCACTGCGCGAGGCGGGCGGCTGGGCCGGGCTCGCCGACCGCACCGGCTGCGAACAGGCGCTCGCCCGCGCGCAGGCCCTCTACGAGCGCGGCCACTCGGACGCCGACCCCGAGTGGATGAGCTTCTACGGAGAGGCCGAGCTGGAGGGGCTGGAGGCGCAGTGCTGGTCGATGCTGGGCGACTGGCCTCGCGCGGCCCGGCACGCGCGCCGTGCGGCCCGCCTCCAGGACCCGCACTTCACGCGGAACATCGCGCTGTACACGGCGGAGCTGGCGGACGACCTCGCGCGCGGCGGGCGCCCCGACGAGGCCGCGGCGGCGGGGATGCGGGTGCTGGATCTGCTGGGCGAGGTGCAGTCGTCGCGGATCCAGACGATGCTGGCGGGGACGGCGAGGGTGCTGCTGCCTCACCGGCGGGCTTCGGGGGTTTCGGCGTTCTTGGAGAGGCACGGGAGCCTGCCGCGCACGGCCTAGCTGCGGGCAGTCGTGCCGCTGGGGCGGCTCCCGACCCAAAGAGAGCGGCACCCGGCCAGCGCCGGCGAGCGAAACCCACCCGCCCGCACCAGCACCGAGCACCGCACTACCCCGTCAGGTGCCCCAAGTCGTTCCAGCTCTCGATCGCAGGCTCCCCATAAGCCCACCCGAGCACCGACAAGGACGTCGGATTCAGCCTGATCCGCGCCCCGAAATCAATCGGCAGCCCCAACCACCGCGCCCCGATGGTCCGCAATATGTGCCCGTGCGCGAACACCAGCACATCCCGCTCCTCGGCCCGCGCCCAGCCCACCACCTCGTCCGCCCGCGCCGTCACCTCGGCCGTCGACTCACCCTCCGGCACCCCGTCCCGCCAGATCAGCCACCCCGGCCGCACGGCCTGGATCTCCTCCGGAGTCATCCCCTCGTACGCCCCGTAGTCCCACTCCATCAGCGTGTCCCAGGTGCGCGCCCGCTCGCCGAACCCGGCGAGTTCGCACGTCTCACGCGCGCGTGCCAGAGGGCTGGTGCGCACCTCGACTCCGGTCAGGCCGTCGAACGGCGCCCGGTGCAGGCGCTCGCCGAGCAGCTTCGCGCCCCGGCGGCCCTCTTCCAGGAGCGGCACGTCGGTCCTGCCCGTGTGCTTGCCGGACAGCGACCATTGCGTCTGTCCGTGCCGGGCGAGCAGGATGCGCGGTGCCATGAACGGAACCTCCAGGAGAAATGAGAGGCGGAACCGCTCCATCATCGCGCACCCTGTTCAGGGGCAACCCGACGGGCGATCTTTGCGTCTTTGAGGGCCGGGGGCGCTCCACGGGAGCGCGCACACGCGCCGTAAAGTGGCACGACCGAAAACACACCACGGGACGCCGCGCGACACGAAGGGGGAGGGCGATCGGATGCCGCAGACCGAGTCACCAGGCATCGAGGCGGTCCCGAGGACCCGGTTGCGCTGGTGGACCGAGCTGCCGCTGATCCTCCTGGTGTACGCCTGCTACTCCGCGGGCCGGCTGATGGTACGGGGTGACGTCACCAGTGCCGTCGACCACGGTCTGGCCATCCTGCGCGTCGAGAAGTTCCTGCACATCAACGCGGAGCACCCGCTCAACCGGCTGTTCACGCGCGAGGCGTGGATCGGCATACCCGCCGACTTCTGGTACGCGTCGCTGCACTACCTGGTCACGCCCGTGCTCCTGGTCTGGCTCTTCAGATCCCGCGCCGTGCACTACCGCATGGCCCGCACCTGGCTGATGACGTCCACCTTCATCGGTCTGATCGGCTTCACCCTGCTGCCGACCTGTCCGCCCCGTCTGCTCTCCTCGGACCACGGCTTCGTCGACACGATGGCCCAGTACAGCTCGTACGGCTGGTGGGGCGGCGAGGCGAGCGCGCCGCGGGGTCTGGGCGGTATGACGAACCAGTACGCGGCCATGCCGAGTCTGCACGTGGGCTGGGCGCTGTGGTGCGGAGTGATTCTGTGGAAGTACGGCGGGACGCGTACCACGAAGGTCGCCGGCGTCGTCTATCCGCTGGTGACGACGATCGTGGTGATGGGCACCGCGAACCACTACTTCCTCGACGCGGCCGCGGGCGCGGTCGTGATGGCGATCGGGCTGCTGCTCGCCCCGGTCGTTCTGCGGTACGCGGACCCGGTGATGGCGCGGATGCGGGCCCGGGTCGCGGCCGTCGCGCCGGTCTCTCCGGGCGCACGTGCCTCGATTGTCAGTGGCGGATGGAAGACTTCCGCGGGTGAGCGAATTCCACGGCAGCGCGAGTCACGGTTCTCAGACGGAGCCGAGCCGCCCAGTGCCGCCCCCAAGGACGCGGGGGACGGCGCTCCGGCAGCGGCTCGCTGAGCTGCGCGGTCCCGACGTACCGGCCAAGGCCCTGGACGCACGCGCCCTCGCGGCGCTCGCCGCGAACCCCGGGTGCAGACGGCGCGCGATCCTCGACGGGGCCGGGGTGAACAAGGCGTCGCTGGCGAGCGCACTGGGCTCGCCGTCCGCCTTCGGGCAGTCGCAGTTCGCGCTCACGCGGGGGAACGCCTTCGAGAAACGGGTCAAGGCGGACGGCGGCGCGGAGCTGCTGCGGCTGGTGCACGAGAAGCTGGACCGGGGCGCCGAGCCACCGTCGGACGCCCAGGTGCCCGAGCTCACCGCGATCGGCCCCGAGGGCCGCACGGCCCGTACGGCCCTCGCCCTGCGCGAGGCCACCGCGGCCGGTGCCTGGACGCTGCTCGACCATCCGATGCTGTCGCTCGACGTCGCCGGTTCGCCCGCCTTCCTGGAGCCGGACGCGGTGGTGGTGCACCCGGACGGCAGCTGGACGGTCGTGGAGATCAAGTCGTTCCCGATGCTGGACGGCTCTGCGGACCCGGCGAAGGTGGGCGCGGCCGCGCGGCAGGCCGCGGTGTACGTGCTGGCGCTGGAAGGGGTCGCGGCACACCTGATCCCACCCTCGCGCGTGCGGCACCACGTCCTGCTCGTCTGCCCCAAGGACTTCTCTAACCTGCCCACCGCGTCCGCCGTCGATGTCCGCAAGCAGCGCGCGGTGACCGCCCGTCAGCTGGCTCGCCTCACCCGGGTCCAGGACATCGCCGACGGCCTGCCCGAGGGCACCTGCTTCTCCCCCGACCTGCCGGCCGACGAGCTGACGGCCGCGGTGGAATCGGTTCCGGCGACCTACGCGCCCGAGTGCCTGTCCGCGTGCGAGCTGGCCTTCCACTGCCGCGACCGTTCCCGGACGGAAGGCGCGGTGACCTCCCTCGGCCGCTCTGTGCGCGCCGAGCTGGGCGGTCTGACGACGGTCGACGACGTCCTCGCGGCGGCCCACGGACAGGCCGGGGACCCCGAGGACCCGGCCGTGGCGGCGCTGCGGCGTGCGGCGGCCCTGCGGGCGGAAGTGCTGCGGGCAGAGCAGGGGGCCGCATGTCGCTGATCGCCACACTGGCCCGGCTGGAGGCCGTCAGTACCGGCCGCGCCCAGCCCGCCGCCACCGTCCGGCACCGGCACCTGTCCGAGCGGCCCTTGGTCCTCGTGCCGCTCACCACCGCCGGTGAGGCCGGTGCGCCGCTCGGCGCGCTGGTGGGCACCGACCGGGACGCGCCACGGCTGTTGGTCGTCCCGCAGCCGCGCGACCGCGACCTCAGGTTCGTGTTCCTGGCCGAGCTGGCCGATGTCGTACTGCCGTATGTGGACGCGTACGCCGATGTCGTCGAGGCGGCCGAGCGCACCGAGACCGACGCGGAGACCGGCAAGCGGGTCAAGGTCGAGGTCGACCTGTGCGCGGACGCCCCGCAGCTGATCGTGCCGAGCCGCGCGGGCATCGAGTTCCTCCGGCTGCTCGGGCGCTCCATGCGCTTCAGGCGTACGGCGGAACAGGACCCGGAGACCCCGTACCCCGCGCCGCCGCGGCTGCCGTTGCTCGGCCGGTGGCTGACCCACTTCGCCGAGCGCGCCCGCGTCCCCGGGTCCTCGCTGCTGCTGGCCATGACGGACGTACTGGCCCGGCACTGGGCGACCGGCCAGTCCACCCTGGAGGACCAGCACCTGGGGGCGCTGCTCGCCTGGATCGACCCGCCGGAGGGGACCACCGGCGCCGAGGCCGCGCTCCACGCCGAGCTACGGCGGGACGCGCAGGGCCAGCTGCTGTGCCCACCCGCCGGGCCCGCCACCGACCCGGCGTTCGACAACAAGCTCCTCGCCCCCGCCATCGAGCGCTACGACCGCGCCCGCACCGCCCTCGCCGCCGCCGAGGACGGCCTGGAGGCCGACGACCGGCTCGGCGCGCTCACCGCCGCCGAGCGTGAGATCCGCGCGCTGGTCGAGAGCCGGACGCGCCCCACCTGGGACGCGGTGTGGCGCGGTGTGGACCTGCTGCGGGCGCTGCCCGACGGCGCGCACGTCGAGGAGCGGTGGACGCGCGACCGCTGGTCGTTCACCGGCCACCGTGACCGTGTCCTGGCCGGCGAGCCCCCGCAGCCACGCCGCGACGACGCGGTCACCGCCGCGAACAAGCTCGCCGCGCGCGAGCGCGAACAGGCCCGCCTCGAGGCCCAGGAGGCCCTCGACGACCCGCTGGTGATGGCGGGGCGGCGGCTGTCCGGGGAGGCGTTCGCGGGCGAGGTCACGGATGTCGTCATGGCGTACAGCGAGGGCAAGCGGCCGAGCCCCCGCCCGCTGGTGACCGTACGGACCGACGACCGGCCGCACCTCGGCGAGCGGGCCAAGGTGTACCGGTCGCTGGGCGGCAAGCCGCAGGCGGCAGAGTTCGTCGGCCAGGAAGCGGAGGATCTGCTGGTCCTGCGGATCGTCGACAAGATGGGCCGGGGGAAAGAACCCGAGGCCGGTTCGGTGCCGGAGAAGGGCGACCGGGTCTGCTTCACGCTCTTCGAGCACGAGCAGCGCGGCGGCGCGAAACTGCCCGACCCTCAGGACACGCCGTGGACGCACGGCGGGCCGCCGGGCGAGGCGTCGACTCCTGATCCCGACCCCGTGACCGAGGAGGACGTCCTGTGACCACCCAGGCCTTTGCCCCGCAGGCCTTCGACCCCGGCGCCGAGGCCTCCCGTGCCACCGACGCGATCCTCCGCGACACCCTGCACGGTCCGGCGCGCGGCGTCGTCGTGGACTCCCCGCCGGGCGCCGGCAAATCCACGCTCGTGGTCCGTGCGGCGCTCGAGCTCGCCGAGGCGGGGCGCCCGTTGATGGTCGTGGCACAGACGAACGCCCAGGTCGACGACCTGGTGCTCAGACTGGCCGAGAAGAACCCCGAGCTGCCCGTCGGCCGGCTGCACAGCAGCGACGCCGACCCGTACGACAAGGCGCTGGACGACCTGCCGAACGTACGGAAGTCGGCGAAGGCCGCCGACCTCACCGGGCTCGCGGTCGTGATCTCCACCGCCGCCAAGTGGGGGCATGTCAAGGTCGACGAGCCCTGGCGGCACGCGATCGTCGACGAGGCCTACCAGATGCGCTCCGACGCGCTGCTCGCCGTGGCCGGCCTCTTCGAGCGGGCGCTGTTCGTGGGCGACCCGGGCCAGCTGGACCCGTTCGCGATCGTGGGCAGCGAGCAGTGGGCGGGGCTGTCGTACGACCCCTCGGCGTCCGCCGTGACGACCCTGCTCGCGCACAATCCCGAGCTGCCGCAGCACCGCCTGCCGGTGTCCTGGCGGCTCCCCGCGTCGGCCGCGCCCCTGGTCTCCGACGCCTTCTACCCGTACACGCCCTTCCGCAGCGGCACGGACCACGGCGACCGCCACCTTGCCTTCGCGGTCCCCTCGGACGGTTCGGGCCCCGACCGGGTGATCGACGAGGCGGCCGAGTCGGGCTGGGGCCTGCTGGAGCTGCCCGCGCGGCACACCCCGCGGACGGATCCCGAGGCGGTGCGGGCGGTGGCGACGGTCGTACGACGGCTGCTGGACCGGGGCGGCGCGGCCACGTCGGAGCGCGCGCCCGACCCCACCCCCCTCACCCCCGACCGGATCGCCGTCGGCACGGCCCACCGCGACCAGGCGGCCGCCGTCCGCGCGGCGCTCGCCGACCTGGGCGTCACGGACGTCACCGTCGACACGGCGAACCGCCTCCAGGGCCGCGAGTACGACGTCACGGTCGTCCTCCACCCGCTCTCCGGCCGCCCCGACGCCACCGCCTTCCACCTGGAGACGGGCCGCCTGTGCGTCCTGGCCTCCCGCCACCGCCACGCCTGCGTCGTGGTGTGCCGGGCCGGGGTCACCGACCTCCTGGACGACTACCCGTCCACGGAACCGGTCCAGCTCGGCACGGTCGTGAAGTTCCCGGACGGCTGGGAGGCGAACCACGCGGTGCTGGCGCACCTCACGGAGCACAAGGTGCCCTGGCGGCCATGACGGCAGCCTGGGGAACACGCATGGCCGGGCAGATCCGCACTCCGGCCTCACCCGGCTCACACCGACTGCGCGCCCCCACGCCGCCGGGCGGAGCCCGGCACGCCGCCGGAGGCGGCCAATGGATACAGCCCGGACGGCTGGGAGGCGAACCACGCCGTGCTGGCGCACCTCGCGGAGCTGGCCATGACGGCAGCCTGGGGAACACGCGTGGCCAACGCATGCAGCCCGGATGGCGGCCGAACACCGAGTGACCTGGCGCCAGTGACGTCAGGGGAACATCGCGTGGCCCGGAGACCTTGATACCGCGGGAGGCCTCCGACCCTCTTGCGCGTTCGCGGGACAATGGACGGTGGCCCACTCACCGACGGGTCATCCGGTACGTACGAGGAGGAGAAGACATGGCGGAGCCCACGCCGCGTCGGAACGAACCGCGGCTACGCCCCGCGCCCCTGCTCTTCGAGCCCGCGGAGGCCGCGGCCGACCCGGAGCACTTCTTCGATCTGGAGTCGATCGACGACCCCCGCGCGCTGCTGGCCCGCGCCACGGAGCTGACGCAGGCGTTCCGCGCGGCCGCCGACCGTGCCGTGGAGTTCCAGGCGATCGCGGCTGCGCAGCTGGCCGACCCGCGGCGTTTCGACCGGCTGACGCCCGCGGACATCGCCGCGCGCGCGGAGTGGACCGAGGACTACGCGAAGAAGATGGTCGAGTTCGGCCGGGACCTGATGCGCGGCGCCGAGGGCCGGAACCACCCCGACCCGGTGTGAGGCGCCGGCGCCACGGGGCATATGCCAGGCGGGCAAGGTACTCGCTCCCACCCCCTCTCGTCCCGTTTTCCGGCAACTCTCGGAGACGGATTCCTCACGCCCGGTAGACGTAGTGGCATGAGCAGCACACGCGACGAGACCATCCCCCACCGCACCCCCCACCGCATCGACGACCGCAGCGACGTCTCGGGGGTCACCCCGGACGGCGCCGCCTGGCTCGCCTCCGCGGCAACGTATCCGCGCAGCGCCCTCGCACTCTGGGAGGAACGGCCGGACGCACCGGTCGTCCTGCCCAGCGGCACCGCCTTCGACGTCGTCAGCGCGCCCGCGCTCTTCGGGCGCCGGATGCTCGACCGGCTGTGGGACGAGGGCCCGGGATCGGGGCCGGTGGCGGCGTTCCGGGGCAGGATGCTTCTGTTCGCCGCCCCCGGCACGGCACAGCGGCTGCCCTCGCTACTGCGCTGGGAGGAGTTCGGCCGCGCGGGGGCCGTCCCGCCGCTGCTGTGCCACGGCACCGGCGACGCGGTGACCGTCCCCGCCCCCGCGGGCGGCGCCTCGCGCAACCGGTTCGGCTCCCGCTGGCTGGTCGCGCCGGACACCCGTCGCCCCTGGCTGCCAGGTCCCGAGGTCCTGCTGTGGGCGGCTGTCCGGGCGGCCCGCGCGGCCGTGCGGATATCGATTTTTCCTCCCGCCGATCAGGGTGCTAAGGTCTACGACGTCAGCAGGCGCCGCTAGCTCAGTTGGTTAGAGCAGCTGACTCTTAATCAGCGGGTCCGGGGTTCGAGTCCCTGGCGGCGCACGACACCGAAAGGCCTCTCGCGGAAGCGAGGGGCCTTTTCGCATGCTCCCGCAGGGCACCGCACTACCCGACCGCGATCTTCACCGTCCACGCCCCCGAGGCCGTACGCCCCTCCACCGCCACCCGCACGTCCTCCCCCGGCACGGTGAAGCTCTCCCCGAGAGCGACCGGCGCGTCCGCGAGCGGAGGGTAGACGGAGTCCTCCCAGCACGCCTCGGTGTGCGGGTGGGCGTCGATCACCTCGACCGGTCCGCGACCGGACTCGGCCCCGCTGTGCACCCGGTAGACGAGGATCCCCGGCCGGCAGGCCGCCTCGTCGCTGCCCACCGGCCCGCGCGCCTCGAAGGCGAGCGCGCTGTCGACCCCGGTGCGCACGACGGCCAGCTTGGTGCCGCTGCCGAGCCCGAAGGCCGGAGCCCCGGCCGCGCCCGCGACGGGGACGCCCGGTCCCGCGCCGAGCGGTTCCAGAGTCAGCCGCGTCGGCTCGAACGGCCGTACGCACGCCACCTGCCGCGGCTCGATCCACCCCAGCTTCCACTTGTGCCAGCCGAACAGGTCCGGCGCCAGTCCGAACTGGCTGCCCATCAGATCCCAGTCCCCGACGAACGTGTCCCAGTCGCCCTTGCCGTCCATCGGCCGGTGGTACAGGTCCGGCAGGTCGAACACGTGCCCGGTCTCGTGGGCCAGCACCAGCCGGTCCGGCGGATGCCGCTCGAAGACCGTGACGACCCGCCGGAGGTCCGTGCCGTCGACCCGCATCGGCTCGTCCAGGTTGACCACCTTCGTCGCGTCCGAGTCCACGCCGGGCGCGTGCGGATCGGCGACGAAGTAGACGATGTCGTAGCGCGAGAAGTCGACCTGCCCATCGGCCACGGCGAGCGCGTCACGCAGGTAGGCGGCCCGGTGCGCGGTGCTCCAGTCGCGCTGCATGGCGTACGACATCGAGGGCCGCGGCATCCGGATCCAGTGCCGGAGCGGGTGCGGGCGCAGGGTGAACCGGCCGTAGGAAGCGCGCTCGAAGAAGTCGCTGGTGGCCGGGAAATGGTCGGCGGTCAACTCGGCGGGTGTGGTCAACGGCACCGAGTCCGGGAAGGACAGGAAGACCATCACCGCGTCGAGCGAGCGGCTCGGGCGCGGATACGCGGCGTTCCAGGTGTCCAGCCCCTCCGAGTGGTGGGCGTCGGTGCGCTCCAGGGCGCAGGGGGCCGCCGCGAACGGCTCGGCGACCGAGGGGCCGGTCACGACGGAGGTCGCGGCGAGCGCCGAAAGGGTGGTGAACACGGCCGCGGTGTTGCGCAGTCGGGGGCGCGGGAACTGACGCGGCACTGGGACCTCCGGGAACGGTTCACGGGACACCGAACCCAGCTTGTGAGAATTTGTCATACAACGCCCTGTTTGGCTGCACCGGACGAGTGAGAAGGCGGAGGGATCGTCAGAAGCGACACCCCGGATCGCTCACGGAACGTCACAACTGGTCAGGCGTCCGAGGAACCCGTCCAGACGCGAGCAGAAACGATCTGTCAGAAGTGCCGGTCCGTCCGGGACACTGGACAGTGGCTGGAAGGGCCCGGGGCCAGCCCCCTATGATCGGCACACTTTCCTGGCGGACAGCGATCGAATGCACTGCGGGAGTGAGCGGTGAGCGGAACGTCCGAAGGGCCGACGCCCGCGGCAGACCTCGACGGGTCCGCCGCCACAGAGAGTGACAGCATCGCATCTCCACGTACGGCGGAGGCGTACCGTTCGGTGTTCGACGCCGCGCCGCTCGCCATGGCCGTCGTCGACCGCGAGGGTCTGGTCGTCGGCGCCAACGACCAGCTCGGCGAACTCCTCGGCAGCGCACCTCAGGCACTGGCCGGGCGCATCGCCGCCGATCTGGTGGACCTGGCCTCCGACGCCCGCTCCTGGCACGCCTACCGGGAGATCCTGCGCGGCCGGCAGGCCAAGCTGCGCTGCACGCGCCGCATCAAGAACCCCGACGGCCAGTCCTTCTGGGCTCAGGTCACGGTCGCCCCCCTCCCGCAGGACGGACCCGGCGTCGTCCTGCTGTCCGTGGCCGACATCAGCGGCCACCGCGAACTCCAGGCCAGGCTGCGCCACTTGCAGATGCACGACCCGGTGACCCGGCTGCCCAACCGCACCCTGTTCTTCGAACGCCTCACGGCCGCACTGGAGACGGAGTCGTACGAGCAGGGCGGCACCGGCCGGATCGGCCTGTGCTACCTGGACCTGGACGGCTTCAAGGCCGTCAACGACACCCTCGGCCACCGCGTCGGCGACCGCCTGCTGGCCGCCGTGGCGGAACGTCTCACGCGGTGCGCGGAGGAGGCCGGCACCGGCCGGGTGAGTACCCCGCTGGTGGCGCGGCTCGGCGGCGACGAATTCGCCCTGCTCGTCGAGGACTCGACCGGCACCGAACAGCTCGCAGACCTCGCCGAGTCCGTCCTGACGGCGATTCAGGCGCCGTTCGACATCACCGGCCGGCGGCTGTCGGTCTCCGCCTCCATCGGGGTTGTGGAGCGGCAGGCGGCGGGCACGACCGCCACGGGTCTCATGCAGGCCGCCGATACGACGCTGTACTGGGCGAAGGCCGACGGCAAGTCCCGCTGGACGCTCTTCGACCCGGAGCGCAACGCCCACCGCATGACGCGCCAGGCCCTCGCCTCCACGCTCCGCCCCGCCATCGAGCGGGGCGAGTTCACCCTCGAGTACCAGCCGCTGGTGTGCATGGAGGACGGCCGACTGCGGGGCGTCGAGGCGCTGGTCCGATGGAATCATCCACAGTTCGGCGTACTGACGCCGAATCGGTTCATCGGATTGGCCGAGGCGGACGGCTCGATCGTGCCGCTCGGCCGCTGGGTGCTGGCCACCGCCTGCCGCCAGGCCCGCCGCTGGCAGTTGGACCACCCCGAGGAGCCGCCGATCTTCGTGAGCGTCAACGTGGCGGTGCGTCAGGTCTGGGACTCGGATCTGGTGGCGGACGTGGCGGAGATCCTCGCGGAGACGCGCCTGGAGCCGGAGTTGTTGCAGTTGGAGCTGACGGAGTCGGCGGTGATGGGCTCGGCGGGCCGCCCGCTCCAGGCGCTGCAGGCGCTCAGCGACATGGGCGTGCACATCGCCATCGACGACTTCGGCACGGGCTACTCGAACCTCGCGTACCTGAGCCGGCTGCCGGTGTCGGTGCTGAAGCTGGACGGGTCCTTCGTACGGGGATTCCAGTACGAGGGGGAAGGCGTCGCTCCGAACCCGGCGGACGAGGTCGTCGTGGAGGCGATGATCCAGCTCGCCCACCGGCTCGGCCTGACCGTCACCGCGGAGTGCGTGGAGACGTCGGCGCAGGCCGCCCGGCTGCGGCGGATCGGGTGCGACACCGGTCAGGGGTGGCTGTACTCGCGGCCGGTGCCGCCGGATCGTATCTCCGGGTTGTTGGAGGTACGGGTGTGACGACGGCCGCGAGGCTCAGGCCGCGGGCAGTCCGTAGGCGTCCGCGATGAGCTCGTACGACCGCAGGCGTACGTCCCCGCTGTGGGCGTTGCCCGTGATCATCAGCTCGTCGGCGCCGGTGCGCTTGTGCAGGTCGTCGAGGCCGGTGCGGACCTCGTCGGGGGTGCCGTGGATGACGTTGGCGTTCCAGGAGTCCATGAACTCCCGCTCCATCGGGCTGAACTCGTAGGTCTCCGCCTCTTCCGGGGTGGGGACGAGGCCGGGGCGGCCGGTGCGCAGGCGGATCATGTTCAGCGCGGCGGCCATGACCTGCCGGCGGGCCTCGCGGGGGTCCTCGGTGGCGAGGGCGGAGACGCCGATGAGGGCGTACGGCTCGTCCAGGACGGCGGACGGCCGGAAGGACTCCCGGTACAGGTCCAGGGCCGGGACGGTGTTCTGCGCCGAGAAGTGGTGCGCGAAGGCGAAGGGCAGGCCGAGGGCGCCGGCGAGGCGGGCGCTGAAGCCGGAGGAGCCGAGAAGCCAGACGGGCGGGCGGTGCGGGGACTGGACGCCGCCGGGGGAGGTCGCCTGGATGGGGCCCGGGACGGCGTGGATACGGCGGTAGCGGTGGCCGTCGGGAAAGTCGTCGTCGAGGAAACGGATCAGCTCGGCGAGCTGCTCGGGGAAGTCGTCGGCGCCCTCGTTGAGGCGGTCGGTACGGCGGAGGGCTGCGGCCGTGGCGCCGTCGGTGCCCGGCGCTCGGCCGAGGCCGAGGTCGACGCGGCCCGGGGCCATGGCTTCCAGCGTGCCGAACTGCTCCGCGATGACCAGCGGGGCGTGGTTGGGGAGCATCACGCCGCCCGAGCCGAGGCGGATGCGGGTGGTGTGGGCGGCGAGGTGGGCGAGGATCACGGCCGGCGAGGAGGAGGCGACGCCCGGCATGGAGTGGTGCTCGGCCACCCAGTAGCGGTGGAAACGGCGGGACTCCGTCAGCTTGGCGAGGGCGACGCTGGTGCGGAGGGCGTCGGTGGCGGTGCGGCCCGCGCCGACGGTGACCAGGTCGAGGACGGAGAGGGGGGTGGGGGCGGTGCCGTGGGTTGTTCCCCGGATCTCGTGTGCCGTTGGGATCACGGTGGGGGGCCTCCTGTTGTGTGCCGTGCGCTGTCCTCCGGGGCTAACAGGAGGGGGTCCCCGGTTATTCCGGGGACGCAGTCCCCCGGGGGGTCTGGGGGCGGCGCCCCAGACCCCCCGGAGCCGGCCGTCAGGCCTGGACGATCGGCTCCCGGGTGAACAGTGCGCCCAGCGCCGGCGCGTTCACCCGGCGGTCCGTCAGCCGCAGGGCCTCCCACACCGTCACCTGGTTCGCCGTGAGGACCGGCTTGCCTAGTTCCTTTTCCAGGGCCGGGATGTGGGCCGCCGTATGCAGCGCCGTGTCCGGCAGGAGCAGCGCCTCCGCGTCCGGGTCATCGGCCGCGCGCGCCAGCGCGAACACCTCCGCCTCCCCCCACGTCCCGACCTCCGCCGCCGTGATGATCCCGGAGCCGCGCAGGGCCACGACCTCCGCGCCGCCCGCCCGCAGGAACTCCGCGAAGAGGTCCGCCACGTCGTCCGGATATGTCGCGCCCACCGCGACCCGCCGCGCCCCCAGCTCCCGCACCGCGTGCACGAAGGCGAAGGACGTGGAGGAGGCCGGCATGCCCGCTGTGAGGGCGAGGGCGCGTACCTGCTCGTGGGCGCCCTCCCAGCCGTAGACGAAGCTGCCGCTGGTGCAGGCCCACACCACAGACTCGGCGCCCGCCAGGCGCAGTTCCTCGACGCCCGCCGCGAGCCGCTCCGCGGAGCCCATCTCGCGCAGGGCGTCGACCCGGTGCGCGTCCTCACCGATGTCGGTGTGGAACACGTCCAGTCGGATGTCGCTGCCCAGCAGTTGCTCGATGCGCGGATAGTCGTCCTCGGCGGAGTGGCCCGGGTAGAGGAATCCGAGTGCTGTCATGTCCAGCCTTCCTGCTGCTGTCCTTCGTCCGGCAGTTCCGGTAGTCCGGGCATGTCGGGCAGTCCCGGCAGTTCCGGCACCACGGGACCGGTGCGCGCCGCCGGATCGATCAGCGCCTGGTACGGTCCCACGGCTCGGGTACCCAATCGGCGCAACGCCGCCCACATCGTCACCTGGTTGGCCGAGATCACCGGCATCCGCAGTTCCGCCTCCAGCTGGGGGATCACGTCGTACGTCGGCAGGTTGGTGCAGCTGATGAACAGCGCGTCGGCCCCGTCGTGCACGGCCTTGCGGGCCATCTCCGCCACATCCCGGTACGGGACCTTCCAGATGTGCCTGGTCAGGCCCATGTACGCGCATCCGGTGACCGTGACCCCGGCCTCCGCCACGTACTCCTCCAGCGCGCGGGTCACCGACACCGTGTACGGCGTCACCAGCGCCACCCGCCGTACGCCCAGCTCCTGAAGCGCCTGGAGGAGCGCACCGGACGTCGTCACCGAGGGCACGGCGCCCGCCGTGGTCATCGCCTCGCACATCGCGCGCTCCCCGGCGATCCCGCCGACGAAACTGCCGGACGTACAGGCGTAGGCCACGACCTCGGGTGCGATCGCGGTCAGTGTGCGCACCGCCTCGTGCAGGGTCTCGTGCTCGCTGACCAGACGGGCCAGGTCGAGACTGACCTCGACCGGCACGTACGGCGTGCGTGTCAGGTGCAGTGACACCTCGTCGGGGACCCAACGCCACAGCTCGCGGTCGAGGGCGAAGTCGAAGGGAGCCACGACCCCGACACCGCGCTGGGGGCGCGGGCCACCGAGAAAAGAAACGTCCATGGCAGGCACCGGCCTCACGGTGAGGGACCAGGGGACAACGGACCGTGCACATGTCCGTGTTGACGAAGGTAGGTTGGGGTGCGAGCGTGGTCAATCCGCCCTTGTCACGCCCGCGTCACACCCTGGTCAACCCCCAGTATCCGCCCACGTCAGGCGGCTGTCATGCCCGAAAATCGGCTTCCGAACGGCACCCCCATGACCGCACCCGAATCCGGCCCTCCTCCCTCTTTCGGCCCCGCGGCCGAAAGCACCCCCACCGTCCTCGTCCTCGAGGCCGATCCGCTGCCCCGGCTCGGCCGCCTCACCGGCCGCGCCCGCATCGAGCACGCGGACGAATCGACGCTCGCCGAGCGGCTGCCGTACGCCGATGTGCTGCTGGTGTGGGACTTCACCTCGCACGCGGTACGGGCGGCCTGGCCGGGCGAGGGCCCGCGGCCGCGCTGGGTGCACACGGCGAGCGCGGGCGTGGACCACCTGATGTGTCCGGAACTCGCCGCCTCCGACACCGTGGTGACGAACGCGCGCGGGGTCTTCGACCAGCCGATCGCCGAGTACGTCGCCGCGCTCGTCCTGGCGATGGCCAAGGATCTGCCCCGCACCTGGGACCTCCAGCGGGAGCGGACGTGGCGGCACCGCGAGTCGGAGCGGGTCGCCGGCACGCGCGCGTGCGTCGTCGGGGCGGGGCCGATCGGCCGGGCGATCGTCGCGACGCTCAAGGCGCTCGGCATCACCGCCGCGCTCGTCGGCCGCACCCCGCGCGCCGGGGTCCACGGGCCCGAGGACCTCGACCGGCTGCTGGCCCGCGCCGACTGGGTGATCGCGGCGGCGCCGCTGACCGAGCAGACGTACGGCATGTTCGACGCCCGCCGCTTCGGGGTGATGCAGCCCTCGGCACGGTTCGTGAACATCGGCCGGGGGCAGTTGGTCGTCGAGGACGCGCTGGCCGAGGCGCTGTCCAAGCGCTGGATCGCGGGCGCGGCCCTGGACGTCTTCGAGCACGAGCCGCTGCCCGCCGACAGCCCGCTGTGGCAGGTCCCGAACCTGATCGTCTCCCCGCACATGAGCGGCGACACGGTCGGCTGGCGGGAAGAATTGGGACTTCAGTTCGTGGAGATGTACGAGCGCTGGGAGGCGGGCAAGTCGCTGCCGAACGTGGTCGACAAGCAGCGTGGGTACGTACCAGGCCACTGACCGTCCTGACCGTCCTGATCGTCCTACGGAGGCGCGGATGCCGGAGCTCACCGAACTGACCGCGGTACAACTCGTCGACGGCTACCGCAAGGGCGAATTCAGCCCCGTGGAGGCGACCCGCGCGGCCCTGGAGCGGGCGGAGGCGATCCAGCCGGAGGTGAACGCGTTCGTGCGCCTCCTCGCGGACGAGGCCCTCGCGCAGGCGCGGGCGTCGGCCGACCGATGGCGGCGCGGCGAGCCGGCCGGGCTGGTGGACGGCGTGCCGGTCACGGTGAAGGACATCCTGCTGCTGCGCGGGGCGCCGACACTCAAGGGCTCGAAGGCGATCTCGGAGCAGGGCCGCTGGGACGAGGACGCCCCGTCCGTCGCCCGCCTGCGCGAGCACGGCGCCGTCTTCCTCGGCAAGACCACGACGCCCGAGTTCGGCTGGAAGGGCGTGACGGACTCGCCGCTGAACGGCGTGACCCGCAATCCCCACGACCCGTCGCGCACCGCGGGCGGCTCCAGCGGCGGCGCGGCGGCGGCCGTGGCGCTCGGCGCGGGCCCGCTCGCCCTCGGCACGGACGGCGGCGGCAGCGTCCGTATCCCGGCGGCCTTCTGCGGCATCTTCGCGATCAAGCCGACGTACGGCCGCGTCCCCCTCTACCCCGCCAGCGCCTTCGGCACCCTCGCCCACGTGGGCCCGATGACCCGGACCGCGGCGGACGCCGCACTCCTCCTCGACGTCATCGGCATCCCGGACTCCCGTGACTGGTCGGCGCTCGGCCCGGCGCCCGGCTCCTTCGCGGCGGGGCTGTCGGGCGGGGTGCACGGCCTGCGCGTCGCCTACTCGCCCTCCCTCGGCGGCCAGGTGGCGGTACAGCCGGCGGTCGCGGCGGCGGTGCGCCACGCGGTGGAACGCCTCGCGGAACTCGGCGCGTACGTCACCGAGACCGACCCCGACCTCACCGACCCGGTGGACGCCTTCCACACCCTGTGGTTCAGCGGCGCGGCCCGCGTCACCCAGCCCTTCGGACCGCACCAGCGGGAACTCCTCGACCCGGGCCTCAGGGAGATCTGCGACCAGGGCGCCCGCTACAGCGCGCTGGACTACCTCGCCGCGGTGGACGTCCGCATGGACCTCGGCCGCCGCATGGGCCACTTCCACGACTCCTACGACCTCCTGGTCACCCCCACCCTCCCGATCACCGCCTTCGAGGCGGGCGCAGAGGTCCCCAAGGGCTCGGGCCACCGCCGCTGGACGGGCTGGACGCCCTTCACGTACCCGTTCAACATGACCCAGCAGCCGGCGGCGTCCGTACCCGTGGGAACGGACGGCGACGGGCTGCCGGTGGGCCTGCAGATCGTCGCGGCCCGGCACCGGGATGATCTGGTGCTGCGGGCGGCGCATGCGTTGGACGAGGCGGGGGTGACGGGGGCCGGAGGCTGAGGGGCTCGCCGTACGACCCTTGCGGGCTCGCACTCCCGGGGCTGCTCCCGGAGCAGCGCGCGCTCCACTCTTGCCGGCGCGCCCGCCCGGGCGAGGGCCGGGAGGGGTCCCGGTCGGGGTGGGGTTCCATGGCGACCATGATGCGTAGAACGTCATCCACCGCCGTCGTCGCCGTTGTTGCCGCTGTCGTGTTCGCCGCTCTCACGTCGTGTTCCTCGGATTCTTCGGACGGGTCCCCCGCCGAGGGCCGGTCCAGCGGATCCGGCTCCGGGTCACCGGCGTCCGACCCCACGCCGACTCCCACGGAGACGGCCACGCCGTCGCCCTCGCCGACCGGGCCGTGCGCTGACGGGACGTGCGAGATCGAGGTCGCCGTGGGGGACGTCGTGACAGTGCCGGAAACGTACGGCCTCGGGCCGATCGAGGTGAAGGCGATCACCGGCGGCAGGGTCGAGATGGTCGCTCCGCTGACGGGGTCGGGCTACAGCGTTTCGGGCTGTTCCGGTGGCGGCAGCGTGTCGTCGGCGGGCGGCGGCGGGGTCGGGCTGAGCTGCGGCGAGGGACCCGCCGCGACCATCAACGACGCCATGAGCCTGAAGGTCGTCGAGATCCGCGGCACCGCCGCCGTCCTCCGTATCGCACCCGCCGGGTGACGTACGGCTCGGCCCTTGTGGCAGGGCTCCCTGCGGTTCCGTACGAGGGTCGGATTCGTCGGCGGTCTACGGCTCCAGCGCCTTGGTGTCCCACACCAGCCGGAAGCGGGGGCACGCCTCGGTGCCGCCGTCCCAGTCGGCGGCGACCACGACGGTGTCCAGGTCGCCGTCCGAGGAGTAGTCGGTGGGGATCACGTACGCCTGCTGCCCCTGGAAGGTACCGGCGCCGGCCTCCCGTCCGTTGACGGTGATCCGCCACCGGATCGCACGGTCCGCGCAGCCCGCCGGGACGTACGCGGTCAGCTGGCCCGACACGTCGTCGACGCGGCGGAGGTGGGGCAGGGAGAACGACCGCCGGACGCTCAGAGTGCTTTCGAGGCTGTCGCGCACCCGCCAGGTGAAGGTGTAGCGCTCGTTGTCGGTGAGACCGGCGCCCACGTGACGGGAGCTGAACTCGGTGTCCGGGGCAGGGCCTCCTGTGTGGACGAGTCTGACGTTCGCCGTGGCCAGGATCTGGAAGATCCCTCCGACCAACACCACCAGGGCGACCAGCACCAAGCACAGGAGAACGACGCACCCCCAAGCCGGCAGAAGCTCCGACTCCTCCGGCTTCGTCGGCTCCTTGTCCATGTCACAAGCATTGCCCTACGCGTCGGGACCCCTCCCGTACCGCTGCGAGGGCTCACAGATCACGCCCGCCGAAAACTGAGCGTCTCCCCCGCCGCCCCGGACCGCCACAGGTCATTACAAGCCACCGCCATGTCCTGAAGGCCCTCGACGATCTGGCCCCAGACGATGCCGGGGACCCAGCCGACGTCGGCGTTGAGGAGGAGGTTGTTGCGTTCGTAGAAGAGGGCCAGGTCGACCAGGGTGGTGCCGGGGCGGACCTCGCGGTCGTAGCCGTAGGCGCGGGTGCCGAGTTCCGCGCCGGCGAAGGAGAAGTAGCAGAGGTCGCCGGGGATCGGGGTGACCGTCGGGTTCTCCAGGGGCGGTTCCGCTTCCGCGAAGGGTGGGAAGAGGGCGTAGATCTCGTTGCGGGCGTACTTCGCGTGGTAGACGTCGCTGCTCAGGGGCAGCGCGTCCCACACCGCCGCGCACGTGATCGGTGCCCGGTCGTCGAGCAGTCGTGCCCGGCACCGGACCCCGCGTCGGTCCAGCGCGACCTCCACGTAGCGTTCCGCCATTCCGTCCCCCTTCAAATCGTTGGGCGTCCTCCGCGTTTCTCCGGGGCCATCTGCCCTGCCGCGCGCGTTCCAATGCAACTCGCTGGAGAACCCGCCCGTACGTGAAGAAACGGGGAGTGGCCGGAATACCCGGTGTCGATCCGGGTAGCCGCGCGCCCATGGTTGGACTGCAGGCAGACGACAACGGCTCACGAAGCACGAGGAGACCCGGCATACGCCGACGCACCCTGCTCTCGGGCACGGCCGCGCTGGTCACGGCGGGCGCGGTCGGGGCGAGTAGCGGGTGCAGCCGGGTGGCCACGGCCGACACCGGGGACGGCGGGCACCTGCTCGATCAGTTGCGGGCCAACGGCACCGTGCGCCTGGGCATCGCGGGCGAGCAGCCGTACGGCTATATCGGCACGGACGGCAAGATCACCGGGTCGGCCCCGGCCATCGCCGAGCGCATCTTCGGCAATCTCGGCGTCGAGAACGTCGAACCGTTCCCGACCGAGTTCGGCTCGCTGATCTTCGGACTGAACTCGCTGCAGTTCGACGTGGTCGCGGCCGGCATGTACATCAACCCGGAGCGCTGCGAACAGGTGCTCTTCGCCGACCCCGAGTACCAGATGAAGGACGCCTTCATCGTGCCCAAGGGCAACCCGAAGAACCTTCGCACCTACGCCGACATCGCGCGGGCGAAGGCCCGGATGGCGACCGGCATCGGCTACGCGGAGATCGACTACGCCAAGGAGGCGGGTGTGAAGCAGATCGACACCCTGCCCGACCAGCTGGCCGGTCTCCTCGCCGTCGAACAGGGCCGCGTCGACGTCTTCGTGGGCACCGCCGTCACGGTGCGCAACGTGGTGAAGCAGACCGGCAGCAAGAAGGTGGAGGCGACCGAGGAGGTCACGCCGTACATGGACGGGAAACCGGTCGTCGACGCCGGCGCCTTCGCCTTCCGGATGCCGGAGCGGAACCTTCGGGACGCGTTCAACCGTGAGCTGCACAAGCTGAAGCGGAGCGGTGAGCTGCTGGAGATCATGCGGCCCTTCGGCTTCACGAAGGACCAGATGACGAATCTCACGGCCGAGGAGAAGTGCCGGTCATGAGCGACATCAACTCCCATCTGTGGGCTCTCCTCTTCGACGGTGTCTGGATCACCGTCCAGCTGACCGTGTTCAGTGCCGCGCTCGGCGCGGTCGTCGCCTTCGTCGTGGGCACCGCCCGTACACACCGGCTGTGGATCGTGCGCTTCGTGTCGGGCGCGTACTTCGAGATGTTCCGCGGCACCTCCGCCCTGGTCCTGATGATCTGGGTGTTCTTCGTGGTGCCGTTGACCCTTGGCTGGCAGCTCGTGCCGATGTGGGCCGCCGTGCTCACCCTGGGCTGCACCTACGGCGCCTACGGCTCGGAGATCGTCCGGGGTGCGGTGGCCGCCGTGCCGCCGGCCCAGCGTGAGGCCGGCGTCGCCCTGGGCTTCACGCCGGCCCAGCGGATGCGCAAGATCGTGCTGCCGCAAGCCTGGCCCGAGATGGTGCCGCCCTTCAACAACCTGCTCATCGAGCTGCTGAAGGGCACCGCCCTGGTCTCCGTTCTCGGCGTGGGGGACATCACCTTCGCCGCCCAGCTGGTGCGCAACGCCACCGGCCAGAGCGCCCCGGTCTACACCGTCATCCTCGTCATGTACTTCGTGCTCGCCTTCCTGCTCACCCGCGTGATGCGCCTGGTGGAACGCAGGGCCAAGGCGAGTGTCGGGCGGACCCCGCCCAAGGGCAGCATCGCGACCGCCCTGTCCCGGCCCGGGCCCGGGAAGGCCGACGCGGGCCGGCCGCAGGACCTCGTAGCCGGCTCGTCCGCCGCTCCCGGAGGTGCCTCATGACGTGGAACTGGTCCACGCTGGGCGACTTCATGCCGGTCTTCTGGGACGGCGTCGTCGTCACGCTGCAGGCCCTCGTACTGGGCTCGCTGATCGCCTTCGCCCTCGGGCTGGTCTGGGCCCTGGCCCAGCGCTCGCCCCTGAAGGTGGTGAGCTGGCCGGTGACGGCGGTCACCGAGTTCATCCGCAACACCCCGTTGCTGGTGCAGCTCTTCTTCATCTTCTACGTCCTGCCGGAGTGGGGCCTCACCCTCTCCGCGCTGGCGACGGGCGTGATCGGCCTCGGCCTGCACTACTCCACGTACACCGCGGAGGTGTACCGCGCCGGCATCGACGGCGTGCCCGCCGGCCAGTGGGAGGCGGCGACCGCGCTCAGCATGCCGCGCACGCGCACCTGGACCGCGGTGATCCTGCCGCAGGCGCTGCGCCGCGTCGTGCCCGCCCTGGGCAACTACGTCATCGCGATGCTGAAGGACTCGCCGATGCTGATGACCATCGGCGTGCTGGAGATGCTCGGCGAGGCCCGCCAGTTCGGCTCGCAGACCTTCCAGATGAACGAGCCGATCGTGGCCGTAGGGATCGCCTTCATCCTCATCGCCTACCCCGCCTCCCTCCTCCTCCGAGCCCTGGAGCGTCGTCTTGCCCGCTGACACCGAACCCACGACACCGCCCGACAAGCAGCCCTCGGCCGCGGACGGCAAGCAGCCCTCGGCGCCGACCCTCGGCAAGCAGGCCGCCGCCCCCGCCGCGGAGACCCGTGAGCTGATCCGCCTGGAGCAGGTCACCAAGCGCTTCGGCGGCAACACCGTCCTCGACCACCTCGACTTCTCCGTCGACACCGGCAAGCACGTCACGCTGATCGGCCCGTCCGGCTCCGGCAAGACGACGATCCTGCGGCTGCTGATGACCCTGGCCGAGCCCGACGAGGGCACGATCACCGTCGACGGGGAGCAGCTCTTCCCGGCCCCCGAGAAGCAGGTCCGCGAGGTCCGCAAGAAGATCGGGATGGTCTTCCAGCAGTTCAACCTCTTCCCGAACATGAAGGTGCTCAGGAACGTCACCGAGGCGCCGGTCACCGTCCTCGGCCTGTCCAAGGACGAGGCCGAGCAGCGGGCCCGGGACCTGCTCGACCTGGTGGGCCTCGGCGACAAGTGCGACGCCTATCCGACGCAGCTGTCGGGCGGCCAGCAGCAGCGGGTGGCGATCGCCCGGGCGCTGGCGATGCGGCCGCAGGTGCTCCTGCTGGACGAGGTGACGTCGGCGCTGGACCCGGAGCTCGTGGCCGGCGTGCTGGACGTGCTGCGGGACATCGCCCGCAGCACCGACATCACGATGCTGTGCGTGACCCACGAGATGAACTTCGCCCGGGACATCTCGGATCAGGTACTGATGTTCGACTCGGGCCGTGTCATCGAGTCCGGGCCGCCGGAGAAGCTCTTCGGCGACCCCGACCACGAACGGACGCGGGAGTTCCTGAGCGCCGTACTGTAGCGACCCGCACGGGAGGGCGCCGGCACCGTGGCCGGCGCCCAGCCATGGGCATATGCCCCTTGCATAATCCCCAGTTCACACGCCCTGCGGGCGCCGGTATCGCGACCCCGAATCTGCGGAACAGCCCCTCCGCCGACGGCGGTTGGCGGCTATCGTGGTAGGGCCCGGCTGTCCGGAAAACGGCCCTACAAGCGCAGGGGGAGCACCGTGGCGCTGATGCACGAGCCGACCGCGCCGTACCACTCGGCCCAGGACGCCCTGCGCGTCCTGGAGACGGTGGCGCGGCACACCACCGGAGTCACCGACACCCAGCTCGCCCGCCTCACCGGCCTCAGCCCGGAGCGACTGACCACGCTCCTGCGGATGCTGCGCCGCGAGGGATACGTCGAGCAGGTCACCGACGGCGCGTACGTCACCGGTGACGCCCTCACCCGCCTCGGCTCCGCCGGAGCCGACCGCGAGCTGGCGGTGCGCGAGCGCCTCCAGCAGACCCTCGACCGGCTGCGCGACTCCGTCGGCGCCGCCGTCTACATCAGCCGGTACGTCGACGGCGAGATCAACGTCACCCAGTACGCCGACAGCCCGGCCACTCCCGCGGTCCACGAGTGGGTCGACTTCCGCTACTCCGCGCACGCCACCGCGATCGGCAAGAGCCTGCTCGGCCAGCTCGACCACAACAGCCGCCGCGACCACCTCTCCCGTCACAAGATGGCCCGGCTCACCTCGCGCACCATCACCAGCGACAAGCTGCTGCTCTCCCGCCTGGAGTCCCAGCCGCCGACGGTGCCCCACCTCGATCTCCAGGAGTACGCGGTCGGCACGGTCTGCGCGGCCGTTCCGATCACGGCCGGCTCCTCGGTCGGCTGCCTGGCCCTGTCCCTCCCGGTCGAGCACGCCCACCGGCTCCGCCAGGCCGCGGACCGGCTGAACCGGGGGGCGGCGCCCGTACTGCTGTCCCTGGCGATCTAGAACACGATCTGGAACACGGTCTGGAACGCTGGAACACGATCTGCAACACACAGAGGCGATCCAGGGCACACGGATCGGCGTCAGAAGCACCCCTGCGGACCAGGTAGTATTTTCCTTGTCGCCCACCGCCGAAGGCGGACGGCGGGAGTCATGCGCCGCTAGCTCAGTTGGTTAGAGCAGCTGACTCTTAATCAGCGGGTCCGGGGTTCGAGTCCCTGGCGGCGCACAGATGAAGGGCCTCTCGTGGACGCGAGGGGCCCTTCGGCTTCCTCCCTGGTCAGCCTCCGGTAGGCCCGCTCCCCGGGAGGCCGCCACCACACCGGGTCCGCGCACCGGAACCCTTCCCTCCGCAGCAGTGCCCGGTGGATCTTGTTCGTGGCCGTGACGGGCATCCGCTCCACCACCCGTACGAAGCGGGGCGCCATCTTCGTCCCCAGGTCCGGCTGGGCGAGCAGGAAGTCGGCGAAGGCCCGCGGTTCGAAGTCCCCGGCGATCGCCGCCATCACCTGGTCCCCGGTGACCGGATCCGGCACCGCGTAGACAGCGACGGCGACCGCGCCCTCGTACCGGGCGAGGATGTTCTCGATCATCGTGGCGGCGAGGTTCTCGCTGTCGACGCGGAGACGATCGTCGGTGCGGCCGGCGAAGTAGAGGTAGCCGTCGGCGTCCCGGTAGAAGAGGTCGCCGGTCCAGTACCAGCCGTCGTCCCGCCGCCGCTCCGCCTCCGCCTGCGGGTTGCGCCAGTAGCCCTCGAAGGGGCTGGGTCCGCGGTTCACCAGCTCCCCGATGGCGTCGTCACCGTTCAGCAGCCGACCGGCCCCGTCGAAGATCGCCGGTGGGCACTCCTCGTGCGTCTGCGGATCCAGGACGACCAAGCCGGGTGCCGCCGGGCCGACCGCGCCCGGCGGTGTGCCCGGCCGCCACTGGATCGCCGCGCCGCCTTCCGACGACCCGTATCCCTCCACCAGCCGCACCCCGAACCGCCGCTCGAACGCCGCCGCGTCCACCGCCCCCGCCTCCGTGCCGAAGCCCAGCCGCAGCGGGTTGTCGCGGTCGTCGGGGCGTGGCTCGGTGGCGAGGATGTACTGCACGGCCCGGCCGACGTAGGTGAAGTACGTCGCCCGGTAGCGCCGTACGTCCGCCAGGAACCGCGACGCCGAGAACCGCCGCCGCAGCGCCACGCCCGCGCCGGCCACGAGGGCGGGCGCCCAGTCGGCGATCACCGCGTTGCCGTGGAACATCGGCATGCAGACGTAGTGCACGTCGTCCGGACCCACCCCGAACTGCTCGGCCAGCGAGCGCCCGGCGGCGGCCAGGCGGCCCTGGGAGCAGAGCGCGGCCTTGGGGGCGCCGGTCGAGCCGGAGGTGAAGTAGAGGAGCAGGTGGTCGGCGGGGGTAGCGCGGGAGGTGTCCGGCCGCGCGTCGGCGTACGGGGCGAGCAGCTCACCGTATTCCTCCGTGTCGGTCACCAGCAGGCGCACCCCGGGCAGGTCGAGGCCGGCCAGGAGGGGCAGGTGGGTGCGCTCGGTGACGAGGAGGCGGCACTCGGTGTGCAGGACGTCGCGGGCGAGTTCGGGGCCCCGGCGGGTGGGATTGATTCCGGCCACGGCGGCGCGCGCGAGGGCGGCCGCGCTCAGCCACATCGGGTACTCGGGGGTGTTGTCGAGCAGGACCCCGATATGTGCGCGGGGTGGCAGCAGGTCGGTCAGTAGGGCTGCCCGGGCCGCGGCCCCCGCCGCCACCTCGTGGTGGGTCAGCACCCGGTCCTCGCACCACAGACCCGGGCGGTGGTCTCCCCACCGGCCGGCGACGAGCTCCGCGACCGTACGCCTCCTGGATTCCATGGAGGCGCACGGTAGTTGACGTACCGTCAGATGTGGAGCCTCAGAACGTGACGTCCGAGCAGGCGTAGAACGCGTTGCCCGTGTCCGCGACCGTCCACACCGCCAGGATCACGTGGCGGCCGCTCAGCCCGGACGGCAGCGTGCCGCTGTGGGAGAGCGTGGACGGGGGGCGCTGACCGCCGTAGGGGACGGTCAGGAACGGGGTGAGGTTGAGGTCGGAGCGGGCCAGGTTGTGGTTCTGGTTCCAGCCCGGCTGGGTGACGTAGTACTTGAAGTCGGTCGTGGCGTGCATAGCCGTGAACTGCCAGCGGAACGTGTAGCGCTGACCGCCCGACACCCTGGTGGTCGGCCAGGCGCCGCCCGAGGGGGTCCTGGAGCTGTCGAGCTGTGCGAACCGCGTGTGGCCGGCGGAACATATCCGGCCGTCGGCCGGACCGGAGGCGGGGAAGCCCTTGGGGCCCTCGACGCTCTGCGGCTCCCACTGGATGTCGCCGCAGTTCGTCACGGTGCCGTTCTGGCAGAGCTTCTGCCGGCTGATGGGGAGGTCTGTGTAGCCGTGGCTGCTGGCGCCGCCGGAGGAGAGCACGAGGGTTCCGGCGGTGGCGAGGCCCACCACGGCGGCGTACGACTTGGTCCTTCTGCGCATGCTGCCGCTCCTGGAGAACGTGGGGAGGTTCAGTGAGCTGTGCAGGTAGGTCTAGACCAAGTCTGAGATTATGACCGCCTCTTGAACATGTCCATACCAATCACGGGACTTGTTCGACGGGTCGTCACGGGACGTCAGGGGGCGGTTTCCCCGCGCCCCGCACAGAACGCCACCGTCAGGTCCTTCACCAGCACCTTCCGCTCGTAGTCGTCGAGTTCGACCAGCCCCCGCATGGTCAGCCGGGTCACCGTGTCCTCCACCGAGTCCACGACCGAGGTGAGCACGCTCGCCCGGTGCTCGGCGTCCAGCGCGGCGAGCCGGCGGCGGTGCATCGCGGAGGCGACCTCGGGGGCGTACTCCACCCGCAGCGGCCGCACCGAGAACACCTCGACCCCGACCGGCACCGTGTCCGTCGCGACCTGCCGGGTCAGTGCGTCCTCGGTGGCGTCGACACAGGCCCGGCCGGAGCCGGGCATCTCCACCGGCACCCGGGCGAGCGCCGCCTCGACGCACTCGCGCAGGTACGTCTCGTGGTCCTCCACCCCCAGCGTGGCCCGCGCGGTGTCCCGCACCCGCCACACCACCAGCACCGCCGCCCGCAGCGCGACCCCGCTCGTGTCGGCCGCGTGCATCGGCTCGCTGCGCCAGTGCCGCAGGCGTACGTCGACCCGGCGGCGCAGCAGCAGCGGGTTGACCCACATAAGGCCGGTGCGCCGGACGGTCCCCCGGTAGCGGCCGAACAGGCCGAGCACCCAGGCCCGCCCGGTCCGGCCGCGCGCCAGCCCGCCGAAGCCGAACAACCCCAGCGCGCCCGCACCCGCGTATGCCGCCCAC
>NZ_NTGE01000036.1 GCF_002291145.1 Streptomyces sp. SA15
GTACGGCGGGACCCTCCGGCTCGGTCGCCAGCAGCCCCAGTTCGGCCGCCTGGGCGGTCTCGGCCTCGGCGTTCTCCCGGCCGGCCGCGTGCAGCAGGGCCAGCGTGGGGCGCGCGCCGGCGCTGGCCACGAGGAGGGTGCGGCGGGCCTCGGCCGACAGCATCTCCAGGCGGCTGAGCACCAGGGCCCGCAGCGAGGTGGGCACGTGCAGCGGCTCGCCCGGCCGGGGCGGGGTGGGGTTCTCGGCGAGCGCGCGGCCCAGTTCGAGAGCGAAGAGCGGGTTGCCGCCGCTGGTGCGGTGGATGTCCCGGACCGTGGAGCGCGGCAGACCGGTGTAGCCGCGGTGGTCGAGGAGCGCGGAGACCTGGGCGCGGGAGAGCGGGTTCAGGCGGATGGCCTGGCTGTCCGGGGGCAACGCGCGTAGATGGCGGTCGTACTCCTGTCCCTCGGTCCGTACCGCGCACAGCAGCTGGACCGGGGTGTCGCCGAGGCGGCGGGCGGCGAAGCCGAGAAGCTCCGCGCTCGCCGGGTCCAGCCACTGCAGATCGTCCGCGACGACCAGTACGGGACCCTCGGCGGCGAGCGCACGGAAAACGGACAGCACGGCCAGGCGCAGCGCGAGTCCGTCGCTCTGCAGGGTGGACTCGCCGCGGCCGGTGAGCGCCGACTCAAGGGCGGTGCGCTGGGCGGCGGGCAGCCGGTCGGCCACCTCGTGCGCGACCAGGCCGAGGAGGTCGGCCAGCGCCAGGAACGGGAGATGGGATTCGGACTCCGTCGCCGAGCAGCGCAGCACGGTCCGGGCCGCGCCCCCATAATGCGCGGCCAATGCCCGCAGCACGGTGGACTTTCCTATTCCGGCGGGGCCGTGCAGCAGCACGCTGCCGCCGCCGACGAGCTGCTCACGGGCCGCCGTGAACAGCTCCTCCCTACCGATCACCAGGTCGGGGCGGCATCTGGCAGGCTCCTTGAAGTCCCGTCGCACGGTCACCGCTCCCCTCCCTGTGTCGTGTCCTGGCCAATATTAAGCAACGGCTCTTGAAATTCGGACGGAAGGAGTGGTGAGGGAAATAACAGCCGGGGGAGCATAAGGAAATTCACAGCGCCGACGCATGAATGACATGCCTCCGGAACTCACGGCAGCAGCCCCGCCCGACGTGCGGCGACCACCGCCTCCCCACGTGTCCGTGCCCCCAGCTTCCGCATGGCCGAGCGGAGATACCCCTTGACCGTCTCCGTGGTCACGCCCAGCCGTTCGGCGGCCACCGCGTTCGTGGCTCCGGCCGCCACACACGCCAGCACATCCACCTCACGGGGCGCCAGCCGCACCCCTTCCGACGGCGAGGTCCCCGCGGTCAGGAGTCCGCAGGCGTCCAGAAGCTCCGCCCGCACCGCCGGGTCGGCGATCCGCGGAGCCAGCGCCCGCAGCGCCGCGTGCGCCTCCCGGACCTGCTCCCACACGGCCCCCTCCGCAGGGGCCCGGGCCGGCTCCACCCGCGCCGCCGCCATCAGCCCCCGCGCCTCGTCCGCGACGACCAGCGCCTGCTCCACGTCCCGCGCGGCATCCACCGCCGCCGTCAGCGTGCGGTCGCCCAACGGCTGGGCGTCCCGCAGGGCGCCGTACAACACCCCGCGCACCCGGCGCCGTACGACGACGGGCACCGCCAGCACCGAGCGCAGTCCCTCGGCGGCCACGGCGGCGTCGTACTCATGGCTGATCTGCCGAGAGCAGGAGTAGTCCGTCACGGCGCACGGGCGAGCGAGGGCGACCGCCTTGCCGCCGAGGCCGTGGCCGGAGGTCACCGCGAGGGCGCTGAGCGCGGGCGTGGCCGTGCCGTTCAGTTCGCTGATACGCATCCGCTGCCGCCCGGAGTCCACCAGGCCGCCGAAGGCGACCGGAAGCCCGGTCGTGCGCCGCAGCCGTACCAGCGCACTCCGTATCTCCGCCGTCCCGGCACCGTCTCCCGTCACCCGCTCGTCCCTTCATGGCGGCGCACACCCCCGTTCGGGGGTAGTGAGACCTGCGTCACGGATTACACGATGACACAGAGCCGCCCGGCAAGGTCCGGGACCGAGGAGGACGAATGACGACGGCGACCGAGCTCTTCCGCAGCGCGCGGGATTTCCTGCTGGTACACCGCGAGGACTACGCCACGGCCTACGAGGGCTTCGCCTGGCCCCGGCCGCAGCACTTCAACTGGGCGCTCGACTGGTTCGACGTCGTCGCGGAAGGAAACGGCCGGACCGCGCTGCACATCGTCGAGGAGGACGGTGCCGAGACGCGGGTCTCCTTCGAGGAGATGTCCGCCCGCTCCGACCAGGTCGCCAACTGGCTGCGCGCGCGGGGTGTCCGCGCCGAGGACCGCGTCCTCGTCATGCTCGGCAACCAGACCGAGCTGTGGGAGACGGCACTCGCCGCGATGAAGCTGCGCGCCGTCGTCATCCCGGCCACCCCGCTGCTCGGCCCCGCCGACCTGCGCGACCGGGTCGAGCGCGGCCACGTCCGGCATGTGCTCGTGCGCGCGGAGGACACCGGCAAGTTCGACGACGTGCCCGGCGGCTACACGCGTATCGCCGTCGGCGGCGCGCCCGCGGGCTGGCTGCCGTACGAGGACGCGTACGCCGCCCCCGCCGGCTTCACCCCCGACGGGCGGACCCACGCGGACGACCCGCTGATGCTGTACTTCACCTCCGGTACGACGGCCCGCCCCAAACTGGTCGAACACACCCACGTCTCCTACCCGGTCGGGCACCTGGCGACCATGTACTGGATCGGCCTCAAGCCCGGTGACGTGCACCTGAACATCTCCTCGCCCGGCTGGGCCAAGCACGCCTGGTCCAACCTGTTCGCGCCGTGGAACGCCGAGGCGACCGTCTTCCTCCACAATTACACGCGCTTCGACGCGGCCCGTCTGATGGCCGAGATGGACCGTGCGGGGGTGACGACCTTCTGCGCCCCGCCGACCGTGTGGCGCATGCTCATCCAGGCCGAGCTGAGCCAGCTGCGCACCCCGCCGCGCGAGGCCGTAGCCGCCGGCGAGCCCCTCAACCCCGAGGTCATCGAACAGGTCCGCCGGGCCTGGGGCGTGACCATCCGGGACGGCTTCGGCCAGACCGAGACCGCCGTCCAGGTCTCCAACAGCCCCGGCCAGCCCCTGAAGACCGGCTCCATGGGCCGCCCCAGCCCCGGTTACCGGGTGGAGCTCCTCGACCCGGCGTCGGGTGCGCCGGGCGCGGACGAGGGCGAGATCGCACTGGACCTGTCCGCGCGGCCCGTCGGCCTGATGACCGGCTACCACGGCGACGCCGACCGTACGGCGGAGGCGATGGCGGGCGGTTACTACCGCACCGGGGACATCGGACACCGGGACGAAGACGGATACATCGTGTATGTCGGCCGAGCCGACGACGTCTTCAAGGCCTCCGACTACAAGATCAGCCCCTTCGAGCTGGAGAGCGCGCTGCTGGAGCACGAGGCCGTGGCCGAGGCGGCCGTCGTGCCCGCGCCGGACGAGCTGCGGCTCGCGGTGCCGAAGGCATACGTCGTCCTCGCGGACGGCTGGGAGCCGGGACCCGACACGGCGAAGGTGCTGTTCGAACACTCGCGGGAGACCCTCGCCCCCTACAAGCGCGTCCGCCGCCTGGAGTTCGCCCCGCTGCCCAAGACCGTCTCCGGCAAGATCCGCCGCATCGAACTGCGCGAGGCCACGGCGGCCGGCTCGGACGCCGAGTACCGCGAGGAGGACTTCCGGTGACCGGACTGTCGTACACACACGGGACGAGCGGGACGGTCCTGCTCGGCGACACCATTGGGGCCGACCTGGACCGGGCGGTGGCGGCCTGGCCGGACCGCGAGGTACTCGTCGACGTCCCCTCCGGGCGGCGCTGGACGTACGCCCAATTCGGCGCGGACGTCGAGAAGCTGGCGAACGCGCTGCTCGCCGCCGGGGTCGCCAAGGGCGACCGGGTGGGCATCTGGGCGGTCAACTGCCCCGAGTGGGTGCTCGTCCAGTACGCCACCGCCCGCGTCGGCGCGATCATGGTGAACATCAATCCGGCCTACCGCACCCACGAGGTCGAGTACGTCCTCAAGCAGGCCGGGATCTCCCTGCTCTTCGCCTCCCTCAGCCACAAGAGCAGCGACTACCGGGCGATGGTCGGCCAAGTGCGAGGCAGGTGCCCTCAGTTGCGCGAGGTCGTGTACTTCGGCGACCCGAGCTGGGAGGCGCTGATCGGGCGCGGCACCCCCGGCTTGTACGCGGACCTGTCCTGCGACGACCCGATCAACATCCAGTACACCTCGGGCACGACGGGCTTCCCCAAGGGGGCCACTCTGTCCCACCACAACATCCTCAACAACGGGTACTTCGTGGGCGAGTTGCTCGCCTACACCGAGCAGGACCGGATCTGCGTCCCCGTGCCCTTCTACCACTGCTTCGGCATGGTGATGGGGAATCTCGCCGCGACCTCGCACGGTGCCTGCATCGTCATCCCGGCCCCCTCCTTCGACCCGAAGGCCACCCTGGAGGCCGTCCAGCAGGAGCGGTGCACGTCCCTGTACGGCGTCCCGACCATGTTCATCGCGGAGTTGAACCTCCCCGACTTCGCGGCGTACGACCTGTCCTCCCTGCGCACCGGCATCATGGCGGGCTCGCCCTGCCCGGTGGAGGTGATGAAGCGGGTGGTCGCCGAGATGCACATGGCGGAGGTCTCCATCTGCTACGGCATGACGGAGACGTCCCCCGTGTCGCTCCAGACACGGATGGACGACGACCTGGAACACCGCACGGCCACGGTCGGCCGCGTCCTGCCGCACATCGAGGTCAAGGTCGTCGACCCCGCGACCGGAGTGACCCAGCCCCGGGGCGCGGCGGGCGAGTTGTGCACCCGGGGCTACAGCGTGATGCTCGGCTACTGGAACGAGCCCGAGAAGACCGCCGAGGCCGTCGACGCGGGGCGTTGGATGCACACCGGGGACCTGGCGGTGATGCGCGAGGACGGCTACGTCGAGATCGTCGGCCGCATCAAGGACGTGATCATCCGGGGCGGCGAGAACATCTACCCGCGCGAGATCGAGGAGTTCCTGTACGGCCACCCCAAGATCGCCGACGTCCAGGTCGTCGGGGTCCCGCACGAGCGCTACGGCGAGGAGGTCCTCGCCTGCGTCATCCCGCGCGACCCGGCGGACCCGCTGACGCCGGCGGAGCTGCGGGCGTTCTGCGAGGGGCGGTTGGCCCACTACAAGGTGCCGAGCCGGCTCCAGATCCTGGACGCCTTCCCGATGACCGTGTCGGGAAAGGTGCGCAAGGTCGAACTGCGGGAGAAGTGGGCGACGCGCCCTACCTCTGAGGTCTGATCCTGCGTGGACGACCCTCCATGCCGAGATGGACATCGAGCCCTGGGGGGAGTGGCTGATGACCGCCTGCTACCTGCCGATCGTGGCCTGGGGGCCGCTGCTCGGCATCGTCACCGTGCGCTACTACCGACGCCGCACCCGGGTTTGACGTCTCACGCCGTCCCCGACGCGTCGAGCCGGTCCGCGGGGTCGTTGATCGCGCGCGGCGTCCCCGTCAGGTCGAGGACGAACAGCGGGACGCTCAGGGTGTCGGCGCTGGAGCGGGCGGTGTCGGTGTAGCCGGCGAGGGAGAAGTAGACGCAGATCACGGACTCCGTCATGGCCGTCAGCCACAGGCACTCCACGTCACCCGGCGACGCCGGGCGCAGGGTCGGGTCCACCTGGGCCAGTACGCCGCGGGCGGCGAGGCCGATGCCGGACGGGGGCTGCTGGTCGGCCCGGCGGATGTCCCGGTAGCCGAGTCGGCGCAGATACAGCGCGACCGCCGTGACCGCGTCCCCGGTGGTACGGATCGCCATGGGCTGGAAGGCGCGCCGGGGTGCCGGGCAGGCGGCTTCGGGGTTCGCGTGGCCCGCGGCGGGCGCGCCGCTCACCGGGATGCGCAGTGTCGTGCCGCACGGGCAGCCCAGCTCCGGTCGCGGCCACTGGTTCCGGCGGCCGCAGGCGGCGCAGCGCACGGCGACCCACTCCTCGTCCCACACCCGGTGCGTCACGGTCGTGGCCGCCGCATGCCGGTCCAGCGGCGGGGCGACCGGGGCTCCGCACACGCAGGGATACGACGGCGCGGCGTAGAGATGCTCGTGGCCGCAGGCCGGGCAGCGCACCGACATGCTCTCGGACATGGGCCCATGGTGCTCCAGGAGGCGCCCCTGTGTGGGTCTCTTGACGCCCTTTGGCCACCCACCTACATTACTTCCAGATAGTAGAAACCTAATTCCACTATACGGAAGATGCGGAAGAAGCTCACCGCGGGGCGCGACGGGTGCGCAATCCGACAGCCGAAGCAGGAGTACTCCATGGCTCGAATGACCGCTGCCCGCGCGGCAGTTGAGATCCTCAAGCGCGAAGGCGTCACGGACGCGTTCGGTGTTCCGGGCGCGGCGATCAACCCCTTCTACGCGGCACTCAAGGCCTCCGGCGGCATCCACCACACCCTCGCCCGGCACGTCGAGGGCGCCTCGCACATGGCCGAGGGCTACACCCGCACCCATCCCGGCAACATCGGCGTCTGCGTCGGCACCTCCGGCCCGGCCGGCACCGACATGATCACCGGGCTGTACTCGGCCATCGGTGACTCCATCCCGATCCTGTGCATCACGGGCCAGGCCCCGACCGCCGTGATCCACAAGGAGGACTTCCAGGCCGTCGACATCGCCTCGATCGCGCGGCCGGTGACCAAGATGGCGGTCACCGTCCTGGAGGCCGCGCAGGTCCCCGGAGTCTTCCAGCAGGCCTTCCACCTCATGCGCTCCGGCCGCCCCGGCCCGGTCCTCATCGACCTGCCGATCGACGTCCAGCTCACCGAGATCGAGTTCGACCCGGAGACGTACGAACCGCTCCCGGCCTTCAAGCCGGCCGCGACCCGCGCCCAGATCGAGAAGGCGATCGGCATGCTCAACGCCGCCGAACGCCCGCTGATCGTGGCCGGCGGGGGTGTCATCAACGCCGACGCCGCCGAACTGCTGGTGGAATTCGCCGAGTTGACCGGCGTCCCGGTCGTCCCCACCCTCATGGGGTGGGGCGTCATCCCCGACGACCACGAGCTGAACGCCGGCATGGTCGGCCTGCAGACCTCGCACCGCTACGGCAACGCGACCTTCCTTGAGTCCGACTTCGTCCTCGGCATCGGCAACCGCTGGGCCAACCGCCACACCGGCAAGCTGGACGTCTACACGGCCGGACGGACGTTCGTCCACGTCGACATCGAGCCCACCCAGATCGGCAGGATCTTCGCCCCGGACTACGGCATCGCCTCCGACGCCAAGGCCGCGCTCGAGCTCTTCGTCGAGGTGGCAGGGGAGGCGAAGGCGGCAGGCCGGCTGCCCGACCGCTCCGACTGGGCCACCGCCGCACAGGAGAGGAAGGCCACGCTCCAGCGCCGTACGCACTTCGACGACATCCCCATCAAGCCGCAGCGCGTCTACGAGGAGATGAACAAGGCCTTCGGCCCCGAGACCCGGTACGTCTCCACCATCGGCCTCTCGCAGATCGCCGGCGCCCAGATGCTGCACGTCCACCGGCCGCGGCACTGGATCAACTGCGGCCAGGCGGGCCCCCTCGGCTGGACCGTCCCGGCCGCGCTGGGCGTCGCGAAGGCCGACCCGGAGGCCTCCGTCGTCGCACTCTCCGGCGACTACGACTTCCAGTTCATGATCGAGGAGCTGGCCGTCGGGGCGCAGCACAAGATCCCGTACGTCCATGTCCTGGTCAACAACGCCTACCTGGGCCTGATCCGGCAGGCGCAGCGGGCGTTCGACATCGACTTCCAGGTCAAGCTGGAGTTCGAGAACATCAACTCGCCCGAGCTGGGCGTCTACGGCGTCGACCACGTCAAGGTCGCCGAGGGCCTCGGCTGCAAGGCGATCCGGGTGACCGACCCGAACGAGCTGGGCGCCGCCTTCGAGCAGGCGAAGAAGCTGGCCGCCGAGCATCAGGTGCCGGTCGTCGTCGAGGCGATCCTGGAGCGGGTCACCAACATCTCCATGTCGACGACCAACGACATCAGCAATGTCGTGGAGTTCGAGGAGATCGCGACCGAGCCCGGGCATGCGCCGACCTCGATCAGGACGCTGAAGGTCTGACACCTACCTGCAACCCGCAGGTGAGGGGCGGTCCACCCGGGGGATGGGCCGCCCCTCACCATGCGTCCGCTCAGTCCGAGCCGCCGCCGCCCCCGCCGCCACCTCCGTAATCGCCTCCGCCGCCGTACCCGTACCCGTGACCTCCGCCGTCGCCGTCCGCGGCCGTGCCTTCGTCGCCGCTGACCCGCCTGCCGATGCCGCTGCCCCGGCCGAACGGGAAGAGCCCCTCGTCGGCGAGCGCGCCCCGGCCGATGAGACCGGAGTCGCGGGTGAAGAGCGGCAGGAGAGCCGTCAGGGCCCGGTCGCCGTACAGTGCGACGGCGAGCAGCACGGTCTCCTCCGCCGGCCCGTCCGGGCCGTCCGGGCCGTCGGGGCCGTCGGGGAGTGGATGCCGCTCCCGCAGGTCCGCCAGCTGACGGCGGGCGGCGCGGGTCGGGCCCGGCATCACCGACCGCAGCAGTCCGGCCGCCGCGAGGCCGGCCCGCATGCGCGCCAGCGCCCGGCGTACGACCGCCCGGCTGAGCAACTCCCTGATGCCCGCGGGCCGGTACAGGCCGACGCGCACCGCCTTCTCCAAGGGATGGCGGTGGGGCGGCGCGTCCCCCGCGGCCGAGTACGCCGCCCCGGTCTTGCGCAGTGTGCCTGGCCGGCCGGCTTCGACGGCGCCCCGCAGGTGCAGGGCGACGACGGCGACCGTGACGGCGGCGCGGGGACCGCCCCGCAGCAGCGCGACCTCGTACGGCTCCAGCTCGACCGTCGTACCGCCGTCCATGACACCCCCCGTGCGTGGAAGCCCGCCGCCCCCGTGCCGGCGGGCCCCACGTGACGAGAATGTGCCCACGGCCGGGGGCGGTTGAAGCCCCTCGACGCCGGTTCAGAGGTTGATTTGAGGGTTCCGTAGACGGCGTACGACCGGTGGCGTACGTGGCGTAGGGGGGCTCACCGCTCGTGGTGCTCCGAGAGCCCCGGCCAGTCGTCGGGGCCGCCGCCCTGCCATTCGATGAGGTCGCTCTGCTCGACGTCGGTCACGTACAGGTCGGCCAGCCGCAGGATCTCGCTGACGTCGTCGACGTGCGAGGCGACCCCCAGCGTCTCGTCGCCCGAGGTGACGCGCCGGGAACCGTCCAGGGCCGGGGCGTGGACGATGACGTGCGGATGCTCCGTCGGATGTGCTGGGTGTACTGGTTCTGCTGGATGTGCCATGCCTTCAGGCTCCTGCGGGCGTGGCCGTTCCGCACGCCGGAAACCCGGGAAACCGAAGGAGGGACCGCGGCGGATGCGACGGAACCGCGGGCCTGCTTCCCTCAGGTCGAAGAAGCGGGCCCGGGACCTTCACCACCGCACTGGCTCGCACGCCGCCGCGATCCGACTGGATTCCGGGCGATGCCGCCGCCTGGGCGCGACAGGACAGATGTCAGCGGAGGCACCGCCCGGAGGTCTCAGAGCTGGGGGCCCGACAGGCGCTCCACCGCCCGCAGCAGCGCGGAGTGGTCCAGGCCGCCGTCGCCCTGCGCGCGCAGGCTCGCGACCAGCTGGGCGACCACGGCACCGACGGGCAGGGCCGCGCCGACGTTGCGGGCGGCGTCCGTGACGATGCCCATGTCCTTGTGGTGCAGGTCGATACGGAAGCCCGGCTTGAAATCGCGGGCGAGGAAGTTGTCCTTCTTGCGGGTCAGCACGGTGGATCCGGCGAGCCCGCCGCCCAGGACGTCCAGCGCCGCCTTCAGGTCCACGCCCGACTTCTCCAGGAAGACCACGGCTTCGGCGCACGCCTGGATGTTGACGGCGACGATCAGCTGGTTGGCGGCCTTCACGGTCTGGCCCGAGCCGTGCGGACCGCACAGCACGATGGTCCTGCCGAGCGCCTCGAAGATCGGCTTCGCCCGGTCGAAGTCGGCCTGCTCGCCGCCGACCATGATGGACAGCACGGCCTCGACGGCACCGGCCTCACCGCCGGACACGGGCGCGTCGAGCACCTGGATGCCCCTGTCCTTCGCCGCGCCCGCGAGGTCGACCGAGGTCTGCGGGGTGATCGAGGACATGTCGATCAGCAGGGCGCCGGACCTGGCGTTCTCCAGGATGCCGTCCGGGCCGTATGCGATGGCCTCGACCTGCGGGGACGCGGGCACCATCGTGATGATCACGTCGGCGTCCCGGACGGCCGCGGCGATCGAACCGGCCGCGGTGCCGCCGGCGGCGGCCAGACGGTCCAGCTTCTCCTTCTCCAGAGTGAAGCCGGTGACGTCGTAACCCGCCTTGATCAGGTTCTCGGACATGGGGGAGCCCATGATGCCGAGGCCTATCCAGGAGATCTTGGGGAGAGCGGTGGTCATGGGGTGCCTCTCTAACTGCTCTGCGATGTCAGGGGGTTCGGCGCGCCGCGCGTGCCTCGGCCGGCAGCCACTCGAAGGCCTCCGCTCCGGTCCTGTCGCCCGGCTTGTACTCCAGGCCGACCCAGCCGTCGTAACCGGCCTTCCTGAGCCGGCCGAGCAGGTCCTCCAGAGGGAGCGAGCCCGTGCCCGGCGCGCCACGCCCGGGGTTGTCGGCGATCTGGACGTGGCCGGTCTTCGATGCGTACCGCTCGATCACCGACGGCAGGTCCTCGCCGTTCATCGACAGGTGGTAGAGGTCCATCAGGAACCTCGCGTTGCCCAGCCCGGTCGCGTCGTTGACCTTGTCGACGATCCCCACGGCGGCGGGCGCGCTCACCAGCGGGTACCGCGGCGACTCGGGCCGGTTCAGGGCCTCGATCAGCAGGATCGCGCCGATCCGGTCGGCGGCCCGGGCCGCGAGGACCAGGTTCTCCAGCGCGAGCGCGTCCTGCTCGGCCGGGTCCACGCCCTCGACGCGGTTGCCGTACAGCGCGTTGAGGGCCTCGCAGCCGAGCGCCTCGGCGAAGTCGGCGACCACGTCGATGTTGGCGCGGAACCGCTCCGACTCCTCGCCCGGGATCGACAGGGCGCCGCGGTCCGGGCCCGGCAGCCGGCCGGCGTAGAGGTTCAGGCCCGTGAGCCGGACGCCCGCGTCCTCGATCGCCCGCTTCAGGGCGTCGAGCTCGGACCGCTCGGGGGTGGGGGAGTCGACCCAGGGCCACCACAGCTCGACCGCGGTGAAGCCGGCCGCGGCGGCGGCCGCGGGGCGCTCCAGGAGCGGGAGTTCCGTGAAGAGGATCGACAGGTTGACGTTGAAGCGCTGCTCTGCGGCTGTGCCCCATCCAAAGCCTGGCATTGGGTCGGCGCTCCCTTCCCTCGTTATTCCGTAATGTGGAATCTAACTTCTGCCTAATGGAAGACTGTCTGTGGTCAGGAAGGACTGTCAAGAGCGCCCGCAAAAAAAGGGCGCCCCCGCGCGGGCGGCGCGGGGGCGCTTCGGAACAGGGAGGATCACAGGGCGTCGACGGCACTCACCTTCCAGCCCTCGGACGCGCGGGTCATCGTCATCCGCACCCGGTTCAGATCCACGCGGGACCCCGAGACCTGGGTGCTCTCGGTGATCTGGTTGACGAAGAGCAGCACCCTGACGCTGTCCGGAGAAGCCGATACGACGGAGGCCGTGGCGACCGTCGCCTTGACCACGCCGTGGTACTTCTTCGCGGTCGGTCCGACCACGGTGGCCGTGGTCTTCCGGTACTCGTCGCGGAACTTGCCGGTCAGATGGGTGCGGGCCCGGGCGAAGTCACGATCCAGATGCCGGTAGTCGTACGACAGCACGACGGGCGCCGCTTTCCGCGCTGCCGCGACGGCCTCCGCCCTCGCGGCGTCCGCCCGCCGGGCTTCCTGGTACCGCCACCCGAGCACGGCGACCGCGATCAGCCCCGCGACCAGCAGGACGCCCAGGACCGCGGTGAGCAGCCGTCGCCGACGGGGCGCACCCCGTTCCTTCGGCGCGTCCCCCTCCTCGAACGACTCCGGTGACGGCTCGGGTGGGTCGTCCCAGCCGTCCTTCGGGGCCTCGACGAGCACGGTGCGTCCTGCGAGGGGCTCCTCGTCGTCGGTCGCCGGGCCCGGTTCACGGTGGCCGCGCTCCGCGCGTTTGGCAGCCGCGCGGGCGGCCGCGGTCATGGTGCGCCGGGTGCCGGAGGCGGGGCCGCCGCCTCGCGTGGTCGTCTTCGCCATCGTCGTACTCCTCACTCGTGGGTGGCGGTCAGCCGACGAACTCGACGTCGGAGGTCAGCCAGCGGCCGTCCCGGTGCACGAGGTCGAGCCGGAGCCGGTAGGTGCGCGCCTCCCCGTCGGGCACGGCGGTGTTGGTCACCTTGCTGTCGGCCACCACCAGGACGCGGGCCGAGCCCTCGTCGGACCGGACGATGCCCGCCTCCAGGACCTGGCCCTCGGACACGGACCTGTTCTCGGCGACGAGCTGGGTCAGTTGCTCGGTCTGCGCGGCGAACTGCTTCTTGAAGTCGCCGGTGGCGCCCTTGAGCACGTTCGCGCTGTCCCGGCCGTAGTGCCGGTAGTCGAGCGAGGTGAAGTTCAGCGCCGACTGGCGGGCCGCGGCGAGGATGTCCTGGCGCCGCTGCTCCGCCTCGCGCTGTTCGTAAAGGCCGAGGCTCAGCCAGATCGTCAGCGCGGTGGTGAGGACGGTCGCCGCGACGAGTCCGGCCGTCATCCCCCTGGGTCGCATCAGCCTCATGCCATGGGGCCAACGAGCAGCCATTGCCACGACTCCTTTCCGAACACGGCCTGTTGGCCGCCCGTCGAGCCGATCTCGACGTACCTTCCGTCCGGGCCGGTGGTGGTGCCGGTCTCCGGGTCGTACGGCGTCACGTACGCCGTCCGGTTCGCGCCGCCGGAAGTGGTGGAAGCGCCGGGGGCGTTCTGCGCGCCCCGCACCGAGGTCTCGCTGCCGCGCGGGGCCGTGCAGCGCGCGTCGGTGTTCGCCTCGCGTGTGCTGGTGTCCGCGGGGTCGCGGCGGGTAGTGCCGTAGCCCTGGGTGCAGGCGGGCGGGTCGTCGGCGTTCACCACCAGGCCGAAGTGGGTGGTGCCGTCGCCGGGGACGACGGTGTAGCTGCCCGCGACCATCGCCGGGAAGGTGACCAGGGCCTGCTCCACCCCGGGCAGCCGCGCCACCATGACCTGTCCGCCGCTGATGAGGTTGGCCAGCAGGACCGACAGTTGTGGCGAGGTGGACTTCAGGAGGGAGTTGACTTCCTGAGCGGCCGGCCTCGCGTTGCCGATCAGCTTGCGCAGGTCACCGTCGCTCGCCTTCAACTGGGCGGTGAGCGCCGCGAGATCACGTGCGAACGACTTGATGGACGAGCCCTGGTCGGCCTGCGTCTTGAGGACCTTCCGTGAGTCCTCGATCAGCGAGATCGTCTCCGGGAGCGCGTCGGACGCCGACTCCACGAGTGAGTTGCCCGAGTCCACCAGGCGGCTCAGGTTCGGTCCGGTGCCGGAGAAGGCCTTTTCCAGCTCGTCGACGGTGACCCGCAGATCGTCCTTGCCGACCGAGTTCACCAGCCGGTCCAGGCTGAGGACGAGGTCCGTGGCCGGCAGCGGGACGCGCGTGCTGTGGCGTGGGATCGTGCTGCCGTCGAGGAGATACGGGCCGTGGGAGGTGCGCGGCTGCAGGTCGACGTACTGCTCGCCGACCGCCGAACGGTTCGCCACGACCGCGAGGGTGTCCGCCGGGATGCGCGGCGCCCCGTCGTCGATGTCGAGCGCGACGGACACCCCGTCGGACCCCGTCAGCCGCAGCGCGCCGACCCGGCCCACCGGCACCCCGCGGTAGGTGACCTCGGCGCCGGAGAAGATGCCCCCGGAGTCCGCGAAGTCCGCCCGCACGGTGTAGCCGCGGTCCAGGACGTCGTCCACCAGGCCGGTGTACTCGGCGCCGACGTACGACACCCCGACGGCGGTCAGGGTGGCGAAGGCGAGCAACTGGGCCTTGACCGTACGTGTGATCACGGCTGAACCCCCTTCAGCATCAGCTCGGCGAGCTCCAGGTCGATCCCCTCGGGCAGGCCGCCCGAGGACATGTAGCTGCTGGTGCACACCGGCGGACACAGCAGGCGGCCGCCGTCGGACGGGGCCGAGGGGGACGGCACGCTCGGTGTGCTCGGCAACGCGGTGGGCGTCGGGACGCCCGGCACATCCGGGAGATCCGGTACGTCCGGCAGGTCGGGGGTCTCGGGAAGCCGGGGGCCCTGGGGGTCTCCGTCGCCGCCGCGGCCGGGCTCGTCCGTGAGGTTGCCGTAGAGGCCCGCCAGATCGAGGTCCGCGGTGATGTGCAGGTTGACGTAGTCGCCCTTGATGGCGTCCACCACGTTGCGCGGGAACGGATAAGTGGTCAGCAGCTCGAGGGAGTTGGGCAGGTTGTCGCCCGCCTTGTTCAGCTGTCGCAGGATCGGCCGCAGCTGCCTGAGGTTGGCGACCGTGTCGTCGTGCGAGGCGTTGACCACCTTGGTGCCGGTCTTGCCGAGCCTGGACAGGGCGGTGAGCATCCTCGTCAGGTCTCGGCGCTGGTCGGCGAGGACCTTCAGGGCGGGCGGCATCGCGTCCACGGCCTCGGCGATCGTCGTTTTCTCCTTACCCAGTCGCTTGGCCAGCCGGTCCACGGCCTCCAACGCGCGGACGATGTCCTTGCGCTGGTCGTCGAGGCCGCCCAGGAAGGTGTCCAGCTCCTTGAGCAGGGACTTCACCCGGTTCTCCCGGCCCTCCAGCGCCTTGTTCAGCTCCACGGTGATCGTCTTGAGCTGGGCCACTCCGCCGCCGTTGAGCAGCGCGGACAGGGCGGACAGCACCTCCTCGATCTCCGGGTTGCGGCCGCTGCGGGACAGCGGGATGCGGTCGCCGTTGCCGAGCCGGCCCACGGGCGCGGTCTGGGTCGGCGCGGAGAGCGCCACGTACTTCTCGCCGAGCATGCTGGTCTGCCGCAGCTCGGCGACCGCGTTGGCGGGCAGCTTCACCGAGTCGGCGACGCGGAGGCGCACGCGCGCGTGCCAGCCGTCCAGCTCGACCTTCTCCACCGCGCCCACGGTGACGTTGTTGACCTTCACCGCCGACTGCGGCACCAGGTCCAGGACGTCCCGGAACTCGACGGTGACGCGGTACGCGTGCCCGTCGGCCGCCGCACCGCCGGGCAGCTGGACGTCGTACCAGCCGTTGAACCCGCAGCCGGACAGCAGCAGCGAGCCGACGGCCGCCCAGGCGACCTGGCCGCCCTTGCGCCGTGCGCTCATGCGCTCGCCCCCAGGATTCCGCCGAGCGTCCGGTCGACCGTGCCGGTGACCGCCGGGCCCTGCGGCACCTTGGGCAAGGAGTCAAACAGCTCCCTCAACTCCTCGCAGTCGGTTGCGTCCCCGGTGGTCTTCAGCACGGAACACAGCAGTGAGGCCGGATCCTGGGGCTGATTGGGGTTGTTGCGGGTGTCGAGGGTGCCCGCGGACGGGTTGTAGGCGTTGTTCAGGTTCGACATGCCCGTGGGCGCGACCTCCAACAGCTCCTCCAGGGCGGCCCGTTGGGTGACGAGCACCTTGGTCACCTTGCTGAGGCCCTTCACGTTCGAGGTCAGCGCGTTCTTGTTGTTCTTCACGAAGTCGGACACGTCGCCGAGGGCCGTCGCCAGGTTCTTCAGCGCGGCCGCGAGATCCTCGCGTTCGCCCGCGAGCTGCTCGGCGACCGTGGCGAGACTGGTGTTGAACGACCGCACGCTCTTGTCGTCGGCCGCCAGCGCCGCCGTGAACACCTGTAGGTTCCGCACCGTGCCGAACAGGTCGGTGCGCCCGTCGGACAGCGTGGTGACGGCCTCCGAGAGGTCCTCGACCGTCCGGTGGAGGTTCGCGCCCTGGCCGTCGAGGTTGTCGGCGCTCACCCCGAGCAGCCGCGACAGCGAGCCGTCCTTGCCGGCGCCCTCGGGGCCGAGGGCCTCGGCGGTGGTGTGCAGGCTGTCGAAGATCCGGTCCAGCTCGACCGGTACGGCCGTGCGCGACTCGGGGATGACGGCCCCGTCCCGCATCGCCGGGCCCTTCCGGTACACCGGCAGCAGCTGCACGTAACGGTCGCTGACCACCGAGGAGTTGATGATCGCGGCCTGCGCGTCCGCCGGGACCTTGCGGCCGGCGTCGTACTCCAACTCGACGCGCACCCGGCCGCCCTCCGGCGTGATCTTCTCGACCTCGCCGATCCGGACCCCGAGGACGCGGACGTCCGAGCCGGGGTAGATGCCGACGGTGCGTGGGAAGTACGCGGTGACCTGGACCTTCTCGGGTCGTGGCCACAGCACGAAGGCGAGGACGGCGACGACGGCCAGTGCGGTGAGCAGGGCCAGGGGCCGCTTGAAGCGCTTGATCACTGCCCGCCTCCCGTCCGCGGCACGACCGGAGCGGCGACCAGGTTCTGGACGTAGGAGTCGAACCAGCGGCCGTTGCCGAGGGTGTTGGTGAAGAGCCGGACGTAGGGCGCGAGCAACTGCACACTCCGGTCGAGGCTCGCCTGGTTCCGTTCGAGCATGTCCACCACGCGGTTCAGGCCCTTGAGCGCGGGCCCGATCTCCTTCTCGTTGTCCTCGACCAGGCCGGAGAGCTCGATGCCGAGCGCGGCGGACGTCTTCAGCAGCTTGTGGATCGCCGCGCGCCGCTTGCTGATCTCCTTGAACAGTGCGTCGCCGTCCTTGACCAGGGCGGTGAAGTCCTCGGTGCGGTCGGCCAGTACGCCGGTGACGCCGTTCGCGTGGTCGAGGAGTTCGTGCAGTGCCTTGTCGCGTGAGGCCACCGTCCGGGAGATCTGAGACAGGCCTTTGATGGAGGCCCGTACCTCGGCGGGCGAGTCCTTGAAGGTGGTGGAGAGGGTGTCAAGGGCCTGCGCGAGCCGGTCGGTGTCGACCTCCTCCGTCATGGTCGTCAGGTCGCTGAACGCCTGCACGACGTCGTACGCCGGAACGGTCCGCTTCAGCGGTATCTCGGCGGCCGCCTTCAACTGCCCCGGCCCCTTGGGGTGCAGCGCGAGGTACTTCGCGCCGAGGATCGTCTTGACCCGGATCGACGCGCCGGTCTCGGTACCGAATCTCGGCTCGCCCTTGAGTTTGAAGGTGACCTTGACATGGTCGCCGTCCAGATCGACCTCCTCGACCTTGCCGACCTTCACCCCGGCGATCCGCACCTCGTCGCCGGGCTTGAGGCCGCCCGCCTCCGAGAAGGCGGCGCTGTACGTCTCGCCGTCGCCGATCAGCGGCAGGCTGTCGGCGTTGAACGCGGCCACGGCCAGCAGCCCGAGGGTGGTGAGGCCGACGGCGCCGATGACGACGGGGTTGCGCTCACGGAACGGCCTCAGGCGTGGACGGCGGATGCGCGGAAGCCGTATGCGAGGCGGGTCGATGCGCACCGTCATCAGGGGTTCTGGGCGGGGCGCCCTCCGGGGGAACAGCCGTATCCTCGGCAGCCGCGGCGGGTCGATACGCACCTTCATCAGAGGTTCCGGGCGCTGTTCGCGGGTCACGAGCCGCACCTCGCCCTCGCCACGTGCAGCTCGGGGGTGAGCACCTGCTTCGTCTTCGGCAGCACGATCCGGCCGTCGAAGTCGCACAGGTAGAAGTTGAACCACGAGCCGTAGGACGCCGTCCCCGTCAGCTCGCCCAGCTTGTTCGGCAGCCGCTTCAGCACGCCCTCCACGGTCTTCTCGTTGTCGTTCAGCGTTCCGGTGAGATCGGTCAGCTCGGCGATGTCGTCCTTCAGCGGCGGACGCGCGTCCTTCAGCAGCCCCGAGGTGGCCTCCGTCAGATCGCCGATGTTCACCAGCGACTCACCGATGGGCTTGCGGTCGGCGGACAGTCCCGAGATGACGCGCCGCAGCTGCTTGAGCAGCCCGGAGAAGCGGGCACCCCGCTTGTCCAGCGTCTCCAGCACGGTGTTGAGGTTGTCGATCACCGAACCGATCAGCTGGTCACGGCCGGCCAGCGTCGTGGTGAGCGAGGCCGTGTGCACGAGCAGGCTGTTGACCGTGCCGCCCTCGCCCTGCAGGGTCCGGATGATCTCCGTGGCGAGCTGGTTGACGTCCTTCGGGCTGAGCGCGGCGAACAGCGGCTTGAAGCCGTTCAGCAGCGCGTTGAGGTCCAGCGCGGGCTGCGTGCGCCGCAGCGGGATCGTGGCGCCGGGCTTCAGCCGGGTGCCGTCGCCCGCACCCTCGGTGAGCGCGACGTACCGCTGCCCGACCAGGTTGCGGTACCGGATGACCGCGCCCGTGCTGGTGAGCAGCGGCCGGTCCCGGCTGACCGTGAAGGTGACCTCCGCCAGCGTCCGGTCCTTGATCCGGATGCCCTCGACCTCGCCGACCCGCACCCCGGCCACCCGGATGTCGTCGCCCTCCTCCAGGCCGGTGACGTCGCTGAACACCGCGTGGTACGTGCGCTCGGGGGTGAAGGAGACGTTGACGATGGTGGCGGCGAGCAGGGCCGTGGCGAGGGTCGTCACCAGCGCGAAGAGGCTGAACTTGATCAGTGGCGCGGCGGTCTGCCGGGCTCCGGTGGTCCTCATGCGACGCTCACCGCCGTCCCGCGTGCCATCGGCCCGAACAACAGCGTCGCGACCGGCGGCACCTCGTCGGCGGGCACCCCCAGGACGGGCGCCACGAGCGAGCCGACGGCGCGCTGCTCCGCCCGGGTGGCGGAGACGCCGAGCGGACCCGAGGACGGACTCCCCGGCTTCGAACCGTCGTCGAGGCGGGCACCGGGCCCCGGCACCGGGGGATGCGGCAGATCACGGCAGTTCGGCCCCGACCGCTCGCCGTAGCGCGGCTCCTCACCGGGCTCGTACGCCCCCTGCTGCCGTACGACCTCCAGCGTGATGTGCATCTTGCCGCCCCGGAACGCCTCCTCGGATGCCTTCTCCTGGCGGACCAGGCCGGCCAGCAGGCACGGGTACTCGGGGGAGTAGCGGGCGAAGAGTTCGAGCGTGGGGCGGGAGACCCGGCCGAGGGTGATCAGCCGGTCGCCGTTCGCGTCGAGGAAGTCCTCCGCCGTGCCCGCGACGGTCGCCGTCGTCTTCAGCGCCGCCGCGAGCCGGTCCTTCTGCTCGACGATCGTGCGGCTGGTGGTGACGGTGTTGCGCAGGATCTCCATCAGGTCGGGCGCCGCGTCGCCGTAGACCTCGGCGACGTCGGCGAAGCGTGCGATGTCCTCTCGCAAGGACGGCAGGTGCGGATTGAGACGGCGCAGGTAGGCCTCCACGCGCGTGAGGTTGTCGCCGATCCGGTCGCCGCGCCCTTCGAGGGCGGTGGCGAACGCGGAGAGCGTGGCGTTGAGCTTGCCGGGCTGGACCGTCCGCAGCAGCGGCAGCAGGTCGTTCATCAGCTGCTGGAGCTCGATGCCGACGCGGGTGCGGTCCTGCGTGATGACGTCACCGGCGCGGATGGGCCGGCCCGATGAGCCGGGCGGCGCGACCAGGTCGACGTACTTCTCGCCGAACAGCGTCTTGGGCAGCAGTCGCGCGTGCACGTCGGACGGGATGTGGGCGACGTGCTCCGGCTTGAGCGCGATGTCGAGCGTCGCCTTAGTCCCGTCGGCCCGCACCTCGCGCACCTCGCCGACCAGCAGTCCGCGCAGCTTGACGTCGGCGCGCGGATCGAGTTGGTTGCCGAGGCTGTCGGCCTCCAGGGTGATGCGCACGACCGGCGTGAACACCTGCCGGTAGACGGCGACGGACAGGGACAGCAGCAGTGCGAGTACGGCGATGAAGACGACGCCGTACAACCGCAGTCTCAGCACCCTCATACGGCGGCTCACCCCGCGATCCGTACGGTCGTGCTGGCGCCCCAGATCGCCAGCGACAGGAAGAAGTCGAGGACGTTGATCGCCACGATCGAGGTCCGCACGGCGCGGCCCACCGCGACGCCGACGCCCGCCGGGCCGCCGCTGGCGTAGTAGCCGTAGAAGCAGTGCACCAGGATGATCAGCACGGCGAAGACGAGCACCTTGCCGAAGGACCACAGCACGTCGACCGGCGGCAGGTACTGCTGGAAGTAGTGGTCGTAGGTGCCCGCGGACTGCCCGTAGTAGACGGTGGTGATGGTGCGGGCGGCGAGGTACGAGGACAGCAGCCCGATCACGTACAGCGGGATCACGGCGACGAACCCGGCGATCATCCGGGTCGTCACCAGGAACGGCAGTGAGGGCACGCCCATGACCTCCAGGGCGTCGGTCTCCTCGCTGATCCGCATCGCGCCGAGCTGGGCGGTGAATCCGGCGCCGACGGTCGCGGACAGGGCGAGCCCGGCCACCAGCGGGGCGATCTCCCGGGTGTTGAAGTACGCCGACAGGAACGCGACGAAGTTTGAGGTGCCGAGCTGGTTGAGGGCGGCGTAGCCCTGGAGGCCCACCTCGGTGCCGGTGAAGAACGACAGGAAAGCGATCACACCGACCGTGCCGCCCACGACGGCGAGGGCGCCGCGGCCGAAGCTCACCTCGGCGAGCAGCCGCAGGATCTCCTTCTTGTAGCGGCGCAGGGTGCGGCCGGTCCAGGCCAGCGAGCGGCCGTAGAAGGAGAGCTGTGCGCCCAGGTCCTCCAGACGATCGAGCAGCGCCATGCCTCAGCCCCTCTGCGGAACGACTTGGAAGTACACGGCGGTCATCACGAAGTTCGTCACGAACAGCAACATGAAGGTGATCACCACCGACTGGTTCACGGCGTCGCCCACGCCCTTCGGCCCGCCCTTCGCGGTCAGTCCCTTGTACGAGGCGACGATCCCGGAGATCGCGCCGAACACCAGCGCCTTGACCTCGGCCGCCCATAGGTCGGAGAGCTGGGCGAGCGTGGTGAAGGAGGCGAGATAGGCACCCGGGGTGCCGTTCTGCAGCACGACGTTGAAGAAGTAGCCGCCCGCGACACCGACCACCGACACCAGGCCGTTGAGCAGCACCGCCACCACCATCGACGCGAGCACGCGCGGCACGACCAGCCGGTGGATGGGGTCGATGCCCAGCACCTGCATCGCGTCGATCTCCTCGCGGATCTTCCGCGCCCCGAGGTCCGCGCAGATGGCGGTGCCGCCGGCGCCCGCGATCAGCAGCGCGGTGACGATCGGCGAGGCCTCGCGCAGTACCGCCAGCACGGAGGCGGCCCCGGCGAAGGACTGGGCGCCGAGCTGCCGGGTCAGGCTGCCGATCTGGAGCGCGATGACCGCTCCGAAGGGGATGGAGACCAGGGCCGTCGGCAGGATCGTCACGCTCGCGATGAACCACGCCTGCTGGATGAACTCCCGCGCCTGGAACGGCCGTCGGGGGATGGTCCGGACGACGTCCAGCGCCATCGCGAAGAGGTTCCCCGAGTGCCGCAGCGCTCCGGTCGGTGACAGACTCATGCGCCGGTCACCGCCTTCTGACGCAGCGCGGCCTCGCGCCGGGCGATCGCCTCCCAGCGGGGTGGTCGGGCGATTCCCGGCCCCGGCAGCAGGCGGGGAGTCAGCTCCGATACGCGCGCGCTGTCGTCGATCCGCGCGAGCTCCTGCTCGACCTGCGCGGCGTCCTTCTCCTCCGCCATGCCGATCGGGCCCTGCATCCGGCCGTTCAGGAACTGCCGTACGACGGGCTCGTCACTGGTCAGCAACTCCTCGCGCGGCCCGAACATGACCAGCTCGCGGCGGAACAGCAGCCCGATGTTGTCCGGGACCTGGCGGGCCGAGGCGATGTCGTGCGTGACGATCAGAAAGGTCGCGTCGATCTGGGCGTTGAGGTCGACGATGAGCTGGTTGAGATAGGCGACGCGGACCGGGTCGAGGCCCGAGTCGGGTTCGTCGAAGAGAATGATCTCCGGGTCGAGGACGAGGGCCCGGGCCAGCCCGGCGCGCTTGCGCATCCCGCCGGAGATCTCGCCGGGCAGCTTCCCCTCCGAGCCGATCAGCCCGACCATGTCCATCTTCTCCAGCACGATGCGCCGGATCTCGCTCTCGGACTTGCGGGTGTGCTCGCGCAGCGGGAAGGCGATGTTGTCGTACAGGTTCATCGAGCCGAACAGCGCGCCGTCCTGGAACAGCACGCCGAACAGCTTCCGCACCTCGTACAGGTCGTGCTCGCGGAGCTTGGTGATGTCCCGGCCCTGGATCGTGATCGAGCCGCGCTCCGGCTTCAGCAGTCCGACGAGCGTTTTGAGGAACACCGACTTGCCCGTGCCCGAGGGGCCGAGCATGACCGAGACCTCCCCGGCGGGCAGCGTCAGCGAGACGTCCTGCCAGATGACCTGGTGACCGAAGGACTTGGTCAGCCCTTCGACACAGATCTCGACACCCATCCGGTACACCCTTCAACCCGTGGAGCAGCTCCGACATCTGCTCTACGGGGAGGGGCGGGGCGTCCGTCGCTCGGGATGCGGAATTTTTTTCGAGAGTGTTTCCGGAGGGGCCGGGCTACGGCAGTGCGGTCACCGTGGGTGTGGGGAGCGCGGCGGACGGTACGGCGGGGGCGGTGGGCTCGATGGGCACGTCCGGCATGTCCGGCACGTCGCGCAGGCCGGGCGGGGCCGTGACCTCGGGCAGGTCCGTCACCTCGGGCAGTGCGGGGATGTCGGGCACCTCAGGCACCTGCGGGACCGCGGGCGCCGACACCGTCGGCAGCGACGGCAGGGACAGGGGCAGCAGCGATCCGTCGCCCGGCGACTCGGCCGGCTGCGAGGCGGTGGCGGTCACCGTCGGCGAGACGGCGTCAGGCTCCGGGGGACGGCTCCCGCCGGTCGCGCCGTCGGGCCGCGGGGTCTCCGTGCCGTGGGACACGGACGGCCGCGGTGCCGGGGCGTTTCCGCCCCCGTCGAGCGCGTACGGCAGGACGAACCCCGCCATCGCCAGGGTCGCCGCCGTCGAGGTGGCCGCCACGGCCTGCGCCCTGCCGCCGCCGCGCGGCCGACCGCGCCCGAGCAGGAACAGAGCGACCCCGAGCGTCGCGGCCAGTGAGTTCCGCAGCGTCCGCCGGGCCCGGGCCAGCAGCGACTCGACGGTCCGGTAGCTCAGCCCCATCCGGACGGCGACCTGGCCGACGTCCAGGTCCTGCGACTTCAGCCGCAGCGCCTCCGCCTGGCGGGCGGGCAGCTCCCCGCTGCGTACGGCGAGCCACTTGGCCTCGGCCCGGTCGCACACCGCCTCGTCGACGGGCACCGGTCCGGGGGCGATCAGCGTCGGGCTGGTGCGGACCTCGGCCTCGCGGTTGACCTGCCGGTAGCGGTCCACGCACAGCCGCATCGTCACCGTCGTCAGCCAGGCCGCGAGCCGTTCGTCGTCCAGGTCGGGGCGCTCGGCGGCGCGCAGCATCGCCTCGTGCACCGCGTCCTCGGCGTCCTCGAGGCTCATCGACCTGCGCCGGGCCACCTTGAGCAACTGCTCGCGGTGGCTCCACATGCGCTGCCAACGTTCGTCGGCCGCGTGCGTCCGCGCCGGCATGTCCGTCGTCATGAGGGGCCCTTCGTGCTCACCCGCCGGTCTCGGCCGTCCGGCGGTTGGCGACATTACCGTCCGGTAGTCGCGGTTGTGGAGGGGGTGACAAGAACGTCCTGTGTCACGTGTTTGACATCGTTGTTCGGGGAAGGCGAACGCGCATGGTGGTCACGGGAGTTGGGGGCGGACGATGATCGGATCCCGAGCAGTGCCCACGAACGGCCTCTCTCCCGTGTACGACGAGACCGGTGCCGCGTCCGCGCGTTTCCTCAGGTGGCTGGCCGAGGAGACCGACGGCGTCGCCGGGAACCGAGTGCCCAGCGCCGCCTACGCACCCCAAGAGCGGTGCAGCCTGGAACTGGTCGAGGACGTCGTGGAACGCCTGGCCGCCCTCGGCTGGACAACCGTGCACAACGACTCCGGTGCCGTGCCACCGCTGGTCAGCCCCACCCGCACCGGGCTCGCGGAGGTCCGGGCCTGGGACGAGGCATACGCCGATCGGGACACCCGGCGCCGGTACGCCAAGGCGGCCCTGTTCGCCTGGTGGGACCGGGCCGGGCGGCACCGCAGCGGCGATCCGAACCCCGAGGACTTCCTGTGGGCCCGGGAGGCGTTCTACTGCGGGCGCCGGCTCGCCCTCGAGGACCTGGAGTACGCCAAGGACCATCTGGACCTGCCCACCCCGGTACACGTCGGCGTCACGGAACAGGGCGCCGGAGTGTTCCTCTCCTTCGAGCAGCTGGCCCTGCTGGTGCAGGCGTCCCGCCCCGACCTGTCGGAGGCCGACAGCGAGGTGCGGCAGGTCCGCGAGCTCGCCGGGGCCCTGACCGAGGCCGCCCAGCGCGGTGCCGAGCCCGACGAGGGCACGTTGCAGCGCTTCCTGAAGCACAGCAGCGACCTGGTGCAGGCCGGTTCCAGGTCGGTGGGTTCGATGGGCAGGGACATGGCGTCCGGCATCGTGTCGGAGATCCTCAACTCGATGCTGAGGCTGGGATGAGCGACCCCGCGAGCCCCGCACCCGGGACGCGGGAGCAGATTCCGGAGGCGTACGCGCGCCAGCCCCTGCTGCGGCAGCTGGTACCGCGGCTGGTCGGCCTCGACCGCGACCGGCACCGCAGACGGCGGCACCACGAGTTCGCCGAGGACCTCCCCGTGGTGCTGCTCAGCGGGCGGCACGGCACCGGCAAGAGCGCCCTGCTGGACGATCTCAAGGAGGCCTACGCGCCCGACGCCGGGCCTTGGCCGGGACCGCGCGTGCCGTTCGCGCGGATCAACTGCGCGACGCTGCAGGAGCGGGCCAGGGTCGGCCCGGAGATCTCCAACAACTCCTACGCGGTGGAGGTCCTGTCCGCACTCGTCACCCAACTGTCGCGTCCCGTCGCGGGGTTCGGGCGGCTGTGCTTTCCCCGGACCACCGCCGGGCTGCTCGCCGTGGTGTCCGCGCGGCGCCCCGGCAACGACGACGAGCTGCGGGTGGCCGACCGGCACACGGCCGCCCTGATGGGGCCCCCGCCGGGTGAGGGCCCGCCGCCCACCTGGGACACGCTCTTCCGCACGGCGCTGCCCGCCTCCCCCGACCCCGAGGAGTTTCCCGAGGCGGCCGTGCGCACCTACCTGGGCAGGCAGTACCCATGGCGCTCGCGCAGACTCGCCTCCCGCCATCTCGTCGGCTGGTACGAGAGCTACCGCAGCGAGGCCGACAACCGGCTGCGCGGCATGCCGCCGGGCGCCGCCACACAGCCGCGCCCGGTGCCGACCGCGGAGCGCGCGCGGGCCGTGGCCCGGCTCTGCCAGGAGTTCCACCAGGGCCGCGGATTCAGGCGCGGCGTCGAACGCATGCTGATGGCCGCGTTCCTCGCCGATGTGCGCTACGGCCCCTTCCGGCGCGGGAACCGCGCCCCGCGACCGCTGGTCCTCCTCGACAACGCCCACACCGACGCCGGCCGTGACTTCCTCGAACTGCTCCTGGAAGAACGGGCGCGCATCGGCCGCGGCGCCCGCGACCAGCTGGTCGTCATCGCCACCGAACTGCGCGGCGACGACAGCCCGGCCACCCGGGACGACAACCCCGACGAGGAGAACGACCCCTACCCGGCCGCCGCCCACCGGTCGCTGCACGAGGTCGGCAGGAACTCCAGATGGACCCGGGGCGGCACCGCTCCCTCCGCGGGCGTGCTGGTCCTGCCGCTGCCGCCGCTCGACACGGAGCACCTGGAGAGGATGCTCAAGCGCGACGACCGGGCCTCCTTCGACCCGTACATCGCCACCGCCGTACACGACCTGACCCGAGGCCACCCCATGGGAGCCCGCCGGCTGTGCGACGCCGTGGTGCACAAGGCGCGCACCGGTCAGTGGGTGGCGGCCGAGGAACTCCTCGACCTGACCCACCCCGGCGGCACCGGCGAATCCGTCATCTGGCGGCTGCTCAACACCCTGGTCGGCAGCGAGAACCACGACGAGCTGTGCCTGTTCTCCCTGGCCTGGGACCGGGAGGCGGCCGAGCAGCTGGCCGAGCGGTGGGTGCCGCGCCGGATCGACGGCCTGCCCGCGGCCGACGGCGCCGCCGCCCAGCTGGAGAGGGAGCGCTGGTCGCGGGGAACGGGCAGCCGGCCGTTCATCACCGACCGTTTTCTGCGCGCCCTGCTGGTGCACCAGATGCGCAGCGGGCGCGGCGGCAGCGGGGTGGACTGGTTCAGCGCGCACACCCTGCTCGCCGAACACCACCGGCAGCGGGCCGAGAGCCGCTCGGGGCAGGCGGAGCGGGACGAGCGGTCCCGCTTCCTGTGGCACCGGCTCGCCGGGGGAGAGGCGTGGGAGGTCGTCGACTGGCTGCACGCGGAGTTCCTCAGGGACGACGGCGACGCGGTCGACTGGCTGCACATCCTGCGCACCGTGGCCCACGCCCCACGCCCGCCGGGGGACATCTGGTTCGAGCAGTGCCAAGAGGTCGCCAAGGGCCGCCGGGACCGGCTGCAGCTCCAGGCGGACCCGGACGGGGGCCTGGAGAAGCAGGCCGTCAACCGGCTGCTGCACGCCCTGTGGTACGCGGCGGACGAACTCGCCGAGGCGGACCGGACCCTCGCCGACCGGATCGGCCAGGACCTGTCCTTCCTCTCCGCCCAGCACCTGACCGGCCGCGCGGTCCTCGCCCAGGCCGCCATCCGCTGGCCGCGCGCGGTGCGCGACGGCGAGGACTGGCCCCTCGACCGACGCTGGCAGGGTGACCAGCCGCGAACGGGAGGGGCGCGATGAGCAGGACGGACCGCAGAAACTGGGCCTGGCTGCCGGGCCGGCTCCGCTTCCGGGTGTTCGGCCTGATCGATGTGGTGGCCCTGTGGACCCTGGTCGCCGTCCTGGCGGGCGCTGGCGCCTGGTGGGGCCTGGACACCTACCAGGAGCACCGCGACTACTGCACCGAGAACCAGGAACTGCGGCGCGTGGACGGGGGCGCGGGCGCCGGCGACGAGTGCATCGGCGTCATGGCCGCGGCGTACCCCTTCGCCCCGGACCTCGCCGACGTCCTGGGCCGCATCGAGGACGAGAACGAGGCGGCACGGACGTCCGGCAAGCCGCTGGTGAGCGTCGCCGTCGTCATGCCGTACACCTCCAGGAGCCCCGGCGCGGCCATGTCGAAGGAACTGATCCGGCACTCCCTCCAGGGCGCCTACCTCGCCCAGCGCGGCCACAACCACGGGCCCGCCACCCGCGACACCGCCATCCGGCTCCTCTTCGCCAACGTCGGCGAGGATCTGAGCCACTGGAAGACCGTGACCGACGAACTGGCCTCCCGCACCGGCGGCGAGAGCCCCCTCGTCGCGGCCATCGGCCTGCCCAACAGCGACGACGCCACGCTCGCCGCCGTACGGCAGGGACTCGGACACGCGAAGATCCCGTCCGTCAGCGCGGTGCTCAGCTCCCGCGAGATGGAGCACCCATACCTGCTCAAGGTCTCGCCCTCCACCGACCAGCTCGTCGACGCCCTCAAGCGCTACGTGAGCGCGAACCGGGTGAACCGCGAGGACACGTTCATGATCGCCGACGAGCGGGACGACAACTACGTCGCCAACCTCCGCCGCGTCTTCCGCCGCGAGTTCGGCGCCCGGTACGGCATCACCGACGACGAGGTGCAACGGCGGACCGAGACGTACCAGGGCATCAAGGGGCCCGAGGAAGGCGAGCCGCAGATCTTCCGGCGGGCCGTGTCCGCGATGTGCGCGGTCGGCGCCAGGACGGTGTTCCTGGCCGGCCGGGACGCGGACCTGCCGCCCTTCCTGGAGACCATCGACCGGACGCGTTCCTGCGACCGGGACCCGGACGAGGAACCGATGCGCATCCTGCGCGTCAGCACCGGCCGCGACCCGGTCACCGAGACCGCCGAGCTGCGCGCGATCGCCGAGCGGAACCACCTCGAGATCGTGACCGCCACCGCCGTGGACGCACCCCGCTGGCGTGCGGCCCGGAGCGGCGACGACCAGGTCCCCAAGGCCTTCGGGCTCTTCGCCGACTCCTACGACCGGTACTTCGGCGAGGAGAGGCCCGACGCCCTGGGCGACGGCTACGCCGTGATGTACCACGACGCCCTCACCGCCGTGGGCACCGCCGTGTCCGCCGCCCGGGACAGCGGCATCGACGCCGTGAGCCACAACGACGTCTACGACGAACTGCGCCGGGGCAGCCCACTGGAACACTGCGCCGCGGGCTGCGTACCGGGCGCGAGCGGCGTCTTCACCTTCGCGGACGAGGGGCTTGGGACGGACGAGGGCGCCCGGCACGAGGCGGCGACCGGCCTGTGGCCGGTGTGCAAACCGGTACCCGTGGTGACCTTCCCGAAGGAGCGGCGAGACAGGTCGCCGCTCTACCGGACCTATGAGGAACCGGGGAAGAACACCTGCCCCCGGCCGTGATCCGGCGTGATCGGGCGACGGGCGGAGCGGATCCGGGCGTGGCTCCCCGTGGCCGCCCCGCGCGCGTTAGGTTGTGCGCGTGCGATTGAGAGTGGAGTTCACGACCGAGCCCTTCGACCTCGACGAGGCGCCCGCGCACGCCCTGGTGGCCCGCGAGGTCATCGAGGCGGCCGAGCTGGACGCGGTGGACGTCGGGCCGTTCGGGAACACGGCGGAGGGCAGCGCCGACGCCGTGCTCACCGCCGTGGACACCCTGATGCGCAGGGCCCTGGAGGTCGGCGCCACCCGGATCTCGCTCCAGGTCAACGTGATCGGGGAGGGGCCGAAGTGACCGGTGCCGCGGACGAGCCCTTCATCACCGCCGTGAAGCCGCTGGTCGACGCCATGGGCGGGGAGATGCTCCCGCCGGACGAGGCCGGTCCCGACGACGTCGTGCTCTCCTGGGAGGGGACGGAGGTCGTCGCCGTACGGCTGCCGCAGCTCGCCGACTCCCTCGATCACATCCTGGCCGCCATGGAGCGCAAGAAGGGCAAGCCGCTGGCCGACCTGGACCGCAAGGCCAAGCAGGAGGTCGTACGGATACTCGAGGCGCGCGGCGCCTTCTCCGTGCGGCACGGCGTGGAGACCGTGGCGAGCGCGCTCGGCGTGAGTCGCTTCACGGTCTACAACTACCTCAACCGCGAGAAGGGGGCCTGATCGCCAGGCTTGCGCCGGTGTTCGTCACCTTCGTCACCCGGAATTTTCAACAAACTGTTGACGTGCTCCCTCCGGAGGGCGTTAGCTAGCGGCAGCCCGATCAGTACGAAGGCCGTTCGCGGCCACGGAGGCTCCCGTGACGTCGACTTCCACGCCCCCGGGCCTGGCCCGGTTCAACGCCCTGGAGGAGCACGCGGCCTTCGCCGTACTCCACGAGGCGTGCGCCTCCGCGGCATGGGCGAAGCGGCTGCTCGCCGCCCGCCCCTACGCCACCCCCGAGGACCTCTACACCACGAGCGACGCCGCCATGGCCGAGCTGACCGCCGAGGACCTCGCGGAGGCGATGGCCGGGCACCCGCCGATCGACCGTCCCAAGCCGGGCGACCCGACCTCGGCGCGGGAGCAGCGCGGCATGGCCGGCGCCTCCGAGGAGCTGAAGGCTCAGATGCTCGAACTGAACCTGGCCTACCAGGAGAGGTTCGGCCATGTCTTCCTGATCTGCGCCACCGGCCGCACCGGCGAGCAGATGCGTGACGCGGTCAAGGAGCGGATCGGCAACCCGCCGGAGCGGGAGCGGGAGATCGTCCGCACCGAACTGGGCAAGATCAACCGCATCCGACTGGCCCGACTCGTCGAAGAGGACTGAGAACAGCATGAGCACCAGCACCACCGCCTCGGTGTCCACGCACATCCTGGACACCAGCGTCGGCCGCCCCGCCGAGGGCGTCGCCGTCCAGCTCTCCGCCCGGTCCGGGCGCGGCGCGGACTGGCAGGCACTCGGCGGTTCCGCGACCGACGCGGACGGCCGGTGCAAGGACCTCCCGGCGCTGCCGGACGGGACCACCCACGTACGGCTCGACTTCCTGGTGGAGCCGTACTTCGAGAAGTTCGCGAACAAGCAAGCCGATGCGCAGCAGGACGCCCCCGCGAATCGGGACAGCGGCCCCGGCGTGTTCTTCCCGGAGGTGGCGATCACGTTCGCCGTCGTGCCGGGCGAGCACTACCACGTACCGCTGCTGCTCAACCCGTTCGGCTACTCCGTTTACCGAGGGAGCTAGCGATGCCCATCCTGGGACAGAACCAGTACGGCAAGGCCGAGAACCGAGTCGTCAAGATCACGCGGGACGGCGCCACCCACCACATCAAGGACCTGAACGTCTCCGTGTCGCTGAGCGGCGACATGGACGAGGTCCACTACTCCGGCTCGAACGCCAACGTCCTGCCGACCGACACCACCAAGAACACGGTGTACGCGTTCGCCAAGGAGCACGGCATCGAGTCCGCCGAGCAGTTCGGCATCCACCTCGCCCGTCACTTCGTGACGAGTCAGGACCCGATCCACCGGGCCCGTATCCGCATCGAGGAGTACGCCTGGGAGCGGATCGAGGCCTCCGGTGAGGGCGCGCACTCCTTCGTCCGCAAGGGCCAGGAGACCCGGCTCGCCCAGATCACGTACGACGGTTCGTCGTGGGAGGTCGTCTCCGGTCTCAAGGACCTGACCGTCATGAACTCGACCGACTCCGAGTTCTGGGGCTACGTCAAGGACAAGTACACGACGCTCCCCGAGGCCTACGACCGCGTCCTGGCCACCGAGGTCTCCGGCCGCTGGCGCTTCAACTGGACCGAGGACGCCCAGCGGATGCCGGCCTGGGACGAGTCGTACGCACAGGTCAAGGGGCACCTTCTCCGAGCCTTCGCGGAGACCTACTCCCTCTCGCTGCAGCAGACCCTCTACGCCATGGGCGCGCGGATCATCGACCATCGCGGCGAGATCGACGAGGTCCGCTTCTCGCTCCCGAACAAGCACCACTTCCTGGTGGACCTAGAGCCCTTCGGCCTCAAGAACGACAACGAGGTGTACTTCGCCGCCGACCGCCCCTACGGCCTGATCGAGGCGACCGTCCTGCGGGACGGCTGCGAGGCGCGGATCCCGGCGGACCTCACCAACCTCTGACGCGACCACGGACAGCAGGACACGGACAGCAAAGGACACACGATGGCACAGCGCATCGTCATCGAGAACGCGGCGATCGCGACCGTGGACGCGCACGACACCGAGTACGCCACCGGGTACGTCGTCCTCGTCGACAACCGCATCGAGTCGCTCGGCGCGGGCAAGGCACCCGAGGCCCTGGAGAACGTCGTCCGCAGGATCGACGCCACCGGTCACCTGGTGACTCCCGGCCTGGTCAACACCCACCACCACTTCTACCAGTGGATCACCCGGGGCCTGGCCACGGACCACAACCTCTTCGACTGGCTCGTCGCCCTGTACCCGACCTGGGCGCGCATCGACGAGCGGATGGTGCACGCGGCCGCGCAGGGCTCGCTGGCGATGATGGCCCGCGGTGGCGTCACCACCGCCATGGACCACCACTACGTCTTCCCGCGGGGCTCCGGCGATCTGTCCGGTGCGATCATCCGTGCGGCCCGCGAGATGGGCGTCCGCTTCACCCTCGCCCGCGGCTCCATGGACCGCAGCGAGAAGGACGGCGGGCTGCCGCCGGACTTCGCCGTGGAGACCCTGGAGGGCGCTCTCGCCGCGACCGAGGAAACCGTCGAGCAGCACCACGACGTCTCCTTCGACGCGATGACCCAGGTCGCCGTCGCCCCCTGCTCGCCCTTCTCCGTCTCCACCGAACTGATGAAGCAGGGAGCGGAGTTGGCCCGCCGCCTAGGTGTACGGCTGCACACCCACGGCTCGGAGACGTTCGAGGAGGAGATGTTCTGCCACGAGCTGTTCGGCATGGGTCCGACCGACTACTTCGAGTCCACCGGCTGGCTCGGCGAGGACGTGTGGATGGCGCACTGCGTCCACATGAACGACTCCGACATCGCCGCCTTCGCCCGTACGAAGACCGGTGTCGCCCACTGCCCCTCGTCCAACGCCCGACTGGCGGCCGGTATCGCTCGCGTACCCGACATGCTCGCCGCCGGCGTCCCGGTCGGCCTCGGCGTCGACGGCACCGCGTCCAACGAGTCCGGCGAACTGCACACCGAACTGCGCAACGCGCTCCTCATCAACCGCCTGGGAGCCCACAAGGAAGCCGCCCTGAACGCCCGTCAGGCCCTGCGCCTGGGCACATACGGCGGCGCCCAAGTCCTCGGTCGCGGCGGCGAGATCGGCTCCCTGGAGCCCGGCAAGCTGGCCGACCTGGTGCTCTGGAAGCTGGACACACTGGCCCACGCCTCGATCGCCGACCCGGTGACCGCGCTGGTCTTCGGCGCGGCGGCCCCGGTCACGGCCTCGTTCGTGAACGGCCGCCAGATCGTGGAGAACAACCGGCTGCTCACCGCCGACGAGGACGCGATCGCCCACTCCACGCGCGAGGAGGCGCGGCGGCTGGCCCGGATCGCCGCAGCGGGCTGACCGCCGTACAACTCCTCGATTCCGTACGTACGGCACTTGATCTCCGGTCGGGAGGGACGGCTCCCGGCCGGTGGCCGTGTCCGGGGCGTGTGCGGACGCACGCGCCCCGGAACGGTTCCAGTCCCCTGGGAAGTGGAGACAGACGACCGTCTCGGAGACACGGCGGCCGGCAGGGGCCGGCATCAAGTGCGCCGTCTGCTGACTGTCAGACGTGCGATGGGCACGGCTGGAGCCGCGCCTACCGAAGAGTGGGGGCCGTTCGTGATACCCGCAGTTCCGTGAGATACCGCTTGGTGACCCGGCCTCCGTACCGCCTGTCGATAAGCCCGGCGATGCACTCCAGCAGTCCCTCCCTGGCTTCCGACGGGAGCGCCCGGTGGCCGGAGTAGGTCCGCAGCACCTCCAGGTATTCCGCCGTGGCGTACGTCAGATCCCACTCGTAACGCCGGAAGACGACAGGGCCGAACCGGCCGCTGCGTGCGACCTCATCCGCGTGGTCCGATGTGTCGACGTCCTCTGCCGCAGGTGGCCGCAGCCCCGGAGGGGTGGCCGGATCGAAACGCTCGTAGCAGTCCTGGACCTCGACGAAGAACTCTTCGCTGCCGCCCGCCACATGCTGCGTGGCGACCACGACGAGGGCACCACCGGGCCGCAGCGCGTCGGCGGCTTTTGCCATCCGCACAGCCGGATCGATCCAGTGGAACGCCGTCGCCGAGACGACCGCGTCGAACGGCTCCTTGGGCAGTGGCCAGGTCTCGAAGTCCGCCGTCACGATCTCCACCGTTTCGAACCCGGCCAGGTTGCGCCGGGCGACGGCGGCCATGTCCGCGCCCAGCTCGACGGCGATGATCCGGCAACCGCGCTCGGCGAGCGGCAAGGTCGCCTTGCCGGTCCCCGCCCCTACCTCAAGGACACGACAGCCAGGGCCGGTGCCGACCACCTCGGTGAGGTCGTCGAACAGCTCTGGCGGATACCCGGGCCTGGCCCGGTCGTACAGCTCCGCGTCTTCCTCAAAGGTCCGGCTGAGGTGAACACGGCGCGTTTCGTCAGGCGTGTCATCGCGCATGGCAGCACACTAGGGCCTGTCCAGCGCGTCAGGAGCGGAGCCAGAGACGTACGACAGCAAGGGGCACGGTGCCGTGAAAGACGTACGCCCGCTTGTCGGAGCGCGTGGCCACGGCCCTGTCCATCTGCCACCGGGGGGAGCAGACGAGCGGGGCCGCATGGGGAGAGCTGTCCGAAGTGCTGTTCAGGGCGTGCGGGTTGTGGACCCAGCCTCACGGCACGCTGCCCAGTCACGGGCCGCGGCAGTGAGTGCAGCGCGGTGAGGCAGCGGGCGTGTGCGTTCCCAGTTCTCCCACGCGGCGTAGACAGTGTGCGCGAAGTGGGTCACGGTTGCAGGGTCAGCCGCACGGTACGAGGGGACCTGCCGCGCAATCGCCTCGGCCTGTTCAGGGGAGTGGCCGGCCGAGATGAGCCGGGGGACTGTCAGCGCAGTGTCGGCCCATGCGGGTGCGGGGCAGGCGAGGGCCCAGTCCAGCAGCAGTAGCTCGCCGATGGGGATCACCAGCATGTTGTGCGGTGACATGTCTGTGTGGGCAAGTCCTCGGCCTTGCAGTCCGGTCGGCACGTCCTCGGGCAGGAAGTCTGCCCACCGTGTGTGGAGCGGCTTCTTGCGCAGGGTCTCAGGCCAAGGCGTCTCGGATACGACGATGAGCGTGTGCACGAGGGGGGCGAGGTCGTCGGACCCTGGAGTCAGGTCCGGGTAGCGGCCCTCGATGTACTCGTACCCGTACAGCAGCCACCCGCCGGTTTCGACCTCCCACAGCACGCGTGGCGCGCAGGGCGCGTTCCGCGTGACCTGGGCCTCGTGGCGGTACACCCACGCCTGTGGGTCGTCCTGGCGGGTGCCCTTGACGAAGGCTCGGTTTGCTCGTGTGCGGACGGTGCAGGCGAGCCGGGACATGACGCCGTGCGGTGCGGTCTCGGCCTGCTCGACTGGGCCCGTGCGGCGCTCGACGGCGGTTCGGGTCGCCGCTGGTAGGTCGTGCCATTCGATGCGGTCCACCCGTGGTCTCCTGCGCTGGTCGAGCGAAACGGGGAGGCCCCCGGCCTGGCCACAGCGTGGCACAGACCGGAGGCCGACGGCGGTACCGTCAGGGATGGTTCGGGCTGTCGGAGCAGTTCGCGTGTGGCGGCCTGCGGTATCTCGCGCTCTTGCTGTGTACCCGCCGTGGGAGCGGCCGGTGGCTGCCGTGGCGACTGGGCCGGTTCCTCCACTGGTGCCATGGCGCGGGTCTGATCCGGGTAGCCGGCATCGCTTACCAGTTCTGGCATCGAGAACTCCAGGACTACCTCGCCACTACTGGTACATGAAATCGGTACCGTTAGCCGATTACGACATGCCGCGGTACGTGAAGTTTCAATACAGCCAGCCGCTGCCTGATTAACCATCAGGCTGCTTGCCCACGCGGCCGACTGAGCCGACGTCCTCGACAAGGCGTAGTCATCACAGAAGCGTGGTCACAACCAACTGAAGGGATCTGACCGCGTTTCCGTGACGGCTACTACCTCTGCCGGAGCAACTGGTCCTGTGTGAGGCGGTGCAGAGGCAGCGCGACGTCCTGGTCGAATGCCGGACTTTCCAGGGGCAACCGGTGTGTGGTGCTGCAGGCGGTGAAGCGTCGCCTGGTGGTTGCTGGACGTGGGTGGTGGTCATCAGGAAGGCTCCGCGAACGTAGACCCCAGTGCCTGGATCACGGCGTCGATCGCGGCGGCCAGGCGTGCGGGGTCGTGGCCGGCGCGTTCCCGTACCCGCAAGCCGAGCACCGTGGTGAACAGCAGTTCCACGGCGTCGTCGATGTTGAGGTCGGTGGGCAGTTCGCCATGGCGACGGCCCTCAAGCAGCAACGACCGCAGGGCCTGCTGGGTGACCTCGAAGGCGGCCTCGGTCCGCTGACGGACCTCGTCGTCGGTGGTGCCGAGTTCGGTGGCTGTGTTGACCACGAAACAGCCTCGACCGGGCTCGCCGTCGGCTGGGCAGGTGACCAGCCACAGCATCCAGTCCCGCAGTACTTGGCGGATCGGACGGCCATCGGCGCCCAGCCGCTGCTCGGCCTCAGCGGACTCGGTGGCCTGGTAGTGGTCGAGCGCACGCAGGAACAGCGTGTGCTTGTCTTTGAACGTCCGATACAGGCTGCTGGGCATGAGTTTGAGTTCATCACCCAGATCACGCACTGAGGTGGCGTTGTAACCGCGCTGCCAGAACAGATCGGTCGCTCTGATGACCGCGTCCTGCTCGTCGAATTGTCGGGGGCGTGCCATGCCGACCACTCTACCGAACTTGTGGAGCGATCGCTCCCATACTAGGGTCCACCGAAATATGGGAGCGGTCGCTCCCAAAAAATGGAGGAGGCGTCGGTGACGACCACAGAACAGGGCACCGCCCAGGCGACTGACCAACAGGCCCCGCAGAGGAGCCACTGGCTGGCGGTCACCGCAGTGGCCTTAGGGACATTCCTGCTGGTGACCGCCGAGCAACTGCCGATCGGGCTGCTGACCGGTGTGGGATCCGCACTGTCGGTCTCCGAAGGGACAGCGGGGCTGATGGTCACGGTGCCCAGCCTGGTCGCCGCGATCGCAGCACCCCTGGTTCCGATACTCGTCGGCGAAATGGATCGGCGACTCTTGCTGCTCGGACTGATGGGACTGATGACCCTGGCCAACCTGGCCTCGGCACTGGCACCGAATTTCGCCGTCCTGGTGTCCTCCCGGGTGCTGGTCGGGGTGGCAATCGGAGGCTTCTGGGCCGTCGCCAGCGGCCTGGCCGTACGGCTCGTGGCCACCGCAAACGTGCCACGAGCCACCGCGATCATCTTCGGCGGCGTCGGAGCCGCGAACGTGTTCGGCGTCCCGATCGGCACACTGCTCGGCGAACTCACAGGCTGGCGCATCGCCTTCGCGACGCTGAGCGCCCTGGCACTCGTCACACTGCTCGCCCTGCTGACCGTGCTGCCGCCGCTGACCGCCACCCGGCCCGTCCGGCCGCGTCTCCTGGCCGAACAGTTCCGCAACCAAGGCGTCCGCGTCGGCATCCTCGCGACATTCCTCATCGTGACCGGCCACTTCTCGGCCTACACGTTCGTGAGCCCGGCACTTCAGGAACTGTCGGGAATCGATGAACGACTCGTCGGCCCGCTGCTGTTCGGCTTCGGCCTGGCGGGCATGGTCGGCAACTTCGTCGCCGGCGCGGCGCTGGCACGCCGTCCGCACCGGACCGTGCTGGTCATCACGTTGACCCTGGCGGCCACGATGCCGCTCTACCTGCTGTTGGGCCGAGGACCAGTCGGCGGGGCCGCACTGTTGATCGCCTGGGGTCTGGCCTTCGGCGGCGTGTCAGTCAGCCTGCAAACATTGATGATCAAGACGGCGCCGCAAGCGGTGGAAGCGGCCTCGGCCCTGTGGGTGTCGGTGTTCAACCTGTCGATCGGCCTGGGCGCGCTGACCGGCGGCGTCATCGTCGACTCGCTCGCCCTCCAGGGCGTTCTGTGGCTCGGCGGTGCCTGCGCCCTGGCAGCCGCACTGGCGGTTTGGAGCGCCCGCACCGACGAAAACCTGCGATGACCATGATCCGTGCGCCACGCGCCCGAGGCGCGACTTCATCACGGAGCCCCGCTCCCCGGTCAGCTGCCCGGCGGCAGCGTGCTGCGTGGCGGCGGTCCTGCTGAACCTGGTCTTCAACGACGCGGCAGGGGCCGGAACGAGCAGGGCGTGACGCGTCCGATGGAGGCGGTCACCCCCGGCTGAACGCCCGGCTGACCGCCTGGCAGGGCTGGGCGTCCGGCAGCCGTCCCGTGAAGTACGAGCGGGGCGGCACGCCCATCAGGGTGCGGAAGTCCGACGTCATGTGCGACTGGTCGTAGTAGCCGGTGGTGGCGGCGAGTTCCGCCCAGTCGGTCCGGGCGGCACGGATCAGCACATGGCGTACGCGGTCGATGCGGGCGTAGTGCTTGGGGGAGAGGCCCACGCCCTCCGCGAAGAGATTGCGCAACTGCCGCTCGCTGACGGCCAGTTCGCGGGCCACGTCCTTGACCTGTGCGGGGACGCGGCCCGGGCGGGTCGACAGGGCGTCGACGGCGGCCCGCAGCAGCCGGGTGCGGGAGCGGTCGGCGGCCGGGGCCAGGTGGTCGGGCAGCACCCTCGCCAGGTGCGACAGCATCTCGTCCGGGGCCAAGTCGACAAGTTCCTGGGCCAGTCGCCGTGCCGTCCCGGTCGGCAGCGCGCCCAGGGGCACGACTTGTCCGACGAGGTCGACCGCGGGCGTGCCGAGCAGCGGGCGTACCGTACCGGGGCCGAGGCGCAGCTGGACGCAGGACAGCACGCGCCTGGCCGTTTCCACGTGGTAGGAGGCGCGGGTACGCGGACCGACGACCATGGCGTCGCGACGGCCCCCGTCCTCGATCCGTACGACCAACTTGGTCGCGGTGTCCGGCACATGGGTGAACGACTCCGGCAACTCACCCGCGACAGCCACCGACTCGACGTCGGCGATCCACGCGCGCAACGCGTCGGGGACGGGCAGAGTGCGCTCGGCAAAGGCGTTCGTCACCCACCCACGGTAAGCGCGGCACCTGCCCGCGTGGGCGCCGCAACCGTGCCGGAATTTCCTAGAGACCGCGGGCGGCGGCCCGCCACCGTGGTGGTCATGATCCTTGTGACCGGTGCTACGGGCACCATCGGCAGCGAAGTCGTACGGCTCCTCGCGGCACGCGGCGAGAAGGTGCGCGCCCTGACCCGCCATCCGGCGAAGGCCCGGATACAGCCCGGGGTGGAGGTCGTACGCGGGGACTACCTCGACCCGGGATCCTTGGAAGCGGCGATGTCGGGGGCGACCGCCGCGTTCCTGGTGGGTGTCCCCGGCCCGGACACGCGGCACGACGAGGACCTGGTCGCGGCGGCCGGGGCGGCGGGCGTGGGCCGGCTGGTGAAGCTCTCCGCGATCGCGACGGGCGACCCCGGTGTGGGGCCGTCCGGTACGTGGCATGTCGCCGGTGAGCGGGCCGTGCGGGAGAGCGGTGCCGAGTGGGTCGTCCTGCGGCCCTCCTCCTTCGCCTCGAACACGCTGAGCTGGGCGGAGGCGATCAGGGCGGGCACGCCGGTGCCGAACATGACCGGGGACGGGCCGCAGGGCGTGATCGATCCGCGTGACGTGTCCGAGGTCGCGGTGCGGGTTCTCCTGGACGGACAGCTCGCCGGGCGCACGTACACGCTGACCGGCCCGGAGACGATCAGCGTCCCCGGTCAGACCGCCGTGCTCGCCGGGGTCCTCGGCCGTCCGGTCACCACGCGGGACCTCTCGCCGGAGGAGACGCGTGAGCACCTGCTCGCATGGGGCCTCGGCGCGGCGCAGGCGGAGGGCATCCTGGCCGGCAGCGCGTTCGTGCGCAGGGGCGGCAACGCCGTTGTCACGGACGACGTACGACAGGTACTGGGGCGCACAGCGCGGACGTACCGCGAGTGGGCACAGGACAACAGGGCGGCCTTCGCGGCGGTCTGACGGGCGGGGCGGCGGTGGGCAGCGCTCCCCAATGCGGTGACGAACGCTCCCGCCGCCTCGCCGTCGGCGGGCCTTTGGACACCCCGGCGGCGGCGCGGCTCAGAGCCCGAACAGCGCGGGATCCGTCGCCAACTCCTTGAAGTACTCCCGCGGATCCGCCACCAGCCTGCGTTCCTTGAGGTCCAGCAGCCCGCCGACCGCCGTGATCTCGGCCGCCACCGTGCCGTCGCTCTTGCGGATCGCCTGCTGTATGCGGAACGTCTTGCCCTCACCCCACTCGAAGTCGCACGTCACCTCAACCTCGTCGCCCGCGAGCAGCTCCCGCTTGTAGCGGATGGTCGTCTCCAGGGCCACCGGCCCCACACCCTTGGAGATGAGACCGGCCTGGCTGATCCCGGCCGCCTGGAGCAGGGACCAGCGGGCGTGTTCCGCATAGTTGAGGTACACGCTCTGATTGAGGTGACCCTGTACGTCCGTCTCGTACCCACGGACGGTCACCGGAACGGAAAACGGCTCGGTCACGACTTCCCCTTCTCCTGCCACGGTTGGTGGTTCAACCGATCCTCACATGTGGCCCTTACATCCGTCTCGGAGAAGCCAGGAGATAGCGTGCCCTCGTCCGTGGCTCGGTGTACTCACCGACCTGCCAGCCCGCCTTCTCCAGCGTGGCCGCGCAGGCGCGGAGCGCGTCGGCGTCGGGCTCGCGCACGGCGACCGCCTCCGGTTGCGGCGTCGCCCGCACCCGGTATCCCGAGGCCTCCGGCTCCGGCTCGGCCGGACGGTGCCCGGCCGCCTCCAGGGCCAGCGCGGCGGCCTGCACCAGATGGGTACGCTCCCAGCCGCACGGCCGGTCCGGGGCGCCGTCCGCATTGGTCATCCGGCGCAGCTCCAGCAGCCCCTGCCAGGCGCTGTGCACCTCGCGGACACGCGCCGGGCCCGCCTCCGGGGCGTTCTCCTCACCTCCGATGCGGGCGGCGAATATGCCGGTAGCGGCAGGAGCCTCCGCAGCGGTCCGAGGGGTCTCCGGCTCCGCCTCCCGTATCCGGTGCCCCGCCGGCGTCAGAAAGTGATCGTGCGGCGGCCGCGGATGGCGGAAGGCCAGCCCCCGCTTCACCAGCCCCGCGAGCTGCGCCTGTGTTCCCTTCAGACGCCCGGTCACGGGATCGGCGGTGTCGATGACACGCCGCTGTGCGGCGGTCGGCGCTCGGGTCACGGCGTGCTCCTGTCTGCTCACCGCTCAGCCTCTCACCCGCTCCCGGATCCATACGCCGGCGGGCTTGAGCACGCGGGTGCCGGCGAACCGGCCGCCGTCGCAGACGCCCTTCCTGAAGATCTCGCCGTCGCCGTCACCGTCGGCGATGCTCCAGTTCGTCCAGCTGATTTTCTTCCTGGCCATCAGATCGACGTATCTCTGCGCCATGGCGAAGTCATTGCCCCGGTCGTCCCACGACTGTGTTCCCCATTCAGTGACGAAAACAGGCAGCTTGGAAGAGACACGGTCAAGCATCTTCAAGAACTTGTCCCGGTGTGCCAGCGCATAAAAATGGTATGTGTACATGACATTGGAGGCGTGTACCGGGTTGGCGACTACCTCCCTCTCATCGCCGTACTCGGACAGACCGAACGTGGACCAGCCGCGGGTGCCGACGAGGATCACGGTGTCGCGATTCTGGGCGCGGATCACCGGAATGACATTCTCGGCAAACCTCTTGATCATCCACCAGCTTGCCTGATATGCCTCGCTCAGGATCTCGTAGATCACATTGGATTTGTGCCGATGACGTCTGGCGATCTCCCGGAAGAAGTTCTTCGCATGGTGGAGGCCGATGTTGGGATCCCCGGCATCCACCCAGTGCCAGTCGACAATCACGTACATGCCGCGGGCGCTGACCATGTCGATCAGTCGACTCGCCAGATCGACGAACTTCTTCGGATCGCTCTGGTAGCCGTTCTTGTCCGCGTACACCGCGATACGCACGACACTCGACTTCCAGTCCTTGGCGAGCACATCCAACGCACCGCCGACCAAGCACCTCCCGTACCAGTGCGTGCCGTGGGAGCTCATGCCCCGCAATTGGACGGGCGTCCCGGCTTCGCTGCACAGATGGGTGCCGCAGACGCGGAGCGTGCCGTATCTCTCGACCGGAGTCCCCGGCTCCGCCTTTTCTCTCTTCTCCTGTTGCTTCTTCTCCTGCCTGGCCGCGACGGGAGGCTTTGCTTCGGCTGTCACGTGGGCCGCCTGGTCCCCCGTCGTGTATCCAGCGAGAAGAGCGAGCTCGACCGCCATGGCGACGGCCGTTCCGACAGCCCTGGGCAGAGGAAAACGAAACACATTGCGTTATGCACGAAAACCACCCCGGCGTAAACGCGCCGGGCAGAGAAAACGGGAGTCTTCACGGAGACGGCCTATGCCCGGCCAGGGCACGCGGCTACTGCCGGTACCCGCTGAGGAACCTTCCGATCCTCCCGATCGCCGCCTCCAGGTCGTCCGCGTACGGAAGCGTGAGGATGCGGAAGTGGTCGGGGGTGGGCCAGTTGAAGCCCGTGCCCTGCACCACCTGGATCTTCTCCCGCAGGAGCAGATCCAGGACGAACTTCTCGTCGTCGTGGATCTTGTGCACCTTGGGGTCGAGGCGCGGGAACGCGTACAGCGCGCCCTTCGGCTTCACGCAGGACACCCCCGGGATCTCGTTGAGCTTCTCCCACGCGACATTGCGCTGTTCGTGCAGGCGCCCGCCCGGCGTGGTCAGCTCCCGGATGGACTGGCGGCCGCCGAGCGCGGCCTGGATGGCGTACTGCGCGGGCGCGTTGGCGCACAGCCGCATGGAGGCCAGCATCGTCAGGCCCTCCAGGTAGTTCTTCGCGTGCTGCCTCGGGCCGGTGATCACCAGCCAGCCCGAGCGGAAGCCGGCCACCCGGTACGTCTTCGACAGGCCGCAGAAGGTCAGCACCACCAGGTCGGGGGCGAGCGCGGCGACCGAGTGGTGCACGGCGTCGTCGTAGAGGATCTGGTCGTAGATCTCGTCGGCGAACACCATCAGGCCGTGGCGGCGGGCGAGGTCGAGGATGCCCTCGAGGATCTCCTTGGGGTAGACCGCGCCGGTGGGGTTGTTGGGGTTGATGATGACCACGGCCTTCGTGCGGTCCGTGATCTTCGACGCCATGTCGTCCAGGTCCGGGTACCAGTCGGCCTGCTCGTCGCACAGGTAGTGGACCGCCTTGCCGCCCGCGAGGGTGGTGACGGCCGTCCAGAGGGGGAAGTCCGGGGCGGGGACGAGGATTTCGTCGCCGTCCTCGACCAGGGTCTGTACGGCCATCGAGACCAGCTCGGAGACGCCGTTGCCGAGGAAGACGTCGTCGACACCGACCTCCAGGCCGAGGGTCTGGTAGCGCTGGGCGACGGCCCGGCGGGCGGAGAGGATGCCGCGCGAGTCGGTGTAGCCGTGCGCCTGCGGGAGCATCCGGATCATGTCCTGGAGGATCTCCTCCGGCGCCTCGAAGCCGAACAGCGCGGGGTTGCCGGTGTTCAGCCGCAGCACGCTGTGGCCCGCCTCCTCCAGCGCGTCGGCGTGCTCGATCACCGGGCCGCGGATCTCGTAACAGACCTCGCTCAGCTTGCTCGACTGCCGGAACTCCATGCGCTTACGCCCCTCCGGTTGTGGTGTTGCTTGGTTTTACCAAGTAGCAGCTTGGAAAGTCCAACGACATGTCTAGACTGCGTCGCATGTCACCTCGTCGAAGCTACGACCAGTACTGTTCCGCCGCCCGCGCGCTCGACGTCGTCGGCGACCGCTGGACCTTGCTGATCGTCCGGGAACTCCTGGCCGGCCCGCGCCGCTACACGGATCTGCACGCCGACCTGCCGGGCGTGAGCACCGACGTCCTCGCCTCCCGGCTGAAGGACATGGAGCGCGACGGGCTGACGACGCGGCGCCGACTGCCGCCGCCCGGCGCGGCGTACGTGTACGAACTCACCGGACGCGGGAGGCAGTTGCTGCCCGTGCTGCAGGCGCTGGGGGACTGGGGGCAGGCCGAGCTGGGTGAGCGACGGCCCACCGACGCCGTACGGGCGCACTGGTTCGCGTTGCCGCTCCTGAGGTCGCTGGAAGGCGAGGGTCTCGTCGAAGTGCGGCTCGAGGAGGGCGACTTCCATCTGTACGTCGGCGCCGAGGAGGGGCCCGTGTACGGCGACGGTCCCGCTCCGGGGGGACCCGACGCCCGGCTGGTCCTGGACACCGATACGTGGGCGGCCGTCGGCCGGGGAGAGCTGAGTGTGCCGGAAGCGGTGCGGCGCGGGCGGATACAGGTGACCGGCGACGGCACGGTGGCGAAGGCGCTGCGGGAGGCCTGAAAAGCCAGAAGGCCCGCTCGAGGCGGGCCTTCTGACGAGCTTCAGGCGCCTCGCGGCGGCCGCCCCGCACCGCGTGTCAGCGCATACCCGCCTACCCCCGCGAGCGCGGCCAGCACACCGCCCACCGCCGTCCACACCCACCGGTCGGACCACCAGCCGGAGGACCAGCCGTCGTCCGGCTCGATGCCGGACAGCACGGCGGAAGTCGACTCGTCGTCGTCCTCGGACGTGACCGCGATACCCGGCACCAGCGGCTCCGCCAGCGAGCCGTCGACCGCCGCCGCCCCGCCGATGTCCTTCGAGCCGACCCGGACCTCCGCGTCGACCGGAAGACCCAGGTCGGACGTGGCCAGATCCACGACCGTCAGCCGGATGTAGTACGTCCCCGGCAGCGGGTCGTTCGCCCACGGCTCCGACCAGCCGCGGACCGTGCGCAGCACGCAGGCCAGCTCCACGGAGGCCGCGTCCGCCGCCGCGGTGCGCGTCTGCGCCCCGTACTGGCAGGCCTGGCGGCGGCGCAGACCGTCGTATACGTCGATCTGCCAGGTCTCGGCGGCGTGCGCCTGAGGCAGCTTCACCGTCGCCTCGACGGTGGGCCGCTGTCCGGCGTCCGCGGGGAACGACCAGTACAGGTAGTCGCCCGCGGAGCCGTTCGCCGTGGCCGTCTGCCCCTGCTCGATCTCGGTCGCCGTACGGAAGGACGTGCCCGCGCGGGTGGGCGCCCCGCCGTCAGCGGAGGGGGACGGCGAGGAGTCGGCCGCCGCCGGGGAGACCGCCGACCCGAGCGTCAGCAGCGCCGCGCTCAACACACGTGTGATTCGCATCAGTTGGTCCTCCAGACCGCGACCCGCCAGCGCGACAGCCAGCCCCACAGCACACCGGCCAGGAAGCCGGTGAGGATCAGCGCGCCGAGCAGCCACCAGCCGCGCCCGAGGCCGAAGGAGGCCACGTCACTCGCCGGCGACGGCCCGTCCACCACGTCGACGGTCAGCTCCAGCGGCAGACCCGGCGTCGTCTTCACACCGGACGCCGCCGAGTAGGAGTGGGTCACCTGGAGGCACACCGTCTCGGCGGGCGCCTCCTCGTCGTCGCTCTGCGCCTTCGGGTACCGCAGCCCCGTCGACACCACGTCCGTACGGCCGTTGCCCGCCGCCTCGCCGCGCACGATCTCCCGGCCGCGGACCGTCACGGCCCGCAGCAGCACGCCGTACGACGGGTTCACGGCCCGGTCCGCCGACACGCTCACCGACGCGCGCAGCTCCTGCCCGGGATCCACATCCACGCGGTACCACCGCTGCTGCCCGAACTCCTCGCGGTCGGTGTACAGACCGGACTTCAGACCCGGTGCCTTCGCGCACTCACCCGCACCCTCCGTGGCCACCGGCGTCACCACCGGATCGGCCGCCCGGTCCACCAACTGGTTGACGCGGTCGGTGAGTTCGTCGGTGTGTTCCACCGAGGTGTACGTCCCGCCGGTCGCCTCCGCGATACAGCTGAGCTGCTGCCGCATCTTGGTGTTGGGGACCAGGCCGAGCGTGTCGATGGTCAGTCCGACGCCCTTGGCCGCGATCTCGCGGGCCACCTCGCACGGGTCGAGCGGGGCGCAGGTGTCCTCGCCGTCGCTGATCAGCACGATGCGCTTGGATCCGGTGCCGCCGTCGAGGTCGTCGGCGGCCTTGAGCAGGGCGGGGCCGATCGGCGTCCAGCCGGTGGGCGTGAGGGTCGCCACCGCCGTCTTGGCCTCCGTGCGGTCCAGCGGGCCGACCGGGTAGAGCTGCGCGGTGTCCTTGCAGCCCGTCTTCTGGTCGTCGCCGGGGTAGTTGGCGCCGAGGGTCCGGATGCCGAGCCGGACCTCCTCGGGTGTCGCGTCCAGCACTTCGTTGAAGGCCTGTTTCGCCGCGGCCATCCGGGACTGGCCGTCGATGTCCCGGGCCCGCATGGAACCGCTCACGTCGAGGACGAGGTTCACCTTCGGCGCGTCCTCGCCCGTGGGTTCGCCGGCCGCCGCCGCGACCGGGAAGGCGAGCCCGGCCGTCAAGGCGGCGAGCAGGGCGCACACTCCTGCCGCCAGCCGTTGTCTTGTGATCATCGGCGGATCCTATGGAGCAAGTGTGTCGCGCTCCAAAACGGCTGCTCAGTGCAGCGGATTGGGCAGCGCGGTCCACTGGTCCCCGGGCGTGCCCGGGGAGAGCCGCATCAGCGTCAACGCCTTGGCGGGCAGCGGCTCTTCGAGCAGTGCGAGAAGGTCCGGCGTGCGCGGAAGGTCCGGTACGGCCGTCTCCAGCGCCGCCCGCAGCGCCGCCGCCGAACCCGCCGTACCCGCGAGGGCCCCCGCAACCAGCGACCCGAACAGCTTGCGCCGCAGAGTCGTTTCGTCGTCCGTGACGATCCGGCCGGTCAGCTCCGGGACCGGGATGCCGTGCCGGGCCAGCCGGACGGGACTGACCCGGATGTCGGCGAGGTCGCGGTAGACCAGACGCAAGGGGGCGCCCGACGAGGACAGGACGACCAGGAGGTTCTGGCCGTGCGCCTCCAGGGCCACCCCCAGGTCCAGCAGCCGCAGCCCGACCGTGAGGGCGAGCCGGGCGAAGTCGGCGAGCCAGGCGGGCGAGCCGGGCAGCTCGGTGGTGGTGAGGGCCGCCACCGGCACGACCCGCTCACCTCGCTCCGTGGCCGCGTACACCTGCGGCGACTCCCGCAACACCGCCGCCAGATCGGGGGAGTCGGCCGTGACCGCGCCCAGCGTGCGGGTGACGTGCAGCAGGCCGTCCATGCGGTCCGCCAGCGTCTGCGCGAACGCCGAGAGGATCGCGGACAGGCGGATCGAGTAGACGGAGATGTCCCGCACCGACGAGGTCAGCCGCGCGCTCAGTGCCGTCTTGACGTGCGGTCCGTCCGGCAGGGCCAGGGTGCGCAGGGACATCAGCGGATGCGCGTCCAGCCCCGCATCGCCAGAACGTTTCAGCACATGCTCCGCCTGCCACGGATGCACCGGCACCAGCAGCCGTTCCCCCTCCCGCATCGCCTCCGGCCACTCACCCGTCACCAGGCACTCGCCCGCCGGGACCGGCACCAGCCCCAGCCGCACCAGCGGCCCGTGCTCGGGGCCGTAGGCGAGCTGCTCCGCCACCGAGAAGCCGGGCCGGGAACGGCAGTTGGGGTGGTACGGATGCCCGTCGACCACCCGCTGCTCCCACTCCCAGTCCTTCGCCGGCCACTCCTTCGGGCGCGGTCGCCGTCCGGCCCGGGACAGCGCCAACGAGGCGACACTGTGGCCGAGCTCCGCGGCGAGGCCGCTGCCGTGCGGTACGGCGAGATCGGTCATCAGCCGCGCCGGATCGTCGTACGACAGGTCGTCGAGCAGTACGGCGGTGACGTACGTGGCGGTGGCGTACGGGTCCGGATGCGGACCGAGCAGACGGCGGCCGTCCGAAAGGCGCAGGGCGAGTCCCTCCCGCCCTGCCGTGCGGGACGCGACCCACGGCAGCGGTTCATGGGCGAGCGCACGCCACAGGCGGGTCAGCACGGCCGCGCGGGCACCGGGCAGTGCGGCCGTGTACCGCGGCAGAAGGCCGGGGCGTACGGCGGCCAGCTCCTCGGCGACCTCTGCCTCGACGGTGGAGGGACGGTGCACGGTCGGGCTCCTCGGGTACGAGTGGTGTGTCACGACAGGTGGTGACGACAGACATACTGATCGTCTCCGCCCGAACGGACCGTAGAGAACGAGTGGAACGCGTGGATCCCTTCCCCCCACCCTCCGCCGACGACGCCGCACCGCGCGACGACGTGGCGGACCGCGCCGACGCCTACGCGGCGGCGCCCCTCCTGAACTGCCTGCTGAGGGAGGTGGCCGAGCCCCTCCGGGGCGCCGGCCGACGCCGCACGTACCGGCTGCCCGGTGGCCGGATGCTGCGGGTCCGGGGCGAGCGGCGGCCCGCCGAACCCGAGGTGTACACCGCGGACGGCTGGCGGCGCGTCGGCCACCCGGAACTCGTCAAACTCGTCGCCGAGGAACTGGTCCGGCACACCGGCCTGCCCAACCACGAACTGCCCGCCGAGATGATCGACAGCCGGGACGCGGTGGCCGCCCTGCTCACCGCCCGCGCCCGCGCGACGCCCCCCGACGACCCCTACCTGCTCTCCGAGCAGTCCCTCCTCACCGGCCACCCCCACCACCCCGCGCCCAAGGCGCGGGGTGGTGGCCCCGTCGCCGGCTGGCTGCCGTACGCGCCCGAGGCGCACGCCCGCTTCCCGCTGGCGCTGCTCGGGCTGCGCGCGGACACGGTCGTCGAGGAGGGCGACACCTTGGCCCTCGACACCCTCGGCGAGGCCCCGCCCGGCTACCGGCTGCTGCCCGCCCACCCCTGGCAGCTCGACCTGGCCGCCCGCGACCTCGCCCCGGCCTTCGCCGACGGCCGCCTGATCCGGCTGGGCACGACCGCGTTCGAGACCTGGCCGACGGCCGCGATCCGCACGGTGTACGCACCCGAGCGGGACCTGTTCCTGAAATTCAGCCTCGATGTGCGCATCACCAACGACATCCGCCGGCTGTGGCGGCACGACCTGCTGAAACTGCGCCGGACGGACACGGCGGTCGTCTCGGCCTTCACCGCGCTCGACGGCCCTGCGGCCTGGTTGAGCGACACCGGCTACCGCACCGCCGACTTCGCCTTCGAGGAACTCGCCGTCCTGGTCCGCGACGGACTGCGCGGTCACCTGGTGTCCGGCACGACCCCGCTGCTCGCGGCCGGTCTGGTGGAGGGCTTCACCGGCAACCCGCTCGACAGTGCGGCCGATCCGGCGGCCTGGTGGGGGGCGTACCTGGCCCAGGTCGTGCCCCCGGCCCTGGCGGCCTTCGCCGACCACGGCGTCGTCCTCGAAGCACACCTGCAGAATACGCTGGTCGCCGTCGACGCCGACGGCACACCGGTGCAGGCGCTGTTCCGGGACGCCGAGGGCGTGAAGCTGCTGCCGGAGGTGTCCCGGGCGGCCGGCTGGGAGCGGCTGGTGTACTGCCTGGTCGTCAACCACCTCACCGAGGTCGCCGCGGCCCTGGCCGAACGCCGGCCCGGCCTCGACCCCTGGCCCGCCGTACGCCGCGAACTCTCCCGCCACGACCTCCCCGAGATCCCCGCCCTGCTCACCTCGCCCACCCTGCCCGGCAAGACCAACCTGCTGCTGCGGTGGACGGGCGCGGACGGGGCGGACGCCCGGTATCTGCCGCTGCCGAACCCGCTGGCCCGTACATGATCTGAATCACCCAGGGCCTGATCGGCTCGGCCTCGGCGGCGCCACGCCGTCTGGGTGACCCTGCCGTGGCTGCCGCTCGCGGGGAAGTCCGCCGTGATCCTCAGTGCCCGCGGCGGCGCCTACGGCCCCGGTACTCCCCGGGAGCCCTTCGACTTCCAGGAGCCCTTCCTGCGCGCCTACTTCTCGGTGCTGGGGCTCGAGGACGTGGAGTTCGTGCACACCGAGCCCACCCACGCCCCGGTCATGCCGTTCCTGGAGCAGTTCAAGGACGCCCACGAGGCGTCCCGCACCGCCGCTCTGGACGCGGTCGAGGCGCTGGCCACCCGCGTACCGGCGCAGACCCCCACGGCCTGAGCCGTACCGGCGGCCGGGCGGACCCCCGGGCCGACCCGGCGTCACGCAACGCACTCACGTACGAAGAGAGGACATCCCGCACGATGGATACCGCACTCAAGGACCGTGTGGTCCTGGTCACCGGTGCTTCCACCGGTATCGGCGCCGCGACCGCCCGGGCCTACGGCCAGGAGGGCGCCCGCGTCGCCATCACCTACCGCAACAATCCGGAGAAGGCCGAGAAGGTCGCCTCCGAGATCGAGGCCGCCGGCGGGCAGGCCTTAGTGGTCCGGCTCGACCTGGAGGACCTGCGCACCGTCGAGGAGGCCGCGAACACCGTCGTCGAGCAGTGGGGCGGGATCGACGTGCTCGTCGCCAACGCCGTGCGCTGGGGCGGCGACGGCCCGCCGGACCCGAGCATCCGCTTCGAGCACGTGTCGCTCGAGGAGTGGCAGGCCATGATCAGCGCCAACCTGATCGGCGCCGCCGCCCAGGTCCGCGCCGTCCTGCCGAGCATGCGCTCGCGCGGCTGGGGGCGAATCGTGCTGATCTCCTCCAGCGTCGCCGAGGAGGGCGTGCCCGGCCCCGGTCCGTACGGAACGGCCAAGTCCGGTCTCTACGGCCTCGCCCGCAGTCTCGCCTGGGAGGCCGGCCGGGACGGCATCCTGGTCAATGTCGTGGCTCCCGGCTTCACCCTGACCGACAGCCGCCCGCCCATCCCCAAGGCCATCACCGACAAGCTGGCCTCCGGCACGCCCACCCGTCGTCTCTCCGACGCGGACGATGTCGCCAAGCTGGTCCTGTTCCTCGGCTCGGGGGCCAACGGCAACCTCACGGGCGAGGTCGTCCGCGACGGTTCGTCCGCCGCCCGTGCCCCTCACGTCGGTCCCTGACGCGCCGGCTCCTCCATACCACCCCTGCCCTCCTGCCTGGGCATGTCGCCGGCCCGCACCGGCCTCGCGGCGGGCGCCGAGCCCAAGCGCCGCGCGGCGAAGAAGTCCGGCCCCGCCGCCTCCGGCGACGCCCTCGCCTCCCCGATGCAGGGCACCATCGTCAAGGTCGCGGTCGAGGAGGGCCAGGAAGTCCAGGAGGGCGACCTGATCGTCGTACTCGAAGCGATGAAGAGGGAACAGCCGCTGAACGCGTACAAGCCCGGCACCATCAAGGGCCTCTCCGCCGATGTCGGCGTGTCGATCACGTCCGGCGCCGCGATCTGCGAGATCAAGGACTGACCCGTACGACACACAACGGCCCGCCGCCCCCTCTTTCGCGTCCCCTCACCGTAGGAGCAGCCATGCCCGCCCGGCCTCGCCCACACCTCGCGCACACGAACCCATGACCGCGTCGGCAGCACAAAGAAACGTCTCCGGTTCGGTCCGCAGGATCACCGTCGAAGCCGGGGGACTGCTCCTGTCCGGACTCCTCGGTGAACCGGAGCACGAGCCGACGCGCGCCGTGGTGGTGGCCCTGCACGGCGGTGGACTGAATTCCGGGTACTTCGACGCCCGAACCCGACCAGGCCTGTCGCTCCTGACCCTCGGGTCGAGCCTCGGGTACACCGTCCTCGCCCTCGACCGCCCAGGCTACGGCCTGTCCGCCGCCCGTCTGCCACGAGGCCAACGTCTGGTGGACCAGGCCGCGTCCGTACACGCCGCACTCCAGGACTTCGCCTCCCGTCACGCGACCGGAGCGGGAATCCTGCTCCTGGCGCACTCCTTCGGCGCCAAGGTGGCCCTCGGCGTCGCCGCGGACCTGGCTGACGAGAGCCTGCTCGGACTGGATCTGTCGGGCATCGGTCATGTGTACCAGGCGGAGCGGTACGACCTGCCCGACGCCACCAGGAACGGGGGCTGGAAGCGGAACTGGGGCCCGTTGTACCTCTACCCGCCGGGCACTTTCCGCCAGGGCCATACCCCTGTCGAACCGATGCCTCCCCAGGAGGCCGTGGACGCCGCCCGTTGGCCCGAGCGCTTCCACGCCCTGGCGCCGTGCGTCCGCGTACCCGTGCGGCTGACCTTCGCGGAGCACGAGTCCTGGTGGCGACACGACCCCGACGCACTCACAGACCTCACCGCCGCCTTCACCGCCGCCCCACGCGTCACCATCGACCGCCAGCCGGCCGCCGGCCACAACATCAGCCTCGGCTGGGCAGCACGCTCATACCACCTGCGTGCTCTGGCGTTCTTGGAAGAATGTCTTGTGTCCCGTGCGACCGACGCGAACTCCGGCCCAGAAAAGTGAAACGGCCTGTTTCTCCGTGTGCCTTCCGGCTGTCCTCCTCCGCGAGTGTGCGGGCGTGGGCGGTGAAAGACCTGCCAGTGGGGGCGGACCTGCGGCGATGCCGTGGTATCGCGACGATTGACCCAGGCGTCCGGCGGGAGCGCCTCGCCGTACGCATACCGCCGACGGACGTCGCGTGGGAGACCTGGGCCGTCCCGAGCCTCTGACGGCCCTCCGGGTCCGTGCGTTCGCGGCTGGGTAACGGACGCGTGGCGGCGACGCGAAACCCTCGTTGCAATGCGGCGCGACCAACTTCCCCCTGTTGACCGGTACTTCGGCCGTGGATAGCGTCGTCGGCCATGCGGTCCACTCTGCGGTTCACCCAGCGACGCGCCGTCGATCTGATGCGCGTCGCCGCCGCGCTGTGTAGCTGACCCGTCATCGCGCCGCCGCGGCGGCCCACACCTCGAACGGCCCCTCGTGTCGGTCCCGTTCGCCCGCGTGCGCGCCTGGGTGCCCGGCAGCCCAGCTCACCCACGCAAGCCCAGCTGACCAACCCAATCCCAGCTGACCAACCCAATCCCAGCTGACCGACGCAAGCCCAGCTCACCAACGCAAGCCCGCGATCCCGCACGTCCCCGATCTTTCATGTCCGCGATCCCGCACGTCCGCGAAGGAGTCCCGTGAACCCGTTCAGAACCCGCCGTTCCGCCCTGGTGACGCTGGGCTCGGCCGTCCTGCTGGCCGGCGCCGGCACCGCCCCGTCCGCCGCGGCGGAGGAACGGCCCGCCCGCCCGTCCGCCGCGCTCGACTGGTACGACACGACGGCCGCGACCATCGCTGCCGGTGGGGCCACGACCCAGATCACCAACAGCCGGACCTGGGGCATCAGTTGGCTCGCGGCGGCCCGAGCCACCCGCGAGGTGCCGCCCGGCGTCGACCGAAGGGACTTCCAGGACGCGGCCCTGGCATCCGCCGTACACGATGCCCTGGTGGCACTGATCCCGTCCCGCACCCAGGAACTGGACACCGCGCTGCGCACGACACTGGACCGCTTTCCGGACGGACCGGCCAAGGCGAAGGGCCTGGCGGCCGGTGCCCGCCAGGCACGACTGGTCCTCGCCTCGCGGAAGGGCGACGGTCTCGACCCGGCTTCGGTGAACGCGCCGTTCACCGTGCCGCCGGCGGCCCCCGGCGTGTGGCAGCCGACGCCGCCCGCCTACGCCCCGGCCGCACAGTACGGCAACCGGATCGCCCGGCCCTTCCTGCTGGACAGCCCCGACCAGTACCGGCTGCCCGCGCCGCCCGCCCTGGACTCCGCGCGCTACCGGGCCGATCTGGCCGAGGTGCGGGCGTTCGGGGCCGTGGACAGCACCGTACGCACGGCGCTGCAGACCGAGACCGCCACCTTCTGGCTCGGCTCTTCACTGACGCTGTACACCGAGCCGCTGCGGATCGCCCTGGCCCGGTCGCCACGGTCCGTCCCCGCACAGGCCTCGCTGGTGGCGCTGTTCCACATCGCCCTGGTGGACACGCAGATCGCCACGTCCGACACCAAGTACGCCCACCTGCGCTGGCGCCCGGTCACGGCCATCCGCACCGGCACGATCGACCCCGACCCCAACTGGACGCCACTGCACGTCACGCCGGCTCATCCCGACCACCCCAGCGGCCACAACACGTACTCGGGAGCGGCGGAAACGATCCTCACGGCGCTCACCGGGCCGCGCACTGCACCGTTCGAGCTGGCCAGCCCCACCGCCCCCGGAGTGACGCGCACGTACACGGCCTGGAGTCAGCTGTCCCAGGAGAACGAGGACGCCCGCGTGTACTCCGGCATCCACACCCGCTCGGCCGACGTGGCCGGCCTCGCTCTCGGCAAGCGGGTCGCGGTGCACGCGCTGCGCAACGCGGGGCGCCTGTTCAACGTGTGGTGAGCGACGCCTGCCGGCCACCCGGCGGCGCCGTCCCGAACATTCCCTACTCGAATGTGGCCGCCGCCTCTCGCGGTGCCTGGGCCACCGCCTGGGGAGAGTCCGGGCCCGGTGCGCCCGGGTGGTAGGTGACCGAGCGGAGGGCGCCGGTGTAGCGGAAGACACCGTGGCGCTCGTATGCCCCCAGCCCGTCGCCGATGAGGTCCGCGACCTGGCCCGTGACTTTGGCACGGTGGCTCGGTCACTCCTCGCCGGCTGTCACGCTCGGTTACTATCTCGGCATGCCAGTCGAAACTCCCCAGATTCTCCCCAGGGCTGATCACGGAGAGATCCCTGGATTGCACCCGTTTGGGGTTGACCGTGGATTTTAAGGCAATAGAGCCGTGGAGCCTGGGATGGTGTTGAGGGAGGTCGCTGCAACCCGCTACATCGCGCCCCTGAGGTCCGGCGGCTCCGTGCCCGGAGTCGTCGAGGCCGACGACCTGGGCACATACGTCGTGAAGTTCACCGGCTCCGCGCAGGGCCGCAAGGCGCTGGTCGCCGAAGTGATCGTGGGCGAGCTGGCGCGCGCCCTCGGGCTGCGGTTCCCCGAGCTGGTCCTGGTGCACTTCGACCCGGCGATCGCCGAGCACGAGCCCCACCAGGAGGTGCGGGATCTCCACGGCGCCAGCGCGGGAGTCAATCTCGGCATGGACTACCTGCCGAGCGCGAAGGACTTCACCCCGGAGGTCGCGAAGGTCTTCCGTGTGGATCCGCTGGAGGCCGGCAGGATCGTCTGGCTCGACGCCCTGACGATCAACGTGGACCGTACGGTGCACAGCTCCAACCTCATGGTCTGGCCGACGTTCGGGACCGTGCCCCCGCGCCTGTGGCTGATCGACCACGGCGCCGCGCTCGTCTTCCACCACCGCTGGGACGGCACGGACCCCGAGAAGTCCTACGACTTCCGCCACCACGCCCTCGGCCACTACGCGCCGGACGTACGCGCCGCCGACGCCGAGCTGGCGCCGAAGGTCACCGAGAATCTGTTGCGGGAGATCACGGCCGAAGTCCCGGACGCCTGGCTGGCCGACGAGCCGGGCTTCGCCACGCCCGACGAGGCCCGGGAGGCGTACGTGAACCACCTCTACGCGCGCGTGCGGGCCTCCGCGGCCTGGCTCCCCACCGACTTCCCCACCCGGGAGGAACTCGCCGCCGAGGAGGCCCTCCGGGCGGCGCGCACACAGCAAGGCCGGCCGAACTGGCTCAAGTGGGTCCCCGACCTGCACGGCAAGCCGGCCGCGGAACAGGATGGGGCGGTACACCTCGGATGACAGCTCAGCCGGATGTCCAGCGCGTCGAGATCGAGTACTGCACACAGTGCCGCTGGCTGCCGCGTGCCGCCTGGCTGGCCCAGGAACTCCTGACGACCTTCGAGACCGAGCTCACGGAACTGTCCCTGAAGCCCGGCAAGGGTGGCGTCTTCGTCGTCCGTGTGAACGACGAAGTGGTGTGGGACCGGCGCGAGCAGGGCTTCCCGGAGCCCACGGCCGTGAAGCAGGCCGTACGCGACCGAGTGGCCCCGGAGAAGTCCCTGGGCCACTCGGACAAGTGAGGGCTCAGCCCTCCAACTGCTCGTAGGCCGGGAGGGTGAGGAAGTCCGCGTAGTCCTCGTCGAGCGCGACCTCCAGGAGCAGGTCGTGGGCCCGCTGCCAGTGACCGGCGGCGAAGGCCTCCTCGCCCAGCTCGGCGCGGATGTTCCTCAGCTCCTCCGCGGCGACCTTGCGGGCCAGCTCCGGCGTCGCCTTCTCGCCGTTCTCGAACTCCACGCCCGCGTTGATCCACTGCCAGATCTGCGAGCGGGAGATCTCGGCGGTCGCCGCGTCCTCCATGAGGTTGAAGATGGCGACCGCGCCGAGGCCGCGCAGCCACGCCTCGATGTAACGGATGCCGACCTGGACGGCGTTGACGAGACCGTTGTACGTCGGCTTGGCGTCCAGCGAGTCGATGGCGATCAGGTCGGCCGCCTTGACGTCGACGTCCTCGCGCAGCCGGTCCTTCTGGTTCGGCTTGTCGCCGAGGACCCGGTCGAAGGACTCCATGGCGATCGGGACCAGGTCCGGGTGCGCGACCCAGGAGCCGTCGAAGCCGTCGTTCGCCTCGCGGTCCTTGTCGGCGCGGACCTTCTCGAAGGCGACCTTGTTGACCTCCGGGTCCCGGCGGGAGGGGATGAACGCCGCCATGCCGCCGATCGCGTGCGCCCCGCGCTTGTGGCAGGTGCGGACGAGGAGTTCGGTGTACGCCCGCATGAACGGGGCCGTCATCGTGACCGCGTTGCGGTCCGGGAGGACGAACTTGGCTCCGCCGTCACGGAAGTTCTTGACGATGGAGAACAGGTAGTCCCAGCGGCCGGCGTTCAACCCGGAGGCGTGGTCGCGGAGTTCGTAGAGGATCTCCTCCATCTCGTACGCGGCCGTGATCGTCTCGATCAGCACGGTCGCGCGGATGGTGCCCTGCGGGATGCCGACGTAGTCCTGCGCGAAGACGAACACGTCGTTCCAGAGGCGGGCCTCCAGGTGCGACTCCGTCTTCGGGAGGTAGAAGTACGGGCCCTTGCCGAGATCGAGCAGGCGCTGGGCGTTGTGGAAGAAGTACAGGCCGAAGTCGACCAGGCCGCCCGGAACCTGCTCACCGTCCACCTGAAGGTGACGCTCGTTCAGATGCCAGCCGCGCGGGCGCATGACGACGGTCGCGAGGGACTCATCGGCCTTCAGGGCGTACGACTTGCCGGACTTCGGGTCGGTGAAGTCGATGTTCCGGGTGTAGGCGTCGATCAGGTTGAGCTGACCGAGGACCACGTTCTCCCAGGTCGGTGCCGAGGCGTCCTCGAAGTCCGCGAGCCAGACCTTGGCGCCCGAGTTCAGCGCGTTGATGGTCATCTTGCGGTCGGTGGGGCCGGTGATCTCGACCCGGCGGTCGTTCAGGGCGTCGGGAGACGGGGCGACCTTCCAGGAGTCGTCCGCGCGGATGGCGGCGGTCTCCGGGAGGAAGTCGAGGGTGGAGGTGCGGGCGATCTCGGCGCGGCGCTCGGCGCGGCGGGCGAGGAGCTCGTCACGCCGGGGCGTGAAACGGCGGTGCAGCTCGGCCACGAAGGCGAGGGCCGCTTCGGTGAGGACCTCCTCCTGCCGGGGCAGGGGCTCGGCGTCGACGATGGCCAGCGGGGACGGCGCTGGTGCGGACATGAGCTGTCACTTCCTTCAGCGAGCGTGGCACCGGGTGCCAGTCGACCACGGTACGGCGGAGAACGCCCGGGGAGGGGACGGGCGGCTCTGGGCAGTGGATACTAGTTTCCTCATGGTGGAAGTTCAATGGTTTGTTGATGTCGAGATTCTCTGCGTCGAGGCAAGGTGGCGCTCGGTGCCACGGCACTTACTCACGGTCCTCACTCAAGGTGTGCGAGATCCTCCGGCGTGTCGATGTCGTACGGCCGCGCCACGTCCCCGCACTCGACGAGCGTGATCGCCTCCTCGTGCGCCTTCAGATAGGCGCGTGCCCCCCGGTCGCCGGTCGCAGTCGCGGCGATGCCGGCCCAGTGGGCGGAGCCGAAGAGGACCGGGTGCCCGCGTACGCCGTCGTACGCGGCCGAGACCAGGGACGTCTCGTCCCGGTACGCGGCGCGGACGCGGGCCACCGCCTCCGGGCCGATTCCGGGCTGGTCGACGAGCGAGACGAGTGCGGCCCGGACTCCTGTCCCGGCGAGCGAGTCGAGCCCGGCACGCAGGGAGGAGCCCATGCCCTCGGTCCACTCCGGGTTCTCCACCAGTACGCACCCGGACAGCTCCGCCCGCTCCCGTACAGCGGCAGACCGCGCCCCCAGGACCACGTGGACGCGCCCGCATCCCGCCGCCCGCAGCACCCCGACCGCGTGCTCCACGAGCGGCCGTCCCCGGTGTTCGAGCAGTGCCTTGGGCCGCCCGCCGAGCCGTCGGCCGCCTCCGGCCGCCAGGAGCAGCGCGGCGACCGGGTCTTCCTTCTGTGTCATGGATCCCTGCATACCTGACCCCTAGGGGGCTTCTGATGGATCTCTGCGGCGTTGCGGCGTCCGGTGCGGAGATCCATCAGAAGCCCCCTAGCCGACGGCTCGGTTTCCTTGGGCTGAATTTCCGTCCGCACAGTGGCGCCCGGCGCACCGGGTGGCGTTTAATGCCCGCGTCCCCGGCGCCCGACCAGCACGGCGGGGGCGCTCGGCGGGATCACGACGTGACGGCGCACAACGGCGTGCGAGGGGGGAGTGCCTGTGTTGCGGAGCTTGGGGCAGAGACGACCGGTGACCGGCAGCGACGAGGACCCGAGAGTGGCGGAGCTGCGGACGGCCGTGTCCCGGCTGCGCCGCGAACTCGCCGCTCACCCGGCCGAGTTCCATGATCGCGTGATCGCGGAGGACGAGCTCGCCGCCCTCGCCGCCATGACGACCGACGGCGCCCCCGAGGTCGCTCGACTGCGCCGCTCCCTCCTGCTGATCGCCGGCGCGATCGGCTCCGTCAGCGCCCTGGCGGGCGGCCTGTCGGAGGTCCGCCGGGCGGTGGAGCTGTTCGGCGAGCCGCCGCGCCGCTGAGAAACGGCCGCGGCCCCCGGTCCGTGAGGGCCGGGGGCCGCTTTGCGCGAGGGTGCGACGTCGGGCGGCCGGCCCGGGCGGGCACGCGCGGATTCAGGAGGTCGGACCGCCCGAGCTCGCCAGTGCCTCCGACAGCTCCGCCGCCACCTGTTGCAGTACCGGCACGATCTTCTCCGTCGCCGCCTCGGTCACCCGGCCCGCCGGGCCCGAGATCGAAATGGCGGCGGCGGTGGGGGAGTCGGGCACGGAGACGGCGAGGCAGCGCACGCCGATCTCCTGCTCGTTGTCGTCGATCGCGTACCCCCGACGCCGTACGTCCTCCAGGGCGGCGAGGAAACCCTCCGGCGTGGTGATCGTCTTGTCCGTCGCGGCGGGCATGCCGGTGCGGGCGAGCAGGGCGCGCACCTCGCTGTCCGGGGTGTCGGCCAGCAGGGCCTTGCCGACGCCCGTGGAGTGCGGCAGCACGCGCCGGCCGACCTCGGTGAACATGCGCATCGAGTGCTTGGACGGCACCTGCGCCACGTAGACGATCTCGTCCCCGTCCAGCAGCGCCATGTTCGCCGTCTCGCCGGTCTCCTCGACCAGGCGGGCGAGATAGGGCCGCGCCCAGGTGCCGAGCAGCCGGGAGGCGGACTCGCCGAGGCGGATCAGGCGCGGGCCGAGCGCGTACCGCCGGTTGGCCTGCTGGCGTACGTATCCGCAGGCCACCAGCGTGCGCATGAGGCGGTGGATGGTGGGCAGCGGCAGCCCGCTGCTCGTGGAGAGCTCACTCAGGCCGACCTCGCCACCCGCGTCCGCCATCCGCTCGAGCAGATCGAAGGCGCGCTCGAGGGACTGGACGCCACCACTGGCGGGGGACTTGGCGGAGTCGGTGGTGCTGGCGCTGGACGTCGGCACGGCGTTCCTTTCGGGACTGACGGGAAGAGCAGAAGCCTACCCGCCGGTCGGTTGACTCCCTGCTTGTGCATAGCTACGTTCTGCTTACCGGAATGCTAATTCCGTGTTGTGGAAACGTCCAGAGTGGGAGCCTTTGGAGGCTCATGGGGAAGTGTGCCCTTGACGGCGCGAGAGCGGGAGTGAAGACTCCTTCAACAGAACGTTGAATTCCGTTACGTGGAAGTAAACGGCGGCAGAGGCACGGCGAGAGGGGTTCGGGTGTCCGACGTAGAACTGGTGCTGCGCTCGACGCGCGTCATCACCCCGGAGGGGACGCGTGCCGCCTCGGTCGCGGTCGCAGGCGGCACGATCACGGCCGTACTCCCGTACGACGCCGAGGTGCCGTCGGGCGCCCGCCTGGAGGACGTCGGCGATCACGTCCTTCTGCCCGGCCTCGTCGACACCCACGTGCACGTCAACGACCCCGGCCGCACCGAGTGGGAGGGCTTCTGGACCGCCACCCGCGCCGCGGCCGCCGGCGGCATCACCACGCTCGTCGACATGCCGCTCAACTCCCTCCCGCCGACGACGACGGTCGAGCACCTGCGTACGAAGCGGGAGGTCGCCGCCGACAAGGCGCACATCGACGTCGGTTTCTGGGGCGGCGCCCTGCCCGACAACGTCAAGGACCTGCGCCCGCTGCACGAGGCCGGCGTCTTCGGCTTCAAGGCGTTCCTGTCACCGTCCGGCGTGGACGAGTTCCCGCACCTCGACCAGGACCGGCTTGCCCAGTCCCTCGCCGAGATCGCCTCCTTCGACGGCCTGCTGATCGTGCACGCCGAGGACCCGCACCACCTCGACGCCGCCCCGCGGCACCGCGGCCCGAAGTACGCCGACTTCCTCGCCAGCCGCCCGCGCGACGCGGAGGACACGGCGATCGCGAACCTCATCGCGCAGGCGAAGCGGCTCGGCGCGCGCGTGCACGTGCTGCACCTGTCGTCCAGCGACGCGCTGCCGCTGATCGCCGAGGCCAAGGCGGAGGGCGTACGGATCACGGTCGAGACCTGCCCCCACTACCTGACCCTGACGGCCGAGGAAGTCCCGGACGGCGCCAGCGAGTTCAAGTGCTGCCCGCCCATCCGCGAGGCCGCCAACCAGGACCTGCTCTGGCAGGCACTGGCGGACGGCACGATCGACTGCGTGGTCACCGACCACTCGCCGTCCACGGCCGACCTGAAGACGGACGACTTCGCGACGGCGTGGGGCGGCATCTCCGGGCTCCAGCTGAGCCTCGCGGCGGTGTGGACTCAGGCACGCAGACGCGGCCACGGCCTGGAGGACGTGGTCCGCTGGATGTCGTCCGGTACGGCACGGCTGGTGGGCCTCGATGCCCGCAAGGGCGCCATCGCAGCGGGCCGCGACGCCGACTTCGCGGTCCTCGCGCCCGACGAGACGTTCACCGTGGACCCGGCGGCCCTCCAGCACCGCAACCGCGTCACGGCGTACGCGGGCAGGACCCTGTACGGCGTCGTGAAGTCGACCTGGCTGCGCGGCCGACGCATCGTCACGGACGGCGAGTTCACCGAGCCGAAGGGTCACCTGCTCACCCGGACCCCCTGAACCCCTTCCCCCGCACCCGCAGCGGCCGACTCCCGAAAGGAACCCCTGATCACCGTGACGGCACAGCATCGATCTCCTTTGGCTCGCTTCACCGGCGACGCGAACCCCTACGGAGGCGGCGACCCGTACGCGGACTACCGCACGGCCGACTTCCCCTTCACCCAGTACGCCGACCTCGCCGACCGGCAGCTCGGCGCCGCAGTCATCGCCGCCAACGACGAGTTCTTCGCCCAGCGCGAGAACCTCCTGGTACCGGGGCGCGCGGAGTTCGACCCCGAGCACTTCGGCCACAAGGGCAAGGTCATGGACGGCTGGGAGACGAGGCGGCGCAGGGGCGCCTTGGCCGACCACCCGTGGCCGACGTCCGAGGACCACGACTGGGCGCTGGTCCGCCTGGGCGCGCCGGGCGTCATCCGCGGGATCGTCGTCGACACGGCCCACTTCCGCGGCAACTACCCACAGGCCGTGTCGATCGAGGGCACGTCGGTGCCGGGCTTCCCGTCGCCGGAGGAGCTGCTGGGGGACGACGTGAAGTGGACGACGCTGGTACCGCGCACCCCGGTGGGCGGCCACGCGGCGAACGGCTTCGCGGTGTCGGTCGAACAGCGCTTCACGCACCTGCGCGTCAACCAGCACCCCGACGGCGGCATCGCGCGCCTGCGTGTGTACGGCGAAGTCGTCCCGGACCCCGAATGGCTGGAGGTCCTCGGCACCTTCGACGTGGTCGCCCTGGAGAACGGCGGCCAGGCCGAGGACGCCTCCAACCTCTTCTACTCACCCGCCACCAACACCATCCAGCCGGGCCGCTCCCGCAAGATGGACGACGGCTGGGAGACCCGCCGCCGCCGCGACCAGGGCAACGACTGGATCCGCTACCGGTTGGTGGCCCAGTCCCAGATCCGCGCGATCGAGATCGACACGGCGTACCTGAAGGGCAACAGCGCGGGTTGGGCATCGGTCTCGGTGAAGAACGGCGGGGACGGCGAGTGGACGGAAATCCTCCCGCGCACCCGCCTCCAGCCCGACACCAACCACCGCTTCATCCTCCCGACCCCCGCCGTCGGCACGCACGCGCGCGTGGACATCTACCCCGACGGCGGAATCTCCCGCCTTCGCCTGTTCGGCTCGCTGACGCAGGAGGGCGCGGGGAGCCTGGCGGCACGGCACCAGGAGCTGGGAGGTTGAGAAGCTGAGCCAGCGCTGACGGGGCTGACTGTGCAGCCCCGGTCGGCGCCATCCAGCCCGTCCGGCGTTTGAGGACGAGGCCCTTCGGGCCGAAGCGGGGGTCTGGGGGACGGCAGCCCCCAGCGGGGTCGAAGGGGCGGAGCCCCTGGGGAGGGGAAGGGTAGGGGCGGCGGGGACGAAAACACCCCCCGGCATCAGGCCGCATGCCCCCCGTCCACCGAGAACTCCGCCCCCGTCACATACGCGGCCCCCGCCAGATGCACCACCATCCCCGCCACCTCCTCCGCCGTCCCGAACCGCCCCAACGCCGTCATCGCCGCCTGCCCCGCCGCATACGGCCCGTCCGCCGGATTCATATCCGTGTCGATCGGCCCCGGATGCACGATGTTCGCCGTGATCCCCCGCACCCCCAGCTCCCTGGCCAACGCCTTCGTCAACCCGACCAGCGCCGACTTGCTCATCGCGTACAGCACCCCGCCGGGCCCCGGCACACGCTGGGTCATGCACGTGCCGACGGTGATGATCCGCCCACCCGCCCCCATCCGCGCGGCAGCCTCCTGAGAGGCCAGAAACACCCCGCGCACGTTCACGGCGAGCACCCGGTCCACATCGCCGAGCGAAAAACTCTCCAAGGGTCCGAGAAGGCCCACCCCCACGTTGTTCACCAGCACGTCGAGACGCCCCCCGAGCGCCTCCGCCGTACGCGCCACCGCCCCCGCGGCCTCCACCGCGTCCGCGGAGTCCGCGCGCAGGGCCACCGCCCGACGCCCCAGCGCCTCCACGGCCCGTACGACGTCCTCGGCCGCCTCCTTGCCGTTCACGTACGTGAGGGCCACATCGGCGCCCTCCCGGGCCAGCCGCACCGCCGTCGCCGCGCCGATACCGCGGCTGCCGCCGGTCACGAGGGCCACCTTGCCGTTCAGGAATCCATGGGATCCATCGGATCCGTGCGAAGTCGTCATGGATCCATCCCAGCGGTCGGCGCTCCGACACGCTGGCGGCGAACGGACGCCGAGTTCCGGCGACCGGAACTGTGCTCTCCGGCGGCCTGTTCTCGACGCACGCGGGCCAGACTCCGAACGGCCCACCGATGAGTTGCGGGTGCCGGTGGGGTCTGCCCTGATGACAGCAGACCCCACCACCAGAGAGAAGGCATCGCCATGGGCAAGCTGGTCCTCACCTCCTTCGTCACCCTCGACGGCGTCTACCAGGCCCCCGGCGGCCCCAGGGAGGACACCCGCGACGGCTTCGAGCAGGGCGGCTGGAGCGTTCCGTACGGAGACGACGACTTCGGCCGGTTCATCAACGAGGTCTTCGGCCGCGTCGGAGCCTTCCTCCTCGGCCGCCGTACGTACCAGATCTTCGCCTCGTACTGGCCCAAGATCACCGACCCGGGCGACCCGGTCGCCTCGAACCTCAACGCCCTGCCGAAGTACGTCGCCTCCACCACTCTCACCGACCCGGACTGGTCCAACACCACGGTGATCGGCGGCGACCTCGCCAAAGAGGTCACCGACCTCAAGGAGCGCACCGACGGCGAGCTCCAGGTGCACGGCAGCGGCGCCCTGGCCCAGTCCCTGCTGGCGCTCGACCTGATCGACACCGTCCACCTGCTGACCTTCCCGGTCGTGCTGGGCGCCGGCCGCCGCCTGTTCGCCGAGGGGGCGCCGCCGACCGCCTTCCGGCACACCGGCGGACGTATCACCGCGGCGGGCGTCTCCATCCAGTCGTACGACCTGGCGGGCCGCCCGGAGTACGGCTCGTACGAGCTCCCCGAAGGCTGACATTCCCCATGGGGTCGCCGCGAGCCGCCGCGCAGTCCGCGTGTGTTGCCGGTCACACTCCTGGTGGCCCGTTGCCGGCCGGCGACGGGCCACGGGTCGAGTTCAGCTGAGGCGTAACCGCCGGGACTGCGGCGGTGGTCGACCATGTCTCGCCCCGCGGCCGATGCGTGGGGGGTCCGCGGGGCGAGGGTCTTCACGGGAGACATGGGTCGCCCTGTCGAGGCCGGCATTCGCGTTGTTCGCCGCTGCGCAGAGCCGGAGGCCCGGTGGAACGCGGAGTGGACCTCCAGCCGGTCGCGCAGTGCGCTCAGAACCTCAGCAGTCGTAGTCGATGAGGTCGAACGAGGCGTAGTGGTCCGCGGTGTAGTAGTCCTCCTGGTATTCCTCACCGGTAACGATGCGGCGGGCACCGCGCGTGGAGGAGCCGGGGGTCTTGACCGTGTACTCGTGGTAGTAGCCCGAGGACTGGCTGGGCAGGATGCCTTCCCGGTTCTGGAAGACGGTGCCGTCCTGCGGGTAGGGGAAGGGGCCGCCCGACGCGATCAGGTCGAGGGTGTCGTACGCCTGGGAGGGCAGGTCGCTGTGACAGATGCTGCCGACCGCCGTGACGGAGGTGTCCGCGGCGTTGGCGGTGACGGTGCCGCCCACAAGGAGGGCGGACAGGACGGCGGCTGCGGCGCCGATGCGAGTGATTCGTGGGGGGAATCTCATGACGTCATGATGACGCGCGTAGATAATGGCATGTCAATGTCAAGTCAGCAGAATTTGCCGTCAAGTCCGATGAGTTTTCGGGAAGTTAACCTCAGACTCGGTATCCCCGCGAAGCGCTCTCAGCCGGACCTCCGAGCTCAGCCGGACTTCTGGCTCTCGGCCACGGCGAACAGCGCGATCGCCAGCACGATCAGGGTGACGCTGGCGTAGATCTCATAGCCGTCGAGGAAGCCCATCCGCTGGACGAGGCCGATGTGCCAGTCGGTGAACTCGTGGATCAGGCCCATCGCGCCCTGCACCAAGGCGAGGAAACCGAGTAGCTCCAGAAACTGCTTCATGGGAAAGACCCTCGCCCCGTCGACCCCCCACACGCATCGGCCGGGGGGCGAGGCACGTCCGACGGAAGTCCTTGATCCCTCCCGGCCGGCGGCGCCGAAAGTCTGCGGCCGTGCGACTTTGGTCGGTGATGCCGCCCGCATGGAGGTGAGGCGGGCCGACACTGCGTAGATTTGTCGACCGTGAGTGGAGACAAGCCGGCGCAGGTTCCGCCGACGTTCGCGGGGCCCCGGTGGCTGTTTCCGTCGGCCGTGCTCCACGAGCTCGACCCCGACGCCGGGCGGCCCGGACGGCGGCCCCGGCGCACCGCGCGCGACTGGATCGTGGACTTCTCCTGCTTCGTGCTGGCCGTTCTCGTCGGCCTGGTCGGAGCGGACGCCGTGACCGCCAACCCGCACGTGCCGCACGCCCTCGCCGTCGTCGACCAGTGGCTCGGTGCGCTCGCCTGTGCCGCGGTGTGGCTGCGCCGCCGCTGGCCGGTCGGGCTGGCCGTGGCGACGATCCCCCTCGGGCTGGTCTCGGACACCGCGGGCGGCGCGTGCGTGATCGCCCTGTTCACGCTGGCCGTGCACCGCCCCTTCCGGTACGTGGCCTGGGTGGGCGGCATCAACATGGCGACGATCCCGTTCTACTTCTGGATGCGCCCCGACCCCGACGTGCCGTACGTCGTCTCGGTCATCGTGTTGGTGCTGCTGATCGCGGCCGTGGTCGGCTGGGGCATGTTCGTACGGTCCAAGCGGCAGCTCATGCTGAGTCTGCGCGACCGTGCCCGGCGCGCCGAGACGGAGGCGCGGCTGCGCGCGGAGCAGGCGCAGCGGCTCGCCCGCGAGGCGATCGCCCGCGAGATGCACGACGTGCTCGCGCACCGGCTGACCCTGCTGAGCGTGCACGCGGGCGCCCTGGAGTTCCGGCCGGACGCGCCCCGTGAGGAGGTCGCCCGGGCGGCCGGCGTCATCCGGGAGAGCGCGCACGAGGCCCTGCAGGACCTGCGGGAGATCATCGGCGTCCTGCGCGCGGCCGAGCCCGACGACGCGGGCCGCCCCCAGCCGACGCTCGCCGCGCTGGACGGGCTGGTCGCCGAGTCCCGCGCGGCCGGCATGAAGGTCACCCTGGACAGCCGTGTCACCGACGCCGCCGCCGTCCCCGCCTCGGTCGGCCGCACCGCCTACCGCATCGCCCAGGAAGGCCTGACCAACGCCCGCAAGCACGCCCCCGGCGCGGAGGTCACGGTGTCCGTCACCGGCGCCCCGGGCGAGGGCCTGACCGTGTCCGTGCGCAACCCTCCACCCGACGGCGAGGTCCCCCACGTCCCCGGCTCCGGCCAGGGACTGATCGGACTGGCCGAACGGGCCACGCTGGCCGGGGGCCGACTGGAGCACGGGCCGGACCAGGACGGGGGGTTCCGGGTGCGGGCCTGGCTGCCGTGGGGGACGCCTGCCGACTGAACCTGTGCCGACTGAACCTGTGCCGGCGGACATCCGCGCCGTTTGAACCCGGCGTCAGCCGCCCCCGGCGTCACCCGCTGCCCCGCGAGGCGCTGAGCAGACGCCCCGACACCGTCCGCCACTGTGACCAGCCGTGACCAGCCATGACCAGCCGCGGTCCGCCAACTCGGGCCGCACTACCGTGATTACGTAGGGCCCATGACCGCGATCAGAGTGCTCCTCGTCGACGACGACCCGCTGGTTCGGGCCGGCCTGGCCCTGATGCTGGGCGGCGCCGACGACATCCGGATCGTCGGCGAGGCCGGCGACGGCGACCAGGTCGAGGCGCTCGTCGACCGCACCCGCCCGGACGTCGTCCTGATGGACATCCGGATGCCGTCGGTGGACGGTTTGACCGCCACCGAGCGGCTGCGCGGCCGGGCCGAGGCCCCGCAGGTCGTGGTGCTGACCACCTTCCACGCGGACGAACAGGTGCTGCGCGCGTTGCGCGCGGGCGCCGCCGGATTCGTCCTGAAGGACACCCCGCCCGCCGAGATCCTCGACGCTGTGCGCCGGGTCGCGGCCGGCGACCCCGTCCTGTCGCCCGCGGTCACGCGCCAGTTGATGGAACACGCGGCCGGCACCGCCGCCGACACGCGCCGCACGCGCGCGCGTGCCCGGATCGCCACGCTCAACGACCGCGAACGCGAGGTCGCCGTCGCGGCCGGCCGGGGCCTGTCCAACGCCGAGATCGCCGCCACGCTGTTCATGAGCGTCGCCACGGTCAAGACCCACGTCTCCCGCATCCTGGCCAAGCTGGACCTCAGCAACCGGGTGCAGATCGCCCTGTTGGTGTACGACGCGGGACTTCTGGAGGAAGCGGAGGAGGATGGGCCCTAGGCGGGCACTAGTCGGCGCCCCCGGCCGTTGTCGGTGCGAACGGGTCGGACGAGGGGGAGTGGCATGGCAGAGGTGATCGATCTCGGGGAGTTCGGCGACGCGTTCCGCACGGATCCGCATCCCGTGTACGCGAAGCTGCGCGCCCTCGGCCCGGTGCACCGCGTGCGGCCGCCCGGCTCCGACGGCGACTACTGGACCTGGCTCGTCGTCGGGCACAAGGAGGCGCGCGCGGCGCTCGCCGATCCCCGGCTGTCCAAGGACGGCAGCAGGATCGGAGTGACGTTTCTCGACGAGGAGCTGATCGGCCGCTATCTGCTGCTCACCGATCCGCCCGAACACACCCGTCTGCGCGGGCTCGTCTCCCGCGCCTTCACCATGCGCCGGGTGGAGGCGCTGCGACCGAGGATCCAGGAGATCACCGACGACCTGCTCGACGCGATGCTGCCGCTCGGCCGCGCCGACCTGGTCGAGTCGTTCGCCTACCAGCTGCCGATCACCGTGATCTGCGAGCTCCTCGGCGTACCCGAGATGGACCGCACGGAGTTCCGGAAGCTGTCGACGGAAGTGGTCGCACCCATCAGCTCCCAGAGCAATTACGACGCCGTCGTGCGGCTCGCCGAGTACCTCACCGAGCTGATCGAGGACAAGCGGTGCGCCGGACCGACCGACGACCTGCTCGGCGACCTGGTCCGCACGACCGCCGAGGACGGCGACCGGCTCTCCCCGCAGGAACTGCGCGGCATGGCCTTCGTCCTGCTGATCGCCGGTCACGAGACGACCGTCAACCTCATCACCAGCGGCGTCCACGCCCTGCTCACCCACCCCGACCAACTCGCCGCCCTGCGCGCGGACATGACCCTCGTCGACGGCGCGGTGGAGGAGATACTGCGCTATGAGGGCCCGGTGGAGAACGCGACCTTCCGGTACGCCGCCGAGCCCCTGGAGATCGCCGGCACCCCCGTCGAGAAGGGCGACCCGGTGATGATCGGCCTCACCGCGGCCGACCGCGACGCCGCCCGCTACCCCGCCCCGGACCGCTTCGACATCCGCCGCGACACCGGCGGCCACGTCGCCTTCGGTCACGGCATCCACTACTGCCTCGGAGCCCCGCTGGCCCGCCTCGAGGCCCGCACGGCGATCCGTTCACTACTGGAGCGCGCTCCCGCCCTCACCCTCGACGGCCCATCGGGCGACTGGCTCCCGGGCATGCTGATACGGGGGCTGCGGAGCTTGCCGGTGCGGTGGTAGGACCGCCGTGTGTTCTCGGCGTCAAGCCCCTTCACATCACCGCCGCTCCGGCGCCCCCGGCAATCTCCCCGAGCCGCACTGGTCTTCGCTCGCGCCGCGACACCTCACAGGCCTCGGCGATCCGCAGCGCCTGCAACGCCTCCCGCCCGTCGCACGGATTGGCCCGCTCACCCCGCACGACCTCCACAAACGCGGCCAGCTCAGCCTCGTAGGCAGGCCCGAACCGCTCCAGGAAGCCCGTCCACGGCTTGTCCGCCGCCGGCGGCCCCGTCGGCTCGGTGGACGCGATCGGCGTACGGTCGTCCAGGCCGACGACGATCTGGTCCAGCTCCCCGGCCAGCTCCATACGGACGTCGTAGCCCGCCCCGTTCAGCCGCGTCGCCGTGACCGTGGCGAGCGTCCCGTCGTCGAGGGTGAGCAGCGCCGCGCCCGTGTCGACGTCGCCCGCCTCGCGGAACATCGCCGGTCCGGTGTCGGACCCGGCCGCGTACACATCGACGACCTCGTGCCCCGTCACCCAGCGCAGGATGTCGAAGTCGTGGATCAGGGTGTCCCGGTACAGGCCCCCGGACAGCGCCAGGCGGGCGGCCGACGGCGGAGCCTGGTCGGAGGTCAGGGCCCGCACGGTGTGCAGCCGCCCGAGCCGCCCCGACCGCACCGCCTCGCGCGCGCCCGTGTAGCCCGCGTCGAAGCGGCGCTGGAACCCCATCTGCAGGACCGTGCCGGCCGCCTCTACCTCGGCGAGCGCGTGCAGCGTGCCCGGCAGGTCGAGGGCGATCGGCTTCTCGCAGAACACGGGAAGCCCCGAGCGTGCTGCCCGACCGATCAGTTCGGCGTGCGCCGACGTCGCCGTCGTGATCACCACGGCGTCCACGCCCCACGTGTAGATCTCGTCCACCCCCGGCGCCGCCGTCTCACCCAGCCGATGTGCCAGTTCCTGGGCCCGCGCGGGGTCCGCGTCCGTGAGGATCAGGGAGCCGACCTCGCGGTGCCGACTGAGGGTGTTCGCATGGATGGTGCCGATGCGGCCCGTACCGATGACTCCGATGCGCATGGGACCAAACTGCGGCCGGACCAGGCACGCTGTCAATGCATATGTCCGGACAATCGAACTACACAACTTCCCGTCAACCCGTCACGGAGCTACGCTCTGCCCGTGCCGAAACCAGAAGTGGACCCGACCGTGACGCTCGAGCTCAGTGTCGACCGGAGCAGCCCGGTGCCGTTGTACTTCCAGCTGTCCCAGCAGCTCGAAGCGGCGATCGAGCACGGCGCGCTCACCCCCGGCAGCCTGCTGGGCAACGAGATCGAACTCGCCGCCCGTCTCGGCCTGTCCCGGCCCACCGTCCGCCAGGCCATCCAGTCGCTCGTCGACAAGGGCCTGCTCGTGCGTCGCCGCGGCGTCGGCACCCAGGTCGTGCACAGTCAGGTCAAGCGCCCGCTGGAGCTCAGCAGCCTGTACGACGACCTGGAGGCGGCCGGCCAGCGCCCCGCCACCAAGGTCCTGGTCAACACCGTCGTCCCGGCTCCCGCCGAGATCGCGGCCGCGCTCGCCGTGCCCGAGGACAGCGACGTACACCGCGTGGAGCGGCTGCGCCTCGCGCACGGCGAGCCGATGGCGTACCTGTGCAACTACCTGCCGCCGGGACTGCTCGACCTGGATACGGAGCAGCTTGAGTCCACCGGCCTGTACCGCATGATGCGCGCCGCGGGGATCACGCTGCACAGCGCCCGCCAGTCCATCGGCGCCCGCGCGGCCACCGCCGACGAGGCCGAGCGGCTCGCCGAGGAGGAGGGTGCCCCACTGCTCACCATGCAGCGCACGACGTTCGACGACACCGGCCGCGCGGTGGAGTACGGCACCCATACGTACCGCCCCACCCGCTACTCCTTCGAGTTCCAGCTGCTTGTACGGCCCTGATCGCCCGCGCGGGTCGGGCGCGGTTCGTCAACATGTCAGGACAATGCGACCGACTCGCGCTGCAGCGGTCCTAAGGGGCGCGGGGCTGTATCGAAGCGCGGCTCCGCCGCGTGGCCGCGACCAGCCCCAAACGCACCCATGCCCGGCAATTCGCAACAACCGCCCCTTTGCTCCCGCGTTCGGCACCCAGTGTGAGCGTGAGGCAGAATCGGGCCTTGATGAGCACCTACGGCAACTTCAGCGCCCCCATCGGCTCCCGCCGCGCGCCAGCGCTCCGCACGGTGGGTACAAGGGAGCGCCGCTCGCATCTGACCGCACCCCGCGTGCCGACCGTCGGCATCGACATCGGCGGCACGAAGGTGATGGCGGGCGTCGTCGACGCCGACGGCAACATCCTGGAGAAGCTCCGCACGGAGACCCCGGACAAGTCCAAGAGCCCCAAAGTCGTCGAGGACACCATCGTCGAACTGGTCCTGGACCTGTCCGACCGGCACGACGTGCACGCCGTCGGCATCGGCGCGGCCGGCTGGGTCGACGCCGACCGCAACCGCGTGCTGTTCGCGCCCCACCTGTCCTGGCGCAACGAGCCCCTCCGGGACCGCCTCGCCGGACGCCTCGCCGTCCCCGTCCTGGTCGACAACGACGCCAACTCCGCCGCCTGGGCCGAGTGGCGCTTCGGCGCCGGACGCGGCGAGGACCACCTGGTCATGATCACGCTGGGCACCGGCATCGGCGGCGCGATCCTGGAGGACGGCCAGGTCAAGCGCGGCAAGTACGGCGTCGCGGGCGAGTTCGGCCATATGCAGGTCGTCCCCGGCGGCCACCGCTGTCCGTGCGGCAACCGCGGCTGCTGGGAGCAGTACAGCTCGGGCAACGCGCTGGTCCGGGAGGCGCGCGAGCTCGCCGCGGCCGACTCCCCGGTGGCGTACGGAATCATCGAGCACGTCAAGGGCAACATCGGCGACATCACCGGCCCGATGATCACTGAGCTGGCCCGCGACGGCGACGCGATGTGCATCGAGCTGCTCCAGGACATCGGCCAGTGGCTCGGCGTCGGCATCGCCAACCTGGCCGCCGCGCTCGACCCCTCCTGCTTCGTGATCGGCGGCGGCGTCTCGGCCGCCGACGACCTGCTCATCGGCCCCGCGCGAGACGCCTTCCGGCGCAACCTGACCGGCCGCGGCTACCGCCCCGAGGCCCGTATCGCCCGCGCCCAGCTCGGCCCCGAGGCGGGCATGGTCGGCGCCGCGGACCTCGCCCGTCTCGTCGCCCGCCGCTTCCGCCGCGCCAACCGGCGCCGGGTGGAGCGCTACGAGCGCTATGCGCGGTACGCGGAGGCCCGCCGTACGACCCGGGACTCCGCGTGACCGCCTCGCTGCCGCGCGAGGCCGCGCCACCGGACGAGCCGCCGGCCGAGGACCGGCGTCACATGATCCGCCGCAGGGCGCTCACCCTGCTCATCATCGTGCTGCTCATCGGTGTGCCGGCCGGCTACCTGGTGATCTCCGCCAACCAGAGCCGCGACAGCGGCAAGGACAAGGAGAAGAAGTACTCGGCGACCGGCCTGACCGCCGCCTGGCCGTCCAGGGTCCAGCGCCGCCTCTACCAGGTCCCGATCCCGCACCCGGCCGACCAGGTCGCGTACTACGAGACCAACAACTGGAAGACCAGCCGCCTTTACGTCCAGTTCCGGACGACTGACGCCGGCCTGGACGCCTTCCTCACGGGCGTGGGCGTCAACCGCGACGACCTCGAGCAGGGCGACCTCACGATCGGCGCCCGCGACCGGAGCGTCACCGGCTGGAAGTTCACCGGACCCGGCCCGTGGTCGGGGCTGGTCCACAGACAGAAGAACCCGGCGCCCACCCAGGACATCGTCGTGAACCTGGCCAACCCGGCCAGCCCCATGGTGTACGTCGTCTCGCGCACGGTTCCCTAGGCCCTGTCGTGTGGGTCAGGGCCCGGCACGCCGAGAGCACGCACCTGACGCCGCGCGGCCCGCCCTTCGGGCGGACGACGGGAATTTGACGACAGGGCCTAGCCGCCGGGCTCCAGCCGGTCGCGGGGGCCGATTGTCAGACCCCGCCCGTAGAGTCGAAGACGGATGATCCGACACACGGGCGGGAGGTGACAGGACGTATGAGCGACAGGGGTGCGGTGGCCGAGCGAATCGGCGCGACCGGACGAGCGCCCGCCACCGGGGGAGCGGTGGCCACCGGGGAAGCGGCGGCCACCGGGGGAGCGGCGGAGTCCGTCCCCGTCCGACTCGCGGCCGTGTTCCTGCCCGGGCCCGTCCCGCGCGAGGGGCGGATGGCCTTCTGGGATCCGGAGGGCGGACCGCTGCCCGCCGCTCCCACCGACCTCACTGTCGTACGACGCCATGGTGCCGGAGTACGCCGCAGGACCACCCCCGCACTGTCGCTCCCCCTGGGCGAGGCCCTGCCGCTGCTCGTCCGTGCCCGGCGCGACCCGGCCGCCCACCCGGCCACCGCCTGCTGGGGAGCGGCCGCGCTGCACGCCCTGCGGCTCACCGCCCGTGGCCGCCTGCTGCCGGGCCTGACGGCCTCCGGCCACGACGCCTGGCGGGCCGGGCCCCTGGAGCCGGACGACATCGCGCACCTGCGCGCGGTCGCGGCCGCCCTGCCGTACGAGGGACACGCGGTCCCGCTGCCCGGCCCGGGCCCGCTCCGGCTGCCCGAACCGGAAGCGCTCATGCGCTCCTTCCTGGACGCGGTCGCCGACACCCTGCCCCGCACCCCGGCCGCTCCGTACGCCTCCGGGAGGCCCTTCGCCGCGCGTGAGCCCCAGCGGCTGCCCGCCGCACACGACTGGGCCGCGGAGGTCGCCGCCGGCATGGACGCGGGCGTGCGGATCTCGCTCCGCCTGGACCTGTCGGCGCACGACCTCTTCGACGCCGACGGTGACGACGTCGTGCACCGTGCGGGCGCGGCCGTCGTCCAGGTGCACAGCCTCGCCGACCCCACCCTCGTGGCCGACGCGGCGGCTCTGTGGGCGGGTGACGCGGAAGCGGCGTTCGGTCCCCGAGCGCGCGTGGACGCGGCCCTCGCCGTGCGCCGTGCGGCTCGCGTCTGGCCGCCCCTCGACCGGCTCTCCGAGCAGGACGTGCCCGACGTACTGGCCCTGTCCGACGAGGAGTTGGGCGACCTGCTCGGGGTCGCGGCGACGCGGCTCGCGGCGGCGGGAGTCGCCGTGCACTGGCCCCGCGACCTGGCACAGGACCTGACCGCGGCCGCGGTGGTCCGGCCCGCGCCGGGCTCGGCGACCGACGGCACCGGCTTCTTCGAGAGCGAGCAACTGCTCCAGTTCCGCTGGCAGTTGGCGCTCGGCGGCGACCCGCTGAGCGAGGCCGAGATGGACGCGCTCGCCGAGGCCCACCGCCCGGTCGTGCGCCTGCGGGACCAGTGGGTGCTGGTCGACCCGGCCCTCGTCCGCAAGGCCCGCAAGCGCGAACTGGGCCTGCTCGACCCGGTCGACGCGCTGTCCGTCGCCCTCACCGGCAGCGCGGAGGTCGACGGCGAGACGGTCGAGGCGGTCCCGGTCGGCGCCCTGGCCACCCTGCGCGACCGTCTGACGGCCGGAGTGCGGCCCGCCGAGCCACCACCCGGCCTGCGCGCCACCCTGCGCGACTACCAACTCCGGGGCCTGGCCTGGCTGGACCTGATGACCACCCTCGGCCTCGGCGGCTGCCTCGCCGACGACATGGGGCTCGGCAAGACGATCACCGTCATCGCGCTGCACCTGCGCCGGGCCCGCAGCGAACCCACCCTCGTCATCTGCCCGGCCTCCCTGCTCGGCAATTGGCAGCGCGAGATCACCCGCTTCGCACCCGGCGTCCCCGTCCGCCGCTTCCACGGCCCGGACCGCACCCTGGCCGACCTCGACGGCGGCTTCGTCCTGACGACGTACGGCACCATGAGGTCGGCGGCGCCCACGCTCGCCCAGCAGCCGTGGGGCATGGTCGTCGCCGACGAGGCACAGCACGTCAAGAACCCGTACTCGGCGACGGCGAGGGCTCTGCGCACCATCCCGTCCCCCGCGCGCGTGGCCCTCACCGGCACACCCGTCGAGAACAACCTCTCCGAACTCTGGGCCCTCCTCGACTGGACGACACCCGGACTCCTGGGCCCCCTGAAGTCCTTCCGCGCCCGCCACGCGCGCGCGGTGGAGAACGGCGAGGACGAGGAGGCGGTGACCCGGCTCGCCCGTCTGGTCCGCCCCTTCCTGCTGCGCCGCAAGAAGTCCGACCCCGGAATCGTCCCGGAACTGCCGCCCAAGACCGAGACGGACCACCCGGTCCCGCTCACCCGTGAACAGGCCGCGCTCTACGAGGCGGTGGTGCGCGAGTCGATGCTGACGATCGAGACGGCGGAGGGCATCGCCCGCCGGGGCCTGGTGCTGAAGTTGCTGGGTGCGCTGAAGCAGATCTGCGACCACCCCGCGCTGTACCTGAAGGAGGACGTCCCGCCGACGGCCGGCGACCGACTCGCCGTCCGTTCCGGCAAACTGGCCCTGCTCGACGAGCTGTTGGACACCCTGCTGGCCGAGGACGGCTCGGCGCTCGTCTTCACGCAGTACGTGGGGATGGCCCGTCTGATCACCTCCCACCTGGCCGCCCGCGCGGTCCCGGTGGACCTCCTTCACGGCGGCACGCCGGTGCCGGAGCGCGAACGCATGGTGGACCGCTTCCAGAGCGGAGCGACACCGGTCCTCGTCCTGTCGCTGAAGGCGGCCGGCACGGGCCTGAACCTCACCCGCGCGGGCCACGTCGTCCACTTCGACCGCTGGTGGAACCCGGCCGTCGAGGAACAGGCCACCGACCGCGCCTACCGCATCGGCCAGACCCAGCCGGTCCAGGTCCACCGCCTGATCACCGAGGGCACGGTCGAGGACCGCATCGCCGAGATGCTGGAGTCCAAGCGCGCCCTCGCCGACGCGATCCTGGGCTCCGGAGAGTCGGCCCTCACAGAACTGACGGACCGCGAACTCTCCGACCTGGTCTCCCTCCGGAGGACATCGTGACCCCCCGCCCCGCCGACGAGGCCCGCCGGGCGCTGCGGGAGGCGCGGGAGCGCGGAGGCCGGGGGACAGGAGCGTCCGACCCCCCTGACACGGACCGGGCGGCGCCCCAGAAGCCCACGGGACACGAGGCCCGACCGGCCGACGTGGCGCGTGCGGCGCTGCGGGAGGCGCGGGAGCGCGGGGTTGGCGGCCGGGCGACGGACGCGGGCATCAACGACGGCACGGGGCCTGACACGGACGCCGACGAGGTTGTGAGGGGACGCACGGCTCATGGGGGTGGGCCGGGTGAGGAGGGTCGTCCCGGAATTGGTTCGGGCGGGTCGGATGAGGCGAGTCGTCCCGGCGTCGGGTCGGGCGGGTCGGATGAGGCGGGTCGTCTCGGTGTCGGGTCGAGCGGGTCCGGTGAGGCGGGTCGTCTCGGTGTCGGGTCGAGCGGGTCCGGTGAGGCGGTTCGTCCTGGTGTTGGGTCGGATGGGTTCGGTGAGGCGGGACGTTCTGGCGTTGGGTCGGGCCGGTTGCGCGAGGCGGGCCATTCCGACATCGAGCGGGACAGTTCGGGCGATGCGGGTCCGGGCGCGTCGGCGGCCGCTTCCGACGGCGTACGGGAGGTATCGGCCGACCAGCCCAGGGGCAACGCGGGCAAAGTGGGCCAGGCAGCGGGCTCTGATGCGACGGCACGGGGCGGCGAGGCCGACCGGCGGGGCGGGCGCCCCGCGGATGTCGCGCGCGAAGCGCTGCGCGCCGCTCGCGGCGAAGGCCGCCGGGGTCGGGAGGACGCCAAGGGAGAGGAAGCAGAGCGCCCGCGTCGGTCGGGCCGACAGGCTCGGCCCCCTTCGAGGGACACCGGCCGTGCGCGAGGCCACGCGGCCGACGCCAGGGCGCGTGACGTACGGGAGTTGCTCGCCGAGGCCTTCCGTATGCCTGCCGCGGCGGAGCTGCCGGAGGAGGGGGCCGGATCAGAGGTCGATCCTGCGGTGGAGCGACTGGCGCGGGGTGGGGCCGCCAACGGTGGTCCGGGCAGCCGGAGTTCGGGTGACGTCTCGCCCTCAAGCGCCGGAGCCCTCCGTATGCCTGCCGCGGCGGAGTTGCCGGAGGAGGGGGCCGGATCAGAGGTCGATCCTGCGGTGGAGCGCCTGGCGCGGGGTGGGGCCGCCAACGGTGGTCCGGGCAGCCGGAGTTCGGGTGACGTCTCGCCCTCAAGCGCCGGAGCCCTCCGTGTGCCCGGCGCGGCGGACTTGCCGGGGGAGGGGCGGACCGCACCAGAGACCGACCCTGCCGCGGAGTACCGGGCATGGAGCCGGAACGACAACGACAGGCCGGGCAGGCCGACGTCGACTGACGACATGACCGCATCCGACGAACCCACGGCAGACACCCCACCCAACACCCAGCCGACCGCCACGGCGAGGCCCACATCGGCTCAATCGACCCGCTACGGCACGGCGAGTCCCACCCCTGACCCACCGGCCACCCCCCGTGTCCCTCACTCCATGGCAGCCCCCGGCCGCGACAGCGAACTGCGCCGTACCTTCCCCGCCTTCCCTCCCCGGACGTCAGACGCCGGGTTCGCGGCGACGTGGTGGGGGAACGCGTGGGTGGCGGCGTTGGAGGAGGGCGCGTTGGACGCCAAGCGGCTTGCACGCGGGCGGAGTTACGCCGAGCAGGGGCACGTGGACGCCATCACCGTGACGCCCGGGCTCGTCCTGGCCTACGTCCAGGGGAGCCGCCCCAGGCCGTACCGCGTGCAGGTCCGGCTGCGCACGCTCGACGACGCCGACTGGGCGCGGTTCCTGGACAGCGCCGCCGATCGGCCCGGGCACATCGCCGCGCTCCTGGACAAGGAGATGCCCCACTCCCTCGCCGAGTGTGGAGTCCGTCTGCTCCCCGGCCCCGGCGAGCTCGAACCGCACTGCAGCTGCCCCGACCGCGGCCATCCCTGCAAGCACGCCGCGGCCCTCTGCTACCAGACCGCACGCCTGCTCGACGCAGACCCCTTCGTCCTGCTCCTGCTGCGCGGCCGCGGCGAACGCGACCTGCTCGACGCGCTGTCCCGCCTCAGTGCCACCCGCGCGGCCCGCGCCGCCCAGGAACAGGGGCCGACGCAGTTGCCCGGCGTCCGCGCCACGGACGCCCTCGCGCCCCGTGAACTCCCGCCCCTTCCGGCACCCCTGCCCCCGCCCCCGCATCCCGAGCAGCCCCCGGT
>NZ_NTGE01000111.1 GCF_002291145.1 Streptomyces sp. SA15
TAGTGTTTCGGTGGTTATAGCGTGAGGGAAACGCCCGGTTACATTCCGAACCCGGAAGCTAAGCCTTACAGCGCCGATGGTACTGCAGGGGGGACCCTGTGGGAGAGTAGGACGCCGCCGAACAATTCTTGAGAAAGGCCCACACCACTCGGTGTGGGCCTTTCTGCATTTCACGACGGCTGCACCAGCTTCGTGTCGTACGCCAGGATCACCGCCTGCACGCGGTCCCGCGAGCCCGTCTTCGCGAGGATGCGGCCCACGTGGGTCTTCACCGTCGATTCGGCCAGGTGGAGGCGGGTGGCTATCTCCGTGTTCGTCCAGCCCTTGCCGATGACCGTGAGGATCTCGCGTTCACGGTCCGTGAGGGCCGCCAGGCGAGGGTCCGGGTCTCCCGGGCTGTCGGCTGGTCTGCCGGTCGGCAGGTGCTGGGCGTACGCGTCCAGGAGGCGGCGGGTCAGGCTGGGGGCCACCACCGCGTCGCCCGTCGCCACCGCGCGAATGCCGGAGAGCAGGTCCTCCGGCTGGGCGTCCTTGACCAGGAAGCCGGAGGCGCCTGCGCGCAGGCCGGCGTAGGCGTACTCGTCGAGGTCGAAGGTCGTGAGGATCAGGACGCGGGTGCGGTCGCCGGAGGCGACGATGCGGCGGGTGGCCTCGATGCCGTCGAGGCCGGGCATGCGGACGTCCATCAGGACGACGTCGGGGTGGAGCTCGGCGGTCATGCGGGCCGCCTCGGCACCGTTCGTCGCCTCTCCCAGCACTGTCATGTCGTCCTGGCTCTCCAGCAGCATGCGGAAGCCGAGGCGCTGGAGGGGCTGGTCGTCGGCGATGAGGACCGTGGTCACTGCGGGGGTTCCTCCGGGAGATGTAAGTGGACGCGCCAGCCCCGCTCCGGGTGCGGGCGGGGGCCGGCCTCAAGTGTGCCGCCGTAGAGGGCGGTTCGTTCGCGCATTCCGGGTAGTCCGCGGCCGCCGGTGTCGGGGGCATGGCCGCCGTTGCCGCTGTCGGTCACGGTGGCGGTGACGGCGCCCTTGTCCTCGTACGAGATCGTGATGACCGCTGTGGTGTCGGGGCCGCCGTGTTTGAGGGTGTTGGTGAGGGCTTCCTGGATGACGCGGTAGACGGTGAGCTGGCGGCCCGGGTGGAGAGTGGGGGTGCCGTGGATGGTGGTGCTGACGGGTAGGCCGGCGGCGCGTACGCCGTCGATGAGCTGGTCGAGGTCGTTGAGGGTGGGTTGGGGGGTCAGTTCGGCCTCGTTCTGGGATCTTTCCTCCTCGCGGAGGACGTCCAGGAGACGGCGTAGTTCGCTCAGGGCCTGGCGGCTGGTGGTGCCGATGGCGTGGAGGGCTTGGGCGGCGCGTTCCGGGGACTTGGTGGCGGCGTACTTTCCGCCGTCCGCGAGGCCGGTGATGACGGAGAGGTTGTGGCCGATGATGTCGTGCATCTCGCGGGCTATGCGGGCGCGTTCGGCGGCGGCGGCCAGGCGGGTCTGCTGGTCGCGTTCGATCTCGAGGCGGCGGGCTCGGTCTTCCAGGGCCTCGGTGTAGTTGCGGCGCGTGCGGACCGTGACGCCGATCAGGGCGGCCGTGGCGATGGACAGCAGTTGGGAGCCGATCTGCTGGTTCCAGCTGGCTTCGTCGCCGTAGCGGGCCGCGGTCACGATCACCGGGGCGAGGACCAGGGTCGCCGCCCACCACATGGTGCGCAGGGGCAGGCGCAGGGCGATGTGGTAGACGACGAGCAGCTGGAGCAGCGCCGCCTGGAGGATGGCGCCGGTCCATGCGTTGACCAGTGCGACGGGTGCCAGAGCGATGAGGACGGCGCGGGGGTGGCTGCGTCGCCAGAGGAGAGGGACGGAGAAGCCGAGGCTCAGGGCGAGGACGAGCCAGCCGGGGACGTGGACGTTGTGGGCGATGTTGCGCCAGCCGCCGCCGGTGTAGTCGATCAGGGCCGCCGTCACCCAGAAGCCGGTGATGTGCAGGTCCCACACCAGGGGGTGGCGCCGGTCGAAGGCGCGCACCCGCCTGGTGATGCGATGGACGTACTCGGTGAGGGGTTCCGCCGTTCGCTCTTCCGCTGCCCGTTTCTCCGGCACTCGTTCTTCCGTCACGGGGTCCATGGTGGGGGCCTTCCTTCGCCGTGCGTCAGACGTCCCGTCGCTTCAGCAGCATCGCCGCCGGGGCGAGTGTGGCTGCCGCCCACAGGGCCAGTCGGTGACGACGGTTTTGTCGCCGTAGCGTTTGGTGAGGTCCTGTGCCGTAATCATGCTTCGATGCTCGTCCGGGCGGAGGCGGCGGGCGTCGGACCTGGGGCAGTATTTGGGGTGAGGGGCGTAGTACCCGGGTATTACCGTGGCCCCTATGAACTACGTGATCCGGTCCGTACGCGCCGACGAGTGGCCTGCCGTGAAGGAGTTGCGGCTTGCGGCGCTGCGGGATCCGGTGGCGCACCTCGCCTTTCTGGAGACGTACGAGGCGGCTGCGGCCAAGCCGGACTCCTACTGGCAGGAGCGGACGGCGAGGGCCGCCGAGGGGGCGGAGGCGGCGCAGCAGATCATCGCCGAGGGGCCCGACGGGCGGTGGGTGGGGACGCTGACCGTGCTGGTGGAGGAGCCTGGGACGACGGACTGGGCCGGGTTTCCGATAGAGCGGAAGCAGACGCATCTGGTCGGTGTGTTCGTAGAGCCAGAGGAGCGGGGGAACGGGTTGACCGAGGTGCTGTTCGACGCTGCCCTGGAGTGGTCGTGGGCGCGTGGGGCGGAGCGGGTGCGGCTGATTGTGCATCAGGAGAACGAGCGGGCGCAGCGGTTCTATCGCAAGGTGGGGTTCGTGCCGAGTGGGGTGACTGTGGCGCTGGGCGGGCACGCGGAGGAGCGCGAGCTGGAGTTCGTGCTGGAGCGCGACTAGGGCCTAGCGGGGTTGCACCGGGAGTTCGGCGTTCGGCCAGCGGGTGCGGCCCTGTTCACGGGACCGGAGCAGGGCCATTGTCGGCAGGCCCCGGTCCGCTCCGGTGGCCAGCAGCTCCGGGAGCTGGGGAAGCGGAGCCACGGCGGCGACGTCGTCCAGGACGAGCGTCAGTGGTGGGTCGAGGCGACCGGAGGATGACCGTTCGGCCATGCGCCGGCCGCGCTCGACCACGCTTGAGGTGAGGGCTGTCAGGAGGGGCATCGCGCCGGGGTTCGTCCGGGGGTCCTCGATGGATTCACCCACCACATAAAGCGTGCCCCCTTCGTCCACGAAGGAATCCAAGGCGAGCGCATCAGTTCGGTTGGGAGTGCAGGCCTCGCGGATGTTGACCGTGAAGAGGGCGGAGAGGGCTCGGCCGGCCAATTCCTGGGCGATGTCCCGGCGTTCGGTGTGTGCGGTGAGGGCGGCTTCGAGTTCGCCTGCGGCGCCGGGGGCGGCCTTGGGGTGTGTACGGAGGGTTCGTACGGCGTCCTGGATCTGGGTGCCCTGGGACCAGCGGTGGACGTGGCGGATGGTGCGGCCGTCGATGGCGGCGGCGTGGAGGTAGCTGCGCAGGAGTGTTTCGGCTACGTCGGCCACCGCCTGGTCGATTTTCGCGGTGGGGCGGACTGGGGCGAGGAGTGCGGTGGCTCTGGTGGCCGCGGTTTGCTTGTCCTCGCAGCCTGCCGTGGGGGACCAGTGGAGGCGGGCCGGGGTGTCGCAGAGGTGGGAGGGGTCGTAGACGTGGACGGGGCCGAGTTTGGCTCTGGCGTCCTTGGTGTCCTGCCAGATGGCGGGGTTCGAGGTGATGACGAGGGCGGGGCCTTCCGCGTCATGGATCGCTTGGGTCGCGGTGGTGTGGCGGGTTTGCGGGGGGCCGTAGAGGACCGCGCCTTCGGCGCGGTTTGTTTCCCACCCGCCCACGCGTTCACCGCCGAACGGAGAAGTCGAGGGCTGGGCCTGCGCCGGGGTTGCGCGGAGTGGTTCCGTGGGTTGGGGGGACGTGGGTGGGTTCGGTGTCCTTGGCGGGTGCGGGGAGTTCGTGGGTGCTGCGGTCCCTGGCGTTTCCGCCGCCGGCCTCGGTGCGGGTACCTCGTGGTGCTCCGGTGCCGTCGTCGTCGCCTTGTCGTACGCCGTCGCCCTCTCCGCTCTCCTCCTCGCCCTGACCGCCCTCCACCGTGCCACCGTCCCCAGCACGAACACCGTCAGGACGATCAGGATCATCAGCTGGCCGATGAACAGGCCCCAGAACAGGCCGTATCCCGAGAGGGCGGTGGCGGGGGTCTCCGGCCAGGCGCCGGCGATGTCGTGCGGTTGGGCGATCAGGTGGCGCATGGCCAGGGGGGTGCGGGTGAAGGTGACTCCCGTGGGCCAGGCGCCGTGGGAGAACAGGCCGGCCAGGCCCGTGGCCGCCCAGACCAGCAGGGTCATGCCCAGGAGGAAGGCGAGTATGCCGACCAGGAGGCCGTCGGGGATGCCTCCCTGGGCTCCTTGGGTGTCCTGCCGGCCGTCGCGTCCGTGGCGTCCGTCACCCGGTCTCATGGGCTCCCCCTAGGCCTGCCTACGCCACCGTCGACTCGGAGTCGCCGAGGTGCTGTTCCACGAACGCCGCCGCCCGTTCCTCCGCCTCCAGCTCGGCCGCGCGCAGCGCGTCGTCGTTGAGGTCGGCGGACGACTCGGTCATCGCGCGGTCGGTGAAGACCAGGGGGCGTTCGGTCTCGGTGACCAGGTGTTTGACGACCTGGACGTTGCCGTTGACGTCCCAGACGGCGATACCGGGAGTCAGCGACGGGATGATCTCCACGGCCCACCTGGGCAGGCCCAGCACCCGGCCCGTCGCCCTCGCCTCGTCCGCCTTCTGGGCGTAGATCGTCCGCGTCGACGCCATCTTCAGGATGGCCGCCGCCTCCTTCGCAGCCGCCCCGTCCACCACGTCGGACAGGTGGTGGACGACCGCCACGAAGGACAGACCCAGCCGGCGCCCGAACTTCAGCAGCCGCTGGAACAGCTGCGCCACGAACGGGCTGTTGATGATGTGCCAGGCCTCCTCGACCAGGAAGATGCGCTTCTTCCGGTCGGGGCGGATCCAGGTGTGCTCCAGCCACACGCCGACGATGGCCATCAGGATCGGCATGGCGATGGAGTTGCGGTCGATGTGGGACAGGTCGAAGACGATGAGGGGCGCGTCCAGGTCGATGCCGACCGTCGTCGGGCCGTCGAACATGCCGCGCAGGTCACCGTCCACCAACCGGTCCAGGACCAGCGCCACGTCCAGGCCCCACGCCCGTACGTCGTCTATGTCGACGTTCATCGCCTCGGCCGACTCCGGCTCGGGGTGCCGTAGCTGCTCGACGATGTCCATCAGCACCGGCTGGCGTTCGACGATCGTCTCGTTGACGTAGGCGTGGGCGACCTTGAGGGCGAAGCCCGAGCGCTCGTCCAGGCCGTGGCCCAGCGCGACCTCGATGATGGTCCGCAGCAGCGCGAGCTGTCCCGTGGTCGTGATCGCCGGGTCCAGGGGATTCAGGCGGATTCCGTGGTCCAGCGCCGCCATCGGGTCCAGCCGGATAGGAGTTATCCCCAGCTCCTGCGCGATCAGGTTCCATTCACCGACCCCGTCCTCGCCCTGCGCGTCCAGGACGACGACCTGGCGGTCGCGGAAGCGCAGCTGTCGTAGGACGTACGTCTTCTCAAGGGCCGACTTGCCGTTGCCGGACTCTCCGAGGACCAGCCAGTGAGGTGCCGGGAGCTGCTGGCCGTACAGCTGGAAGGGGTCGTAGATGTAGCCCTTCCCGGAGTAGACCTCGCGGCCGATGATGACGCCCGAGTCGCCGAGGCCGGGGGCGGCGGTCGGGAGGTAGACCGCCTGGGCCTGGCCCGTGGAGGTGCGTACCGGCAGGCGGGTCGTCTCGACCTTCCCGAACAGGAAGGACGTGAAGGCGTCGGTGAGGATGGACATCGGATCCCGCATGCGGCGGCCCCTCTACCTTCGAATGCCGGTGGCGAACGGGAGCGTGTTCACAAAGGCGCGATGGTGCTCGCGGTCGCACCACTCCAGCTTCAGGTACGACTTTCCGGCCGACGCCCGGATGGTCCGCTTGTCGCGGGCCAGGGCCTCGGGAGAGCGGGAGGAGACGGTGATGTAGCCGACCAGGTTGACGCCCGCCGCGCCGCTGGCGAGGTCCTCGCCGCGCTGGTCGAGGCGGTTGTGGGCGGCGATGTCGCGCGGGTCGACGGTCCGGTTCATCTTGGCGGCGCGGGATGCCTCGGCCTCGTCGTTCGTCTTCTCGGTCAGCATGCGCTCGATGGCCACCTCGGTGGGTTCGAGGTCCATGGTGACGGCGACCGTACGGATGACGTCGGGGGTGTGGACGAGGAGCGGGGCGAGGAAGTTGACGCCGACCGGGGTCATCGGCCACTCCTTCACCCAGGCGGTGGCGTGGCACCAGGGGGCGCGGGTGGAGGACTCCCGGGTCTTGGCCTGGAGGTACGTCGGCTCCATGGCGTCCAGCTCGGCCGGCCAGGCGTTGCGCTTGGTCATCGCCTGGATGTGGTCGATGGGGTGGTCGGGGTCGTACATGGAGTGGATGAGCGAGGCGAGGCGGCCCTGGCCGAGGGGCTGCCGTACGCGGATGTCCGCCTCCTGGAGACGCGAGCAGATGTCGGTCAGCTCGCGGGCCATGACGACGGCGAGGCCGGCGTCCCGGTCCAGCTTGCGGCCGTTCTGCGGGCGGGCCGCGCGGGCCATGGTGTGGGCCTCCGCGGCCAGTTCGCGCGTGTAGTGCATGCAGGCGACGAGGTACGCGCGGTGCTGCTCGCTGCTCGTCGACACCATCGACTGCAGTTGGTCGTACGACTGCTGCAGCCACCCCGGCGCCCTCTCGTCGCCGCGTACCGCTACGTCCTTGGCGTGGGCGTCGGGGTCGGCGGGGAGGGTGCGGGCGAGCATCTGCAGCCGGGTGACGAAGCCGTCGCCGTTGGCCACGTGCTTGAGGAGGGTGCCGAAGCGGTCGACGAGGGCTTCCTGGTCCTCGGAGTCGCGCAGGCCCACGCCCGGGCCCTCGATCTCGATCGCGGCGGTGACCGTCCTGCGGTCCGCGTGCAGCAGTACGGCGATCTCGTCGGGCCCGAACGGGGCGGCCAGCCAGGTGATGCGGCCGATGCCGGGTGGCGGGCCGATCTCGACCTCGCGGCCGTCGACGCGGGTGCCGGCCTCCATGACCGCGGAGCGGTAGGTCGTGCCCTGCTTGACGGTCCGCTTGTAGCTGCGGTTGATCTCGAACCACTTGTAGAAGGTGCGGCGCTTGTACGGCACGTACACCGCGGCCAGCGCGAGCATCGGCAGGCCCACCAGGAGGACGATGCGCAGGGACAGCACCGGGACGAGGAGCCCGCACATCATGCCGAGGAACGCGCCGACGATGATGAGCGCGATCTCGCCGGTCTCACGATTCCGGCCGACCATCGCGTTCGGCCGGGCGCGGCCGATCAGATATGTACGGCGGGGCGTGACCGGATGGGACACGTGGGACTCGGTCGTCAACGCCCTTCACCTCCCGTGCGGTTGGTACTGCTGTTGCGGGTGTTGCTGGCGTGGGGAGTGTTCACCGGGCTGCCCGAGCGGGGAGCGGGTGCGGCGGAGGGGACAGATCCGCCGCCTCCGTTCGAGGGGCGCGTGCTGTGCGCGGCGACTCCGCCGGATGCGGGGTTGCTCGGGCGGGGGGCGTTGGAGCCCTGGGCCTGACCGCCGTTGTTGTCCGCGCGGCTGCTGTGGGTCTTGATTCCCTGGGCGACCAGGGTGGCGGGGGAGCTGATGACCGCGGCGGCCTTGCCCTCGGCGCCCTGCATGATGCGGTTGCTGCGGGAGTGGGCGATCTCGTCGCCGAAGCCGGGGACGAAGCGGTAGATCATCGCGCTGGCGAAGATCGCGAGCAGGATGATGGCCAGGCCGGAGACGACGGCGGAGAAGGCGTCCGGGCCGTCGTCGGATGACAGTGCGCCGGCGAGGCCGAGGACGATCACGATGACCGGCTTGACGAGAATCACCGCGATCATGATGCCCGCCCAGCGGCGGACGTGGCCCCACAGGTTCTTGTCGACGAGTCCGGCGTAGACGACCGTGCCGAGCAGGGCGCCGACGTAGAGCAGGGCGGCGCGGATGACGAGCTCCAGCCAGAGCACGCCGGCGGCGAGGATGCTGACCAGGGAGACGACGATCAGCATGATCGGGCCGCCGCCGATGTCCTCGCCCTTTTCGAGGGCGCCGGAGAAGGTGCCGAAGAAGGTGTCCGTCTGGTCGCCGGTGGCTTTCGCGAGGACCTCTGAGACGCTGTCCGTGGCCGATACGACCGTGTAGAGGATCAGGGGTGTGAAGGCGGACGCCAGGACGGTCAGCCAGAGGAAGCCGATCGCCTCGGAGATGGCGGTGGTGAGGGGGACGCCGCGGACGGCTCGCTTGGCTACGGCCAGCAGCCAGAGGAGCAGGGTGAGGATCGTCGACGCGGCGAAGACGACGGCGTACTGCTGGAGGAACTTCTCGTTCGTGAAGTCGACGTTCGCGGTGTCTTTGACGGCCTTGCTGAGCTTGTCGACGGTCCAGGCGGCGGCTTCGGCGCAGCCCTTGGCGAGGGAGGAGAGGGGGTCGAGGGTGGAGGTGGGGTCGGGGGTGGAGGTGCTGCCGGAGCGGGAGCCGTTGCCTTGTTCGCAGTAGTCCTTGGCGGGGCCGCGGATGAGGTCGCAAGGGTCGTTGCTGGACGTCGGCGTCGGCGTGGGGGTGGGCGCGGCGAAGGCACGGGTGGCCAGCAGTACCGTGGTGGCCTGTACGGCGGCGACTGCGGCCGTGACCTTGAGGAAGCGGTGGTTAGCGCGCATACGTGAAGCCTCCGTACTCCTCGACGGCCTTGGTCATGTCGTCGGCAGTGGAGGCCCGCTGATCGCGCCCGACCGGCACGGGGCCGTCCTTCTGCTGGAAGTCCGCGACTTTCCAGTCGTTGTCGACCCACTTCAGCTCGTAGGTCGTGGTGTACCAGCTCTCGGACACCGGGTTGGTCGAGCCCTCGCCGGACAGTCCGAAGAGCGACGTGTACCAAACCTCGACTTTGGCGTCGCTCGCGCTGAACGACGTGACTTTGGTGCCCACTGGGACGACCCGAGAGACGAAGGTCTGGCCCTGCGGCGCGGCGCCGTCCTTGTTGAGGCCGATGTTGCTCAGGAACGACTCGCTGGAGTACGCGCTGTCCAGGTCGGCCTGCCGGGCGGCGGCGACATCGGGGGCGTAGACGGTGTTGACGATCTCCTGCCGTCTGGCCGCGTTGAACATGTCGGCCGACCCCAGCGCCACCGAGTAGTTCGCCGCCGCACTCTGCGCCCCCTCCTCATCCTGCGCGAACCCCGACGGAATCCCACCGGTCTTCGCCCGCACAGGCTTCTGCCCACTCGCAGCCGTGGACGCCGTCTCCGGCTGCGCCCCCGCCCCGTCCGCCGATGACGAATCGTCTCCCCCACGGTTCGCGAAGGCGATCGCCGCGATGAGGAGGACGATCACGCCGACGACCGTGATCAGGCTCCGCGAGGACGAGCGGCCACCCCGCCGCGCGCCCCCGTACACGTCGCCACCGCCCTCGGGCAGGCGCGTGCGCGTGTGTCCCGTGCCGCCGAAACCGTCGGAGGGCTCCTGCCCGTCACCGAAACTCATGCCGCGTACGCTCCCTCGACGTCGTGCGAAAACGCGTAGGAGTACGACGGTAGCCGTGCTGCTTCCCGCGCGGGCGCGGTGTGGTGACTCGACATCAGGGACATCAGGGAAACGCAACCTCAGCCGGTGGGCACGACGGACGGATGGGGTAGTGGGGGGCACCGAGCGGACGCGCCACGCACGGGCGGTGGCCGCCCGCCTACACGGCCATGCCGTACACGATGGTGAAGAGTGTGCCGAGCGAGCCGATGATGAAGACGCCTGTCAGGCCCGCGATGATGAGGCCCTTGCCTTGTTCCGCACTGAAGGTGTCCCGGAGGGCCGTGGCGCCGATGCGCTGCTTGGCAGCGCCCCAGATGGCGATGCCGAGGCAGAGCAGGATGGCCACCGCCATCACGACCTCGATCATCACCTTCGCCTCGTTGCCCAGGCTGCCGAAGGGCCCCCAGTCCGGAGCGATCCCGCCGATGATGGTGTTGATGTCTCCCTCGTCGGCCGCAAAGAACATGTAAGTCACCGCCCCTGGTGGGTAGTTCCGCTTCTCCCCCTGCATTGGCGCAGAGGTCAGCTCTCATTCTCGCCGACAATGTCGCTGTCGCATGTCGACTTGGCGTCATTGGTTGGCGGGTTTCGTACGAATACCTTGCCACCAGCCCGCGTCAATGCTTCGGGGGGTCCCTCGAACAGGCGTGGGTGGTATGCCAGGAGTCGTATGGTAACTCTGTGTATCATGGCAGGTCACGCCGGGCAATGAGGCCTGAGCGAAACCTGGCGTGTGGTTCCGTCGTTGACCCTATTTGCGAATTTTACGACTCGGCGCGGTTTTTGACGGCCAGTCGGGTGAGTGGTCGAGACGATGTTCTCATGGCGAACGGGCCGCGGCGGGATGCCGCGGCCCGTTCGGTGACTCGGGGTCAGCCGGTGAAGGCGCTCACGCCCTGGGGGGTGCCCCAGCCGGTCGGGCCGTCGTAGCCGGCGCCGGCGGTGCAGAAGTAGCTGGTGGGGCAGGTGCCGTTGGTGCCGGACGTCACGTCGTTGAGGGCCGAGGTGTTCTCGTACGGGAACCGGGCCGGGTAGGAGCCGCTCGACGGGGTGCCGGCGAGGGCGTAGACGCCCGCGATGATGGGCGCGGAGACGCTCGTACCGCCGAAGGTGTACCAGCCGGCGGTGACGCCGTAGGAGTCGTAGACCGAGACGCCGGTCGCCGGGTCGGCGACGGCCGAGACGTCGGCGATCATGCGCTTGCCGCAGCCGGTGTCGGTCTGCCAGCTCGGCTTGGCGTCGTACGCCGAGCAGCCGGAGCCGGTGCCCTCGGTGCTGCTGGTCTTCCAGACAGACTCCGTCCAGCCGCGGCTGGTGGAGGCGGTGGAGAGCGTGGTGCCGCCGACCGAGGTGACGTACTGGGAGGCGGCCGGGTATTCGGCGCCGTAGGCGGAGTCGCCGGCGCTGACGGTGATGGCGACGCCCGGGTGGTCGAAGTACGAGGAGTCGTACGACGTGTCGGACGAGGACTCCGAGCCGCCGTAGCTGTTGGAGACGAACTTGGCGCCCAGCTTCACGGCCTCGTTCACCGCGGTGCCGAGGTTGGCCATCGTCGGGGACTTGGCCTCGACCAGCAGGATCTTGCACTGCGGGCAGGTGGCGCCGGCCATGTCCAGGTCGAGGGAGATCTCCTGGGACCAGCCGCTGTCGGCGGCGGGCAGGGCGGTCGTGGAGCCGGTCTGGCCGACCTTCTTGAAGCAACCGTTGGCGGTGGTGCAGGGGGCGAGGCCGTAGTACGAGCGGTAGGTGGCGAGGTCGGCCTCGGCGTTCGGGTCGTCGTAGGCGTCGACGATCGCGATGGTCTCGCCGGAGCCCTTGGAGGCGGCGGCGGAGGTCAGGCCGTAGGCGTTCTGGAGGTCGGAAGGGCCGTAGCCGGAGGGGGTGGAGGCGTCGGCGGCCGCTGAGGCCTCACGCTGCTTCTGGAAGGCGGTGACGCCTCCGGTGACGCGGACCGAATCGCAGGCCAGTTCGCCCTTCTTCTTGGGCGTGGCGCAGGGGGTGGCCGTCCAGGTGACCTTGGCGGTCTTGCCGGCCGTTTCCGGGGTGGCGCTCGCCTGGGCGGCCGAGGTGCCGAGTCCGGCAAGGACGAGCGCGGCGGTGGTGGCGGTGGCGGCGACGGCGGAACCGAGTCGGGTCCATCTGCCGCGTGTTGAGCGGGCGTTGGGGGTCGACGTACGCAACGGACTGCCTCCTGAGAGTGGTTGACAGGGGCGGTGCGGGTGGTGATGCCACCGGTACGTGGTCCCCGGCAGCGGGCGGCGGCCCGCCGACGACTGTTGCTTGTTGGGTACGTGACAACAAGGTGGGGTGCGGAATCCTGACTTCCGCCTTACTGAAGGAGGTTGGGGGCTTACCGGTCAATGGCCGCCCGATGGACGGCGGTTGGCCGCGACTTGACCTGGCGCACAGGGAACGCACGGCGGGCGCACAGGCGTTGATGAGGTGGGTGTGGGCTCAGCGGGGCTTGATGCCGTGCAGGAGGCGGTGGACCAGTTTGTCGACGCCGGCCAGGGCCGTTTCGGGGGCGAGGGTGCCGTTGGCCGTGAAGGCGGCGAGGCCGTGGAGGACGGCGCCGGTGAAGAGGGTGAGGTCCTGAGGGTCGTCCTCGATGAGCTCGCCGCGTTTCTGGGCGTCCGCGAACGTCTGCTCCAGGGAGCCGACCGTGCGCTCGATGGCGGCGACCATCTGCTCCTGTGCTGAGGCGTCGGGGCCGTGCTTGCGGGCGTACATGAGCTCCAGGAGCTCGGCGTTGTCGATGGCGAACGCGAGGTAGGCCCGGGCGACGGCGGTGAACCGGGGTTCGAAGGGGAGTGCCGGGTCGTTGGCGGCGTCCAGGGCCCGGGCCAGCCGGTCGTACCCGCTCAGCGCCAGGGCGTTGAGCAGTGCCTGCTTGTCCTTGAAGTGGCGGCCGGGGGCGGCGTGGCTCACTCCGACCTCGCGGGCCAGCTCGCGCAGTGAGAGGGCGGCGACGCCCTTCTCGCGCAGGGTTCGCTCGGCGGCGGCGAGTAGGGCGGAGCGCAGGTCTCCGTGGTGGTAGGGGCGGCTCTCGGGCATGAACCTCATCGTATTTCACCGTATCTCGATGTTGTCATCGCCATCATTGTTGCCATCGCCATCATTGTTGTCATTGACAGCATTGTTGGCGGCGTCTACATTCGGGGTCATGGCTGAGACGAAGAACGTGACTGGAACGAAGAAGACGGCATGGGGTGCGAGCCGCCTCCCCGACCTGACCGGCCGCACGGCGGTCGTCACCGGCGCCAACAGCGGCATAGGGCTCAGGGCAGCGGGCGCGCTGGCGGGCGCGGGGGCGCACGTGGTGTTCGCCGTACGGGATCCGCAGCGGGGCCGGGCGGCAGCGGCGACGGTGAACGGCAGTACGGAGGTACGACGCCTGGACCTGGCGGACCTGTCCTCCGTCCGGGAGTTCGCCGAGGCGTGGGACGGTCCGCTGAGCCTGCTGATCAACAACGCGGGCGTGATGATGCTCCCGCGGCAGCGGACGGCGGACGGCTTCGAGATGCAGTTCGGCACGAACCACTTGGGCCACTTCGCGCTGACGAACCTGCTCCTGCCGTACGTGACCGACCGGGTGGTCACCGTCTCCTCGACTGCCCACCGCTGGGGCGGCGCGACGATCCACTTCGACGACCTGAACCTGACGGCGGACTACACCCCGCAGCGGGCGTACGCCCAGTCCAAGCTGGCGAACCTGCTCTTCACCCTGGAACTCCAGCGCCGCCTGACGGAAGCCGGCTCCCCGGTCCGCGCCCTGGCGGCCCACCCCGGCTACGCGGCCACCAACCTCCAGAGCCACACGGCGAACCCGGTCGCCCGTGCCTTCATGCGGCTCGGCAACAGGTTCTTCGCCCAGGACGACCGGGCGGGCGCCCTGCCGACCCTCTATGCGGCGACCCAGGACCTCCCCGGCGCGAGCTACGTCGGCCCCGACGGGATGGCCGAGATGCGGGGCGCCCCGACGCTGGTGGGCCGCTCGACGGCGGCGAGCGACGCGGTCGCCGCCCGCCGGCTGTGGACGGCGTCGGAGGACCTGACGGGAGCCACTTTCCCCCTGACCCCGGCGCCGGTGGCGGTCAGGGAGTGATTGGCAGATCTGTTCCACGTCCGGGAGGCAAAACCGCAGGTCGGACGGCTCACCCCATGGAACAGATCTGCCAATTGCCGGAGCTCGATGAGTTTCCGCCGCGGGGAGAGTCGACCTTGTGCAGGCGCTGAACCCACAGTGGAGCGAAGGGAAGCGGGCTCATGGCCTATACGCACGTTCGCCTCCGTCCACGATCCCGACGGCAACCGGGTGACGCTGATCGAGAATCCGGTGTCGTAGCGGATCAGAGGTCGAGGACGGCGCGTAGGGATTGGTCGATCCGTGCGAGGGCGTCCGGACCGATGTTTCCCAGGAACGTGCCGTCGTGGAAGCGTGTCGTCTTAAGCTGCGTGAGGTTGAGAGCGACGGCGACGGCTTCGACGGGAACGTTCAGGTGTACGGACATGATGGTGTCCGGATACGCGCCGGGCGGATGCAGGACGATGGCGAGGCAGGCACCGAAGGTCTCGTCGAGCCCTTCGAGGCTCACGACGCAGACTGTTCGTTCACCTTGGGTGCCCTTGACCTGCCAGATGTCACCCCTGTTCACCACGCGTCGCCCTCGCCGTCCAGGTCCGGGCGGTAACCGGCGGCGGCCAGCTGCTTCGCCGCGTCCAGTGTGATCTGCCGCCGGATCAGGCGGTCTATGAAGGCGGAAACGTTGCCTTCGGGCGCGTGAGCACGAACGTAACCGGCGGTTTCGTCGGAGAGGGACACGGTGATCTTCGTGGTCATACGGGCATCATACTGGAGTCATACCGCCGCCCAACGGTGGCCTTTGGCCAGAACTGCATTGCGGATGCAACGCGTCCATTGATACAGATGATCGAGTCGGTTGGCGTGTGGGAGTAGTTGGGGCGAGGGGCGGCGTGCTCAAGCCGGGGGAGATACCGCAGCCCGAGGGCGCGGCGATCCCGGAGGGCGCGACCCGGCTACCGGACGGCAACTTCCAGCTCCCCGACAACGCCCCCGTGCTGCCGGCGGGCACGATGAAACTGCCGAGCATCGAAGGCTCGCCGGCCCAGTACATGGACGGCGACGGCAACCTCCTCGACGGGCACGGCAATGTCGTCGACAGCGTCGACAACGCGCCGACGGACGTGGTCGACAGGGGCACGTCCGGCAGCCCGGCGTCGGGCGCGGACGTGCCACGGGTCGACTCCCCGGTCCGCGAACCGGCCCTGGTGGGCACGGCCACCCACACCGCCGACAACGCGGGCCAGGCCACTCGCCTGGGCGACAGCCTGGACAACAACCTGGGCGACGTGGGCCGGGTCGGCGAGGACGTCCCCACCACCCCAGCGGTCCACGCAGGCGGCGACGTACCCACAGCCCACGCCGGAGGCGAGTTGCCCGGCGGCACAGCGGGCGACCAGCTCCCCGGCGGAAGCGCAGGCGATCACCTGCCCGGGGGAAGCGCGGATCACCTCCCCGGTGGCCGAGCCGACGACCTTGGTCAGGGGCCCTCCGCCAGTCACGAATCGCCGTCCGGCCACACGAGCGACCGTCCTGACGGCTTGGGGGGCAGTGACCATGATGGTGCGAGCGGCGTCGGACGTGACGACCAGTCTGCTGGCGGTGAGCATGACAGGACCGCGGGCAATAACGAACAATCATCGGGCGGCACGAACGGCTTCGACCCCAACAGCTTGGACGGTGCCGGCGGAGTACCGGAATCGGGCATACCGCGCGCCAATGAGCCGCTGCCCGAAATGACGCCTGAGGAACGTGCCGCGCACGGGGAGGGTCTGGAGAAAGTCGAGCAGCGGAACGCAGAAGAGTTCGATGCGCTTCAGCGTGACCCCGACAAAAACGGTGGCATATCCGAACCCTCGAAGGACGAGGCGCGGGTGGGTCTGGACCTTCGTGATCAAGGGCGTCTGCCCGACGATATCCAGCGTCCCGCAGAGGCTAACCGCGGAGAGTTCCACTCACCCAGTACCGGCAACTACTATGACATCAAGGGAGTGCACTCGGAATGGCCGCCTTTTAATAATGCCCGTGACAAGTCACGGCCCTTCCCCGGTGCATATGACCCGGCCAACAATGGAGGATGGGTCAAGAAGCTGGAGACGCAAATCGAGAAGAAGGGTCGAATTGTTATCCTGGACGTGAGAAACGCGAACCAGGCGGCAATTGACGATATCAAGTCACTGGTGGAAAAGAACGGCTGGGAAGATAATGTCATCTGGTACCCGTAAAGAGTGGGCCCCCTCGAGCCTGCCGCAGGACGAGACAGCAGCCCAGAGGTTGCGTGAGTGGCTGGAAGAGGACGGTGGGCTCGATGCCGTGGGGCTCAACCTGAGTGGCGCTGACCTGTCGTATGGTGACTTTTCCCTGTCATTGTTCATCGATGCGAAACTGATAAACACGAAGCTCGTTCAAGCGGAGTTGTACCGTTCGGACGCTCAGGGGGCGGATCTCAGCGGGGCAGATCTGACGGGCAGTTCCCTGGTTCGAGTCAACCTTGACGAGGCCATTCTGCGGAATGTTGTTCTGGATGCTGCGAACTTGGGCAAGGCCTCTCTGTATGACGTCGATGCCTCGGGTGCCAGTTGCCGCGGGACTCGCTTTATGGGGGCGGATCTACTGGGTGTGAACTTCCGTTCGGCTGACCTTCGTGGCGCCGTTTTCGAGGAGAACTCGTTCGAAGTCACGATGGATGAGGATACGAAGATCGAAGGGATGACCGGATCTGTATTCGGGCCTGCCGTCGTTGTCGAGGGGGCCGGACCCCGTGAGCTGTCCGGTGGCGAACTTGAGGAGTGGATCCGCAGCAGGGGCGGCACCGTGCGCGTCATCGACGTAAGTAAGTAGGAACCAGCGCTTCGCCAGAAGAATCGATGTCGAGGTGGAAGCGAGGGCCGTCATCGACCGCCTTGCACGGCGGTGACCAGGCCCGGGAGCGCCTCGTGCAGCACCGTGAACTGTTCCTCCGACGGGACCGGACGGGCAGGCGCTCCGAGGGCCGCCGACCAGAAGGCCGTCGCTTGGGCGGCCTCCTGGTCGGGTGTGTCGGTGAGGATCGCGTAGACGCGGCTTCTATGCCTGCGGCGGGTCTTCCAGGCCCTCGACGCCCTCCACGAAGTGGTCGAACTCGCCGGCCTGTACGCCGAGTACGAAGGCGTCCCACTTGCGGCGGTTCGTGGTGACGACGGTGTCGGGGTCGCTGGTCTCGCGGAGGTAGACGGGGGCTTCCCCGTCGTCTCCCTCACCGAAGGCGATCTCGATCCAGGGGCCCGGGCCGGTGGCGTCGGGTGGGGCGGCGCGTTCCCAGGTGAGGTTCGGGGGGATGTCAGACACGCGGGGATTCCTTCTTGAGTACGGCGAGCAGGGCGCTGAAGGCCGGGGGGCGGGCGTCGAGTATGACTCCGTGGGGGTCGGCGCTTTCGGTGAGATGGATCGTGCCGTGGCTTGTGGATATGTGCACGCATGAGTCGCCTTCGGAGCAGTAGGACGACTTCTGCCAGTGCGGGTTCATGGGCGTTCCTTCACAGCTCACGCATCACGTTGTGGATGAGGTCCCGCGTCTTGACCGGGTCGAGTGCGACGGCCTCGACTCGTTCGAAGAGCGTTCGGTACTTATGCAACTGTGCCTCAGCGTCAAGGAATACGAGCCCGTGTGACTGGTCGAGGTGGACGGTGTCCAGCTGTGGTACCGGGCCGTGCGCGTAGTAGATCGACTGCCCCGACCCCGGGTACGCGCCGACGTCGAAGGTGATGGCGCGCAGGGTGATGTGATCGCGGTCGCTCATGTCGAGCATGTGCTGCAGCTGGTGACGGGCAACAGCGGGACCACCGACCTTCATGCGCAGGGCTGCCTCGTGGACGATCGCCTCGTACGGGGTCGGATTGTCCTCGAGGAAGAGGATCGCCTGCCGCTTGATGCGGAACGACAGGCGGTGCTCGATGTCGGGCGGTGAGAGTTCGGTGACCGCCTGACGGAAGATCTCGAGTGCGTACTCACGCGTCTGGAGCAGGCCGGGGACGCGGGCCGTGGTGGCGCCGCGCAACGACTGGGCGTGGTGCTCCAGTTCGGCCAGGTCGAGGAGAGGGGCGGGCAGGATCTCGCGGTACTCCTCCCACCAGCCCCGTTTACGATCGCCCGTCATCCCGACCAGTGCCTTGATGTGGGCCGTGTCGGAGCATTCGTAAGTGCAGGCCATGGTGCGCACCCGCTCGGCGCTGACGCCCGCTCGTCCGGCCTCCATGTTGCTGATCTGGTTCGGCTTCACGCCAAGCAGTTGACTTGCCTGCGCGGCTGTCAGGCCTGCGCGCTCTCGAAGTTTGCGCAGTTCAGTGCCCAAGCGGAGTTGACGACCCGTCGGATTGTTTCTCACGGGCTTGCCCGCCTCCTTGCCCTGGCGTGTCACTCACACGAGTGCTGTAGCAGCGATTTAAGGCTAACTGTGTAAAGACTTACATGAACGACGCTAGCTTATAACTCGGGCGTCCACCTTCCGTGTGTGCTCAACTCCCCTCAGTGATCGGAGACTTCCATGGCCACCGTATCCCCGCCCTGGGCCTACACCCTCCACCTCCCGCACGATCCACACGCACCGGGGATCGCCCGCGCAACCCTCCGTACCGTCCTTGCCGCCCACGGCCTCACCGAACTCACCCCCACCGCCGAACTGCTGGCCTCCGAACTTCTCGCCAACGCCCACCGCCACACCGCCGGCCCCTACGCCCTACGCCTCCGCGCGATGGAACCCGGCCGCCTCCGAGTCGCCGTATGGGACACCGATCCGAGCGTGCCGCCCGGCTTCGGGGCCGACGGCGCCTCCGCAGCCGTACCACCGACGGATGCCGAAGGCGGGCGCGGGCTGCACCTCGTGCGGGCCTGCGCGGACTCGTGGGGGGCGTCCGTGCTGCGGGAGCTGGGGGCGTCGAAGGGCGGGAAGCTGTTGTGGGCGGAGTGTCAGTAGGGATGGGGCGGCGAGTCATCTCTCCGTCCGGGAATGGTCCCGTGACATCCGGGACAAGGCCGACTGGTATGCCGTCGCGCGTCCCTGTCCTCCTCGTCATCGACCCCCGCAACGGCACGTGGTCCCTGCACACCCACCCGGACAACGGTGCCTACAAGGACGTACTGCCGGGGAAGTTCGGTGAGTCCGTGCGACTGGCCGAGCCCCTGGGGATCGAGATCGCCACGGACCGTTTCCCGGTGTACGGGGATTCTCCGCGTCGGACGAAGACCTGACCGGTTTCTCACCTTCGTGCGGAAGGGTGCGTTCCGATGAAGCGCGCCCCACGTCCTGTCCTCTATGCCGTCGTCCTCCTGCTCGCCCTCACCTCGGCCTCCGAGGCGGCCGCCGATGACGGCTTCGGTCCTCTCGGTGTGACCGCCGTTGCGGCGGCGACCGCGCGGACCGCGCGGGTCGGGGCCCTGTTCGCCGCCGACCGGGGCTCCCGGCTCGTCGGCGGGCACTTCTGTACCGCGTCCGTCGTGCACAGTCCGCGCCGGGATCTGATCGTCACCGCCGCGCACTGCCTGAGTGGCACAGGGGAGCTGGTGTTCGCGCCCGGATATCGGGACGGCCGCGCGCCGTACGGGGTGTGGAAGGTCGAGAGGACGTATCTGCCCGATGGGTGGGCCAAGGGGCAGGACGAGGACAGTGACGTGGGCTTCGCCGTCGTGGCCGAACGGCGCGGCAAGCGGGTCGAGGACGTCGTCGGTGGGAATCGGTTCGTCACCGGGGCCGCGATCGGGGCCACGGCCGTGACCGTCACCGGGTATCCCGACTCCCGTGAGGTGCCCATCAGCTGTACCAACAAGCCCACCGCGCACAGCCGTACGCAACAACGCATCGCGTGCCCCGGGTTCACGGGGGGTACGAGCGGCAGTCCGTGGGTGAACGGGGACGGGGGCGTCGTAGGGATTCTTGGCGGGCACGAGGAGGGCGGGGCGACCGCCGATGTGTCGTACAGCGTGGTGCTCGGGGCGGGGGCGGCGGAGCTGTACCGGGACGCGGTGGAGAGGTGAGGTGTTCAGGCCACAGGGGCCGTGCCACCTCGCGTTTCTTCCTGTGCGTGATCACCCCGCAGCACAGCGGTCGCCTCTACACTGACCTGGCGACGGACTCCCGGGCGGCGAGGGGCGGTTGACGGTGCGTAAGGCATGGATCGCGGTGAGCGTTGCTGTGGGCGCCGCGCTGTCCTTCGTGATGCTGCTCGTCGTCGGGGTCTATGTCGTCGCCGGGAACCTCGCGGGCGGGGTGGGCGGAGGCACGAAGGCGCTGGCCAAGGGGGCCGTGCCCGCCGCCTATTCGCCGCTCGTGCAGAAGTGGGGCAACCTGTGCCCCGCCATCAATCCCGCGCTGCTCGCCGCCCAGCTCTACCAGGAGAGCGGGTTCAACCCGGACGCGAAGAGTCCGGCCGCGGCGCAGGGGATCGCGCAGTTCATTCCCGGGACCTGGGCCACCCACGGCATGGACGGTGACGGGGACGGCGACCGTGACGTATGGGATCCGAACGACGCGATTCCGTCGGCCGCCTCGTACGACTGCAAACTCGCCTCGTACGTGAAGGACGTTCCCGGGAATCTGACCGAAAACATGCTGGCCTCTTACAACGCGGGGGCCTACGCGGTCATCAAGTACGGAGGCGTGCCGCCGTACAAGGAGACCCAGAACTACGTGAAGACGATCACGACCCTCGAGCAGAGTTTCGCCGCTCCCGTCGGCCGCGTCGATCCCTCCAGGCAGGCGGCGGCAGCGATCACCTACGCGCAGAAGAAGCTCGGCACCCCCTACCTCTGGGGCGGGAACGGCACGGCTGATCAGGGCGGACGGTTCGACTGCTCGGGGCTGACCAAGGCCGCGTACGAGAGCGTCGGGATCACGCTGCCGCGGGTCGCCAACGACCAGTACAACGCGGGGCCGCACCCCTCCCGGGACGAACTGCTGCCCGGCGATCTGGTGTTCTTCTCGGACGACCTCAACAATTCCCGAGCCATCCGGCATGTCGGGATTTATGTGGGCGGCGGGTACATGATCGACGCTCCCTACACGGGTGCGGTGATCCGGTTCGACCCCATCGACACCCCCGACTACTTCGGCGCCACCAGGGTCACCGAAGATGGCGCGAAAGCGCTCCCCACGACGGTGTGAACCGAGCGTGAGGCAGCCCCCTGAGCTGCGATGATGAGTCTCTCTTCGATAACGTCTGCGTGATCATTCGGTGGAGTGTGGAACGTATCAACAGGAGCCGTGCGTTCCTTGTGGCGTAGCCGGAACCCGGACCTACACACCACGGGGGTGGGCAGAAACGGCGCGCGCACATGTGCGCCGGGAGAGACGACGAAGGGGCCGCGCACCATGGCTGGACTCGCACAATCCGGGTCGAACCCCGACGTCGATCTGCTGTACGACATCAACGGCCTGGCCAAGGACGCACCGCACTGGTTCGACAAGGTCGTGGAGTACGTCGGTGAGTACGGCCTGCTGCTCGCCATGGTGCTGCTCGTGCTGGGGTGCTGGTGGTCGGTGCGGCGGCGGGGCGCTGAGGACGCGGCGTCGTCCATGGCCGGGCTCGTGTGGACGCCGCTGGCGGCGGGCATCGCGGTGCTGGTGAACGTGCCGATCCGGGGCTTCGTGGAACGGCCCCGGCCCTTCCGCACCCACGAGGGGCTGGACGTCCTGGTCTCCGGCAAGACCGACTACTCCTTCGTCAGCGATCACGCGACGATCACCATGGCGATGGGCGTCGCGTTGTTCGTCGCCCATCGGAAGTTCGGGCTCGTCGGGATAGGGCTCGCGCTGCTGGAGGGCTTCTGCCGGATCTACATGGGCGTGCACTACCCGACCGACGTGGTCGGCGGGTTCGCGCTCGGTACGGCTGTCGCGCTGCTGCTGTCGCCGGTTGCCATGGCCCTGCTCACGCCGGTGACCAAGGCGGTGGAGCGGTCGCCGAGGGCGGGGTGGGTGATTCGCGCGCGATGGCGGTCGTACGACGGGCAGGACGCGGTGATTCCGGGGGCGCGGCGGGAGGCCGCGGGGGCGGAGGAGCGGGACCTGGCCGCGTAGGCCGACATGGGCCTTCAGAGGGCTTCTGGGTACCTTCAGAGGGCTTGTGGATAGGTGAAGAAGCGGTTCGGGTCGTACTGCTTCTTCAGTTTCGCGAGGCGGGTCGCCGCGTCTCCGTAGTACGCCTTGCGCCAGTCCTTCAGGGTCGGGTCCGTGTAGTTCTGGTAGGCGGCGCCCGATGCATACGGCTTCATCGCCGTGTGGGCCGAGGTCAGCCAGGACTCGGCGGTGGCGCCGTTCGTGCCGGCGCGCCAGGACGCGATGTACTGGGCCAGCATGCGGGAACGGCGGTGGACGAAGGCCGTCGCCGTGGGGGAGACGCGGTTGACGGCTCCGCCGAGCGCGGTGAGCATGATGCTGCCCGAGCCGCCGCGCACCGTCTTCACCTGCTTGAGCAGGGCCTGGATGCCCGCCGTGGAGAGCGAGCGGTCGAAGAAGTCCGAGCGTGCGGAGTACGTCTCGCGGCCCAGGGCGCCCTGCGGGGAGCGGCCTGGTGTTGAGCCCGGGAGGTGGCACTGGGCGTCCGTCTCGAAGGACGAGCAGCCCGCGTAGATCTCCATCGCCTCCTCGTAACCGCGGCGCCTGAGGGAGACACTGCTCGCCCGGGCACCGACCTTGTCGGCGAGGCGGTCGACGGCGTTCTGGAGTTCGCCGTACGTGCCGATGGAGAACGCGGCGACGGAGACGGTGGTGGTGCCGGCGGAGCTGCCGGCGAGGTGGAGTGAGGACCAGATCTCGTCCGGCTGGGTCGGGCCCCACTCCTGCCAGGCCTTGACGACGGCCGCCGCCTTCGACCACGGCCAGGACAGGTACGCCGTCACTGCCTGCGGGGCCGGGTGGGTCTTGAAGTGCAGTTCCGTCACGACGCCGAAGTTGCCGTTGCCCGCGCCGCGTAGGGCCCAGAAGAGGTCCTTGTGGTCGGTGGCGTTGGTGGTGAGTTGCTTGCCGTCCGCCGTGATCAGGGTGGCCTGCGTGAGGCTGTCGCAGGTCAGGCCGTAGGCCCGGGATGCGACGCCGTGGCCGCCGCCGAGGGTGAGGCCACTGACGCCGACGGTCGGGCAGGAGCCGGCGGGGATGGTGACGCCCTTCGCGGCGAGGGCGCGGTAGACGTCGATCAGCTTGGCGCCGGCGCCGATGACGGCGGTGTTGCCGGTGGCTCGGACGCGGTTGAGTTTGGAGACGTCGATGATGAGGCGGCCGTTGCCGGAGGAGTAGCCGGCGTAGGAGTGGCCGCCGTTGCGGATCGCTACCCGGAGAGTGTGGGCGCGGGCGTAGGAGAGGGCTGTGCGGATGTCGTCGGGGTGGGCGACGTAGGCGACTGCGGTGGGTTTGAGGGAGTCGAAGCGGGTGTTGTAGAGCTGGCGGGCTGTGGGCCAGGTGGGGTCGCCGGGGCGGATCAGGGGGCCGTCCAGATCGCGGGCGAGGGCGGACCAGTTGGCGGGGGTGGTGGTGCTGGTGGTGGTGAGGCGGGGGCTGGACTTTGTCGGCGTGCGAGTGGCTGAGCCGCCGGAATCGTTTGCCTTGCAGGCGGTTGCCGCTGTTGCGAGGGCGGTGGCGGTGCCGCCGATGAATGTGCGCCGTTCCATGTGCGTGCCTTCCGTCGCCTCGTCGGCTTCCGTGGAACGAGACGGGGGGGATGGGGGTGGGGGTTCCATGGTGCGCGGGGTTGGGGGCCGGGGGGGTGGGTTCAGGCACCCGCGTTTCCGGTGCCCCGGCGTGGGGGCTGGGCGGGGGTGGGTGCGCAGCCCGGCGCTACGGGGTGCCGCCTGCGCCCACCCGTGCCGCCCCAGCGGCACGACTGCCCGCAGGCTAGGCGGGTCGACGCGCCCGCAGCTGACCCGAATGAGCGTCAGTTGGGCATGTGGTTTTGCGCGTCCGTTCGGGCCTGGCTTCTTGCTCTGCGGGCCGGGCCGCGCCAGCCGCAGGTGCAGTGGGCTGTGCAGAAGCGGCCTTTGTCGATCGTCGTTGTGCGGTGGGTCGGTTGGTCGGAGGGTGGGGGGACTCTGTCCTGCTGCGCCACGCAGACAACGTTACCCGGGGCAAGTAAGGGACTTGTATGTGCGTGACGGGGTCATCCAGCCGTCGTTAAGCGGAACGACGTGGGGCCCGATGACGGACGTACCGGCTGGGGGTTGGCAGGCGATGGCGGAGCGGCAGGAGAGGCGGTCGGGAGGGGCGGGCGCGGCTGTCGTCGCGGGTGTCGTGGCCAGCGTGTGCCTTGGAGTTGGGGGGTGTACCGGATCGAGTGGGGCTGCCGTCGGTGAGGACGGGCGGGGCGGCGATCCCGTCGAGACCTTGCGTCGGGCCGCCGACACCCTGGTGGACGCGGGGAGTTCGAAGGCACGTACGTCGATGGAGATGGCCACCGGCGGGACCCGGGTGACCATTCGCGGCGAGGGTGTGTACGACTTCGGTGAGCGGCTCGGGCGGTTGAAGGTGCTGTTGCCGCAGGATCCGGCGGGAAGTAGTGAGCGGCGGTCCATTACCGAACTTCTCGCGCCCGGTGCTCTGTTCATGAAGAACCGGGGAGCCGGAGTGCCCGCCGACAAGTGGGTGCGGGTCGATACGGCCACGCTCTCGGACGGGAATCTGGTGACCGGCGGGGTCACCGATCCGTTCGCCGCCGCCGAGGTGCTGCGCGGGACGCGGACGGCGACGTATGTCGGGAAGACCGAGGTCGCGGGGAGCGAGGTGCGGCACTACCGCGGGATCGCGGACCTCGGGGCGGCGGCCAGGGGCGCGTCCGTCGAGAACAAGGGGCCGCTCGCGGCGGCGGCGAAAGGGTTCGCCACGGCCGAGGTGCCGTTCGACGTCTACCTCGATGACGAGGGCCGTATCCGCAAGGTCCGGCACCGGTTCAGCTTCGCCAACGGGCAGCAGAAGGGCACCGTCGCGGTCGCCTCGACGACGCTGCTGTACGACTTCGGGGCCCCGGCGGACGTACGGCTGCCGGAGGCCAGGGACATCTACGCCGGGAAGATCGCCGAGGAGTGAACCCGTGACGCGCGGGTACGCGCGCCCGTGACGAGCGTCAAGAACTAGCCCGTCCGTGCCATGCGCGGTGTGTAGGGCGCTCCCTACTCTAGGAAGTCGGTGACGGCAGAGAAGAGGTGATGCGCGTGGCTCCGGTCGGCGGTACGGCAGTTCAGGACCACGTGGCCCTCGCCGAGATCGAACTGTGCGGAGAGCTGATCATCGCGGCCTCGGCCGCCGGCGAGGACCGGCTCAGCCTGGAGAGCATCGACGAGGTGTTGAGGGTGGCCGAAGAACGTGCGGCCGCCTCCGGTGAGTAAGGCACGTCCGAACGAACCGCAAACGAACCGGAGGCGCACCGTCGTCGGCGTGGGCGTCACGTCCGCAGCAGCCGGCCGATCGCCTTCGTCGCCTCCTCCACCTTCGCGTCGATCTCGGCGCCGCCCTTGAGGGCCGCGTCGGCGACGCAGTGGCGCAAATGCTCCTCCAGCAGTTGCAGGGCGAAGGACTGCAGGGCCTTGGTGGAGGCGGAGACCTGCGTGAGTATGTCGATGCAGTAGACGTCCTCGTCGACCATCCGCTGCAGGCCACGGATCTGGCCCTCGATGCGGCGCAGGCGCTTGAGGTGTTCGTCCTTCTGTTTGTGGTACCCGTGCACACCGCGGTCGTGGTCGGTCACGACCTCCGGCTGTACGGCGGCCTCGGTGGCGGAGGGCGTCCCCGCGTCGGCCTCGGTGGTCGTCATGGCGTCCTCCACGTCCTCCAGAGATATACCCCTACTGGGTATATCGTACCGAACTTTCCCGGGTATAGGGCCTGTGGCCGATGTGGCGAACAGAGGCTGGACTGGACCACTGGGCGGCCCCCCTGCCGACCACTCTGCCCGATGGGCGACACTGGGGGACGGCCCATTAGCCGTGGCCGGATGATGCGCCTAGCATCAGCCTGACCGAAACCGAAGCATCTCGAGGACCCCACGTGCGCTTTCGTCTGACCCCCAGGGAGACGAGCTTCTACGACATGTTCGCCGCATCCGCGGACAACATCGTCACGGGCTCGAAACTCCTCATGGAATTGCTCGGGGCGGACACCGCCGACCGGGCCGAGATCGCAGAGCGTATGCGGGCAGCCGAACACGCAGGTGACGACGCCACGCACGCGATCTTCCACCAGTTGAACTCCTCGTTCATCACGCCGTTCGACCGCGAGGACATCTACTCCCTCGCATCGTCCCTCGACGACATCATGGACTTCATGGAGGAGGCCGTCGACCTGGTCGTCCTCTATAACGTCGAGGAACTGCCCAAGGGCGTCGAGCAGCAGATCGAGGTGCTGGCGCGCGCGGCCGAACTGACGGCCGAAGCCATGCCGAATCTGCGCACGATGGACAACCTCACCGAGTACTGGATCGAGGTCAACCGGCTGGAGAACCAGGCCGACCAGATCCACAGAAAGCTGCTCGCGCACCTCTTCAACGGCAAGTACGACGCCATCGAAGTGCTCAAGCTGAAGCAGATCGTGGATGTGCTGGAGGAAGCGGCCGACGCGTTCGAGCACGTGGCGAACACGGTGGAGACCATCGCCGTCAAGGAGTCCTGACCCCTCCATGGACACCTTCGCTCTGGTCGTGACCATCGCGGTCGCGCTCTTCTTCACGTACACCAACGGTTTCCACGACTCGGCGAACGCGATCGCGACGTCGGTGTCGACGCGGGCGCTGACGCCGAAGGCGGCCTTGGCGATGGCCGCGGTGATGAACCTCGCCGGCGCGTTTCTCGGCTCCGGGGTCGCCAAGACCGTCAGCGAGGGGCTGATCCAGACGCCCGAGGGTTCGAAGGGGATGGGCATCCTCTTCGCGGCGCTCGTGGGCGCGATCACGTGGAACCTCGTCACCTGGTACTACGGTCTGCCCTCGTCCTCCTCGCACGCGTTGTTCGGCGGCATGGTGGGGGCGGCGCTCGCCGGTGGTACGACGGTGTACTGGGACGGTGTGCTGGAGAAGATCGTCATCCCGATGTTCGTCTCGCCGGTGGTGGGTCTGCTGGCCGGATACCTGGTGATGACGGCGATCATGTGGATATTCCGCCGGGCGAACCCGAGCAAGGCCAAGCGGGGCTTTCGTATAGCGCAGACCGTCTCGGCGGCGGGGATGGCTCTCGGGCACGGTCTTCAGGACGCGCAGAAGACGATGGGCATCGTGGTGATGGCGCTGGTCATCGCCGATGTGGAGGACTACGGCGATCCGATTCCGGTGTGGGTCAAGATCGTGTGTGCGGTGATGTTGTCGCTGGGGACGTATGCGGGGGGCTGGCGGATCATGCGGACCCTTGGGCGGAAGATCATCGAGCTTGACCCGCCGCAGGGGTTCGCCGCGGAGACCACGGGGGCGTCGATCATGTTCGCCACGGCGTTTCTTTTCAAGGCGCCGATCTCCACGACCCATGTGATCACGTCCGCGATCATGGGGGTGGGGGCGACGAAGCGCGTGAACGCGGTGCGCTGGGGGGTCGCCAAGAACATCATCCTGGGGTGGTTCATCACGATGCCGGCGGCGGCGTTCGTCGCGGCGTGCGCGTTCGGGATTGTGAATCTGGCGTTTCTGTAGGGCGCGGGTCAGCAGGTGCCGCCTGCCTTCCGGTTGCCCGGCGTCGAAGCGGGCCTCGCTCGGGGCTCCGCCCCCGGACCTCCGGGCCTATGCCCACCCCACCACCGGACTCGGTTGGCCAAGAGGTGACCGTAGAAGCGGGTCCGCCCGACTCGGTCTGCCAAGTGTGACCGTAGAAGCACATGCGGCGGGCCCGCCCCCGGGAGCCGGGGGCGGGCCCTTGGAGCCTCGCGGTGGCACCGCCATGCAGCACCGCGAGGGGTCTTGGTGGCGGTTCAGCCGAAGCGGCCGGAGATGTAGTCCTCCGTCGCCTGGACCGACGGGTTGGAGAAGATGCGCTCCGTCTCGTCGATCTCGATCAGCTTGCCGGGCTGGCCGACCGCCGACAGGTTGAAGAACGCCGTACGGTCGGAGACCCGCGCCGCCTGCTGCATGTTGTGCGTCACGATGACGATCGTGAACCGTTCCTTCAGCTCGCCGATCAGGTCCTCGATGGCGAGCGTCGAGATCGGGTCCAGGGCCGAGCACGGCTCGTCCATCAGCAGGACGTTCGGCTCCACCGCGATCGCGCGAGCGATGCACAGGCGCTGCTGCTGGCCACCCGAGAGACCCGAGCCGGGCTTGTTCAGGCGGTCCTTCACCTCGTTCCAGAGGTTCGCGCCCTTGAGCGACTTCTCGACGACGTCGCTCAGCTCGCTCTTCTTGTAGTTGCCGTTCAGCCGCAGCCCCGCCGCCACGTTGTCGAAGATCGACATCGTGGGGAACGGGTTCGGGCGCTGGAACACCATGCCGACCTCGCGGCGCACGGACACCGGGTCGATGCCGGCGCCGTACAGGTCTTCGTCGTCGAGCAGTACCTTGCCCTCGACCCGGCCGCCCGACGTCACCTCGTGCATACGGTTCAGCGTGCGCAGGAACGTCGACTTGCCGCAGCCGGAGGGGCCGATGAAGGCCGTCACCGAGCGCGGCTCGACCGTCATCGAGATGTCTTCGATCGCCTTGTGGGATCCGTAGTAGGCGGTGAGCCCGCTTACGTCGATTCGCTTGGCCATGTCTACGTCACTTCCAGAATTCTTGATCGGTCGCTGTATGGCCGCGTCAGCGACCGGTCTTCGGGGCCTTCCAGCGGGCAATCCCGCGAGCCGCCAGGTTGAGGATCATCACGAAGGCGATCAGCGTCAGCGACGCCGCCCACGCACGGTCGTACGCCGGACCCGCACCAGCGCCGTACTGCTGATAGATGTACAGCGGCAGCGACTGCTGTGCACCCTCGAACGGGTTGCTGTTGATGAGCGAGTTCCCCCACACCAGCAGCAGCACCGGCGCGGTCTCGCCCGCGATACGGGCGACCGCCAGCATGATGCCGGTGGTGATGCCGCCGATCGAGGTCGGCAGGACCACCTTCAGGATGGTGCGCCACTTCGGGACACCGAGCGCCAGAGAGGCCTCGCGCAGCTCGTTCGGTACGAGCTTGAGCATCTCCTCCGTGGAGCGGACCACGACCGGCATCATCAGGATGGCGAGAGCCAGCGAGCCGGCGAAGCCGAAGGGCTGCATGTCGAACATCAGCATCAGGCTGAGGATGAACAGACCGGCGACGATCGACGGGATGCCGGTCATCACGTCGACGAAGAAGGTGACGGCCCGGGCGAGGTTGCCCCGCCCGTACTCGACCAGGTAGATCGCGGTGAGCACACCGATCGGCGCGGCCATCACCGTGGCGAGGCCGACCTGCTCCAGGCTGCCGAGGATGGCGTGGTAGATGCCGCCGCCCGGCTCGGAGTCGGCGGTCAGGCCCATCGAGTGGGTCAGGAAGTAGACGTCGAGGACCTTCACACCGCGGGAGACGGTCGACCAGACCAGGGACACCAGCGGGATCACGGCCAGCAGGAAGGCGACCCAGACCAGCGAGGTCGCGAGCCGGTCCTTGGCCTGGCGGGGGCCCTCGACGCGGGAGCCGATGACGTACGTACCGAGGACGAACAGGATCGCGGCGATCAGGCCCCACTGGATCTTGCTGTCCAGGCCGGCGGCCAGGCCGATGCCGACCGCGACGGCGACGGAGCCGGCGGCGATCGCGTACGGCGACCACTTGGGCAGGCGCGCACCGCGCAGGGTGCTGGGGCGCTTGTCGGTGATGGCGGCGTTGCTCATGCGTTGGCCCCCGAGTACTCCTTGCGGCGGGCGATGATCGCGCGGGCCGCGCCGTTGACCAGCAGGGTGATGACGAACAGGACCAGACCGGAGGCGATGAGCGCGTCGCGGCCCATCTCGGTGGCCTCACCGAACTTGCTGGCGATGTTCTGGGCGAAGGTGCCGCCGCCCGGGTCGAGCAGGCTGGTCTGGATGTCGAAGGTCGGGGAGAGCACGGTCGCGACGGCCATGGTCTCGCCGAGGGCGCGGCCGAGGCCGAGCATCGAGGCGGAGATCACGCCGGAGCGGCCGAAGGGGAACACCGCCATGCGGATCACTTCCCAGCGGGTGGCGCCCAGCGCCAGGGCCGCCTCCTCCTGCATCTGCGGGACCTGCCGGAAGACCTCGCGGCTCACGTTGGTGATGATCGGCAGGATCATGATCGCGAGCAGGATGCCGACGGTGAGCATCGAGCGGGGGGCGCCGCCCTGCCAGGAGAAGATGCCGGTCCAGCCGAGGTACTTGTCCAGCCAGCCGAACAGGCCGTTCATGTTCGGTACGAGGACCAGCGCGCCCCACAGGCCGTAGACGATGGACGGCACGGCGGCGAGCAGGTCGATCACGTACGAGATGGGGCTGCTCAGCCGGCGCGGGGCGTAGTGGGTGAGGAACAGGGCGATGGCGACGGCGATCGGGACCGCGATGACCATGGCGATGATCGAGGAGACCACCGTGCCGAAGGCCAGGACCGCGATGCCGAACTTCGGCGGGACAAGGCCCGTGTTCCATTCGAAGGCGGTGAAGAAGTTGGCGTCGTCCTTGCTGATCGCGAGGGAGGCGCGGTAGGTGAGGAAGACCGCAATCGCGGCCATGATCACCAGCAGCAGAATGCCCGACCCACGGGAGAGACCGAGGAAGATCCGGTCACCGGGTCGGGTGGCACCCCGGGCCGCGCGCTTCTGCTCGGCCACGGACGGCTGGGGGGTGGGGGGAGGGGCTTCTGTGTTCTTCGTCGTTATATCCATCGGGTTCTCCGGTCTGCGGAGCCGCACGTGAGAGATGCGGCCCCGGTGGAGCCGTACGCGGTCTGCGGCGGCTCCTGGCGGCGGTGCACCGGACGGTGCGGCCCGGTCCGGGGTCGAAGCCCTGGACCGGACCGCACTCAGGTCAGCTCAGGCTCTCGATGGTGGTGCGGACCTTGGCGATGATGTCGTCAGGCATCGGCGCGTAGTCGTTCTCGGCGAGGATCTGCTGACCCTGCTCGGAGGCCATGTAGCGCAGGAGCGCCTTGGTGGCGGGCAGGGTGTCGGCCTTGTTGCCCTTGTCGCAGACGATCTCGTACGTGACCAGGACCATCGGGTAGGCGCCCGCGGCCTTGGTCGCGTAGTTCAGCTCCAGGGCGAGGTCCTTGCCGGTGCCGACGACCTTGGCGTCGGCGATGGCCTTGGTGGCGTTGTCGACGGTGGCCTCGACCGGGGTGCCGGCGCCGGTGTCGAGGGAGACCGTCTTGATGCCTTCCTTGGCGTACGACAGCTCGAAGTAGCCGATGGCGCCGTTGGTCTGCTTCACCTGCGCGGCGACACCGGAGGACTGCGGAGCGGACTGGCCGCCCTTGGCCTGCCAGGCCTTGCCGCCCTCGTACGGGAAGTCGCTCTTGGCGGTGGCGATCAGGTACTTGGTGAAGTTGTCCGTGGTGCCGGACTCGTCCGAGCGGTGGAACGCCTGGATCTTGAGGTTGGGCAGTTCGACGCCCGGGTTCAGCGCCTTGATCGCCGGGTCGTTCCAGTTCTTGATCTTGTCGTTGAAGATCTTGGCGAGGGTCGGGGCGTCCAGGGTGAGCTTGTCGACGCCGGAGACGTTGAAGCCGACCGCGATCGGGCCGCCGACCATCGGGAGGTCGATGCCCTGGCCGCCGGAGCAGACCTGCTTGGAGGCCTCGACCTCTTCGGGCTTCAGCGCGGAGTCGGAGCCGGCGAAGGCCACCTGGCCCTGGGTGAACGCGGTGATGCCGGCGCCGGAGCCGCCGCCCTTGTAGTTGACCTGTACACCACAGGCCTGCGTGAACTGCTTGACCCAGGCGTCGATCGCGTTCTTCTGCGCCGAGGAGCCGTCGGCGAGCAGCTGGCCCTTGGCGTCGTCACACTTGATGTCGCCGGCCTGAGCGGTCGGGGCCGCGCTGTTGTCGCCGCCGTTGCTGGTGTCGTCCGAGCCGCACGCCGTGAGGGCCAGGGCGCCGGAGACGGCGAGAGCACCGAGGGTGAGGGCCCGCCGGTTCATGCGCTGAAGCTTCACTTGAGGGAGTTCCTTCCAGGAGCCGCCGTCCTGAATTCGGCGGCGTGCGAAGTCTGCGAAGTCTTGGCGATGCGGACCCGTACGTCGATCCACGGTCCGCACCGTGTAAGGCCGAAATTAGGCAGATCAGGTGAAGTGGCTTATGGCCATAAGTGAACGGGGGGTGAACCCCTGCGGTCGGTGCGGTTAGGTCACGGAACGCTTACGTCGAGGACACGGGGCGATTCCGCCGACTATGTCAGGTGCAAGGCCAGCAGGAGGGCGTCAACCAGGGTGCGATCCCTCGGTTGGGTGAGACGGCCCCGAGCGGCCGACGGGGACAGCCAGAGGATGCGGTCCACCTCGTGGTTCGGGGCGAACGTGCCCGAGACGGCCTCGGCGGCCCAGTAGCGGACCTGCTTGGGGCGGCCGTGGGCGAGGTAGTTCGTCCCGGGCAACCGGGCACCGGGTACGGCCCGGTAGCCCGTTTCCTCCTCCACCTCGCGCAGCGCGCCGGCGAGGGGGTCCTCGTCGTGCTTGAGTTTGCCTTTTGGCCAAGACCAGTCGTCGTATTTCGGTCTGTGGACGAGACAAACCTCCAGTTCGCCGTCCACCGGGGAGCGGCGCCACAGGACGCACCCGGCCGCTTGGACGGGGGACTCCTTCGCATGGGCCACCGCTGGTTCACCGCCTCCTTCAGGGTTACGGGGTACCGACCGTCTGCTTCTGCCAGCACTGCTGGAACGTGAAACGCGCCGCCTCCACCTCGTGCCGCTGGTCGGCGTGGAGCACGCCGAGCGCGTACGCCGTCGCCGGGGCGATGCGGGGCGTACGGGCGGCCTGGGCCGCGGCCGCCGCCGCCTCCGAGGCGTCCCGGTGCCGGTCGAGGGCCTGACCCGCTGTCAGCAGCCGTACGTCGACCGGTGCTCGGTCGCCGTCCAGGACCTCGCGGGCGTAGCGGTGCAGGCGCAGCAGGAGGCGGACCTGGTGCCAGGGGGCGTCCTGCGGGTGCGGGGCCGGATCCGGGGACAGGCCGTGGACCAGGGCCGCCGCGTTGTACGGGCTGCCGGCGGTGACGAGGGGGAGCGCGGCGATCGCGTCCGTGAGACGTTCCTCGGCGGCGGCCGCGAGGGGGTGCAGGTCGGTGGTGGGTGCGGTGGGGGTGAGGGGGACCTCGCTGGCCAGTAAGGCGATGTTGTCGGCGACCGCGTGGAAGCGGGAGGAGCCCAGGGCTTGGAGGGCGGTGCTGTGGGCTCGGGTTCGGGCGAGGGTGAGTTGGCGTTCGAGCAATGCGCCTGCTTTTGCCGCGCCCACTGTCAGGTTGCCGCGGTCCGGGGTGGGCGCCGGGTGGGTCGCGGGACCGGCGTTGCCGGGTTCCTCCCCCAGTGCCTTGTGGGCCTGGGAGGTGCCCCCGGTGCCGACCCGTTCCGCCCCGGCGGAACGACTGCCCACAGCTCCGCCGGTACGGCTGCCCGCAGCTCCGCCGGTACGACTGCCTCCGGTTCCGCCGGCTGAAGCGCCGCCCACAGCGGGGGCGACGGCGGCAGCGCCCACCGGCTGGGCCGGGAAGACCGCCCCGGACAGCCTGTGCAGCGCCAGCAGCAAGCGCTCCAAGCGGGCCGCGTACGCGTGTTCCATCGCCAACGTGCCCGACAGCCACGCCAGTTCGGGCCGCATCGACTCCGACCAGTCGGGGTCGAGCAGGGGGCGGAAGGTGTGCAGGCTGCCGCTGATGCGGCGGACCGCGCGACGCAGGGCGCGGGCCGCGTCGACGGCCTCCTCCGAGCCGTGGGATCCGTTGGATCCGTTCGCCGTGGACCCGCCCGTCTCCCGGTGCAGCCGCAGGGCACGGAGGAACTCCGTGGCCTGCGCCCGCAGGTAGTCCGCGAGGGCGTCCCCCGTCACCGGTCCCGCCGTGGGATCCGTCGGGTCAAGGTGTCGCTGTGCCACGCCGGCGCCTCCGGGCGTCTATGAGCATCTCCTGGACGTTGCGCAGAGGCTGGCCGTCCGGGTCGGTCGCGTGTCGGGTCCACTCGCCGTCCGGGCCGAGGTGCCAGGAGGCGGTGTTGTCGGACATGCCGGTCTCGAGGAGCCGGTTGAGGGCTGCTCGGTGGGCCGGGTCGGTGACCCGGACCAGCGCCTCTATCCGGCGGTCGAGGTTGCGGTGCATCATGTCGGCGCTGCCGATCCACACTTCGGGCTCGCCGCCGTTGCCGAAGGCGAAGACGCGGGAGTGTTCGAGGAAGCGGCCGAGGATCGAGCGGACCCGGATGTTCTCGGACAGGCCCGCGACACCGGGACGCACCGCGCAGATGCCGCGCACCCACACGTCGCACGGCACGCCGGCCTGGGCCGCGCGGTAGAGGGCGTCGATGATCGCCTCGTCCACCATCGAGTTGACCTTGACGCGGATGAAGGCCGGACGGCCCGCACGGTGGTGCTGGACCTCCTTGTTGATCCGCGAGATCAGGCCGTCCCTCAGGGACTTGGGGGCCACCAGCAGACGGCGGTAGGTCTCGCGGCGCGAGTAGCCCGACAGACGGTTGAACAGGTCGGACAGGTCCGCGCCGACCTGCGGGTCTGCCGTCAGCAGGCCGAGGTCCTCGTAGAGGCGGGCCGTCTTCGGGTGGTAGTTGCCGGTGCCGACGTGGCTGTACCGCCGTAGGGTGTCGCCTTCTTGGCGGACGACGAGCGACAGCTTGCAGTGGGTCTTCAGACCGACGAGGCCGTACACGACGTGGCAGCCGGCCTCCTCCAGCCGCTTCGCCCACTTGATGTTGGCGTGCTCGTCGAAACGGGCCTTGATCTCGACCAGGACGAGGACCTGCTTGCCGGCCTCGGCGGCGTCGATGAGCGCGTTGACTATGGGGGAGTCGCCGGAGGTGCGGTACAGGGTCTGCTTGATGGCGAGGACGTCGTCGTCCTCGGCCGCCTGCTCCAGGAACGCCTGCACGGACGTCGAGAACGAGTCGTACGGGTGGTGCAGCAGCACGTCCCGGGTGCGCAGGGCCGCGAAGATGTCGGGCGCGGACGCCGACTCGACCTCGGCGAGGTCGCGGTGGACGCCGGCGACGAACTTACGGTACTTGAGCTCCGGCCGGTCGAGACCGGCGATGCGGAAGAGGCCGGTGAGGTCGAGGGGACCCGGCAGCGGGTACACCTCGGCCTCGCTGATCTTCAGCTCGCGCACCAGCAGGTCGAGGACCTCGCGGTCGATGGACTCCTCGACCTCCAGGCGCACCGGCGGCCCGAAGCGGCGCCGCATGAGTTCCTTCTCCAGGGCCTGGAGGAGGTTCTCGGCGTCGTCCTCCTCGACCTCCAGGTCCTCGTTGCGGGTGACCCGGAAGGTGTGGTGCTCCAGGACCTCCATGCCCGGGAAGAGCTCTTCCAGGTGGGCGGCGATGACGTCCTCGAGGGGCACGAACTGGCCCGGGGAGGCCTCCAGGAAGCGGGACAGCAGCGGCGGCACCTTGACCCGGGCGAAATGGCGGTTGCCGCTGACCGGGTTGCGCACGATCACGGCCAGGTTCAGGGACAGGCCGGAGATGTACGGGAACGGATGCGCGGGGTCGACGGCCAGCGGCGTCAGCACCGGGAAGATCTGGTGCCGGAACAGCGTGAAGAGGCGGGCCTGCTCCTTCTCCGTCAGCTCGTTCCAGCGGACCAGGTGAATGCCCTCTTCGGCCAGGGCCGGGGCGACGTCCTCGTGGTAGCAGGCGGCGTGCCGGGCCATCAGCTCGCGGGAGCGGGCCCAGATCATCTCCAGCACCTCGCGGGGCTGGAGACCGGAGGCGGAACGCGTCGCGACACCGGTGGCGATACGGCGCTTCAGACCGGCCACGCGGACCATGAAGAACTCGTCCAGGTTGCTGGCGAAGATCGCGAGGAAGTTCGCGCGCTCCAGCAGGGGCGTGTTCGGGTCCTCGGCGAGTTCGAGGACGCGCTCGTTGAACGCGAGCCAGCTGCGTTCCCGGTCGAGGAATCGGCCCTGCGGCAGCTGGACGCCGTCGACCTGCGTCTCTTCGTACGCGTCGAGATCGGCGTCGATGTCGGGTTCCAGGTCGGAGACCGACCCGGCCACGGTGCGTGAGCGGTGCGCGGCTATGGACCCCACGGACGGCTGGACGTGCTGGATCGTTGCCTGGGTGTCTTGCTGGCTCATGAACCCATTCTTCCGCGCCTGCAGCGAAACGGGCGCGTCGGACTTCGCGGGCGGGAGCGCGGCGGCGACGCGGGCGTCCCCGTTCCCCGCGGTTCCCTCGGGCGGCGGCGAAGGCTCTGGCACGACGGGCTTCATTCGCTGAGCGTCGCAAGTCCGTCTGAACCAATGGTTACGGCGACATGGCGTGTGGGATATCGGGGGGCGGCTCCCAGGGGTCCACGTGGGCCGACCGCTGCCGCAACGGTACGTCCCTCACCCCTGGATGGACATATGGGGGTCGGGCTCATTGGGTCCAGGCGAGCCGTGCGGTGCCGCACCTGTCGGGGCAGAAGCCCTCGACGCGGTGGCAGCCGGTCAGGGTCGCGCGCACGGAGTCGGCGGTGGCGAGGTTCAGCCACACCAGGCAGCCGATGGCGGCCGGCACGAAGGCCACCCACACGATCCCGGCCGTGCGGTGCAGGCGCAGCACCGTCCGGGGCAGGCCTCGTACAGCGGGAGCTTTCATACGGCGGTCTCATGGCCGACGGCGGGCGCGGTGGGGTCCCCCCGTCCGGAGCACTCCGGGCGGGGGCACCGCGCGTTTCTCACCGGCGGTGCAGCAGGCGGAACGCGGCCACGGTCAGCAGCGCGGCGACGGCGAGGAGGACGGCGGTCGCGGTCAGCTGGAGGGGCCAGGAGTGGGAGACGGGGTGGTACTCGGCGTAGAAGCCGACCGCGTCGTCGTAGCGGGCGAGGCAGTCCCCGCTGGTGCCGCAGTGCGGGTTGGGCAGGCGGGCTCCGGTGGCGGTGACGAGGCCCTCGTCGACCGTGATGCCACTGTGCGACGGGACGCCGCTCAGGTCGCCTACCCGGGTGACGGACGGCCACAGGTGGGGCAGGGCCAGCCGGACGGCGGTCCACAGGCCGGCGACGGCGGTGACGGCGGCTACCAGTCCGGCGAGCGAGCGGCGCAGGAGCAGCCCGGCCAGGGCGCCGGCGAGCAGGCCGGCCAGGGCGAGGGCGACGGTGATCGGGCCGCCCGCGAAGAAGGTGGGGATGTCGTGCCAGGTCTTGGCCGTGTCGATACGGCCCTCGCCCGCCGACCACATCAGACGGTGCAGCAGGACGAGCACAGTGGTGCCGGCGGTGACCAGGGCGGCCGGCAGCGCCAGCTTCGCGGCCAGCCAGCGCACCGGGGAGACCGCCTGGGTCCAGGCCAGCCGGGCCGTGCCGGACTCCAGGTCGCGGCCGGTCAGCGCCGCGCCCGCCCAGGCGGCGACCAGGAAGGGGAGTGCGAGGACGATGAAGGTCGTGTACTGGTAGACGTCCTTGTAGAGGAGGATCGCGTCCTGGTCGTACAGGCAGGAACCGGGGTGCCGGCAGGCGTTGTACTGCCGCCAGGCCGCCGCCGAGGCATCGGTCAGCGGGCCCCGCAGCCACAGCAGGGCGGCGGCGACGGTGACGACGAGGCCCGTCCAGACGTACAGGGCGGGGCGGTGCAGGCGCAGCAGCCAGCGGACCTGGCGTGGGGCGGCGGCGGGTGCGGTGGCGGCGAGGGTCAGGGTGGTCACGCGGCGTTCTCCTGGTCCTGGGCCGGGGTGAGGGCGGGTGCTTCGGGGTTGCGCAGATGGGCGAGGACCAGTTCCTCCAGGGAGGGGCCGTGCGTCCGCCAGTCGCCGGGGAGCGGGCCCGCCGGGCGGATCAGCGCGGTGAGCTGACGGCCGGTGGTGCGGGACTCGACGACGGTGTGCGGGGCGAGGTCGGTCTGCGCGGGTGCGGCCACGCGCGCGTGGGCGGCGAGCAGGTCGTCGATCTCCCCGGCCATGCGGACCCGGCCGCCGCCGACGAGGAGCAGGTGGTCGCAGGAGTCCTCCAGTTCGGCGACGACGTGCGAGGACATCACGATCGTGGTGCCGTACTCGGCGGCCTGCGCCATCAGCACGCCCATCAGTTCGTGCCGGGCCAGTGGGTCCAGGTCGGCCATCGGCTCGTCCAGCAGGAGCAGCTCCGGCCGCTTGGCCAGGGCGAGGGCGAGCGCCACGCGGGTGCGCTGGCCGCCGGAGAGGGATCGGATCCGCGACTTCGGGTCGAGGTCGCCGCCGGCCACGATCCGTTCCGCGGCGGGCGCGTCCCAGCGTCCGGGGTTGAGGTCGGCGCCCATGCGCAGGGTCTCGGCGACGGTGAGCTGCGGGTAGAGCGGCTTGCCCTGGTCGACGAAGCCCACGCGCGCGCGTGCCTCGCCCGGCCGCGTCCCGAGGACGGTGACCGTGCCCTCGGTCGGGGCCAGCAGCCCGGCGGCGAGGGCGAGGAGCGTGGACTTGCCCGCGCCGTTGGGGCCGACGACGGCGCAGACGCGTCCGGTGGGCAGCCGGAAGGTGCAGTCGCGCAGGGCCCAGCGGCCGCACCGGCCGAAACGCCTGCCCAGCGCGGCCGCCTCTATCGCCGTGTCGGTCATGACGGGTCTCCTTGAAAGGTCTTGTCGAGTACGGCAGTGAAGAGTGCGGCCACGTCGTCCCGGTCCAGGCCGACCTCGCGGGCCCGCTCCGCCCATGCCCGAAGCTCCTCGTGCAGGGGGGAGTCGGCCGGGGCGGTGCCCAGCGAACGCCGTACGAACGTGCCGAGACCGCGCCGGGCCTCGACCAGTCCCTCGCGCTCCAGTTCGCGGTAGGCCTTCAGGACGGTGTTGGGGTTGATGGCGGTGGCTTCGACGACCTCCCGGGCCGTGGGCAGCTTGTCGCCCGGTTCGAGCAGGCCCAGACGGAGAGCCTGTTTCGTCTGCTGGACGATCTGGACGTAAGTGGCCACGCCGCTGTGCCGGTCGATGCGGTACTCGACCACGGACAACCACCCTTTCACTAATTGAGTAGTGAAAGGGTGGTGGAAGGCCGTCGCGAAAGTCAAGTGCAGTCTGTGAACCGATCTGCGAACCGATCTATGAACCGATCGACCGGGCTCGTCCGATGAGGAGATGTGAGCGAAACGAGAAGCGACGGGGAACTGCTGCGGGCCATCGCGGCGGACGGGGACCGGCGCGCCTTCGAGGAGCTGTACCGGCGGTTCGCGCCGTGGCTCACCGCACGGCTGCGCGGCCGGTGCTCCGATGCCGGTGTCGTCGACGACGTCGTACAGGAGACGTTCCTGGCGGTGTGGCGGGGGACCGCGCGCTACCGGCAGGAAGGGGACGTGGCGGGGTGGCTGTGGCGCATCGGCTCCCGGCGACTGGTCGACGCGCTGCGCGGCGACGGGGCGCGGGGGCGGCTGCGGCAGGCGTTGGCGCGGCTGCGGCACCGGGACGAGGCGTCCGCGGAGGAACGGGTGCTCGCGGGGGTGGAGCACGGGGACCTCGCGGGCGCCCTCATAAGCCTCTCGCCCGAGCTGCGCGCGGTGCTCCAGGCCACGGTCATCGACGGGCTGACCACCCGGGAGGCGGCCGTCCTCCTCGGCATCCCGCCGGGCACGGTCAAGACGCGGGCGATGCGGGCCCGCAAGCAACTCCGGGAGGCGCTGGCATGACCTGGCATGTGTCAGAACAGGATCTACGGGCCTACGCGCAGGGCGAGTTGGCGCCCCCGGTGCTCTGGTCCGCCGACGCCCACCTCACCGCCTGCGCGCGGTGCCGGGCCGTGCTGGCCGAGGTGAGCGACCCCGTCGCCCTGGACGCCGGATGGGAGCGGCTGGACGCCGAACTCGACGCGCCCCGGCGGGGGTTGCTGGAGTCGCTGCTGGTGCGGATCGGCGTCGCCGACCACACCGCGCGGCTGCTCGCGGCCACGCCCGTGCTGCGCGGCTCCTGGCTGGGCGCGGTCGTCGCGGTGCTCGTGATGAGCGTCGTGGCGGGCAACGCGGCCCGGACCGCCGACTCGCCCACCCTCTTCCTCGCCCTCGCGCCGCTGCTGCCGCTCGCCGGGGTCGCGCTGTCGTACGGACCCGCACTGGACCCGACGTACGAGATGGCGGTCGTCTCCCCGGTGCACGGCTTCCGGCTGCTGATGATCCGTACGGTCGCCGTGCTCGTCGCCGGCCTCGGCCTCAACGGCCTCGCCACGCTCGCCCTGCCCGGGTACGGGCTGCGTGCCCTCGCCTGGCTGCTGCCCGCGCTGGCCCTCACCGCTACCGGGCTCGCGCTGACCTCCCGGCTGGGCCCGGTTGTCGCGCCCTCGCTGGTCGGCGGGGCGTGGATCGCGCTGCTGCTGGCCGCGCACGCGGCCGGGCCGGCCGGCGGCGAGCCGCTGGCGCCGTTCACGGCGCTCGGGCAGGGAGTGGCCGCGGTGGTGGCGGGGCTCGCGGGCGGGCTGCTGTTCGTGGCGCGGGACCGCTTCGACCGCTTTCAGGGGAGCGTCGTATGACGCACTCCGACTTCGCTCTCGACCTGTTCCGCGATTCCTTCCGCGATTCCTTCCGCGACTTCTTCTTCGATCTCTTCTACGGGAGTGCCGTATGACCCCCACCGTCTCCGCCTCCGGGCTCAGCCTCCGCTACGGCGGTACGCGCGCCCTGGACGACGTGTCGCTGCGGCTGACGCGGGGCGTCACCGGGCTGCTCGGGCCCAACGGCGCCGGAAAGACCACCCTGTTGCGTGTGCTGGCCACGGCCGTGCCCGCCGACCGGGGCGCCTTCACCGTGCTCGGGAACGACCCGGGCACCGCGCGCGGCCGGCAGGAGGTGCGGCGCGCGCTCGGCTATCTGCCCCAGACCCCCGGCTTCCACCCGGACTTCACGGCCTTCGAGTTCGTCGACTACGTGGCCATCCTCAAGGAGCTGACCGACCGGACCGCCCGGCACCGTGAGGTGCGGCGAGTGCTGGAGGAGGTCGACCTCGGCGACGTACGCGGCAGGCGCATGAAGAAGCTGTCCGGCGGGATGCGGCAGCGGGTGGCGTTGGCGGCCGCGCTCGTCGGCGACCCCGGCTTCCTCGTCCTCGACGAGCCGACCGTCGGCCTGGACCCCGAACAGCGCATGCGGTTCAGGGAGTTGATCGCACAGGCGGGGGAGGGGCGCACGGTGCTGCTGTCCACCCACCAGACGGAGGACGTGGCGATGCTCTGCCACCGGGTCCTGGTGATGGCCGGCGGCCGGATCCTCTTCGACGGCACCCCGGCCGAACTGACCACACGGGCCGCCGGCCGGGTGTGGAGCAGTACGGAACGCGACCCGGGCGCGATGGCCGGCTGGCGCACCGGCACCGGCTCCTTCCGCAACGTGGGCGGCCCGCCACCCGGCGCCGAACTCCTCGAACCCACCCTGGAGGACGGCTACCTGCTCACCCTCGACGGCGCGGGCGCGGAGGTGGCGGCGGCATGAACGCGGTCATGGAAGCGACGGCCCCGCCCGTCGTGCACAGCGAGCCGCGCCGGGCATGGGCGGCCGTGTTCGCCCTCGCCCGCTTCGAGGCGCGCGATCTCCTGCGGTACATCCCGGTGGCGGTCACCCTGCTCGTGTACGTCGGCTACACCCTCTGGACACTGCTGTTCGAGCGCGACGGCATGGACGCCTACCCGGCGCTCCAGGACGCCGACCGGGCGACGCAGAACGTGCCTGTCCTCCTGGGGATCGCGCTGCTCGTCTGCGTCAACCGGGCCGCGCTGCGCGGCCGCCGGCGCGACACCGACCGGCACTTCGACGTGCTGGTCATGGAGCCGTGGCGGCGTACGGTCGCCCACGCCCTGTCCGTCGTGCCGTTCGGGCTGCTCACCGCGCTGGTCGTGCTGGGCGAGTTCACCTGGCAGGCGCTCAGGCCGGGCGCGGTGGGCCACGGATCGGTGGCCGAACTGGCCGTCGGTCCCCTGCTCGTGCTGCTGTGCGGCGCCCTCGGGCTGGTGTTCGCCCGGCTGATCCCGACGACGTTCGCCGCCCCGGTCCTCGTGATCGGCCTCTTCACGATCTCCCTGTTCGTCTCCGCGGGCACGAGCGGCGCGGAGTGGAGCCGCTGGCTCACGCCGGTCGTCGGTGAGAACAGCACCGAGACGCTGCCGTCCGACCTGATCGGCCGGCCCGCCGCCTGGCACGCCCTCTTTCTGACCGGGCTCGTGCTGCTGGCGGCCACGGTCGCCGTACTGGCGGGCGGCGGCCGGAACTGGCCCGTCAAGGCGGGCGTCGCGGGCGCGCTCGCCCTGACGCTGACCGGCGCGGTCGGACAGTCCGGGGGCGTCTCGGCGGAGGTGACCGCGGCCCGGCAGCGGGCCTCGCTCACCCCGGAGAAGGACCAGACGTGCGTCCGGGAGGGCGACTCGCGGTACTGCGCGTTCCCGGAGTGGACCGGCCGGGCGGGCACCTGGGCCGAAGTCGTCGACCGAGTCCAGTCCCTCGCGAGCGGGCCGGCGGCCGAGCAGCGGTTGCTCGTACGGCAGCGGATCGAGGCCCGGTACGGCCTCACCGGCGACTCGGCGCTCCAGCCGTCCACGACACCCCACCAGGTGACCGTCGGTACGCGCTGGGGCGGCAACCGGGTCCCGGAGTTCGCGGTCGCCGTCGCCTCCGTGCTGGTGGCGGGCGACGAGGCGAAGGGCGCCGAGCTGTGCGACGGCCGGATGGTCACGGTGATGTGGCTGGCCCTGGGAGGCGCCCCCGACCCGATGTCCGAGTTCCGCGACGTCCGCCTCGACGACAGCGTGACCGGCTCGGCGATCGTCCTCGCGCCGACCAACCCGCTGTCCATGTCCGAGGGGCAGACGGATGTCGTACGGGAGCTGCTGACGCGCCCGCGCGCGGAGGTGACCGCCGCGGTGAAGGAGCACTGGGGTGAGGTGACGAAGCCGGGGGTGACCACGGCGGAGGTGGCCCGGGTGTTGGGGACCGAGGTGCCCAAGGGGGGCGACGAGTGCGGGGAATGAGGGGAATGAGCGGAGTGCTGGTGTCCGCCGTGGCGCGTACGGTGCCCTGGCGGGCGCTGGGCGCGGGGGCGGTCGTAGGCCTCCTGATCGTCGCGCTGCCGCGCCTGCTGTCCTCCCCGCCCGACCCGTGGATGGCCCTCAACCTGCTGCGCGCCGGCGCCCTCGCCTTCGCGCTGGGCCTGGCGTTCCTGCTGGACGACCCCGCCCGCCACATCACCACACCCGTCACGACCCCGCGCTGGATACGGACGGGTCTGCGGGTGGCGCTGGTCGCGCCGGTGGCCGCGCTGTGGTGGACGGCCGCACTGGCCCTGACCCCGCGCGAGGTGCGGCCCCCGATCGGCGCCGTCACCCTGGAGGCCGCCGCGACCGCCGCCCTCGCCCTGGCCGCCGCGGCCACCGCCCTACGGCTCACGGACGAGCCCGAGCCGGGACCGTCCGTGGCGGCCGGCGTCCTGACCACCGCGGTCCTCGCCCCGCTGCTGCTGCCCGGTCGGTGGACGCTGTTCGTGCCGGTCGGCGACCTGCGCTGGGAGGCCGCGCACCAGCGATGGGCGGCGGTGCTGGTGGGGGCGGTGCTGGTGTGGGGGTGGTGCGGGCCGGAGCCGTTACGGAGGCGGCGGACACCGCTCGGTGCCGGTCGGAGACGACTCGCGACGCCACGCTGAACGACGCCACGCTGAACGACGTCACGCTGAACGACGCCACGCTGAACAGGAACGGTGGACAACCGGAGGGCCGGACTTGATGTAATGAGCGAGACACCGTGTAATGAATGAATCGCCGTGTCATCTATTACCTAACCCTGGGGGAGCCTTGCCTTTCGGGAACACGACCGAGGCGGTACGAGCATGGACCCACGGCTGGGCCGCTTCGCGCGGCGCGGCCGAACCGGCGCCCCGGCCCTGGGGTTTCACCATCGATGTCGGCTTGTCCGGGCACGTCGAGCGCCACGTCCTGCCCACCGCCGACGAAGCGACCGTCCGCAAGATCACCGAGAACGCCACCGCCCCCGGCGTCTGGCTGAAGACGTTGGTGTCACCGGAGACCCTCGCGACCTGGCTCGCCCCCGGCTGGTCCCTCGCCGGCGGCCCCGGCTTCCTCATGTCCGCCGCACTGCGCGCCGCCCACGCCGAGGCCCCGGCCGCAACCCCTGACGGCTACCGGCTGCGCACCTGGACCCGCGCCGGCGTCACCCGCGTCCTGGTGCGCGGCACCGACGGTGCCTTCGCCGCACGGGGTCAGATCGCCGTCACCGGCCCCACCGCCGTCGTCGACCAAGTGGAGACCGACCCCGCCCACCGGCGCCGCGGTCTCGGCCGCCTGGTGATGCGCGCGCTCGCCGACGCGGCCGCCGGTCAGGGCGCCACGGCGGGCGTGCTGGGCGCGACGCCGGAGGGCCGGGCTCTGTACGAGGCGATGGGATGGCGCGTACTGGCCCCACTGACCGGCGCCATGCGAGGCCCGGACCTGGCCGACGCCTGATCGAGACGCCTGATCGAGGTTCGGAAGACCGGTTGGTGACCGCGAAGTCGGCAGGTTCCAGGGCGCCTTGGACGCGGGGCGACGGTCAGTACGGCAGCGTCACGTCTCCGTCCGGTACATCAGATCCGTCTCGTACGTGACGAACCCCAACCGCTCGTACACCGACACCGCGGCCTTGTTGTCGGCGTCGACGTACAGCATCGCCGTCGGCACGCCCTGCCCCGCCAGATGCCGCAGCCCGATCGTCGTCAGGGCCTTTCCGAGTCCGCCGCCCTGTGCCCCGGGCCGCACACCCAGGACGTACACCTCGCCCAGCCGCTCCTCCGCGTGGACCTTGGTCCAGTGGAAGCCGATCAGTTGTCCTTCGCGCTCGGCCAGGAAGAAGCCCGCCGGGTCGAACCACGGCTCGGCCTTGCGGTCGTCGAGGTCCCGCTGGGTCAAGGAGCCCTGTTCGGGATGGTGGGCGAAGGCGGCCGCGTTCACCTCGAGCCAGGCCGCGTCGTCCGCGCCGGGTACGAAGGTCCGGACGGCCACGCCCTCGGGCAGGACCGGGTCGGGCAGGTCCATCCCCGTCAACGGCCGCCGATACTGGCGGAGTTCGCGGAAGAGGGTGAGCCCGAGGACCTGCGCCAGGTGCCGCGCCGCGGCGTGGCCGCCGTGCGCCCACACCCGCAGCCGTTTGCCGGACGCGGCGAGGAGCGCCGAGCCGAGGGCGCGGCCGTGGCCGTGGCCCCGGTGCGAGGGGTGGACGACCAGTTCCGCCGCCGGCGCCTCCACCGGATCCGTGTCCTCCAACTGGGCGTAGCCGACGAGTTCGCCGTCCACATACAGCAGCAAATGGGACACGCCCTCACGTGGACCGCCGCGCAGCTGCAACCGGCCCTGTTCGGACACCGCCTGCTGCCCGTCGTTCCGGGCGGCCTCCGCGAGCAGCCCGAGCACGGCCTCGGTCTGCTCCGGGGAGAGCGCGGAGTGGGTTTCGATCGAGCGGGAGATGCCGGGGCGTCCGGTGTCGTCGCTGGTCATGCGTACGAGGGTAAGGGGCCGCCCCGGCAAAGTGGCGGCAAAGAAGCAACCAGGATGTAACCGCGAACCCTCTGTCGCGCTACGCGCGTTGACCCTAGGCTGCGCCGGACGGGGCCACCGACTCACCAGACCCACAGGGGGGCGTATGCCAGCCATATCCCAGCCGCGCCGACCGGATGCCGTGCGCCGCAGACGTCGTACACGCCGACTCCTCGCCGCGGCCGCCGGTCTCGCCACCGTCGGCGCCCTGGCCGCCGCGCTGCCGACGGCGGCGACCGCGGGCGAGACCAAGGGCAAGCCGGGCGCTCCGGTGCCGGGCCGCTACCAGGACGTACAACTGCTGTCCTTCAACGACCTGCACGGCAACCTGGAGCCGCCGTCCGGTTCCTCCGGCCGGGTCACCGAGGTGCACGAGGACGGGACGACGAAGACCATCGACGCCGGTGGTGTCGAGTACCTCGCCACCCACCTGCGCGAGGCCCGTGAGGGCAACAAGTACTCCATCACCGCGGCCGGCGGCGACATGGTCGGCGCCTCCCCGCTGATCTCGGGCCTCTTCCACGACGAGCCCACCATCGAGGCGCTGAACAAGCTGGAGCTGGACGTCACGTCCGTCGGCAACCACGAGTTCGACGAGGGCGCCCGCGAGCTGGCCCGCCTGCAGAACGGCGGCTGCCACCCCACCGACGGCTGCTACACGGACGAGGAGTTCGAGGGCGCCGACTTCCCGTACCTGGCCGCGAACGTCCTGGACGAGAAGACCGGCAAGCCGATCCTCAAGCCGTACTGGGTGTGGAAGAAGAAGGACGTCAAGGTCGGCTTCATCGGCGTGACCCTGGAGGACACCCCGGGCGTCGTCTCCGCCGAGGGCGTCAAGGGCCTGAAGTTCAAGGACGAGGTCGAGACGATCAACAAGTACGCCAAGGTGCTGCAGCGCCAGGGCGTGAAGTCGATCGTCGCGCTCATCCACGAGGGCGGGGCGCCGGCCTCGTCGGCGTACAACTACGACTGCGACGCGCCCGGCGCGGGCGACGGCATCTCCGGCCCGATCGTCGACATCGCCAAGAACATCACCCCGCAGGTCGACGCGCTGGTCACCGGCCACACCCACTCGGCGTACGTGTGCACCATCAACGACCCGGCGGGCAAGCCGCGCATGGTCACCTCGGCCGCGGCCTTCGGCCGCCTCTACACGGACACCACGCTGACGTACGACCGCTGGACCGGTGACATCGCGCGTACGGCCGTACAGTCCGCGAACCACGTGGTCACCCGGACTGTCCCCAAGGCGCCCGACATGACCCAGCTGATCAGCAAGTGGAACACCCTCGCGGCGCCCATCGGCAACCGCGCGATCGGCTACATCTCCGCCGACATCCCGAACACCGGCACCGAGTCCCCGATGGGCGACCTGATCGCGGACGCGCAGCTGGCGTACGGCAAGGAACTCGACCCCGAGACCGACCTCGCGCTGATGAACCCGGGCGGTGTCCGCGCCGGGCTGACCTACGCGGCCAAGGGCAGCGAGGGCGACGGAGTGGTGACGTACGCCGAGGGCTTCACCGTGCAGCCGTTCTCCAACACCGTGAACCTCCAGGACTTCACGGGCGCGCAGATCATTCAGATCCTCAAGGAGCAGGTGAGCGGCTCGAACACGGCCGCGCCGAGGATCCTGCTGCCGTCGACCGGTCTGACGTACACGCTGGACATGACGAAGACGGGCGCCGACCGGGTGGTCACCGACTCCATCAAGCTGGGCGGCACGGCGATCGACCCTGCCGCCACCTACCGCGTCGCGACGAACAGCTTCCTCGCGGGCGGCGGCGACGGCATCCCCACGCTGGGGCAGGGCACGAACGACCTGGTCGGCGGCGACGACCTGGCCGCACTGGAGAAGTACCTGATGGCCAACTCCTCGGCGACGAATCCGATCGCGCCGCCGACGACGAACCGGATCACGGTCGTGAGCTGACGATCGTGAGCTGAGTCGCATACCTCCGATAGAGGTTGCGGGTGGGGGGCGTACGCATGATCGGATGGATCGATGCGTACCCCCCACCACATAGTGACGCATCGCTACACAAACCCATACGAAGAGTTGGGAGCCCTGGACGACGGGCCGCTGGAGGACTACCTCCACGAAGACCCCGGAGACCCCGGAGCCCCCGGAGACCCCGGAGACCCCGGAGACGCCGGAGACGCCGGAGACCCCGGAGACCCCCGAGACACTGGAGACCCCCGAGGCCCCGGAGACCCCGAAGAGGGTGATCCCTGGGCCCCGCCGGACCACGGCCGGGGAAACCGCCGCCGCCGGCGTCGCTTCTCCGCCCTGCCGTTCGCGCTGAAGGCGGTGGTGGGCCTGGTGGTCCTCGCCGCCTTCCTCACCCTCGCCGACCGCTGGGCCCTGCTCTACGCCGAGCACCGCGCGGCGGACGCCCTCAAGGACCGTATGGACCTCACCGCGGCACCCGAGGTGGAGATCGGCGGCTTTCCCTTCCTGCCCCAACTCGTCGACGGGCGCCTGGACTCGGTGAAGGTGACCGTCCCGGACGTGGCCGCCGACCGGGTCACGCTGGCCGCGGTGTCGGCGACGGCCCATGACGTACGGCTCGACGGTGACGGGCCGACCTCCATACGCGGCGCCCGCGTGCCCGAGCTGCACGGCGACGTCCTGCTCTCCTTCGCCGACATGAACCGTGAACTCGGCGCGTCCCAGGTGACGTTCACCGGCGCAGGCCGCGACCGGATCTCGGCGCGCGGCACGCTGCCGGTCGCCGGACACGATCTGCGGCTGCGGGCCGACGTCCGCATCGGGCGCGACGGCGACCAGGGCATCAACACGCGGATCGGCGGAATGCGCCTGGACATCGGGGACCTGGCGACGTACCGGCCCGGGGTCCGCGCCTCGCAGGGCCTGCACCTGACGCCGAAGTCGGCGGCCGACCTCGCCCGCGAGACCCGCAAGGTGCGGTCGCTGCTGGCGGTGCCGTCCGTCGTACGCAGCATGGGGGTGCCCGGGTCGACGGTCCGCGAGGCCCTGAACAACGACGACCGCCTCGCCGAACTCACCGGCTCCCCGCGCTTCGTCCACCAGGCCATGCGGGTCAACCTCCTCGACCTGGCCCTGGCCCACCCCGAGGTACTGGACCGCCTCGGCTTCGACGCACCCCTCCTCGACTCCCTCTCCCGACTGACCCGCCCGGTCCTCGCCGACCAGCTCAACCTGGGATTCCAGCTCCCGGAGCCGCCCGAGGGCGAGCTGCGGCTGAGGGATGTGCGGGTGGAGGAGGACGGGATCCGGGTGCGGTTGGCGGGGGAGGGGCTGGCGTTCGGCGGCTGAGGCCCGCTGCTTCCCCGACTGGCGGACGCCTTCGCCGCGGTCGGCCAGCGGGTCGTGTCTGATGGGGCGAGTAGGAATGCGGGTGGGGTTCCTGCGCTCGGATCGGTGTGAGTCATTGGACGTGCTTCGATGCGTAGTCGACGAAGGCTTCGATGGCTTCCTTGGCCGTCGTGTTCAGTCGATTCCGCGCTTCCGCATCCTGCTCGGCGTTGTGTATGTCCCGCGTACGGTCCAGAGCCGTCCGGGCGAGGGTCACCAAAAAGTCGTCGTCGGTGACCAGCTTGAGGCGGTAGAACGCTTGGCGCGCGGTCATTCGCAGACGGTGGCCCTCGTGGTATGCCTTTTCGTAAGCCGCCGTGTCATTCCGTTGCTTATGGAAGAAGCGTTCGGCCTGGCCCCACCGGAAATCCTCGATCGCGGCTGCGAAGGCGGTGTACGCGGCGATCCGCTCATCGCGCAACGTCTGTTGCTTCGCCGCGAGTCGCTGAAACGGATAGGTCGCAACGGCGCCCAGCAGGGTGCCTGCCACTGCCACAACGCTCGTCCATATAGGCTCCATGGCCACATCCGAGCACAGGCGCCGCTGTGCGTCGGGGGTCTCAGCCTCTTCTTCAACAAACGCTTGCATACGGAGCATGATGGGGCTGCTCGCGCAGCATCCGCATGACGGTGGCGGGTGAGGGGGGCTGGCCGCGCTTCTTGTTCGGTGCGGATCACCAGCCGGGAGGGGTGACTGCTGCGGCGGGGCGGCTCAGTCCGGCCTTGCACAGCGCCGCGCGGTCGACGTACCGGATCGCGTACGCGCTCACCCGCGCCTGCCCGCGTCGATGGGGTGGTTGTCGGCGTCGTAGGCGTTTCCGTCCGCGTCGCGGAAGACCATGCCTTCGGTGTCGCCCTCCGTCATCCGCTTGACCGTCTGTTCCACGTCATCCAGATAGCCGGGCGTCGCGCAGGCGCAGGCGAAAGGGAGCCACTTGTCGGTCACGGCGTCGAGCGCGGACTGATCGAAGTCGGCTGCGGCGCTGAGCCAATCCTGCTCGAAGGCTTGCAACCAGTCGGGGCGGCGTTGCAGGGCGGCCCTGATCGCCTCGGGTGTTCTCTCGCAGGAGTGGGGATCCACCTCATGAGCCATGATCGGTTTCTCCTCTCCGGCAGGGACGATGCGGGGTGACCGGACGTCCACCGTAGAGCTTGCCGGGTACGGAGTGCTGGAGGATGAGGCCGATGAAGCGGTGAGGAAAGCGCGAAGCGTGCGCCTAGAACGGCACCGCCGCCCCCAGAATCCGCGCCGGCAAACATGGCGAAGCGACCCCGATGCTCCAGCCCCGCCGCCGCGCATGGTAGGCCAGCGCCAGGATGTCCAGGTTGATCGCGGCGGCGCAGTCCGTGGCGCGGTCGGCGAACCGAGCGATGCTTGTCGGTTGGTGGAGTAGGAACGGCCGGCCTCGAACCGGCTTGCGTCAGCCGCAGTCCCTGTCTTGATCCTCCAGGAGGCATATTCCAGTGTTGATCACTACGAAGAGTGATCAGCACTGTGTTTTGCGGGATTGTCGCGCTGTATGAAAGAGGCCCGCTGTCGCGGTCACCCCACAGGAGACGATCCCCATGAACAAGCGCATGCGTGCGCGCCTGCTGCAGGGTTCCTCTGCCGCCCTGGCGGCGATGGCCCTTGTGCTCTCAGCGACGCCTACCCACGCGACCTCGGCCTCCACATCGGTGGGCGTACCGGGTGGCAACAGGATCGCGGTCAACGCCTGGCACTGCACCCTCTACGCGAGCGCGTGCGACTGGAAGGCGTCGACGAAGATGTCGGGCAAGAATCCGAGGAAGGCACGGTGGATCCAGAACCGCGCCGAACTCGAGGCGCACGGTGTCAGCGTCTCCGTCTCGATCTCCAAGAATCCCGAAGCGACGCTGACGATGGTGCGCAAGTCCCTCGGCGTTGTGCGCTGGAAGAACACCAACGCCGGCATCTCCGACACGTTCGGCCAGATGCGCCCGAGCAAGGGCACCGCATACGTCTCGACCCGTAGTTGCGGCTCGGCCCAGGTGACCGGCGCGATCAAGGTCAGCGAGAAGTGCGCCTACGCGGGCGCCTCTTGACCGGTGCCGGGATGGCGGTGTGTGCCGTACTGCTGTCCTCGTGTGCCAGCACTGCGGGGCAGTCCGAGACGCGTGCACCCGCCGACCGGCAGTTCGATCTCCTGGTCAGCAGACACAACGGCTACCACTATCCGCCGTTCCTGCGGAACCAGCCGGCGCCTCCGGAGGCCCAGTCCTACGCGCTGCGCACGTTGTCGGAACTGGGTCGCGGCATCAGGACGAGCATGTCGGCAGCGCGCGTCGCGTCGATGCGCGGGGAGGCGCTGGCGGCGTCCCCGTTGTGGGGGCGGACCTGGCTGATTCCGCTGCGCCGGGCGGGTGCCGCGGAGGCGCTGGGCGCGAGCGACGTGGCGGCCGTGGAGAAGCTGCGGACGGAGGGCGGCTGGTACGTCGACCCCGCCCTGGGCGATGACGGGGACGCGGCCCGGCTGGGCGCGACGTGGGCCGCGCTCGACGTACTCAAGGCACTCGGGCGGCCCGGGCCGTCGGTCACCGCGGACTGGCTGAGCTCGCTGGCCGGCGAACCACGCCCACTCGACGAACGCGCGGCGCTGGCCTGTGCCCTGCGTCTGCTCGGCCGGCCGGTGCCCGCGACTCTCATGGATGTCGACGCGCCTCGCACACATGACTGGGCGACGCTGACGCCGAACGGCCGGGCGGACCGGCTTTACGACACCTACAGCTATGTCCTGATTCAGGAGGCGGCCGGCGAACGGCCCGACATCGACCGCAGGACGTGGGAGGAGGTACTGCGGGAGGGCGCGGCGACTCTCTCCTACGAGCATGTCTACTTCCTGGTCCACACCTTGAAGGCGGCCGGCTCTCCGGAGAGCGTGTTCGCGCCCGTGGTGAAGAGGTTCGAGAGCGAGCGACTCGACGACGGGACCGTACGCGACCCCGACACCTACGTCGGCAACCCGGATGCCTCGCTCTTCGTCGAACGACTCCGGGCGCTCGCCGGCCGGCCGGTCGAAGATCCCCGGCTGGTCGCGGCGCTCGATCGTGATGAGAAGACCGGTGCCGTCGGTCAGGAGGCTGCCGAACGCCTCAGCCGCGCGGCCCTGCGGAGGGTCGCGACGGACGGAGATGTGGACGGGCAGGCGGCGCACCTCTGCTCCGATCCGGCGGTGCTGGCCACCACCGTGACCGAGCAGAACGCCACCCAGTGGCAGCGCACCGCCCTCAACTGCGCCGACGCCGGTACCGAGATCGGCGCTCCCAGGGTCCGTCCCTGGGCACTGGACACCCCGGAAGCGGTGGTCGCGGCCGCCACGGTCGCCGTCGGCATGGCCGACGCCGGGCAGCCGGGCCGGATCCCGGCCTGGATCACCTCGGAGGCACTGGAGCAGTGGGCACGGCATCCCGCCCGGTTCGTATCGGTCTACGACTACGCGCTGGTCGTACGTGCCTACTCGCTGCTCGGCGGCGCACTGGACGCGTCGCTGCGGGAGGCCCTGCGACATGGCGTCGCGGCGTACCGGGGCTGTCCCGGGTTGCCCGATCTGTATCAGGTCGGTGGCGGGGACACCGCCTGTGACCTCAAGACCACATGGGGCGTTTGGACGCTGGACCGGCAACTGCGCGGCCTCATGGGCTGGATGCCGAGCCGGGACGGCAGGAGCACGTACGGAAAAAGGGCGGAAGTGCGGTGAGCGCGTTGTTGCGGGCCGAGGGCGTCGGCAAGTCCTACTCCCTGAGAGGAAAAAGAGTCGACGTGCTGCAGAGCGTCGACCTCACTGTGAGGCCGGGAGAGATCACGGCGTTGGTCGGCCGCTCCGGTTCCGGTAAGACCACGTTGCTGCACATCCTCGGCCTGTTGACCGAACCGGACCACGGCCGGGTGCTCGTCGGGGAGACCGACACATCAGGACTCACCGACAACGCCCTCGCGGACGTCCGTCGCCGCCGGATCGGTTTCGTCTTCCAGCACTACAACCTGCTGCCGCAGCACTCGGCCCTCCGCAACGTCGCGGTGCCGTACGTCGGACGCCGTGCTCAAGGAGAGGAACGCGCCCGTCGGCTTCTGGACCGAGTGGGCCTGGCCGAGCGGGCGTGTCACGTGCCCGGTGAGCTCTCCGGCGGCGAGCAGCAGCGAGTCGCTCTCGCACGCGCCCTGGTCAACGATCCTCCCGTGGTACTGGCGGACGAGCCCACCGGCAATCTCGACGAGGGGAGCGAGCGGGTACTGCTCGGTCTCTTCCGCGAACTGGCGGACGAGGGACGGGCGGTCGTGCTCGTGACGCACAACCCGGCCGTGTCCGACACGGCGGACGTGGTGCACCGCCTGGATGCGGGAGCACTGGTGACCGAGGGGAGCGACGCATGAACATCGTCTCGCTGGCCTGGGCCAACGTCCGTGCGCTGCGCCAGCGGATGTACGGTCTCGTCGCGCTCGTCTCCGTCGCCGGCGCCGTCTGCCTGGGCGCACTCGGGATCGCCGACCGTGCGCAGAGCGCCACAGACTCCGGTGTCAAGGAGAGCGCGGCCAACCGCAGCATCACGGTCGACAGGCCCGACGACCATCCTGGCACTGCGCCCCTGACGGCGGGTACGGCGGCCCGGCTGGCGAGGCTGCCGCACGTGGCGTCCGTGCAGCACCGGGTCCAGGCCTCGTTCGGGGCGTCCACACCGGCCGGGGGCGCCGCCCTGCTCTACGCGACGACCTACCGCGCGGCGCTCCCACCGCCGGTCACCAGGTCGGTCCGGGCCCGGCTCTTCCCCCTGCGCTCCGGCGAGGTCGTGGCACCCGCGACCTCCCAGGGCGTGGACCTGGGCCGGATGCTGGGCCGGAAGATCGAGATCGAGACGATCCGTTACGTACGACCCGGCGAGGGCACCGGAGTCACCCGCCACGCCCGTCTCGTCGGCGTCTACGACCCGACCTGGCAGCTGGACGGCCCGGACGCGGCCTACGCGGCCGACTCCGACGTGGTCAGGTGGGCCGCGGAACGCGCCGGGGAACCGGTCGACCGCTACCTGAGCACCGTCGGCTACGACCAGCTGACCGTCGTCGCCGGGACGGCTGCGGACGTCCCGGCGGTGATGAAGTCGGTCCAGGCCATGGGGTATCCGGCGGTCACCCTCCGCCAGCAGCTCGACGCGCTGCCCGCGGTGCTGGAGCTGATCAAGTTGGTCGGGCGGGTGCTGCTCGGGGTGCTCGGCGTACTGGCCTTCGTCGGCGCGGTCACAGTGACGGGCGCGCTGTCGCGTCAGCGGGCGCAGGAGATCGGCATCCTCAAGGCGGTCGGATTCCGTACCAGGGCGGTGCTGGCCATGCTGGTCGCGGAAATGGCGCTGACCGGAGCGATCGCCGCCCTGCTCGGTGCTGGGCTCGGCGCGCTGCTCGGCGGTGTGGGCGCGGCCCTGATGCGCGGCAGCGCCGACCTGGCGCCGTATGCCAAAGGCTGGGTTCCGCTGCCGGCGCCCGGAGTTCTGCTGACGTTTCTGGCACTGACGGTTCTGGTGGTGGCGACGGGTGCGCTGGGCCCGGCGCACAGGGCGGCGCGGATGTCGCCGACGGACGCGATGAAGGAATGGTGAGCCGTTCATGGCACGGTCGAACCGTACGTACGGCGGCCTGCGTGCCGCACTCGGTGGCCTTGCCCTGCTGGCGGCCGCCTGTTCCGGGCCGGGCGGGGCGGAGCTGGGCGAGGACTGGGCAGGGGCGACGACGTTCGCGCTGGTCAGGGTGGACGGCCTGGTGACGGTGGTGGGAATCAATCCGAACCGGGCACGCGCGGAGAGTCTCGCGGTCGTACCCCAGCAGTCCGACGACACGGAGGCCGTCAGCCCGCACATCGTCCAACTGGCCGACGGACGCTGGCTGGTGACCGTGCCACGCGGCGGGAGCGGGCCGGACCGGCGATACCTGGTGAACAGGAAGGATCACGTGCTCGACAGCCTCACCGGCGACGAGCGGCTGCGCCGCCTGCTGCCCGGCCGGACCCTGGTCGCCGAGGTCGCGGGATTGCCGGACACCGAGACCGCCGGCCACGCCTCCGCGTCCAGCGTGCTGGTCAGGGACCCTTCCGACTGGTCCACCCGACGGGAGCTGAAGATCCCCGGCACCATCGGGCTCGCCGCCTCCGACCCGACCTCGGACAAGGTCTGCCTCGGCAGTGACACCGAGGTCGCGGTGGCGGAGCTCGCCGACGGCAAGGTGACATCCGTGGCGGTGCCGAGCGGTACGGAGATCACGGCGCTCGCCTGCCCGGACGGCCACCCCGTGATCGTGCGTTCCTCGTCCTCCAGCGGTGGGCCCGGCGCTGTCAGGACCACCGTCACGCGCGCATCGGCCGCGACGACGGTTTCCGTGACGGGCGGCCGGGTCGACGGCGTGGCGGCGACTACGGCGACCACGGACTCGTCGATCGTGCTAGCGGTGGCGGTCGGAGACGAGACCGAGCTGATCGAGATCGACACCGGCACCGGCAAGACGCGCCACCACGCCCGGATCGCCGGCCTGACAGCGTCACTCGGCCTCACGCCGAGCGACGCGGGCTGGCTGCTCTACACGGACCACACGGTGACCCACGTAAACCTCACCACGGGCCGAACAGCGGAGTTCAACCTGCCAGGAACGCTGCTGGACTCCTAAGGTAGTGGCCCCCAGGGGGCGATTGGCAGATCTGTTCCACCCCCGCAAGCGAAAACCGCAGGTCACGAGAGCTTGCCGGTGGAACAAATCTGCCAATTGGTCTGCGATTAGAACGGCACCGCCGCCCCCAGAATCCGCGCCGGCAAATACGGTGACACCACCCCGATGTTCCAGCCCCGCCGACGCGCATGGCACGTCAGCGCCAGGATGTCCAGGTTGATCGCGGCGTCGCAGTCCGTGGCGCGGTCGGCGATGCGGTGGTGGTCGCGGTGGGCTTCCAGGGCGTCGAGGAGGGCCAGGTTGAAGCTCTGCTCGTCGCCCTCCACGAGTTGGGAGAAGAGGACCGCCGGCGGTGGGAAGAAGCCCTGGTCCTTCGCCTTCTCGCAGTCCCGCAGCGCGCGCTCCGTGGCCGGTTCCGGGTCCTCGCAGCGCAGGTAGTCGTGGAGGGCCTCGCGGTACGAGGCGAAGAGGGAGCCGTCCTTGCCGGCGCAGGTCGGGCCGGCCAGGACCAGCGGTGCCAGGTCCTCGCGGCGGCCCGTGATCAGGGCGAAGTCGACGGCCTTGTGCCAGGCGTCGGGGCCGGCTTCGTCGTCACGGCCCGCGGGGTACGTCACGGTCGTACCGTCGATCGTCACCTCGATGTCGGTGCCGGGTTCGGCGAGCGTCGTACGGAAGAGCGCGGCGCCCAACTCCGCGGCGAGCCGCAGATTTGCGAGCTGGAGGTCCGTGACGTCGGCGGAGTGCGAGGCGCGGGTCTTGAAGAGGATCTCCTGGTCGGTCATGGCGTGCGCCAGCTGCCAGACGGCGAGCCGTTCCCCGGGCACGGGTGTGAAGGCCTCCCTGGTGAACCGCTCGAACTGGGCCGCGCTCTCCAGGGTCAGCGGCTGCGGATCCACGGGACGTTCGAACTCGACCACACCGTGGGCCAGTTCGGTGATCGCGTCCGCGCGCCGGTCACGGCCGTACGCGCCGACTCTCGGCGGCGGGGTCTCGAAGCCGGTGATCAGCGCGTGCGGGAGGTAGCCGGTGTCGACGGGGGACGGCCAGCCCTCGCGACGGTACGCCAGTGCCGTGAGCGCGAGGGGGAGCAGTGGTAGCAGGCTGCGCGGGCGTGCTCCCGGGCCGGGGAGGGCGGTCAGGGGGAGCAGCAGCCGTACCACCGCTCTCCCGAACTGCTCCTGGTCGCCGGCGGTCAGCGCGCGCAGGGCGTGCAGGGCGATGCCGTGTGACCCGGCCGGCAGGTCTTCGGGCACCTCGGCGTCCAGGGCCCGGATCCGTGCCAGGGACGCGTCGATCGCGGCCAGCTTCTCCTCGCGGGACGGCGGGTAGTCCGCGTCGTCGTCTCCGGTGTCGCCGATGACGTACGCCATGAAGCCGTTGATCAGCTCGGCGTCTGGGCGTCCGGCCCGGTTCTTCTGGGGATGTTCGCGGGCGAACTGGAAGGCCTCGCCGTGCCATTCGGCCTTGCCGGCGAGGACGGCCAGGCAGAAGGCGTCGAGCCACTCGGCGGCGGTGACCGGCTCCGGGCCGCCCTCGGACCCGGCGTCGTAGACCATGCCCCAGTTGACGTAGTTGAGGAAGACCTGGAAGTGGTGGTGCGGGTAGTACGCCGCGTACGCCACCGCTCCGGCGGCGGCCTCGGCGGCGTCCTGCAACACCGCCTTCGCCTCCGGGGTGTCGAGATCGGGCGTCTCGACGGACAGCGCGCCCAGGTAGTCGACGAACTCCTCCGCCAGCGTCCACCACTCGTACGCCGTCACCGGCCCGGCCTTCGACATCGACCGGACCCGTGAGCCGATCCGGTTGGCGAAGTCCTCACGTACGGCCGAGACCGCCGCCTCGCCGACCCGGTGCCGCTCTATCCGCTCCGCCTGCACTCTTCCGCTCCCCCGCTGTTCCCCGTGGCTCCCCGCCGCTTCCATGATCCGGCCCCAGCCTAGATCGACTGACTCTACGATCAGGGCCGGGGCCGGAAGAAGGGGAGAGGAAGGGGAGAAGGGGTTCGAAGGGGATAAGGGGAGAAGGGGAGAAGAGGTCAGGAAGCGGTCGGCGTCCAGTCCCCCAACCAGTCCCCGACCTCCTGCCCGGATGCCTGCGCGTCCGTCAGCTGTGGGCGGTCGCCGCTCGCCGAACCCGCGCCCGGGCCCGTGTTCTTGTACTCGGCGAAGCGGTCGTCCTTCCAGGAGAAGCCGCTCATGTCGGTCCAGGGAGTGGACTTGATCGCGGCGCTGAGGTTGGTGTTGCGGACCGTGGTCTGCGGGTCGAGGGCGGCGTCGCCGCCGGCGTGCCAGGGGCGGCCGAGGTAGAAGGTGCCGGACGACACGTCGCCGTTCACCGTGGAGTTGGCGATCAGGATGCCCTTGCGGTTCGCGGCGGTCGACGGGGCCGTGATGTAACCGGCCGAGGTGCCGTTCCAGCGCTTCTTCAGCGTGATGACCGACTTGTCGATCACCGCCGTCGCCCGGCCGAAGATGAAGTCGACGTTGCCGGTGACGTAGGAGTTGGTCATGTAGACCCGGCCCAGCTTGTCCTTGGCGGCCGTGTCCAGGAGCAGGGTGTCCTGGTCGCCCGTGACGATGACGCCGTCCAGCATCACCTTGTCGGCGGCGGTGCGCAGGGCGACGGCCTGGTGGCCGGAGAGCGACTGGTTGGCGGCCTCGTCGAAGTCGTTGGAGATGGTCAGGTTGCGGGCCTGGAAGTCGTCCGCCTCGACGGCGACGCTGGCGCTGCCGGACGTGCCGTAGTTGCCGGAACCGTCGGGTTTGGGAGTGCCCGACGCGTTGTTGTAGACGATCACCGTGTCCTTACGGCTGCCGCCCGTGCCCTGGATGGTGACGTGCGGCTTGTTGGCGGGGACCTTCACCAATTCGCGGTACGTGCCCGGCTTGACGGCGATCACGACACGGGAGGGGTTGTTCGCCGGTACGGCGTTCACCGCGGCCTGCACGGTCTTGTACTGGCCGCTGCCGTCCTTGGCGACCGTGAGGGTGGTCGCCGCAGCCGCCTTCGTGGCGGCCGCCGTCGTACCGATCGAAGTGCGCGGGCCCGTCCCCGACTTCAGCAGCCCCGGCACATCCGCCGTCTTGTCGAGGGTGTAGCCGTAGTACGACTTCGGGTCGAAGGCCGTACCCCCGCTCTCGTTGCGCCCGCTGGTGCCCACGAAGGTGTTGCCCTTCTGGACGACGGCCGCGGTGCTGTCCTTGGTGACGGGGTTGTTCATGCCCTGGAAGTAGGAGTTCTCCAGGACCATCTTGGTCTTGCCGCGCGAGTAGTTGCCGTAGGAGGACTTGATCGTGGTGCCGGACACGTCCTCCAGGTAGTTGTTGTAGAGGTGCGCGTGGGCGGCGTTGTCCGTCGAAGGGTTGCGCTGCTCGGTCTCGCGGAACCAGTTGTGGTGGATCGTGATGTCGGTGACGACGTTCTCGGTCCAGCCGATGCCGAAGGTCTTGTTGTTGTCGCTCAGCTTGTTCCAGGAGACCGTCACGTACGTGCTGTCCTTGCGGACGTCGATGAGCCCGTCCGCCATGTGCCGCAGGTCGTTGTGGTCGATCCAGACGTGGTGGGCGCCGTCCATCTGGATCGCGTCGAAGTCGTGGTCCTTGTCGTTCCAGATGCCCTGGTACGAGTCCCGGATCGTGAGGTTCCGGATGATCACGTTGTGCACGCCGGAGCCGAGGAAGAAGCCGCCGCCGACGATCTGCCCGGAGGTGCCGGCGCCGACGATGGTCTTGTCCGACTGGACCTTGATCTCCTTGCCCACCGGGTTCATGTTGATCGTCGCCGCGACGACGATGACGTACGGCTCGGGCGCGGTCGCGTACTTCTCCAGGTCGGCGAGCGTCTTCACGGTGACGGTCTTGCCGTCCCGGCCGCCGTACGTGCCGTTCTGCCCGAGCGCGTTGACGGAGGCGAAGCCGTCGGCGGTCTCGGCCGCCCAGGCGGCGGCGGTCGCGGCGGACGCCGTGTGCTGGGCGTCCTCGCCGAAGACGCCGAGGTCGGTGCCGTAGGCCATGGTCCCGGCGGCGGTCAGCGCCAGTGGGACGCCGACCGCCAGCGCGGTCCTCCTTCTGCGGTGGCGGGGCCTGTCGTTCGCCTTGCCGCGGTGCTCGCTCATGCGGCGTACCTTCCGTGCGGGGGGTATCGGACCGCTGGTGGGTCGCCGCCCCGCACGGAAAGGTTGCCGCCAAATCCCGCCTACTTGGCGCAGGTTGCCGGGTCGAGCTTCTCCTCCACCTTGTCCTCACGGCCGTCGGGCTGGCCGTTCGGCAGGAGCTTGTCGGAGACGCCGTCGATGTAGTAGCCGTACGAGTAGATCGTGTTGTATCCGCGGCCGCGCCAGGTGTGCACGGTCTGCATGTTGTCCCTGCTGCTGGGGTCCTTGTTCCACTGGTAGTCCTCGACGTAGAAGATCGGATTCACCCGCACCACGCGCTGGTACGGCGTCCACGTCACGGCGACCTGGGTGCACGGCGGGATCGTCTTCTCGCTGCGGCGCTCGAACTTGGACTCCTTCTCCCAGCCCCACTCGTAGCTGAAGCTGCCGCCCGCGGTGCCCGAGAAGATGCTCTTGGCGGCGGAGAGGCTGATCGAGGCGCCGACGCTCTTCTTGGCGAACGTCTTGGTGCTGTAACTGCTGACGAAGGTCTCCTTGTCGTCCTTCGAACCCCGGTTGCCGATCCAGGGGGAGACGCGGACGGGCTCGCCCTTGGTGGACCAGGTCGAGGCCTGCGCGTGGCCGCACCAGCCGCGGAAGGTCTCCCACGGTCCGACCGGCTCCCAGAGGGGGAACACGTCGTCCAGGTACTCGTCCCGGGTCTTGAACTCGCCGGTGTCGACGTTGAGGGCGCCGTAGACGCCGGTCAGGCTGCCCTCCTGACCGCAGAGCCGCTCGATCATCTGGTCGGTGTTGCCCGGGTCCGTGCCCCGGATGTTCGTCGCGCCGCCCGGTCCGCCGCCGGCCGCCTGGGCGGAACCGGTGCCGGCCAGCAGGCCGGTCACGGCGAGGGCGGTGGAGCCCGCGATCAGGGCGCTCTTCTTGAGAGCCTTGCGGGTTGTCGTGCGAATGAGTCGCATGGGGGGTGGCTCACTCCTGTGTGCTTGCGCAGTTGTGCACAGGTGCTGCGAGGAATCTGCGGCACCTGTCTGACAGCCCAGGAACATTGCAGAGAACTCACGGGTAGGGTCGAAATCGCGTGAGGAATGACAGGACATTGACAGGAACGGGGGCATGCCTGTCGGTCTTTGCCCGATTACGTGAGCAACTCCGCCAAGCCGTCCGCGAATTGGACGATCCAGTCCAGCCGCGGCCCTCCGCGGGCGATACGGAACCCGTGCCGGCGCCCGTGGAACGCGGCCTCGACGGCATGGAACTGCGCCCAGCGCCGCACGCGTTCGCGATCGAGTTCCGCCGACTCGGCGAAGACGTCCAGGGCACGGTGGACCGCCTTGGTCAGATCGTCCGCCTCCAGGAAGGCCAGGGCACGCGACTTGAGCAGGGTGCCGCCGTCGTAGGCGGGATCGCCCACATGGCCCTTGGGGTCGACGGCCAGCCACGGTTCACGGTCGGCGCGCAGGATGTTCCGGGCGTGCAGGTCGCCGTGGATCAGGGTGTCCGGCTGGACACGGCCCAGCTCGCGCACGGTCGCCACCGCCGCGTCCAGTACCCGGTCGGGCAGCGCGTGCGTGAGCTCTACGGCGTCCCGGCGCAGCTCCTCCTCCCAGGCGTCGGCCCGCTCCCGCAGCCGGGGCAGCCCGGGCAGCCCGGGCGGCGCGGGGACGGCCAGCCGGCGGTTGAGCCGCCCCGCGACCGCCACGATCTCGTCCTCGTCGCCGTCCTTCAGTTGAGCCAGGGTGGACGTCCGGGCCCGCTCCAGCAGCATCGCGAACCGGTCGTCGTCCCGCTCGTACAGCAATACGGCGCCCCGCCCCCGCCAGGCCACGAACGCGTCGGGTTCATGGACGTTGCCGGGGTGCGGGAACGACACCTTCAGTACGGCGGGCTCGGTCCCTTTGGTTCGCCTCCGCACCGGGACGATCACTCCGACAGCCCCGTGCGTGACCTCGCCGTCCGGCACGCATTCCCAGCGCTCCAGCACCTCGTTCACGATGCCGGGCAGTTCGGCGAGCCAGGCCGCGCCGGTCTCCCCTTCGCGCTCGACGGTGGTCCGCGCGAACGTCTCTGGTATCGCGATCATCCGGGCACCCTACGAGAGTCACTCGGCGGCGGGGGAGGTGCCTTTCGGGCTCACCGGGCTCACCGGGCCGTCCAGGATTTCCAGGCTTTCCGGCTCCGGCGTCTCCGGCGGAGGCGTCGGAGCCCCCGGCAGCCGTACGGTCACCACCGTGCCGCCGCCCTCCGCGCGGGCCAGCGTCACCTCGCCGCCGGCCTGCTGGACCGTACGGGCGACGATGGAGAGGCCCAGGCCCGAGCCGGGGAGCGCGCGGGCGCTGGGGGAGCGCCAGAAGCGGTCGAAGACGTGGGGGAGTTCCTCGGCGGGGATGCCCGGGCCGTGGTCGCGGACGGTGAGGACGCCGTGGGCGAGCCGCACCTCGACGATGCCGCCGTCCGGGCTGAACTTCACGGCGTTGTCGAGGATGTTGACGACCGCGCGCTCCAGGGCGGCCGGTTCCGCCCGGACGTACCAGGGCTGGAGGTCGGCGGAGATGGTCAGCTCGGGGCCGCGCAGCCGCGCCCGGCGCAGGGCGGACTCGACCGTGTCCTCCAGCGCGATCACCTGCACGCGTTCGCCGCGCTGGCCCTCCGACCGGGACAGTTCCTGCAGGTCGCCTATGAGGGAGGCCAGCTCGGTCATCTGCGCCTTGACCGAGGCGAGGAGGGCCTTGCGGTCCGCCTCCGGGATCGGGCGGCCGGTCTCCTCGCTTCGGGTGAGCAGTTCGATGTTGGTGCGGAGTGAGGTGAGGGGGGTGCGGAGTTCGTGGCCGGCGTCGGCGATGAGCTGTTGCTGTAGCTCACGGGAGCTGGCCAGGGACGATGTCATCGAGTTGAAGGAGCGGGAGAGGCGGGCGACTTCGTCCTCGGCGTCCTCCTCCACGGGGATGCGCACGCTCAAGTCCTCTGTGCGGGCCACGCGTTCGACGGCCTCGGTGAGCTTGTCGACGGGACGCAGGCCCGCCCGGGCGACTGCCAAGCCGGCAGCACCGGCGCCGACGACTCCGACGCCGGAGACGAGGAGGAGGATCAGCGCCAGTTCGTTGAGGGTGGACTCGGTGCCCTCGAGGGGGGTCGCGAGGAGCAGGGCGACGCCCTGCGAGTCGGATGAGTCGACGCCCAGGTACAGCGTCAGCACGCGTACCGCGTTGCCGTCCTCGTCGGTGCCGTTGCGGACGATCCCCTTGTCACGGTTCGCGTTCCTGATCACATCCTTGTCGGAGTTCGTGACCTTGACCGTGCCCAGGGAGTCCAGGGCGACGCATGGGTCGCCCTCTTCCTTGATCAGCTGGGCGTAGTCCTTCGGGAACCGGAATCCCCCGGGGTTCGACTGGGCAGTCGGAGAGCAGTTCTGCAGGAGCGACCCGACCGTGCCGGGCCTCTTCACCATTTCCTTCAGGTCACTGTCCACCTGCTCGTACAGCTTCCCCTGCACGATGAACCAACAGGTCACCGAAACCGCCGCCACCGCGAACGCCACCGCCGCCGCCACCAGCAGCGCGAGTCTCGACCGGATCGGCAGGGACCGGAACCGGCGTGCCAGCTTCCTCACTCCGCGCCGCCCTGTCGGAGCACATACCCCACACCCCGAACCGTGTGCACGAGCCGCGGCTCGCCGCCCGCCTCGGTCTTGCGGCGCAGGTACATGACGTACACGTCCAGCGAATTCGACGACGGCTCGAAGTCGAAGCCCCAGACCGCCTTCAGGATCTGCTCACGGGTGAGCACCTGACGCGGATGCGCCATGAACATCTCAAGAAGCGTGAACTCCGTGCGGGTCAGCTCCACCGCGCGCCCACCCCGCGTCACCTCCCGCGTCGCGAGATCCATCCGCAGGTCGGCGAAGGTCAGCGCCTCGTCGTCCTCCAGGGCACCCGCTCCGGCCGCCGCCGCGTACGAGCTGCGGCGCAGCAGCGCGCGGACACGGGCGAACAGTTCGTCGAGCTCGAACGGCTTGACCAGGTAGTCGTCGGCCCCGGCGTCCAGCCCCGTCACCCGGTCGCCGACCGTGTCGCGGGCCGTCAGCATCAGGATCGGGGTCGTGTCGCCCGCGCCGCGGATCCGGCGGGCGGCGGTCAGACCGTCCATGCGCGGCATCTGGATGTCGAGCACGACCAGGTCGGGCCTGTACGCCGTCGCCTTCTCCAGCGCGTCCACGCCGTCCACGGCGACCTCCGTGTCGTACCCCTCGAAGGCGAGGCTGCGCTGGAGTGCTTCGCGCACCGCCGGCTCGTCGTCGACGATCAGGATGCGCTGGGTGTCACGGTCGCCTTCGGCGGGGCTCATGGGCTCGGGTTCCTCGGGTGCGGTGGGACGACAGGGGACGGAAGGTGATGAACGCCTTCAGCGTCGCATGTTTCCCGACGGGCGCGGTATGGGACGGGGACGGTGGGTCAGCCGCGTACCGTCCGGCGGCGGGCGCGGGCGGCAGCCGTACGGCGGCCTGCCGGGCGAGGGGCGACCTCGGGCGCCCGGGCCGCCGACGCGGCCGGCGCGTGCAACTCGTACGCCACCTCAAGGGCGAGGGCGAACCCGGCCGGGTCGATGCCGGTCACCGTGTGCGAAACCTGCTTGATCACGACGTACTCCCTACTCGCTCTGAACTGACTCGCAACGGGCTCGGAACGGGCTCAGTTGTCGGACCCGCCGGCCCGCAGCGTGCTGAGGTCGGCCTTGACGGTGTTGATCGGGATGGCGAAGCCGAGGCCCTGGCTGCCGGCTTCGGCGGAGCTGGAGGCGGACGAGTACATCGCGGAGTTGATGCCGATGATGTTGCCGTTCATGTCGATCAGCGCGCCGCCGGAGTTGCCGGGGTTCAGCGAGGCGTCCGTCTGGAGTGCCTTGTACGTCGTCGTGGAGGAGCCGGTGTCGCCGTTGAACTGCTGGCCGCCGAACTCGAACGGCCAACTGCCGCCGCCCTGCTGCTGTTGCTGCTGACCCTCGTCCGTCGAGACGGTCACGTCGCGGTCCAGGGCCGAGACGATGCCGCTGGTGACGGTGCCGCTCAGGCCCTCCGGGGAGCCGATCGCCACGACCTCGTCGCCGACCTGCACGCCTTCGGAGTCGCCGAGGGTGGCCGCCTTCATGCCGGAGGCGTCCTCCAGCTTGATGAGCGCGAGGTCCTTCTTGCTGTCGGTGCCGACGATCCGCGCGGTGTACGTCTTGCCCTCACTGGTCGTCACCTTGATCGACGAGGCGCCGGAGACGACGTGGTTGTTGGTGATGATCTCGCCGTCGCCGGTGATGATCACGCCGGAGCCGGTGGACTCGCCGGCGTTCGAGTTGGCGTTGATCTCGACGATGCTCGGGCTGACCGCCTTGGCGACCCCGGCGACCGTGCCCTTGGCGGCGGACGGCACCACGTTGGTGCTGGTGCTGCTGGAGGAGGTGACGGTGTCGTTGCCGGTCAGCTCCTGGATGCCGTACGCCGTACCGCCGCCGATGGCCGCGGCGACGATCGCCACGGCGGCGAGCAGGGCGAGCGGACCGCGGGTGCGCTTCTTGGGAGCCGGGGCGGGACCGGCGAGAGGAGCCACGGACGGCGGCCCCGGCGGGGGCGGCCACTCCGGGTTCACGTAAGTCGCGGTGGTCGCGGGGTTCACGGTGGGGGAGACGTGCTGCTGCTCGGGGTACGCGGACTCGTGGCCGTGCCCCTGGGGGTTCTCGTACTCGCCGCTGCCGCGGAATGTCTCGGTCATGGCAATGAGCTTGTCGCCCCCCCATGAGAGCTCCCTGAGTGCTCCCTGAGAAGCCCGGCAGAACCTCGTACGTCCGATATAAAGACGCTTCTGGCAGCTTGAAGAGCTCTCTCAGAGAACCCTCAGCAAAGAACTCTCAGCAAAGAACTCTCAGCCAAGGCCCGTCAGGCGACACACCCGCAGGACCGCCGCACCACCAGCCGCGACGGGAACTGCTTCAGCCGCTCCCGCCGCGCCCCCGCCACCCGCAGCCCGTCGTCGAGGACGAGGTCCACCGCGGCGCGGGCCATGGCCGGCCGGTCCGACGCGACCGTGGTCAGCGGCGGGTCGGCCAGAGCGGCCTCCTTGATGTCGTCGAAGCCCGCTACCGCGAGTTCGCCCGGCACGTCGATGCGCAGCTCGCGCGCGGCGCGCAGCAGGCCGATCGCCTGGTCGTCGGTGGAGCAGAAGATCGCGGGCGGCCGGTTCGGCCCGGCCAGGATCTTGAGGGCCGCCTGGTAGGCGTCGTAGCGGTTGTACAGGGCCTCGAAGAGCCGTCCCTCCGTGGAGATCCCGGCCTCGGCCATCGCGCGCCGCCAGCCCTCGACGTGGTCGGAGACCGGGTCGCCGACCGCCGGCGTCTCCGCTATGCCGCCTATACAGGCGACGTACTCGTACCCGTGCTCCAGCAGATGGCGTACGGCGAGCTGGGCGCCGCCCAGGTCGTCCGTGACGACGGCGACGTCGTCGATGGCCTCCGGCCGCTCGTGCAGCAGCACCACGCGCGCGTCCCAGGCCTCGATCTCGGCGGCGGCGAGGTCGTTCATGGCGTGGCTGACCAGGATCAGCCCGGAGACGCGCATCCCCAGGAAGGCCCGCAGATAGTGGACCTCGCGCTCGCCGACGTAGTCGGAGTTGCCGACGAGCACCATCTTTCCGCGCTCGGACGCGGCCTGTTCGACCGCGTGCGCCATCTCCCCGAAGAAGGGCTGGCGCGCGTCCGGCACGATCAGGCCGATGAGGTCCGTACGCCGGGACGCCATCGCCTGCGCGACCCGGTCGGGCCGGTAGCCCAGCTCCTTGATGGCGGCGAGGACACGCTCGCGCGTGGCCGGGGCGACCGGCCGGGGTCCGTTGTTGATGACATAGCTGACGACGGCGGTGGACGTACCCGCCAGCCGCGCCACATCATCCCTGGTTACCTTGGCCACGCGCGGAGTCTACGCGGATGGACCCGCTCTGGGCAGGGCGTGCGGCACGCCACCTGCGCCGGAAGGGCCCCGCCCGAGCGGGAGCGATGCTGGGGCCTGTCCGGCGGATCATGCCGCAGAGCGGGGTCGCAGTGACACCAGCCGCTCCGCGGCGGGCTCCCATCTGCCGCGTTGTCGTCGGTCGCCGACGCTCCGCGTCGACTCCCTCCTCCGCCTTGCAGCTGGACGCCAGACCCCGCTCACCTGCGCTTATTGGTCCCGCTGCTTTCCTGCGACCTGATCCGCCGGACAGGCCCCAGCGCGGGCGCCCGTCATGCCTCGGCCGCGATCTCCGCACCGTCCAGAGCGGCCGCATCGTCCGCATCTTCCGGCTTTGCCTGGATCGCCTTGGCCTTCGCCTCGTCCAGGCCGCGGTCGCCCTTCTCCGGCGTAACGAATCGATAACCGACGTTCCGGACGGTCCCGATCAGCGACTCGTGCTCGGGTCCCAGCTTCGCGCGCAGCCGTCGTACGTGCACGTCGACCGTCCGGGTGCCACCGAAGTAGTCGTACCCCCAGACCTCCTGGAGGAGCTGCGCGCGCGTGAAGACGCGGCCCGGGTGCTGGGCGAGGTACTTCAGGAGCTCGAACTCCTTGAAGGTGAGGTCGAGGACCCGGCCCTTCAGCTTGGCGGAGTAGGTCGCCTCGTCGACCGACAGGTCGCCGTTGCGGATCTCCATGGGGGAGTCGTCGTTGACGATCTGCTGGCGGCCCATGGCCAGGCGCAGGCGCGCCTCGACCTCCGCCGGTCCGGCGGTGTCGAGCAGGACGTCGTCGATGCCCCAGTCGGCGGTGACGGCGGCGAGCCCGCCCTCCGTCACGACGAGGATGAGAGGACAGCCGGGCCCGGTGGACCGCAGCAGCTGGCACAGGCTGCGGACCTGCGGAAGGTCACGCCGCCCGTCGATGAGAATGACGTCGGCACCGGGGGTGTCGACGAGAGCGGGTCCCTCCGCCGGGGCCACGCGCACGTTGTGCAGCAGCAGACCGAGTGCGGGGAGCACCTCCGTGGACGGCTGGAGAGCGTTGGTCAGGAGCAGCAGAGAACTCATACGTCTGGTTCCTCCTCGGTCCCTGCGAGGACGTTTACGGCCATGCTCTGCGATCCCGGGGCCCCGTACACCTGCGGTTTCCCGCGTCGTATACAACGCTTCCGAAAGCACAAAAGGACCCGGGGGCTACGCTGCCCGAGTCCTCTGCCCAGCAGAATAGCCCACATGAGCACTACTCCGGCAGGTCATGTGGCCCGATCCACCGTTCGTCCGCACTCTGAGACGAGCAGAACTACCCCTATACGGACGTTTCTGCACACCACCGATGGTGTGACGATCGATTCCGTATACGACCCGGGGGGCGTCGTATACGACGCTTCACGGCCACCTGCCCGTGACCTGGCGTTCGTGATCGCGCACGGCTTCACCGGCGATGTGGACCGCCCGCACGTACGGCGGGTGGTGAAGGCGTTCACCCAGTACGGAGCCGTGGTCTCGTTCTCCTTCCGGGGCCACGGAGCCTCCGGCGGGCGCTCGACGGTCGGCGACCGGGAGGTCCTGGATCTGGCGGCGGCCGTGCAGTGGGCCCGCTCGCGCGGCCACGCGCGCGTGGTCACCGTCGGCTTCTCCATGGGCGGCTCGGTGGTGCTGCGGCACGCGGCGCTGTACGGGGCGCGGCATGGGGGGCGGAATGAGGGGCGCACGGAAGCGCGCGGGGAAGCGCACACGGATGCGGTGGTCTCTGTGAGTGCGCCCGCACGCTGGTACTACCGGGGTACGGCCCCGATGCGCCGGCTCCACTGGCTCGTGACCCGCCCCGAGGGCCGCCTCGTCGGCCGCTACGGCTTCCGGACGCGGATCCACCACCGGGAGTGGAACCCGGTCCCGCTGTCTCCCGTCGAGGCGGTCCCGAGGATCGCCCCGACCCCACTGCTGATCGTGCACGGCGAGATGGACGGCTACTTCCCGGTCGACCACCCGCGCATGCTGGCCGCCGCAGCCGGTGACCACGGCGAACTCTGGCTGGAGCCGGGCATGGGGCACGCGGAGCACGCGGCGGACGACGGGCTGCTGGGGCGGATCGGGGACTGGGCTGTCGGACAGTCCGGCTAGCCTGACGGTGTACACCACCGACTGATTGAGGAACCGGATGCCAAAGGTCACGGTGCGCTACTGGGCGGCCGCGAAGGCCGCGGCCGGGATCGCCGAGGAGCCGTTCGACGCGGACACGCTCGCCGAGGCGCTCGACGAGGTGCGCGGGCGACACCCCGGTGAACTGGTGCGCGTCCTGCAGCGATGCTCGTTCCTCGTCGACGGTGACCCCGTGGGCACCCGCGGACATGAGACGGTACGGCTGGCCGACGGCGGCACGGTCGAGGTGCTCCCGCCGTTCGCAGGAGGGTGAGGATGACCGACCAGCCGTATGAGGGACCGTACGAGGGGCAGTACCCGCAGGGGTACGACCCGTACCAGCAGCAGAGGCACCAGGCCCAGCAAGGCCGGCACAGCCGGCAGGGCCAGGCGTGGCCCGGGAACCAGGCGTACGAGGACCCGCAAGCCGCTCAGCAGTACACGCAGCAGTGGCAGGGGCAGACCTGGGAGACGCAGGCGCACGCGCCGGTGTCCGCGGCCGAGACCGCGTATGTGCCGCAGCAGGCGCCCGCGTACCCCTCGTACGAGGCTTATGAGGCGCGGCAGCCGCAGGCCCGCCCGCCGCAGCCGCCCGCGTCCGAAGAGGGCCCGGCCTACGGCCCCGCCACCGTCGTCGGCAACGCCCGCGTCACCGACGCCCAGCGCGCCCGGCTGGAAGGCCGTTCCCCGATCATCGAGCCCGGCATGCAGCCCGCCGCGCTCACCGCGCTTCTCGGCCTGCTCCTCTCCGGTACGGCGGCCATCGGGTCGTACGCCCTCCTCGTACCGCTCGTCGTCCTCCAGGCCGTCACGGCCGCGGGCTGGTTCCGGCTGAACGGCATGTGGCCCGCCCGGCAGGGCATCGCCCTGGCCTTCGCGGGCGGGCTCACCGCGGACGCGGTGCTGCTGGTGGCGGGCCGCGAGCACGGGCCCGCCGCGATCCTCGGCACGCTGGGCGTGTGGGTACTGCTCGCCCTCGTCCTGCAACTGCGCTCGCACGCCGACCCGGACGAGCGGATGTACGGCCTCATGGCGAGCGTCGCCTCGGCGGCCCTGGCCATCGTCGCGGCCGGCCACCTCGCGGCCGAGCCGGAGGCGGTCACGGTCGGCGCGGTGGCGGTGGCGATCGCCCTCCTGGCCCGCGCACTGCCCCTCCCGACCCCGGCCTCCGTGATCGTCTCTCTGCTCGCCGCGGCGGGGGCGGGGATCGCGGTGGGCGGGATGACGGGCGTGGGGGCGGACGGGGCGATGCTGGGGCTGGGGGCGGCGGTCTGCGCGCTGATCGGCCACCGGGTGGCGAGCTACGACTACCCGTCGAAGTTCGTGCACTTCACGGCGGGGGTGGCGTTGCCGCTGGCTGCGGCGGCGCCGGCGGTTTATGTGCTGGGGCGGGCGCTGGGCTGAGGGGGCGGGCCCGGGGGCGGAGCCCCCAGAGGGTCACCTCGACCGCGGCCGTTTCTTGCCGTCCAGCTCGTCCCACCACTCGTCGGACTTCGGGTCGCCGGACGGGTCGTCCCACCAGCGGTCCTCGGGGCCGCGGCGGTTGGCGACCATCGCGGCGAGGGGCGGGATGACCATGGCGATCACGCACATGCCGACGGCCACGGGGATCGACCAGAGGCGTACGACACCCCAGGCCAGGACGAAGAGGCCGATGCAGATCCCCATCATGGCGAAGTAGCGATGACGGCGCTGTGCGTACATGCCTCCAGCGTAGGTCGGGGCACGCCGAAGGGCCGCACCTCAGGAGTCCGACCCGCGAGGTGCGGCCCTTCAGGCGTTCGAGTCGTGCCTCAGACCGCGATCGCGACCTCGGCCAGGCCGCCCTGCTGGGCGACGACCGTGCGGTCGGCGGTGGCGCCGGGTACGAGGGCGCGGACGGTCCAGGTGCCCTCGGCCGCGTAGAAACGGAACTGTCCGGTGGCGGAGGTCGGGACCTCCGCGGTGAACTCGCCGGTCGAGTCCAGCAGGCGGACGTAGCCGGTCACCGGCTCGCCGTCGCGCGTCACCTGACCCTGGATCGTGGTCTCACCGGGCTTGATCGTCGAGGCGTCCGGGCCGCCGGCCTTCGCTCCACACATGTCGTCTCCTGAAGAGGTCTTGAAAGGTCGGTCGGGTCTGCTTACTTGTTGGCGCCGAGCTCGATCGGCACGCCGACGAGGGAGCCGTACTCGGTCCAGGAGCCGTCGTAGTTCTTGACGTTCTCGACACCGAGCAGCTCGTGCAGGACGAACCAGGTCAGGGCCGAGCGCTCACCGATGCGGCAGTAGGCGATCGTGTCCTTGGACAGGTCCACCTGCTCCTCGGCGTAGAGCTCCTTGAGCTCCTCGTCCGACTTGAACGTGCCGTCGTCGTTGGCGTTCTTCGACCACGGGATGTTGCGGGCGGACGGGACGTGACCCGGACGCTGCGACTGCTCCTGCGGAAGGTGGGCCGGCGCGAGCAGCTTGCCGGAGAACTCGTCGGGCGAACGGACGTCGACCAGGTTCTGCGAGCCGATGGCCGCCACGACGTCGTCGCGGAAGGCGCGGATCGACTTGTCCTGCGGCTTGGCCTTGTAGTCCGTGGTCGGGCGCGACGGGACCTCCTCGACCAGCTCGCGGGCGTCCAGCTCCCACTTCTTGCGGCCGCCGTCGAGGAGCTTGACGTTCTCGTGGCCGTACAGCTTGAAGTACCAGTAGGCGTACGACGCGAACCAGTTGTTGTTGCCGCCGTAGAGGATCACCAGCGTGTCGTTGGCGATGCCCTTCGCCGACAGGAGCTTCTCGAAGCCCTCCTGGTCGATGAAGTCACGACGGACCGGGTCCTGGAGGTCCTTGGTCCAGTCGATGCGGATCGCGTTGCGGATGTGGTTCTTCTCATAGGCGGACGTGTCTTCGTCCACCTCCACGACGGCGATGTTCGGGTCGTCCAGGTGGTCCTGGACCCAGTCGGCGTCGACAAGGACGTCGCTGCGGCTCATGGCTCTTTCTCCTCCGGGGCAGTTGCGGCGGGGCGTGCGAGTGAGAGGGGCGCGCGGGCAGACCGTGAGCGGCGCACGCGCGCGGATGCCCTGGGCAGGGCGGCGGGGATGCGGAAGCCGGCGTCCGGTCCTTCCGCTCAGAAGGTGCGACAGAGCATGGCGGCGACGCGGCACAGGTCTACTGCCCGCCGCTTCGTGAGATCCGCCTGTCGCTTCATGGGCTCGATCGTAGGGATGGACGGGTGGGCGTGTCACCGGCGTGTCGGATAGTGAGATGCGATCGTCCGCGATGTGGGACGAGAATCGCGCCCGGGCCGTGTCGCACGGTTCCCGGGCGCGTGCAGCCGTCGTCACATCTACGGTACGGACGGCGGCGTCTCGTCTTTCGGACACCGTCTGTCCACCGAATGTTCGAGCCTCGTCCTACCCGGCCAGCTTGACGTTCGAACCCGTCACCGTGATCTCCACACCGCTCTTCGCCGCCTGCACCTTGTCCAGCTGGATGCCGCCGGGCAGACCGTCGATCTTCTGCTCGAAGTCGGTGATCGCCCGGACCCGGCCTTCGGCGAGGTCGACGCCGCCGAACGAGGGCAGGTTGTCGGCGTGCACCCGCACGGTGTTTCCCTTGGCGGTGACCGTGCTGAGCACGTCGACCGGCTCCGGCAGCTTGGTGCCGAGCACCGTCGCCTCGACCGTGACCTTGATCTTGCCGTTGCCGCCGTCGGAGAGGCCGACGACGTTGGCGGTGACGCCGGGGGCGACCTCGGTCGGCTCGGACTTGGCGGTCTTCAGCAGCTCGTCGTAGGTGATGGAAGCGGTGCCGGTGGCGGTCGCCGCGGTGGCGGAGCTGTAGTCGCCGGAGAACGCGACGCCCTTCATGTTCGCGTTGAGATCGTCGATACGGATCTTCTCGCCGCCGGTGCCGGTGTCCGCCTCGTAGTCCTGGATGCCGACCTGGACGTCGTCCAGCTCGCCGCCCGCTACCTGGGTGAGGAAGGGGAAGCCCTTGATGGAGACGTCCGGGGTGGTGGCCAGGCTCTCGGTGGTCTTCAGCCTGTCGGCCACCTCGCCCTCAGCGAAGTTGACCGCGACGCGGTCGGCGATCACGAAGAGGCCGCCGAGGATCACGACGACGATCAGCAGTATGCGCAGCGCTCGCATGCGGTGGCCTCCCAAGGTGGCTTGTTCGACGGCGGCAGTCGAGCCACGGTAACTCTGCGGAGGGGGATGGGCCTCAGATTGTCGATCTTCTGTGACAGGAGGCGGATACGGCAGGGCCGGAGGCGGGACCGCCTGCCTCATGAGCGGTGCTCCTTGCGCTGGTGCTGGCGCAGCAGCACGTTCGCGTCCGTCTCCGCGCTGCGGTCGAACACCGCCCGCGCGGCCTCACGCCGCTCCGCCAGCTCCGCGCACACCGCGCAGCCGGGGACGGGCAGCGGCGGGCGGCTCAGGTCGTCGGGGTCCGGGGGTACGGCGGCGCCGACCGCCCACGTGCGCGCGTTAGCCGCCCGCAGTCCGGCGCTCAGCCGTTCCTGCGGGGTGGCCGGGCGCAGGGCGGCCGGGTCCGCCTGCCACTCCCGGCCGCCGCCGACGGGGCGTAGCAGGGCGTACGGCCCTGACTTGTCCTGGTACTCGCCGACCTTGCTCGTCGCCGGGTCGTAGAGGAGGGATCCGGGTTCGAGGGGGTCCGACTTCTTGGTCATCGTGTGCGGCTCCTTTTCTGCGAACGCCCGTACGCAGCGCGAGCGTTGGACTACGCTGCGTGTTCGGGTGCTATGAGCATGGCGCACAAACAGGGCCTTTGGGCTGTTGCAGGGCCTTACTGCAACGCCAGGCGGTCCAAAGGCAACAAACGCAACAGCCGACGCGAAGGAGCGCGATGCCACAACGAAGGGTGATCTCAGGCCGCAGCTACGAGCCCAGGAAGCGGTTCGCCGAGGAGCTGCGGCTCCTGAGGAGTGAGCAGGGCTTGAGCTTGCGGGACCTCGCGAAGGAGGTCGGGTGGGACTCGTCCCAGTTCAGCAGGATGGAGAGCGGGCGAGCACTGGGCGGGCCCGAGGCCGTACAGGCGCTGGACCAGTACTACGGGACGCCGGGGATGCTGCTGGCATTGTGGGAGCTGGCGGTGGGGGACCAGACGCAGTTCAAGGAGCAGTACCGGCGGTACATGGCGCTGGAGGGCGAGGCGGTGAGTCTGTGGCAGTACTCAGTGAGTGCGCCGCCGGGTCTGCTCCAGACGGGCGGATACGCCCGCGAAGCGCTTGCGGCGGGCGGGATCAAGGACCGGGAGCTGGACCAGCAGGTCGAAGCGCGTGAAAGTCGACGGGAACTGCTGGAGGGGGAGGACGCGCCGCCGTTCCGCGCCATCCTCTCCGAGGCAGTGCTGCGCACGTTGCTGCGAGACGCAGGGGAGTGGCGTGCGCAGCTGGAGTATCTGGCGGAGGCATCGGAGCGCCCGAACATCACGCTCCACGTGCTGCCGTTCAGCGCCGGTCCTCACGGCCTGATGAGTACCGACACGATGTTCCTGCGGCTGCTGGACGGGCAAACCGTGGCGTACGTCGAGACTGACGTACGCGGTGAACTGATCGAGGAAACAAGCATGGTTGAGCGCTTGCAGCGCGCTTATGATGCGGTGCGTGACCTGGCCCTGTCCCCGGTCGAGTCGCGGAAGTTCATCCTGCGGATGTTGGAGGAAGTGCCGTGCGAGCCATCGACCTGAGCAACGCGACGTGGCGCAAGAGCAGCTACAGCAACACGGACGGCGGCAATTGCATAGAGGTCGCCGACAACCTCCCCGTCGTCCCCGTCCGCGACAGCAAGGCCCCCGCCAAGGGCACCCTCGTCTTCAATACGGCGGCCTGGGTCACCTTCGTCGGAGCGGTCAAGTCGTCTCAGTAGACCCTCAGTACACCAGCGCCTGGGTCTCGTCCCCCAGCGCCTCCTGCACGAACACCTGCGCCCCCGCGATCCGCACGCCCTCGATGACGTCCTTCTCCGCGATGTCCCGGCGGGCCGCGCACTGCGTGCACAGGGTGACCTGGCCGCCCGCCAGGATCGAGTCCAGCAGGTCCGGCAGCGGGGCCGCGTGCGGCAGCTCGAATTCGGCGGCGCGCCCCGGCAGGGCGAACCACGCGGACTCGCCGGTCAGCCACAGGGAGACGTCGACGCCGCTGGCCACCGCCACCGCCGCCACCGTGAACGCCTGGGAGCAGCGTTCGGGGGCATCGGCCCCCGCCGTCACCTTGAGAACCAGCTTCTTCGCCATGCTCGAATCGTAATGCGCGAGGCGTTCCGGCAGGATCTGCTCCACCTCGACACCGCGGCCGTCGTGGACGAGGTGTTCTCCGCAGATATAACCCCGTACAGCAGCCCGGGCTGGGTGGTGCGCGGCGCCGGGGACTCCGCTTTCGACGAGGACTTCCCGGAGCCGGCCCGCCTCGACGACGTCCAGCGCTCGGTCTGCCTTTGATCTTGGCCAGTGCTCCGCCATTCGGGGCGGGAGTGAAGGCCATCTCAGGACCGCTCTGACCCCCACCGTTCGCACGGGTCCGCAGTGTTGTCATCAGCCTGTGGGGAGCTGCTGGTTCTCGATGTATTGCTTGACGACGGTCAGCGGTGCCCCGCCGCAGGATCCGGCGAAGTAGGAGCCGGACCAGAAGTGGCCGCCCCACAAATACCGGCGTACGTGAGTGTCGTACTCCTTGCGCAGCAGTCGGGCGGAGACGCCTTTGAGGGAGTTGACCAGCTTGGAGAGCTGGACCTTGGGCGGGTAGTGCACGAGGAGGTGCACGTGGTCATGTTCGCCGTTGAACTGTTTCAGTTCGGCCTCGAAGTCCGCGCACACCTCCCGCATGATCTCTTCGCACCGGCTGAGCATGGCGTCGGTGAATGCCCCGCGCCGGTACCTAGTGACGAAGACCAAGTGGACGTGCAGGTTGTGAATGACATGACGGCCGGTGCGTACATCCGGGTTCGGCTTCCAGCGTGGCGACATAAACCAAATGATACAGTGACCGTGTGACCACGGAACGTGTGCTGGAGAAGCGGCAGTTCGGGCATCGTGCCCGGCTGGCGCTGACGCCTGCGCAGACCCGGCTCGTGGACGACCAGGCGCACGCCGCCCGCGCGATGTGGAATCAGCTCCACGATCTGTGGCAGATGACGCCGAAATGCCAGCGCTCCCTGACCCGCATGGACCAGACGCTGCGGCAGGCCCGCAAGGAGATCGACTTGTACGCGGTGCTGCCCGCGCAGGCCGCACAAGCAGTCCTCAAGACGTACGTCCAGGCGTGGAAGAACTGCTGGGACGGCCGGGCCGAGGAGCCCACGTTCAAGGCCCGCATCCGCGCCGTGATGTCCGTGGACATCCCGCAGGCCCGCGACCTGCACATCAAGCGAGTGCACCGCCGCTGGGGCATGGTCAACATCCCCAAGATCGGCCGCGTCCGCTTCCGCTGGACCAAAGATCTCCCTGTCGGCAAGAACGCCGACAGGGAGAACCGCATCACCGGGGCCCGGCTCGTCAAAGACGCGCTCGGCTGGCACATCGCCTTCCGCGTCCAGACCCTGGAGCCCAGACCTGAACCGCACACCGGCCCGGAAGTCGGCATCGACGCCGGAGTGAACCTCCCTCTCGCCCTGTCCGACGGCAACCACCAGGACCACGGACGGCCGCCCCGACTCCCGGACGGCACCGCCGACCGCGACAAGTGGCTGAACCCGGACGAGAAAGCCAAGCTGCTCCGCCTGGAACAGAGGGCCGCACACCGCAAGTCCTTCCGCAAGCCCAAGGAGCGCAGCTCCAACCGGCTCCACGCCACCTACGACCAGATCAAGCAGCTCCGCGCAAGAGCCACGCGCCGCGCGCTCGACTGGCAGCACAAGACCACCACCGCCCTCGCCCGCCAGTACGGCACGGTCGTGGTCGAAGCACTCACCATCACGAACATGACCAAGAGCGCCCAGGGCACCGTGGAAGAGCCGGGGAGGAACGTCGCGCAGAAGTCCGGCCTGAACCGCTCCATCAGCCAGGAGGCGTGGGGCCGGACCGTGACCATGCTGACGTACAAGACCGCCCGCCAGGGTGGCACCCTGCACAAGGTTCCCGCTCCGAACACCTCCCGGCGCTGTTCCGCATGCGGGTTCATCACCCCCGGCAGCCGCGAGGACCAGGCCACGTTCGTATGCAAGAACCCGGACTGCGGTTGGGAAGGCAACGCCGACCACAACGCAGCCCGGAACGTCTTGCACCTGTACCGGATGGGCCACGGGCTCATCCCGGCTGCCGGAAGGGCAGTCGTCAGGCGCACACGCGGCGTCAAGCCCGCCACCGCAAGGTAGGCAGGAATCTCCTTCCTGAGCTTGCGAAGGAGGAGAGCACTTCAAACGGAGACCAAGCCGTACGGCGCCGAGCACGTCCGGCAGGCGTACCTGGCCGCCGGGGACGTCCTCGGTGTGATCGTCCAGTCCCGGAAGGGCACCGCGCCGGCCGTTCCGTTCCAGCAGACGGTGACCCTGCAGAGCCAGCTGCTCGGGTGAGGCCCACGAGGGTGTACCTCACACGGAGAGCCGGTCTCCGGCCGCGTAAGCTGGGGCCCGGCTCTTTTGTGTACCGCTGTCCCACGATCGTCCGAGGAGCACTCCGTGCTTGAGATTTTCTTCGAGGCCCTGCTGATCCTGGTCTGCGTCGGCGTGCTCGGCTTCGCCTGGCTGACCGTGAAGAAGCTGTACCAGGGCCAGCGCTGACCGCCGTAGTAGGACGCTGACCCCCGTCTAGGAACTGTTGCTCATGATCGAGATCCCGTCCGACCTCCACAAGGAGCTCGTCCCCCTCGCCTTCCTGCTCGGAAACTGGGCGGGCGCGGGCGTGCACGACTTCCCCGGCGCCGAGAAGTGCAACTTCGGTCAGGAGGTCACCTTCACACACGACGGCCGGGACTTCCTCGAGTACCGGTCCCACACCTGGGTGCTGGACAACGACGGCAACAAGGTCAAGCCGCTGGAGTCCGAGTCCGGCTACTGGCGCATCGACACCGACCGCAAGGTCGAGGTGACGATGGTCCGCGACGACGGCGTGGTCGAGGTCTGGTACGGCCGGCTGGCCGACAAGAAGCCGCAGATCGACCTGGTCACGGACGCGGTGGCGCGTACGGCGGCCTCCCGCCCGTACACCGGCGGCAAGCGCCTGTACGGCTACGTCAAGAGCGACCTGATGTGGGTCGGCGAGAAGCAGACCCCCGAGGTCGAGCTGCGCCCCTACATGTCGGCCCACCTGAAGAAGGTCGTCACCCCGGAGGACGTCGAGCGCTGGGCCAAGGCCCTGCCGGACGACATGCCGGACGACGGGATCGCGTTCTTCCGGTAGGTCTCGTTCACCATTGGGTGAAGTGCCGCATCCTGGGAACCGTCGAGTCTGCCGGGCTCGGCCTCTTCTGACCTGCCCCTTCATGCCTTCGTTGCCGCTGCCACCGGACGGCGAGCAGAGGGCGATCGGTGCCACGCTCGCCGCGCTCGACGACAAGATCCATTGAGACGACAGCGCGGCCCTGCGACCCTTCCCGCCCGGCAGGCCTGAATAGGCGTCACCTTGTTCGCGTCCCGTTCATGTGCGGGACAGCGGGCTCTCACGCTGTTGAAGTCTCCTCTACCGAGCATCTGTTCCCCTTGATTCGACGCTCGAGCAGGGGGACTTGAGGTGTTCGAGACGATCGCCGACTTCTTCGGCGGACTCAGTGACGGGCAGATGTGGGCGGGTGCCCTGGTGTGTGCCCTCTGCGCGAGCACCGTCGCTTTCTGGCTGGACCGGTACCAAGGGGTGCGGCGCATCAGCTGGAGCGAGGTCTACAACGGGCCCATCAACAAGCACATCAACCACCAGCCGCCGCCCGGCATGTGGGAGATCCACTGGCAGGGCCGCCAGATCAGCGAAGGCAGTCTGGTCATGCTGGAGGTGCGCAACTCCGGTGTGCAGACGCTGGAACCCGAGCACTTCGTCAACCCTCTCACCTTCACCTTCACGGGCAAGAAGGTCGTGCACTTCAAGGTGCGGGACGCCAACGAGCCGCTGGAGGTGACCCTGCGTCCACAGGTACCCGCGCCTGCCGCCCCCGAGCCGGCCGACGGTATCGGCCCCGGTGTGAGACTGGCCCCGGTCCCGGCAGCGAGCCGGCAGGCCGACACGATCACCCTGCCGGTCTTCCCCCTCAACCGGCGCGAGCGCTTCCGGCTGCTGGTGCTGCTGGAGGACGACGGGGCCGGCTCCTCGGCGAAGCCGCCCAAGATCACCTCGGGCGGGAAGCTGAAGGGCGGCCGGATCAAGAAGACCGCCGGGCGGGCCAGACGCCGGTGGGCCACCGCCATCGTCGTGACGCTCGTCGCGGCCCTGAGCGTCGGCGCCGGCGTCTACGCGAACAACGAGAGTCTCCGGCTGGACGCGAACTGCTCCCAGGTCCGCCGCCTCACGCTGACGGGCTCGACCGCCTTCTCGCCCCTCGCCCACGAGGTCAAGGAGGCGTACGAGGAGCAGTGCCCCGACACCGACGTGGTGCTGGAGGCGACCGGTAGCCAGGAGGGGCTGGAGGAACTGCGGGCGAACCCGGCCGCGGAGACCATCGCCATGGTGGACACCGTGGCCGGACAGGAACCGGAGAAGGGCCTCGACGCCCACACCGTCGGTGTGATCGTCTTCGCCGTGGTGGCCAACCAGTCCCTCGCACAGGACCTGGGCCCCGGCCAGTCGCTCTGGGACCTGGGACTGAGCCAGAACCAGCTCAGGCAGATCTTCACCGAGGGCGGCTTCCGCGACGACGACGGACGCATGGCCACAACGCCCGTGGCGGTGGTCCGCGCCGACGGGTCGGGCACCCGGAACGCCTTCGAGGAGCGAGTGACCGGCGGGCAGGGCACCCCGCCCGCGCCCCGGTGCACCGCCGGCTCGACGGGAGTCTGTTCCGTGGGCTCCACGATGGAACTGCTCGACTACGTGAACCGGACCAAGAACGCCATCGGGTACGCGGAGGCCAACGCCCTGCCCTTCTTCCCCAACGTGCGGACCGTGCCGATCAACGGCACTCCCCCGACCAAGGAGAGCGTCCTCGACGGCGACTACCCCTTCTGGGCCTCCGAGGTCCTCTACACCCGTGAGGGCGCGTCCGGACTGACCCGCGACTTCCTCGACTTCCTGCGCAGCCGGGGAGTGTCGAAGCTGCTGGAGGGCCAGGGCTTCCTCCCGTGCCGGGAGCTGAGGGACTCCAAGGACGAGGAGATGAGGTGCGCCTAGACTTGCATCGTGGTGAGCACCGACTGGAAGAGTGACCTCAGGCAGCGCGGCTACCGGCTGACGCCGCAGCGGCAACTCGTGCTCGAAGCCGTGGACACCCTGGAACACGCGACCCCCGACGCCATTCTCGTGGAAGTGCGGAAGACGGCGTCGGGGATCAACATCTCCACGGTCTACCGGACCCTGGAGCTCCTGGAGGAGCTCGGGCTGGTCAGCCACGCGCACCTGGGGCACGGAGCGCCGACGTACCACCTCGCGGACCGGCACCACCACATCCACCTCGTCTGCCGTGACTGCACGAACGTCATCGAGGCGGATCTGAGCGTGGCCGCCGAGTTCACCGCCAAGCTGCGGGCCGAGTTCGGCTTCGACACGGACATGAAGCACTTCGCGATCTTCGGCCGGTGCAAGGACTGCTCTCTGAAGACCTCAGCGGTGCAGTCCTCAACGGTGCAGCCCTCAACCGTGAAGCCCTCAACGGTGAATGCTTCAACAAAGACTTCAACTACCGAGTCGTAGGCTTAGGCATATGAAAAGCCCCCTGCTGTCTCTGCCCGGCGCCGTCCCCGCCGAGGGCGTGGACGAAGGCGTCGCCGCCCACTACGGCGATCTCTTCCGCGAACAGCGCGCCCTCGCCGACGGGAGCGGTTTCGTCGACCTCTCGCACCGCGGAGTCGTCACCGTCTCCGGCGAGGACCGGCTGAGCTGGTTGCATCTGCTGCTCACCCAGCACGTCAGCGAGCTGCCGACGGGGCAGGCCACCGAGGCGCTGGTCCTCTCCGCGCACGGCCACATCGAGCACGCCCTGTACCTGGTGGACGACGGCTCGACGGTCTGGGCGCACGTCGAGCCCGGCACCCAGGAGGCGCTGATCGCGTACCTGGAGTCGATGAAGTTCTTCTACCGCGTCGAGGTCGCCGACCGGACGGACGACTTCGCCCTCGTGCACCTGCCGGCCGGTTCGATCGCCGAGGTGCCGCAGGGCGTCGTCGTCCGCGAGACGCCGTACGGCCGTGATCTCTTCCTCCCCCGCGCGGAACTGGAGTCGTACGCCGAGAAGGCGGGCCCCGCGGCCGGAATCCTGGCCTACGAGGCCCTGCGCGTCGAGCACCACCGCCCGCGCCTCGGCTTCGAGACCGACCACCGCACCATCCCGCACGAGCTGGGCTGGATCAGCACGGCGGTCCACCTCCAGAAGGGCTGCTACCGCGGCCAGGAGACGGTCGCCCGCGTGCAGAACCTCGGCAAGCCCCCGCGCCGCCTGGTCTTCCTCCACCTCGACGGAAGCGAGGTCCACCTGCCGACGCCCGGCACCGAGATCCGCCTCGCGGACGAGGGCCCCGACGGCCGCAAGATCGGCTTCATCACCACGTCCGTACGGCACCACGAGCTCGGCCCGGTCGCGCTCGCGCTGGTGAAGCGGAACGTGCCGGTGGACGCGAGGCTCCTGGCCGGAGAGACAGCGGCCGCGCAGGAAGTGGTCGTCGAGCCGTAGTCGTGCGACTGCGGCTCCGCTCCGTCGTGGCTGGTCGCTCCCCCACTCTCGGCTTCGCTCGAGCGGGGGGACCCCCATCGCGGCGGAGCCGCATATCGATACAGCCCCGCGCCCCTGGGGAACTGCACACCCTCGGCTTTCTAGATCTCCAGCAGTACGGTGAACGGGCCGTCGTTCGTCAGAGACACCCGCATCCGGGCGCCGAACCGGCCCGTCGCCACCGTCGCGCCCAGCGCGCGCAGTTGGGCGACCACCTCGTCCACGAGCGGTTCGGCGACATCGCCGGGGGCGGCCGCGTTCCAGGTGGGGCGGCGGCCCTTGCGGGCGTCGCCGTAGAGGGTGAACTGGCTGATGACGAGGAGGGGTGCGTCGATGTCGCTGCACGACTTCTCGTCGGCCAGCATGCGGATCGACCACAGCTTGCGGGCGAGTTGGGCCGCCTTCTCCTTCGTGTCCTCATGGGTGACCCCGACGAGGACGCACAGCCCCTCGCCCTCGATCGCCCCGACCGTCTCGCCGTCCACGACGACGCTCGCGCCGTCCACCCTCTGCACCACTGCACGCATGCGGTCCATGATGCCGTGCGGAGGAGAAGCGCCCGTAAGGGGATTCTTTTTTATTCCTTACCCGCCCATCTGGGGCGGATCGGGGGCACTCGTTCACATAGCGGCCACTTGGGGTGGCACCATGCTTCCACACGCCGGTCGAGGGGACGGTTGAGGCACATGAGCACACCGAGTACCGGGTGGCTGGGCACACAGCGGCCACCCGTGCAGAGAACGGACAGCCCCGTGCTGCCCGGTGACCCGCCCGAGCACGACCTGGCCGTGCTGAGCCTTCCCGAGCTGCGCGTCCTGCGGCGGGACGCCCAGCGCGACGAGGCCGACCTGAGCTATGTACGGCGGCTGCTGCAGGGCCGTATCGACATCCTGCGGGCCGAGCTGGCGCGGCGGTGCCCGACGTCGACGTCGGTCGTGACCACGGGCGAGCCGTCCGTGGTGGAGCGGCTGCCGGAGATCCTGACGGACGCCCCGGCCCGGCAGCGCTCCTCGGCCCGCCATGTGACGCTGGGCGTCCCGCAGAGCGAGGAGTCCCGGCGGCTGGCGGCGGACATGCTCGCCGAGGTCGAGCTGTCGGACCTGGACGCGCGGACGGACCTGGAGCTGAACACCGCGATGGGGCGGCTCGTGCGGTACGAGCAGCAACTGTCCCGGCGCCGGCAGCGGCTGCAGCGCACGGCCGACGACTGCAGCGCGGAGATCGCCCGCCGGTACCGCGAGGGGGAGGCACAGGTCGACGACCTGCTCACGTGAGGTGGGTGCGGGTGCGTTGGGGGCAGGGACGCAGTCCCCGCCGGGGTCTGGGACGGAGCCCCAGGAGGAGGGTCACTTCTCGGCTGACCGAGTCGGGTGGTGGGTGAGCATAGGCCGGGGGTCCAGGGCGGAGCCCCCTGGCGGGGTCGAAGGGGCGGACCCCCTGGGGATGGGACGGGTAGGGGCGGCGGGGGCGAGGAAATCCCGCGACACCTCCCCGCCGCACACCTACCGTGACCCCATGACCCACCCTCCGCACCCCGACATCGACGTCCGCCCCATCACCGAGGACGAACTCCCGGACTGGCTGCGCGCGGTGAACACCGGCTTCCTGCGCGAACCCACCCCCTCCGAAGCGGAACTCGAAGCCCGCCGCCCCCAGTTCACCCCCGGCCGCTACCTCGGCGCCTTCGACGGCGCCCGCTGTGTAGCGACCTTCAAGTCCTTCGCCCAGGAGCTCACCGCCGTCGGCGGCGCGACTGTCCCCGCCGACGCCATCTCCGCCGTCACCGTCACCGCCACCCACCGCCGCCGCGGCCTGCTGACCCGCATGATGGCGCAGGACCTGGCGGCCGCGAAGGACCGAGGGGACGTCGTCGCGACCCTGATCGCCGCCGAGTACCCGATCTACGGCCGCTACGGCTTCGGCCCCGCCACCTGGATGACCGAGTGGACGATCGACGTCCCGCGCACCGGACTCGACCCCCGCCGCTCCGGCGCCCCGGACGACGGCGGCCGTATCGAGCTGGTGGACGGCGAGGACGTCCGCAAACTCGGCCCCGAACTGCACGAGCGGGTGCGCCGCGCCCAGCCGGGGGCGGTGAGCCGCGACGACCTGTGGTGGCGGCTCAACACCGGTGCCGTACGGTTCGACCCGTCGTGGACCGAGCCGCACTACGCGGTGTACCGCTCGGCGGGCGGCGAGGTCGAGGCTCTGGCCGCGTACAAGTCGGACGACAACTGGCACGACAAGCAGCCGCACAACACGGCGACCGTGCACTGGCTGATCGCGTCGACCCCGGCCGCCGAACGCGCCCTGTGGCACCACCTCTGCTCGATCGACTGGATCACGCAGGTGAAGAGCGGCTGGCGCTCCCCCGACGACCTGCTCCCGTTCTTCCTGCCGAACCCGCGCGCGGCCAGGATCACCACGCAGGCGGACTGGCTGTGGGTGCGGATCCTGGACGTCGTACGGGCGCTGGAGGCACGGACGTACGCGGGGGAGGGCCGGCTTGTGCTGGAGGTGAACGACCCGGACGGGTTCACGGGCGGGCGCTACGAGCTGAACGCGTCGGAGCGGGACGGCGGGTCCTGCACGCCGACGACGGCCGACGCCGACCTCACCCTCGACGTGGGCGACCTGGCGGCGCTCTGGCTCGGTGACGAGTCGGCGGAGCGGCTGGTGGCGCTCGGGCGGGTCCGGGAAGAACGAGCGGGCGCCGGCCGGGTGACCGACGCCCTGCTGCGTACGTCCAGGCGACCTTGGTGCCCGGACATGTTCTGAGACTCCTTCCTGCGGGCGACTGTGGACTGTGCTGCTGCTCTGCATCCGTAGCGAGCTGTTCAGTTGTGGCTGTGCATTCAGTTGTGGCTGTGCTGGGGTGCTGACCGTGTTCAGTTGTGTCTGTGCGGACCGACCGGGCTCCCGGCTCCCCTCCGGAAGGGAGCCCGGTCAGCCGGACTGGGCGAGCAGCATCAGGAGGATGACCGCTCCGAGGCCGCCGATCGTGGCACTCTTGGCCTTGACGCCGACGGTCAGCGCGACGAGGCCGATGATGCCCATCGCGCCGAACTTCCACTGGACGAGCTGTTCGAAGGTGACGGCGAGGGCGGCTAGGGCGATGGCGATGAGCGGCATGGCGGTCCCCCCTTCGGGACGGTGGTCCCTGTCGGTCGCCCAGCTGGCCAACCTTGCGGAAGTTTGACCACGTTGCTCAAGTTGGCGACCAACTTCACTGTACTTATCTCCGCTTGGAAGCGGCTCATAACCACCTTCCCTCGAACTGCCCAAAGATGGCGGGAAGTTGTAGTGTTTGGTCGTGGACCCGAAACACGCCGCCGTCAATGGACGGAAGAGGTCACAGCGGCCACACATGTCACATCGCGAGGTGGCCGAGGAGCTGCGTGCCCGGATCCGGTCCGGCGCGCTGCGACCAGGCCAGCGCATGCCCACGCAGGCCAGGCTGGCCGACGAGTTCGGGGTGGAGCGCGGCGTCGTACGGCAGGCGCTGTACATCCTGCAGTCGGAGCACCTGTTGACCAACGTTTCCAAGGGCAGCCCCGCGACCGTCGCCCCTGACCTGGGCCTCGGCGGGGTGCAGCCCGGGCCCGGAGGTCCGCCGCTGCCCACCATGGTGGCCCTCGCTCCCCGGATCGCGGACGCCTTCGCGGCCCCGCACGTCGAGATCGACGCCCTGTGTCTGACCTCGGTCTCCCTCACGCTCGCCATGGGCGAACCGCTGCGTCAGATCCACGCCGGGCGAACGAATCCGGCCAAGATCGACGTCCGGGTCCTGCTGCCGAGCCGGAACATCGACCTCGCCTTCCCGGTCCCGGTCGAGGGCCGGGGCGAGGACGACGACACCGTGCACGACCGCTGGCTGGCCCAGCGCAACGCCCAGGGCCAGGTACTCCGGCACAGCCTGCTGGCTCTGCGTGCCACGCACGGCATCGACGTGCGGGTCTCCTTCCGCGCCCTGCCGTTCACGCCACCGGTGAAGCTGTATCTGCTCAACGGCACGGAGACGCTCTTCGCGTACTACACACTGGGGCTGCGCGAGACGGAGATCGACCACGAGCGCCTGGAGATGTACGACGCCGACGGCACGCAGTCGATGCTGTTCGATTTCATGCAGGGCGCGAGTCTGCGTGACACGACGTTCGTGGAGCAGTCGCACCTGTGGTTCAACGCACTGTGGGAGACGATCAGTTCGGAGTTGTTACTCACGACCTGAGGTCTCCCACGGTGTCCGACCAGGGCGTTCGTGACTCATAGGGCGGGCCTCGCGACCAGCAGGGCGATCACGACCGCGCCGGCGGAGCTGACGGCCGGGCTCTTGGCCTTGATGCCGATGGTGAGCAGGAGCAGCCCGATGATGCCGGCGGCGCCGTACTTCCACTGGACGGTCTGCTCGATGCCGATGACGAAGACTGCGGAGAGGAGGGCGAGGACGGGCACGGTGTTTCCCCCTTCAGGCTTCCGGGGCGGACGGACGTGGGGGGTTGGGCGACAAGAAGGCAAAACTTTCGCCAACTCAATCAAGTTGGCTGCCAACTCTGATTAGGTTGTCCCCACTTGGCACCTACTTATAAACAAGGTTCAAACAACTCCCGCCAGATGGAGCAGAGTTGTAGCGTTTGGTCGTGACCCAGGAGAACGTGGCAGTGAACGGCAGCAGAAGACTCTCGCCCCAGGAGATCGCCGACATCCTGCGGGAACGCATCCGCGTGGGCGAACTCAAGGCGGGGGACCGCCTGCCCACCCAGGCCGAACTCGCCGAGGAGTTCGGCGTGGAACGCGGCACGGTCCGCCAGGCCCTCCGGTCCCTCCAGGAGGACGGCCTCCTGAGCAATGTGAGCAAAGGCAGCCCGCCGCGGATCGCCGCGCCGGCCCGCGCCGTGGGGGGACCCCAGCCGACGATGGTGGGGCTGGCACCGAGGCTCGCCGAGGCGTTCGCCGCACCGCACGTACGGATCGACGCGGCCTGCCTGACGGCGGAGAGCCTGCTCGTGGCGCTGAGCCAGCCGCTCCGTCTGATCCACGAGGACCGCGTACGGCCCCAGTCCATCGATGTACGCATCCTCCTGCCCTCCCGTGAGATCACTCTGGCCTTCCCGGTCCCGGTCGACGGACCGGGCGACGGCGACCCGGTCCACCAGCGCTGGCTGGAGATGCGCAACGCCCAGGCCCACGTCCTGCGTCACAACCTCCAGGCCCTGCGCTCCTCCCACGGCATCGACGTCCGCGTCACGTTCCGCGCGCTGCCCTTCACGCCGCCGGTGAAGCTGTACCTCCTCAACGGCACGGAGGCGCTGCTCGCGTACTACATGGTCACCCGCCGCGAGGAGCCCTCGGACACCGGAACCCTCGACATGTACGACGTCCTCGGCACCGAATCGCTCCTCTTCTCCTTCGAGGAGGGCGCCGGCCAGCGGGACGCCGCGTTCGTGGAGCAATCGCAGAAGTGGTTCGACGCCCTCTGGGAAACCATCACCACGGACATGACACTCTCCTAGTGACTTCTGATACGACGCAGACTGAACTGGTGGCAGCCAAGACCGAGGCACTGCGGGGGCTGATCGCACGCGCGCGAGTCGTGCTCTGGGACTTCGACGGCCCCATCTGCCGCCTGTTCGCCGGGCATTCGGCGGAGAAAGTGGCGAACGACCTGGTGGACTGGCTCGAAGGCCGCGGCCTGCACGGCCTGCTGACCGACGACGAACGTGAGTCCCTGGATCCGCACATCGTCCTGCGTGCCGTCGACCGCAGACACCCCGGCAGCGACCTCGTGGCCGAGCTGGAGGAACGTCTCACCCAGGAAGAACTGCGGGCCACCGCCCTGGCGATGCCCACGCCGTACGCGGACCCGCTGATACGCACCTGGACAGCCGTGGGCTCCCGACTGGCGATCGCCACCAACAACTCCCCGCGGGTGGTTCGCACCTACCTGGAGAGCCGCGGCCTCTCCTCCTGCTTCGCCCCCCACATCTACGGCCGCACCCAGGAACTCAACCACCTCAAACCCCACCCGCACTGCCTGAACCGGGCCCTGAACGCGATGGGCTCGGCCCCGTCCACCGCCCTGATGATCGGCGACACCCCCTCGGACCTGCTCGCCGCCAACGCCGCCGGCGTTCCGTTTCTCGGCTACGCGCGTAACGAGCGCAAGGAGAAGCTGCTGCGGGACGCGGGCGCCGAGATGACCGTCGACTCACTCGAGCCTTTGCTCATGCTGATGCGCACTCAGGCCTGAGTGGCCGCCCAGTTGGCTGGACACCGGTTTGCTGGTGGACCGGAAGCGGTACGGTCCACACCGTGGACGCACAGCAGATCGGGGCGGTCGGCGACCGGGAGTTCCAGCGGGTCGCCGACGAACTGCGAGAGCGGATGACCGACGGGACGTATCCGCTGCGGTCCTTCCTGCCGTCACAACGCGAACTGGCCGAAGAACTCGGAGTGTCCCGGTACACCGTGCAGGGGGCGCTGCGGGAGCTGGCCGACGAGGGGTGGATCGAGTCGCGGCAGGGCAGCGGGTCACGGGTGGTCAAGACCCAGCGCATACGGTCCTCGACGCCCAAGGCTGGCCGATCGCGCCACGGCATGACACTGGGGCCGCTCATCAGTGAGGCCTTCGAACATCCCGAAGTCACCCTGGACGTCTACACGCTGACGTCCGAGTCGCTCGACGCGCACATCCGGCTGCAAGCGGAACGCATCCGCGGCGGCTTCATAGAGCCCCGGCACATCACCCTGCGCGTGCTCCTGCCGGACGCGTCGCTGCCGCTGCCGTATCCGCGCGTCAAGGGCGACCCGGACGACCCGCGCCTGCGGGAGCGCCTGCGCGACATCACCGAGCGGCACACGGCGTCGCTCGCAGGGGCGCTGACGGACCTGCAGACGGAAGGGCTGGTCCCCTCCGTCGACATCCGGATCCGCCGTGCGCCGCTGAGCCCGACCTTCAAGCTCTATCTCCTCAACGGCGTGGAGGCGCTGCACGGCCCGTACGAAGTGATCGAGCGCAAGATCGTGCTGGACTCCGGCGAGGAGGTCACCGCACTCGACGTCCTGGGCCTCGGCGCCACCCTCACGCACCACGTGAAGGACCAGAGTCCGACCTCGCCCGGGTCTGTCTTCGTGGACAGCATGCGGCAGTGGTTCGACTCCGTCTGGGACTTGCTTGCCGCCTGACCTCGGTCAGCTCGCAGGCCGCTCGGCGGGCCACTTGGGATCGGCGATGACGGGGTACTCGGGCTTGATGAGTTCCAGCCGTTCCCACAGGTTCCGGTACCACTCCATGTGATGCTCCGCGATGTCCCGTGTCGAGCGGGAGTCGGATCGCCGGTCCCATCCGATGGCCCGCGCCTTTCCGTGCTTGAGCCCGTGTCCCTCGGCGTCGAGGATATCGAAAGTGTTTCCGCGCCAGTGCACGTTCTCGTTTTTTCGTATTCCATACGGCACGGAAAACACTTTCTCCTCGTTGAGGATATAGAGTTTCCGCTCGGGTACCTGCGGTGACTCCCGCACCTCGCAGGATATGATGACGTGCGGGTTCTTCGCGTGCACGCGTCCCAAGAGCCGCTTGAGCTCGTCCCAGTTGGACAACGTGTATTTCTCTCGCATGCGTTCGCGGTTATCACCCGAGTCGCTGAAATGCAGCGTTCCAGAGGGAAGTCCGGAGCTCTCGGAGGCGGGTTCCAGCTTTCCCGGCAGGCTCAGTGGCAGATTGAGATGGGCGATGGTGAGACGCAGTGTCAGCTTTTGCGTGTTCACTTTCTCGTCGGCCATCCTGTTGAGCGGTTCCACGAGCAGGCCGAGCAGTGTCTGCATAGTGAAGCCAGAGAATTCTATGGTTACCTGCCTGGCCTCGAACGCCTCCATCACGGGGGCCCGCAGATCGCCCAGATCAGCGAGGACATAGACGCCCGATACCTCTTGTGGGTCAGAGTCACCGATGGCGTCGAAAAGGATGAGGGCGATGAGCGCGGCGAAGGATCCGCCGAGGAATCCCTGTCCCTTCAGTGCGTTTCCCAGCGGTTCGATGATTTCGGCGGTGACACCGAGTACGACGACGAAGGCCAGCAGCCACTTCACAATGCGCGGCTTCCATACGCTCAACGAACGCCGTACGCGTTCGAATCTGCGTGGACTGCCGTCACCCGGCCTGCGAGAAGACACCCTCTACCCCCTGTGCGCCGCGGACGTGAGGCGGCGGCGATGCCTGCCGATCTCCGAGGTTCACCATGATGCCTCGGTCAACTCGCCAGTGCCAGAAGGTCAGTTCGGGTTACGCGGTGCCATGGCGGCGCTGATGAGAGGCTTGTGTGACGACACGACCCAGTCGGCGCCGCGACGCCGCATTTCCGCTGCGCGTTTTTTCGAACGGGTGTATCCGAGGAACAGGGTTCCCGCCCGCAGAGACGCTTCCAGGTCGGTGAGTTGATCTCCGACGAAGAGACAGTCGGAGGGGTCCAGCCCCAGGTGTTCCACGGCACGGTTCACGGAGTCGGGGTGGGGTTTCATGTGGCGCGGATCGTGCGGGTCGCGCCCGGCTACGGCCTCGAACTTCGACCGCAGGCCCAGGGACTTGAGAAACTCCAGGATCGGACCGTCCGCGTTGTTGCTCACGATCGCGAGGTGCATGCCGAGGCCCTGCAGGGCCTTCACGAGACCGGCGAAGTGCGGTACCGGCCTGGCTGACTTCACCGCCACGAATTCGTGGTGTGTCACGATGCGTTCGGCACGCTCGAGCGCTTCTCCGGTACGGGGCGCTGCACGGGGCCGGTCGTACATGTCCCTGACTCGCTGGAGAAGGTCGTGCGAGTCGTCGCAGTCCTCCACGTCCTGGTCCAGAGCACCCCACATTTCCCGCACCGCGTCCTTGATCTCGTCGGCGACGTGCGCGGTGGAGGTGCCCTTGAAGAGGGCTGTGACGGGGCCGTCGAAGTCGAGGAGGACCGCTTGTGTGCGGCCGAGGAGCCGCCGCAGGGCTTCCTGCTCGTCGTGTGCCTCGCCCATGGGGTCTCCTCCCGGTCACCCGGTTCAGTGTGGACGATGTCGGGGCGCGCGACCAGTTCCGCAGGTCATCACCCAACCAGGTGAACATTTCGGTCAGAAGTGGGCAAGTTGCCTCACAGGTGCGTGCTCGTCCCCTGCCAGGGGGTACCGCCTTCGGCATGTAACACACTTCTGGCACGATGCTCGTCGGCGGGGGAGTAATGTTCTGCCACTTCCGTACCCTGCGAGAAGGGTTCGAGGCGAGAGAAAACGGGCAATGTCACCCGAATTGGCTTCCGCTGCTCGACTGCGTGCGGTCGAGGTGAGTGGAGACCCGAGAGCGGTCGAGGGACCGCTCCACGGCTACCACCACGAGACTTATGTGTTTCCGCTGCCCGGGGAAACGGCATCGCCGGATCCGGTCCGATGGAAGTGCCGGGAGCCGCGCGACAATCTCCTGTGGTTCGACCGGCGGTGCTTCGTCTCGGAGGAGCAGCTGCTGAAGGCCCTCGCTGGTCGGATCTCCCGTATCCCGGACGTCTTCGATGTCGGCACCGCCGGCTTGCAACGGTTCATCGAGGGAAGGACGCTCGGCTCGCTCTACCCATTTGGCGGAGCGGTTCCAGAGGGCATTTTCGATCAGATCGTCGTTCTCTTCGAGCAGTTGGCCCGGGTGACTCAGGAAACCCTCACGATTGATCGGCGTTGCGCGGACGAGGACCGGCCGGACGACGGTGACACGAACGGATTCCTCAGGCGGCTCGTCCATTTCACCGAGAAACGCGTCTATGAGGAGAACCTGCCGAAGTTCGAGCGTCTCTTCGAAGACCTCGGGGTGGACGGACGCTCATTCAAGTGGCTCCGGAATCATGTGGCCGGTCTCAGTCAACGGCCCTTCTGCCTTCTCCATGCGGACCTGCACCGCGAGAACTTCGTCATCGATTCCCGGAGCCGACTCTGGACGATCGACTGGGAACTGGCCATGGTCGGCGACCCCTTGTACGACCTGGCCACCCACCTGTACCTGATGCGGTACCCGGCGTGGCAGGAACATCGGATGGTGAAACGATGGCGCGCTGCCGTCGATGGGATCAGGCCCGGCAGCTCCAAGGGCCTGAAGCGTGACCTTTCGCTGCTCATCGACTACAAGAAGGCACAGTCCGTCTTCACCGACGTCATCCGTGAGGCCCTGTCCCTGGACTTCGGACCGGATGTCGAGGGCCGGCTCGACCATGCCGGACGGAGACTGCGGACGATCCTGGTTGCGGCCGCCGTGCCGCTGGGCCTGGACATGGTGCCGAGCCGGGGAGAGATCGTCACGGCGCTGGTGCGCTGGCGGCAGCAGCACGGCAATGCAGAGGTGCCGGGTTCGCAGTAACCGGTGCTCCGGGGGGAGCCGCTGTGGTCTCATGGAGTCTTGTATCTCGCCTTGGTTGTGACACCGGGAGCGGCCTGTGGGCGCACCTCCTCTTCCCCGTCCCTTTCTCAGGGAGCGCGCCCGGCCTGAGTACGCCTACCGGGAGTTCGTGGGACTGGCCCGACGGCATGGGAAGGCCAGCAGCGGGCACCACAACCTGAACTACGTGGTGCGGTTGACGGAGCCGATGTCCTGGCGGCTCGGCCGTCCCGCCGGCACGTCCGTCACCGTGCGGATCCCGCGCGCCGACGCACTGCCCGTGGTGATCAGGACCTGGCAGAACGAGGCGGAGATCCTCGACGCCATCAAGGGGATCCTGCCGCACGCGCCGCAGTGCCTGGTCAAAGGGGACCACTTCGCGATCCACAGCTATGTGGAAGGCCTACCGCTCTCCGCCGTCTGCGGGAACGGCAAACCCGTCGACACCCTGCTCATCAGGGCGCTGGCCGACCTGCTCGCCCAGATGACCCAGGTGCGGCGGGGGGCGCTGCCGCCGCTGCCGTCCGTCTGGCCCAGCAACGACACGGACAGCCAGGGGTTCCTGCGCACCCTCGTACATCTCGCGGACCGGCAGATCAGGCGACCCAACCGGGCGGCCTTCGGCGGACTGTTCGCCGCGCTCGGCATCGCCGAGGACGCCCTGCTCCGGTTGGCCGAGCGGGTTCCCGTCATGGCCCGCCGCCCGTACAGCCTGCTCCACGCCGACCTGCACCGTGACAACCTGATCGTGTCGTACGCCGGTGAGCCGCCCCTCATCTGCGTCGACTGGGAACTGGCGACCTACGGCGACCCGCTGCACGACCTCGCCACGCACCTCGTGCGCATGCGGTACCCGTCCCACCAGTGGGCCGAGGTGGTCGACGCGTGGGCCGAGGCCATGGAGAGCCGCCGCCCCGCCGCCGTGGCGGGCCTGACCAAGGACCTGCGCCACTACCTCGCCTTCGAGCGGGCGCAGTCCGTCTATCCGGACGTGATGCGGGCCGCGCGGTCCCTGGAGGAGTCATTCACCCAGAAGAGCCTCGACGAGGCGACGGCGGAGGTCCGCCGGGCCCTGGAGTCCGGGGCCGAGCCGCTGCAGCTGAGGAACGTGCCCGGCGAGGGCGAGATCGAGCGAGCCCTGTTCCGCTGGCTGGCCGCCCCCGGCGACCGTGGTCGCGATGGCCGGGGCGGGATCGCGAAGGCCTTCGGATGTCAGCCGGACCGGCGTCTTCCCGAGCACCCGGACTTTCCCGCCTCCGCCGTCCGGGAGGCCCTGGTGGCGGAGGGAGCCGCTCCGGCGGGCCGGGTGTTCAAGGGGACCGCGTACCTCAACACCGTGGTCTGGGCGCCGAGCATCGACGCTCCCGTGGTGGTCCGGCGCAAGCTGCCCGACGTCTGCCGCCGGGAGACCGGATTCCTCAGCGAGCACACCGTGCTCCGCGCCATCGAGGAGGCGGGGGTCGCCGTGGCGGCGCCCAGGGTTCTGGCGCTGGCCGAGAGCTACCCGCACGACCCTTTCGCCATCCACACGTACGTCGGACCACGTGACATCGACCGGAGGCGCCCCGACCACCCGGTGCACGGCCTGCTGCCGCACGAGGCGGACGCGTTCGTGGACCAGCTCTGCGCGCTGACGCAGGTGAACTACAAGCAGGTCGACCCGACGTCCGGCGAGAGTGGCTTCCACCACTGGCTCAGGGGCCAACTCGTGGATCTGGTGAGGGGTCTGCCGAAGGAGTCGCAGCAACTGGCCGGACTTCTCGGGCTGCCCGACGCGGACCGACTGCTGCAGATCCTGTCCCGTCACGAGGTGAGCCACCGCGAGCCGGCCCTGCTGCACGGCGACCTGAACCCGTGGAACCTCGTACGCCGCGACGACCATCTGGCGCTGACCATCATCGACTGGGAGATGGCCCTGGTCGGCGATCCGCTCTACGACCTGGTCCGGCACATGCACCTCACTCCCACCAGGCCGGAGATCCGGGACCGCATGTTCTGTCGCTGGGAACGCCGGCTGCCTCCCGCGTACACCGTCAACTGGCGCAACGACTGGCGTGTGTACCGCTGGATCGAGATCGTCCGGTCCGCGTACATCGACCTCGACCGCCTGGTGACCGGCGCGAGCCTGGACGCCCCCAATGTGCGCCGGGCCGTGGACTCGTACGCGATGACACTGGCGGCCGCGAAGGGCTCGCTGGGCCTGCCCGGCCGCCCGACGGCGAACCCCTATCTTGCCCGCGCTCTGGCGTGAGAGGACCCGCACGGCAGCCTGAGGCCGCCCTGGCCGGCGGCAGGACTGTCGGTGCGTAGGCTCGGCGGTATGAGTGAGATCGGCCTGCGCGAGCGCAAGAAGCAGCGGATGTACCAGGTCGTGTCGGACATCGCGATCCGGCTGTTCCTGGAGAAGGGCTTCGACGCCGTGTCCGTCGCCGAGGTGGCGGCCGCGGCGGAGATCTCCAAGCCGACCCTCTTCCGGTACTTCCCGGCCAAGGAGGACCTCGTCCTGTACCGGTTCGCCGATCACGAGGACGAGGCCGCGCGGGTCGTCAGCGGCGAGGCCTCGCCCATCGGGGCGCTGCGGCGGCACTTCCTGGAGGGACTCGAGCGGCACGACCCCGTCACCGGGCTGAACGACGCCCCCGAGGTGCTCGCCTTCCACGCGCTGCTCTACGGCACTCCCTCCCTGGTCGCCCGCCTGTACGGCTACCAGGAGCGCTCCGAGGCCGCGCTCGCCGAGGCCCTCGGCGGCGGGCTGGACGCCCGGCTGGCCGCCGGGCAGATCGTCGCCGTGCAGCGGATTCTCGCTCTGGAGAACTGGCGGCGGATCGCGGCCGGGGAGCGGCTGGCGGACGTACGGGCGGATGCGGTGGCCGCGGCGGAGCGGGCGTTCGGGCTGCTGGCGGCCGGGTTGCCGTCCTTCGCCTGAGTGAGGCTCGCGCTTGAGTGAGGCTCGCGCTTGAGTGAGGCTCGCGCTTGAGTGAGGCTCAGTAAGAAATTTAACTCGGTTACGTTATTCCGGTACGGTTGCTGGAATGACGTCACCCGACCCCGCCCTACGGCACGCCCTCGACCACGAACGCGCCCACCACGACCTCTGCCGCGCGGCCCTCGCCGCCATGGTCGACGGAGCCCGGGAACAGGTCGTCACCGGCGAGGACGTCTCCGCCTCCGGTGCCGACGCCGAAGTCCTCGGGTACCGGCTGCGCAGCCAGGCCAAAGCCATGCGGGAGCTGCCCGAAGGGCCGCTGTTCTTCGGCCGGTTGGACTTCTCGGACGGAGAACATGCCGGGCAGCACTACCACATCGGCCGCCTGCGGATCAGCGAGCACCCTGCCGCCCCGCCCCTCGTCGTCGACTGGCGCGCCCCCGTCTCCCGCGCCTTCTACCAGGCGAGCGCCCGCGACCCGCAGGGCGTCGCCGTCCGCCGCCGCTTCGGCTGGGCGCCCTGCAGTCGCGGCGACTCCGCCGACCTCACCGGCCTGGAGGACGAGCACCTCGACCGGGCCGAGAGCCGGTCCGAGAGCCGAGCCGAGAGCCGGTCCGAGAGCCGGTCCGGGTCCCGTACCAGCGACATCGTGGCCCGCGAGATCGAGCGGCCCCGGGTCGGCCCCATGCGGGACATCGCCGCGACCATCCAGCCCGAGCAGGACGATCTCGTACGAGGGGACCTGGCGACGTCGGTGTGCGTGCAGGGAGCCCCGGGCACCGGCAAGACCGCCGTCGGCCTGCACCGGGCCGCGTACCTGCTCTACACCCACCCGCAGCGCATCCGGCGCGGCGGCCTGCTGATCCTGGGACCCAACCGCACCTTCCTGTCGTACATCTCGCAGGTGCTCCCGGCCCTCGGCGAGACCGGCGTACGGCAGTCGACCCTCCTGGAGGAGATCGCCCGGCATCCGGTCACCGGGGCCGACGGCGGGCGGACCGCCGTGGTCAAGCACGACGCCCGGATGGCCGAGGTGCTGCGCCGGGCGCTGTACGCGCGCGTGTCGGCGGACGGGGTGGGTTCCCTCGCGGTGCCCGACGGGTCGTACCGCTGGCGGGTGCCCGCCGAGGAACTCGCACGGATCCTGCACGACGTACGGGCCGAGGAGCCGCCGTACGGTGTCGGGCGGGAGCGGGTGCGCAGCCGGGTCGTGCGGTATGTGCAGATGCGGGCCGAGCGGCGGGCCGGGCCGCAGACGAACGCCTGGGTGCGGAAGATCGAGCGGTCACGGGCGATCGGGGCGTACGTCGACGCCGTATGGCCCCGGGTGCGGCCGGAGGAGATCGTGGCCGAACTCCTCACCGAACCGGTGGTGTCGGCGACCGCTGCCGAGGGGCTGCTGGATGCCGACGAGCGGAAGGCGCTGCTGTGGGCGAAGCCGCCGCGGTCGTGGAAGTCGGCGCGCTGGTCGGCCGCCGACCTCGTCCTCCTAGACGAGGTCGCAGGGCTCATCGAGCATCCGGAAGGGTACGGCCATCTCGTCGTCGACGAGGCGCAGGACCTGTCCCCGATGGAGTGCCGGGCGATCGCCCGGCGGGCCGCCTTCGGCTCGCTCACCGTCCTCGGCGACCTGGCGCAGGGAACCACACCGTGGGCGGCCCGGTCATGGGACACGGCTCTACGGCACCTGGGGAAGCCGGACGCGGCCGTGGTGCCGCTGACCATCGGGTTCCGGGTGCCGGAGGCCGTCGTGACGCTCGCCAACCGGCTGCTGGAGCGGCTGGACGTGGACGTGCCGCCGGGCCGGTCCCTGCGCGGGGACGGGGAGCTGAGGATCCGGGACGCGGCGGGCGATCTGCCGGCCGCGGTCGTGGACGCCGTACGCGACGCGCTGACACGCGAGGGGTCCGTCGGGGTGATCGCCGCCGATACGGACGTGCCCCGCGTGCGGGACGCCCTCCACACGGCCGGGATCGCGGCGGCCGGCCCGGACCAGCTGGGCGCCCGGGTGAGCCTGGTGCCGGCGAGCGTCGTCAAGGGCCTGGAGTACGACCATGTCGTCGCCGTCGAACCGGCCGCGATCGCGGAGGCGGAGGAGCGGGGGCTGCACCGGCTGTACGTGGTGCTGACGCGGGCGGTGTCTCGGCTGGAGGTGGTGCACGGGAGGGCGCTGCCGTTCTAGCCGCCGGACAGGCCCCAAGGGGGGCACCTCTGTTGTGAGGTGCCCCCGTGGCTCAGGCGGCGTCGAGGAGCGGGATCAGCTGCTCTTCCTCGTACGTCAGATGCGCCTCGAGCTCGGCCGTGAGGCGCTCGACCTCCGCGCGGGCGGCGGCCGGGTCGGCGTTCTCGGCGGTCACCGTCCGGCGCAGTTCCTCGACGAGCTCGGCGATCCGCTCGTGTTCGTGCCGGAGGCGTGCCAGGGCGGGCGCGGCCTCCGGGTGCCGGTCGGCGAGGACCGGGAACATGCCGAGGTCCTCACCCGTGTGGTGGTTGTGCAGGCCCTGGCAGAAGCTCAGGCAGTTGACGCGGAGCTGCGCGCCGAGCATCGACGCGCCGACGCTCATCTCCTGGCGGATCAGGCCGAGTTCGCGTCGGAAGGCATCGTGGACGACCTTGATCGCCTCGCCCATCGAACCGGCGTTGATGTCCCCCGGACCGTCCTGCGCGATGTGATGCAGGGCGACCACCGGGATTACCCGCTCCGTCTTCTCCTGGTACTCCGCCCAGCCCGAGTCCGCCTCGACGGCCCGCGCGAAGGCCTGGTCGCGTTCCTCGCCTTCCAGTACGACGGCCCGCGCCTCGTAGGTGAACGCGCCGCTTTCGACGGTGACTTGGGGATGTGCGAGGAGGTTGGTGTACCAGTGCGGGTGCCGGGGCGCGCCGGCGGCGGAGGCGATGACGAGGATGCGGCCGTCGCCGTCGGGGAGGTAGCCGAGGGGGGTGGTGTGCCGGGTGCCGGTGCGGGCGCCGGTGGTGGTGAGGAGGATCAGCCGGGCGCCCTCGAAGTAGCCGCCTACGCGGCCCTTGTTGGCGCGGAACTCTTCGATGATCGGTTCATTGAAGGGGTTGGGCACTCGTTCTTCTCTCTTCTTTCTCTGTCGCTGGCTTCTTTCGAAGGTCTTCTCGAAGGCGGCGCAGAGAAAGAGGCGGGCTCCTGGCCCGCCCCGGCCTCACTCAGAGGCCGGGCACCCAACTCGCTCACGGCACAAGGCCGACCCGGCAGTCATACGGGGCACGCTAGCCGCCCCGTATGACTGCCGCCACCGGATTTCCGCGTCAGCGGCGGCCGTTCAGCAGCTCCGTGACCCGCATGTACCCGTCCGTGCCGTGGCCTAGGGCGACGACCCGGCGGGCCTGTCCCTCGGCGGCGCGCATCACGCTCGCGTCGATGCCGTGGGCCTCGGAGGCGTGGACGATGTGGGCCATCGAGGACACCGTCGAGGTGATCGGGTTGAGCTCGCCGGAGAAGGTGCCGTTGTCGACGTCGTCCGCCCACTCCTCGAAGAGCGGCGGCAGGATAGTGGCGATGCCCCGGGCGAAGGGGGCCAGCTGCCGCGCGGTGATGCCCTCGGCCCGGGCCACCGCCACGGCGTGCGCGTAGCCGGCCATCGCCGTCCAGAAGATGTCGAGCAGGGCGATGTCGTAGCCGGCGGCCCGGCCGATCTCCTCGCCGAGGTGGGTGTGGGTGCCGCCCAGCGCCTCCAGCACCGGCCGGTGCTCCCGGTACAGCTCCTCGGGCCCGCTGTGGATGAACACCGCGTCCGGGGTCCCGATGGTCGGGGTCGGCGTCATGATCGCGCCGTCGAGGTAGCGGACGCCGTGGGCCGCCGCCCAGTCCGCCGTGTCCCGGGCGCGGTCGGGGGTGTCGGCGGTCAGGTTCACGACCGTGCGGCCCTTGAGGGCGTCGGTGACGGCCTCGTCCCGCAGGACGCTGTCGGACGCGTCGTAGTTCACCACGCAGACGACGGTCAGCGCGCTCGCGGCGACCGCCTCGGCCGCCGATCCGGCACCGATCGCGCCGCGTTCGAGCAGTTCACGGTCGCGGCCCGGGGTGCGGTTCCAGACCGTGGTCCGCAGCCCGGCGGCCACGAAGGCGCCGGCCAGCGCCCGGCCCATCGGACCCAGACCGAGGACGGTGACGGCAGACTGGTCAGTGGACGTGGACAAGGTTCAACTCCCTTGAGAACAGATACGATTGACACAACTGACAATTACTGACAATTACTGACGACGACTGACGAAGGCTTACGGAGCCGGATGAAAGGGGCAGGTGTGACGCGCGGACGTGCCCACGACCCGAACGTCTGTGGAGTGACCGCCGCGATCTCCGTGATCGACGGCAAGTGGAAGACCATGCTGCTGTGGCTGCTGGAATCCGGCCCGCACCGCCCGGCCGAGCTGCGCCGCCGCGCGCCCGGCCTCAGCGAGAAGGTGCTGACGCAGGCGCTGCGCGAGATGGAGGCGGACGGGCTGGTGCACCGCGAGGTGCACGACGTACTGCCGCTGAAGACCGTCTACTCCCTCACGGACTTCGGCCGCGAACTCTCCGAGGCTCTGGCCCCCCTTTCCGACTGGGGCCACCGCCGCCTGGAGAAGATGGCGACCCCCTGACCACTGCGACCAGCCTCTGCCGTGCGCGGCGCGCTGCCAAGTACGCACAAAAAAGTGGGTACGGCAGCATGGCGCCCATGCGACGTCATGAGCACGCCGGTCCCGTGGCGCTACGCGCCATGCAGGACCTGGCCACCCGTGTCTTCCCGTCGACCGGCTACCACCACGTCGGCGACCTCACCTGGAACTGGTGCCTGGCCCTCGACCGCGCCGACCAGTGCCCCACGGCGGTCTGGACCCGGGACGACCGGCCGCTGGCATGGGCGTGGCTGGAATTACCGGAGACCCTGATGCTCCAGGTCGACCCGGATCACCACCGAACGCCACGCCCGCATGAGGGACACCTGGCCCTACCGCCCCGAACTCGATCTCGTCGTGGTCTCTCCCGCCGGCGACGTCGTGGCCTACTGCCAGGGCTGGTACGACGAGACCAACGGCATCGGTGAGTTCGAACCGGTCGGCACCCACCCCGACCACCGCCGACTCGGCCTGGCCCGGGCCGTCTGCACCGCCGTACTGCACGCCTTCGCCCGAGCCGGCGGCCACCGCGCCGTCGTCTACTCGCGCGGCGACGCGGCCCACCCCGTCCCCAAACGGCTCTACGAATCCATGGACTTCAGCGTGTACTCCCGCACGTACACCTACGTCGGACCATGAACGGACAAGATGGGGCGGGCCGGACGGGTGGTTCCGTGCGTGGCGTGGCGCACTTTTGCAAGCGGGTGCTTGCAATAGTTAGCGGCGGTGGTGCAAGGTGGAGGCATGGCAACGCTCAACGTCGGCAATCTCGGTGAGTACCTGCGCGAGCAGCGGCGCAACGCGCAGCTGTCGCTCAGGCAGCTCGCCGATGCCGCCGGGGTGTCCAATCCGTATCTGAGCCAGATCGAGCGCGGGCTGCGCAAGCCGAGCGCGGAGGTGCTGCAGCAGGTCGCAAAGGCGCTGCGGATCTCCGCCGAGACCTTGTACGTGCGCGCCGGAATTCTCGACGCCGAGCGGGACCTGGACGAGGTGGAGACGCGTGCCGTCATACTCGCCGATCCCACGCTGAACGAGCGGCAGAAACAGGTGCTGCTCCAGATCTACGAGTCCTTCCGCAAGGAGAACGGATTCGGGATCGACGGCGACGAGACGTCCGGTGCGGACGGGCGGGTCGCGCAGGCCGCGCGGAGCGACAGTGCGAAGGATGCCAAGGACGCTCAGGACGCTCAGGACAGAGCCAACGCCGTGGACGGCACCCGCACGACCGGCGACAGCGACGCCGACCCGCAGCAGGCGGCCGGTTAGACCGGACCAGGGCGCCGACCGCCCTACTGCGGACCACACAACCCTCAGCCGAACGTGAATCCGGGAGGACCCTCACCATGGCCATCACCGACGACCTGCGCAAGACCTTCAGCCACCCGACCCCGTTCTACTTCGCCGCCGGCACGGCCGACCTGGCCCTGCAGCAGGCCAAGAAGGTGCCGGGTCTGGTGGAGCAGCTGCGCGCCGAGGCCCCGGCCCGCATCGACGCGGTCCGCAACACCGACCCCAAGGCCGTGCAGGAGAAGGCCCAGGCGCGCGCCAAGGAGGCCGGCGCCAGGGCCAAGGAGGCGCAGGAGACCATCCAGGCCAAGGTCGGCGAGTTCATCACCACCCTCGACGGTGACTTCAAGAAGCTGGGCAGCACGATCGACGCGGACCTGAAGAAGCTGGGCGAGACCGCCCAGGACTTGGCCCTGCGCAGTGTCGGCGTCGCCGCCGAGTACGCGGTCAAGGCCCGCGAGACCTACGAGAAGGTCGCCGAGCACGGCGAGCAGGCCGTGAAGACCTGGCGCGGCGAAGCGGCCGAGGAGATCGAGGAACTGGCCGTCGCCGTCGAGCCGAAGACCGAGCCGAAGACCGAGCCGAAGCCGCAGCCGGTCGAGGTCAAGGAAGAGCCGAAGCCCGCCGAGGCCAAGGCCGAGCCCGCGCCCGCCAAGAAGACCGCGGCGAAGAAGGCCCCGGCCAAGAAGACCACCGCCAAGAAGACGACGCCTCCGGCGAAGTAAGTCCCGGACGGCGAGCAGTACACCGTAGTACGGCAACGGGCCGGGCACGTTTGGGGTGCCCGGCCCGTTCTACGGGTACGGTGGCCGTAAGACGACTCGACCCGGGCGGTGGGCAATAGTGCTGATGACGGCATTCGGCGGCTTCATGTCGCTGCTCTACCTGGCCATGCTGGTGCTCGCGGTGGTGGCGCTGGTCATGGCCGCTATGGCGCGCGAGGACGCGTATCGCGCCGCTGACAAGCAGAACAAGATGTTCTGGTTGATCATCCTGGGCATCACGGTCGTCGTGAACCTTGTGGTTCCCTTCCTCTTCCTGCAGATCGCCGGGCTCATCGCCACGATCGTCTTCTTCGTGGACGTCCGGCCCGCCATCCGGCAGGTCTCCGGCGGGGGCGGTGGCGGCCGCCGCGGCGGTTCGAGCAGCGACGGTCCGTACGGGCCGTACAACGGCGGCCGCTGAAGCGCCCCCTCAGGGGCGCGGGGCTGTGCCTGATATGCGGCTCCGCCGCGTGGGCGCGACCAGCCACAGCGGAGCAGCAGTCGGCGTGCGACAGAACCCAAAACAGCGGGTCTCCGTGTTCAGACCGCCCGATCCAACAGCAGCACAGCCACGTCATCCGTCAACTCGCCCCCATTGAGATCGCGGGCCTCATTCACCGCGGCCCGCAGCAACGCCTCCCCACGCAATCCCTCAGCGAGCAGACGACGCACCATCTCCATCATCCCGTCCTGACCGAGCCGCTCCCCGCCCTCACCGACGCGGCCCTCGATCAGGCCGTCGGTGTAGAGCATCAGGCTCCACTCCGCCCCCAGCTCCACCTGCATCCGCGGCCAACGAGCCCCCGGCAGCAGCCCGAGCGCGGGGCCGTTGTTGTCGTACGGCAGCAGCTGGACCGGCCGGCCCGGGCGGGCGAGCAGCGGGGACGGGTGCCCGGCCAGGCACAGGCCGGCGCGGCGGCCGTCGGGGGAGATGTCCACCGTGCACAGGGTCGCGAAGATCTCGTCGTCGGAGCGCTCGTGCTCCAGGACCTGCTGGAGCGTGCCGAGGAGTTCGTCGCCGCACAGCCCCGCCAGAGTCAGCGCGCGCCAGGCGATGCGCAGCTCCACGCCGAGCGCCGCCTCGTCCGGACCGTGGCCGCAGACGTCACCGATCATGGCGTGGACCGTGCCGTCCGGGGTGCGGACGGTGTCGTAGAAGTCACCGCCGAGCAGGGCGCGGGAGCGGCCGGGGCGGTAGCGGGCGGCGAAGCGGAGCGGGGAGCCCTCGAGCAGCGGTGTGGGCAGCAGGCCGCGTTCCAGGCGGCGGTTCTCCTGGGCGCGCAGCCGGCCCTCGGCGAGCCGCCGCTCGGCCGTGTCGGAACGCTTCCGCTCGACCGCGTACCGGATCGCCCGGCTCAGCAGCCGTCCGTCCAGCTCGTCCCGGAAGAGGTAGTCCTGGGCACCCACCCGCACCGCGTCGGCGCCGCGCTCGGCGTCGCCGGAGGCGGTGAGCGCGAGGACGGCGTGCCGGGGCGCGAGCTGAAGTACGTGCTTCAGTACGGCCAGCTCGTCGTCGTCACCGGCCCGGCCCGGGGCGGGCAGCGCGAGGTCCAGCAGGATGCAGTGGACGTCGTCGGTGAGCAGCCGCTCGGCCTCGGTGAGGTTGCGGGCGGTGCGGACGCGGATCGGCTTCCCGGCCGAGTCCAGCAGTTCGGGCACGATCGTCGAGCCGCCCGGGTCGTCCTCGATCACCAGCAGCGTCAGGTTCGTGGTGGCGGTCGCGGTGGCGCTCGTGGGCGTGGTGCCGGTGTTCCCGGTGCCGGTGTTTCCGGCCGGGCCCTCCGTGCGCGGGGACTCTTCCCTGGAGGGGCCGGTGCCTGAGGACGCGGGCTGCGCCTGACCACTCTCCACGGCCGGGATCCCTCTCTGCCGCGGTATGGGTACGGGCATCGTCTTGGGTTCCTTCCCTCCCCCCGAGGGCACGGCAGGGCGAGGGACCTCGACCTACCGACGGGGACCATAGCGGTTGTCGGCGCCGCAACGGAATGGTGTGAGGCACGTCGCCTGGACGCAGGCCGCTGTCATATGCCGCAAGCCGTACCGCAGTTGGACAGGACGGCAGCGGGCGGGGGATGACGAAGGTCACGTCCGCCGGGGGTTTGGCGGGGATTTGGGCGTGTGCCAGGTCACGTGGTGGCGGTTACGGGAGCCGTCCGGATTGCCCGGCTTACCCGTCTTGCTTGCTGGCTCGCCCAGTTCGCCCGGCTCATCCGGCTTACCCGTTTACGGAGTCGCCGGGCTCGCGTCCGGCCGTACCACCGCGAGGATCGGCATCGACCCCGCCCCGGCGATCGTCACCGTCCGCTTCGGTCGCGGGGCGTGCACCATGGCCCCGTCGCCGATGTACATCGCGACGTGACTGGCGTCCTCGAAGTAGATGATCAGGTCACCGGGGCGCATGTCCGTCACGTCGATCCGCTTCAGCTGCTTCCACTGCTCCTGCGAGGTGCGCGGGATGGCCGTCCCGGCGCTCGCCCAGGCCTGTGAGGTCAGGCCGGAGCAGTCGTACGCCTTCGGCCCCTCCTCGCCCCATCCGTACGGCTTGCCGATCTGGGCCGTGGCGTACTCCACCGCCTTCTTGCCCGCGGCCGTCGCCTCGCCGCTGATGTCGTCGACGACACCGGAGTCGAGCCAGGCGGTCTGGGCCTTGAGGGCGGCGGCCTCCTCCAGCTGGGCGAGGCGCTCCTTGTCCTCCTTCTCCAGCTGGGACTCCAGCTTCTCTGCCGCCGCGATCTGCTTCTCGATCTTCTTCTGGGCCGTCGCCTTGGCCTTGCGGCCCGCCTCCAGCTTCTTCCACTGGGCGGAGGCGTCCTTGGCGTACAGCTCCAAGTCCTGCTGGGTGCGGGTCATCTGGCCGATCAGGGCCTTGGTGGCGCGCTCGCCCTGGAGCACCCGGCCGGCGCCGTCGAGGAACTGCCGCGGGTTGTCGCTGAGCATCAGCTGCGCCTCGTCCGGCAGCCCGCCGCTGCGGTACTGGGCGCGGGCGGCGGCTCCCGCGCGCTCCTTCAACTCGTCCAGCTTTTCCTGGCCCTTGACGATCTTCTTCGCCAGCTGCACGATCTCGGCCGACTGCTTCTCGGCCTTCTCCTCGGCGGCGTTGTACGCGTCCGTGGCGGCGGCGGCCTCGCGGTAGAGCTTGTCCAGCTTCAGGCGTACGGCCTCAAGGTCCTTGTTGGGCAAGGGGGTCAAGGGGGTGGGGGACGCGCTCGGGGTCGGTGTCGGGCTGGGACTCGCGAACGCCGTGCCCGGAGCCGCCAGCACGGTGACCGCGCAGACCACGGTCACGGCCGCCGCGATCAGGCCACGCTTGCCCGTACCCATACCTGTTCCCCCAAACTGATGAACCGTCAGTAACTTACGGACCTGGGGGATCGTGCCACGCCCTGGCGCAAAACGACAGAGGCAGTTGCTCCCTCCGACTCCCTTCCCCCTCCGACTCCCTTCCCCCTTCGTCCGTCTCCCTCTTCGTCCGTCGTACGACGATCTCCCCGCCTTTGTGACGAACGACGCATGGAGATCGTTCCGCGCCGCGCGCCCGCGCGGGAAACGCCGGGAGGAGCGAGGGGCGAAGTCGTCAGATCCGCGGCGCCAACGCCGCCCAGCGCACCGTCACTTCGCCCTGCCGCCACCGCACCGGCCCGTCCGTCACCGGCCAGTCGGCCGCCAGGTCCCGCACCGCCCGGATCCAGCGCTGGCGGGCGCCGTACGAGGCGTAGGGCGCGGCGGCCGCCCAGGCGCGGTCGAAGTCGCGGAGGAAGGCGTGCACCGGCTCGCCGGGGACGTTGCGGTGGATGAGCGTCTTCGGCAGGCGCTCGGCGAGGTCCGAGGGGCGCTCCAGGGACCCCAGCCGGGTCGCGAAGGTGACCGTGCGGGGTCCCTCCGGGCCGAGCGCGACCCACACGTGCCGGCGTCCGATCTCGTCGCAGGTCCCCTCGACGAGCAGCCCGCCGGGTGAGTGCGGGGTGGCCGGGGCCAGACGGGCGCACAGCCGCTCCCATACGGCGGCGACCTCATCCTCGTCGTACTGGCGCAGCACGTTGGCGGCACGGATGAGGTGGGGTCGCTGGGGGAGCGGGATCTCGAAGCCCCCGTGCCGGAAGGCGAGCCCGTCGCGCTCGTACGGCCGCGCCGCCGCGACCCGTGCCGGTTCGATCTCGACGCCGACCACGCGCGCGCGTGGGGCGATGGTACGGAGACGGGCGAGAAGTTCGACGGCCGTCCAGGGAGCGGCGCCGTAGCCGAGGTCGACGGCGACGGGATCGGCGGCGCGGCGCAGATGGGTGCCGTGCGCGGCCGCGATCCAGCGGTCCATACGGCGCAGGCGGTTGGGGTTGGTCGTCCCGCGCGTCACCGTTCCCACGGGGCGGGTGGCTGCGCGGGATGTCATGCGTACGAGGGTAAGGGGCCCCTGGGTCATGGCTTGGAGGGCAGTCCCGACGCACCCCACCCTCGAACGGTTGAGCGATCTGGAGTAATGCCTCGGCAAAAACCACCACACCCGGAATGGGAATGCCTCCTTCCGGTGTTGCCTCCGTTGGAGGGCCCCGCACCCTCTGTACGGCATGCCCGCAGCAAGGAGGAACGCCACGTGAGCCACTACGTCAGCAGGCTCGGGCGTCGCTCTCCGGCGGCTCCCTCACGACTGCGGCTGCACCGGCGCCCCCGCCGCGTCGCCATGCTCTCCGTGCACACCTCACCGCTCCACCAGCCCGGCACCGGCGACGCCGGAGGCATGAACGTCTACATCGTGGAGCTCGCGCAGCGCCTCGCCGCGATCAACATCGAGGTGGAGATCTTCACCCGGTCCACCACCGCCGCCCTCCCGCCGACCGTGGAGCTCGCGCCGGGCGTCCTCGTCCGGCACGTCGACGCCGGCCCCTACGAGGGCCTCGCCAAGGAGGAGCTCCCCGCCCAGCTGTGCGCCTTCACGCACGGCGTGATGCAGGCCTGGGCCGGCCACCGCCCCGGCTACTACGACCTGGTCCACTCGCACTACTGGCTCTCCGGCCACGTCGGCTGGCTCGCCGCCCAGCGCTGGGGCGCCCCGCTGGTGCACGCCATGCACACCATGGCCAAGGTCAAGAACGCCAACCTCGCCGACGGCGACACGCCCGAGCCGGCCGCCCGCGTCATCGGCGAGACCCAGATCGTCGCCGCCGCCGACCGGCTGATCGCCAACACGGCCGAGGAGGCCGGCGAACTCATCCGGCACTACGCCGCCGACCCCGCCAAGGTCGCCGTGGTGCATCCCGGCGTGAACCTCGACCGCTTCCGCCCCTTCCCCCAGGGCTCCGACCGGCTTCGGGCCGATGACGTGCCCGCCGCACGTGCCGCCGCCCGGGCCCGCCTCGGCCTCCCGCAGGACGCCCTGATCCCCCTCTTCGCCGGCCGCATCCAGCCCCTGAAGGCCCCGGACGTGCTGCTGCGCGCGGTCGCCCTCCTCCTCGACCAGCGCCCCGACCTGCGCTCCCGCATCCTCGTCCCCGTCGTCGGCGGCCCCTCCGGCAGCGGCCTCGCCAAGCCGGAAGGACTGCAGAAGCTGGCCGCGCGCCTGGGCATCGCCGATGTCGTACGGTTCCAGCCGCCCGTCGGCCAGGAGCAGCTCGCCGAATGGTTCCGGGCCGCGTCCGTGCTGGTCATGCCCTCCTACAGCGAGTCCTTCGGCCTGGTCGCCATCGAGGCACAGGCCACCGGCACGCCGGTGCTCGCGGCCGCGGTGGGCGGGCTGCCGGTGGCCGTGCGCGACGGACAGACCGGCTTCCTCGTACGAGGACACGATCCCGCCGACTACGCGCGCGTGCTGCGCGATTTCGCCGACGCCCCCGCGCTGTCGGCGCGCATGGGCGCGGCCGCCGCCCGGCACGCGCAGTCCTTCGGCTGGGACACCGCGGCCGCCGCCACGGCGGACGTCTACGCGGCGGCGACCCAGTGGCACCGGCGTCACGTACGCTCCCACCATGGCTGACGCACACAAGGCAGCACAGGTCATCGAGGGCGTGCTGAAGGACGCCGAACTCGAATGGGAGAGCCCCGCACCGGGCAACTACGTCGTCAAGCTGCCGGGCACCCGCAAGCTGTCGACGACGGTGTCCCTGCTCGTGGGCCGTCACTCCCTGTCTCTCAACGCCTTCGTCATCCGCCACCCCGACGAGAACGAGTCCGGCGTCCACCGCTGGCTCCTGGAGCGCAACCTCAAACTGTACGGCGTGAGTTACGCCGTCGACCCCCTCGGCGACGTCTACGTCACTGGCAAGCTGCCGCTGTCCACGATCACCGCCGACGAGATCGACCGCCTCCTCGGCCAGGTCCTTCAGGCGGCGGACGGCAGCTTCAACACCCTCCTGGAGCTGGGTTTCGCGAGCGCCATCCGCAAGGAGTACGCGTGGCGGATGTCCCGGGGCGAGTCGACACGGAACCTGGACGCGTTCGCGCACCTTACGCAGCGCCCTGCCGACTGACCGCCCCGGGCCACCCGAGCGCCGGTTACTCCTTGTCGAGTTCGTCGGCGAAGGCGCGCAGGGCGTCGGCGAGCTCCTTCTTGTGTGTCGTCCATGAAGGTGACGCCAGCCGGGCATCAGCACAGGACGGAGGCCTTCCGCTGATCGGCTACCGATGCCCCGTCCTCGCATACCGTCCCGGCGTCACCCCGACCAACTTCTTGAAATGCCGGGTGAGATGGGACTGGTCGAAGAAGCCGGTCGTCGAGGCCACCTCGGTGGGCGGGTGGCCGGCGAGGAGCAGACGGCGAGCCCGGTCGACGCGGCGGGAGTTCAGGTACTGGTGCGGGGCGATGCCGTACGCACCGCTGAACGCCCGTACCAGATGGGCGGGATGGGCCTGGACCAGCTCCGCGGCCTCCTCCAGCGAAAGCCCCTCGACGACCCGTTCGTCGAGCAGTTCCCGCAGCCGGCGGGCGAGGACGGGGTCGCGGCGCGCCGCCTCCGTGTGCGGCCGAGGTCGCAGCAGAGCCCGCAGCCGGTCGCCGATCAGCGTCAGCCTGCTCTCGGCCTCCAGTTCCTCGCCGGGCCGCACGAGCGCGGTGTGCAACTGCCCGACCCGCCGCCGCAGTACGGGATCACGCAGGTCGGGCCCGTCGACGGCGGGCCCGATGAGGTCGTCGCCGAGGTGGGTGCCGTCGAGATACACGACCCGCTTGCGGAAGCCGTCCGGCGTGACCGGCGAGCCGTTGTGCGGGACGTGCGGCGGCAGCAGGGACACCGTGTCGTCCGGGGTGCCGTGTTCGTGCCGGTCCAGGTCGTACCGTACGGCCCCGTCGTCCACGATGAGCAGCGTCCACGCATCGTGCACGTGCATCGGATAGGCGTACTCGGTGAAGTGGGCGTGGAAGACCTCCACGACACCCGGGACGGCCGGGCGCCAGGCGGAGACTGTCTGCCGGGCGGCCATGCAAAGAACGTACAAGACGGTGTCGTACGACGGTCGGCAGTATCGGTGCATGAGCACTGAACCGATCCGCTTCGACACCAAGATCGCCGTCCTGCTGCGCGAGGACCTGGAGCCGTGGCAGCGCCTGAACGTCACCGCGTTCCTCGTCAGCGGCCTGGGCTCCACGGTCCCCGAGGTGATCGGGGAGCCGTACGAGGACGCCGACGGGGTGGCCTATATGCCGATGTTCCGGCAGCCTGTGCTGGTTTTCGAGGGTTCGAAGGAGACGCTGACGGCGGCCCACGCGCGCGTGCTGTCGCGGGCGTTGCCGCGCGCGGTGTTCACGTCCGACCTCTTCGGTACGGGGAACGACCGGGACAACCGGGCGGCGGTGCGGGCGGTGGCGACGGGGGAGTTGGATCTGGTGGGGCTTGCGGTGTATGGGCCGCGGAATGCGGTGGACAAGGTCTTGAAGGGGGCTCGGATGCATCCCTGAGGGGTGCGCGTTTCTTGGGGGCTTTGTGCATCCTGAGGGCTGCGTGTTTCTTGGGGCTTGTGCATCCCTGAGGGGTGCGCGTTTCTGGGGGGGCTTGCGGTTGGCGGCTCAGACCGTGCCGGCCCGCTCCTCCGTACCGCTCGGGTCTGCCGAGGCCTTCGCCACTCCCGCGGCAGCCCCCTCCTCCGGCAGCCCCCGCATCAACGCCGCGTACCCCACCGCCGCCACCGTCCCGATCACCGCGCACACCCCCCACAGCCACTCGGCGCCGTAGCGGTCGATGACGAAGCCGGACATCAGGGGTGCCACCAGGGACGCGACCGCCCAGGACAGGGTGTAGACGCCCTGGTAGCGCCCACGGCCGTGCACCGGTGACAGCTGCACGACGAGCCCGCTCTGCGTAGGCGCGTTGATCATTTCGCCCAGCGTCCACACGCAGACGGTGAGCGCGAAGACGCCGACCGACCCGGCGAACGCGGTGAGCCCGAAGCCGTATCCGGTGAGGAGGGACGAGACGACGAGCAGCCGCTTCGGATCCCGGTGCTCGATGAAACGGGTCACCGGGATCTGCAGCGCGACGATCAGTACGCCGTTGACGGCGATGGCCATGCCGTAGTCGGCGGGCGTGAACCCCGCCTCGCCCATGGCCACCGGCAGACCCACCGACCCCTGCTGGAAGACCACCGCGACGAGGAACGACAGCCCGACGACACCCATGAACCGCCCGTCGCGCAGCACGCCACCGAGCCCGACGCCGTCGCCGTCGCCGTCGCCGTCCGAGTCTTTGGCGCTTTTGGCGTCTTTGGCGTCCCGCACGACGACGGGCCGGGACTCCGGCAGCTTCAGGAACACCACGATCGCGCAGACGGCGGTCATCACCGCCTCGATCAGGAAGCCGACCAGATAACTGAACTCGGCGATGAACCCCGCCCCCATGGAGGAGACGGCGAACCCGAGGTTGATGGCCCAATAGTTGAGCGAGAAGGCCCGTACACGGTCCTCGGGCCGCACGAGGTCGGCCATCATCGCCTGTACGGCCGGCCGCGACGCGTTGCTGGCCATGCCCACCAGGAAGGCGACAGCCGCGATGGCGACGGGGTGGTGCACGAATCCGAGCAGCGCGACGGAGACGGCGGTCGACGACTGGGCGACGAGGAGGGTGGGCCGCCTGCCCAGCCGGTCCGTCATCACCCCCGCACCGAGGGAGGAGACGACACCGCCGAGGCCGTGCAGGGCGGCGACGAGTCCGGCGTAGGAGGCGGAGTAGCCGCGGTCGAGGGTGAGGTAGAGCGCCATGAAGGTGGCGACGAACGCGCCGAGCCGGTTGACCAGCGTGCTGGTCCACAGCCACCAGAACTCGCGGGGGAGCCCGGAGACGGTTTCGCGGGCGGCGCGTCTCAGTGCGGTGGCTGGCATGGCGGATCCCCCACGGACGTAAGCGAGCGTAAGCGGCTGAAGCGGTGAGCACACATTACGAGTGCGACGGAGGGGAGGCCATTCAATTAACAAATCCCGTCAACGGTCCGCCATCAGACAGCCCGCCGCCCCACCCACCAGCCCGCCCATCAGCCCGCCCTCAGCCGGCCCGGCGTCCGCTCCTCGGGTGCGGCCCGCAGCCGCCCAAAGCCTTGGATTACGCTCATCCGCATGGCCGACGCACCGTACAAACTGATCCTCCTCCGCCACGGCGAGAGCGAGTGGAACGCGAAGAACCTGTTCACCGGCTGGGTGGACGTCAACCTCAACGAGAAGGGCGAGAAGGAGGCAGTCCGCGGCGGTGAGCTGCTCAAGGACGCCGGCCTGCTCCCCGACGTGGTGCACACCTCGCTCCAGAAGCGAGCGATCCGCACCGCACAGCTCGCCCTCGAAGCGGCCGACCGCCTCTGGATCCCGGTCCACCGCAGCTGGCGCCTGAACGAGCGCCACTACGGCGCCCTCCAGGGCAAGGACAAGGCACAGACCCTCGCGGAGTTCGGCGAGGAACAGTTCATGCTGTGGCGCCGCTCCTACGACACCCCGCCCCCGCCCCTCGAGGACGGTGCCGAGTTCTCCCAGTCGGACGACGCCCGCTACGCGACGATCCCCCCGGAGCTCCGCCCCCGCACGGAGTGCCTGAAGGACGTCGTCATCCGCATGCTCCCGTACTGGTACGACGGCATCGTCCCGGACCTCCTCGCAGGCCGCACGGTCCTGATCGCGGCCCACGGCAACAGCCTCCGCGCCCTGGTCAAGCACCTCGACGGCATCTCCGACGCCGACATCGCGGGCCTGAACATCCCGACGGGCATCCCGCTGTCGTACGAGCTCGACGCCGACTTCAAGCCGGTCAACCCCGGCGGGACGTATCTGGATCCCGAGGCGGCTGCGGCGGCCATCGAGGCGGTCAAGAATCAGGGCAAGAAGAAGTAACCCGGCTCGATCAAGCCCCCTGCCAGCGGGTTCTCTGCCGGTAGGGGGCTAGTTGTTGTGCTTGGGCCGTCTCTGGGCCGTCAGGTGCGACGACGCGAGCGACGGACCGACTTGTCTCGCCTACAGTTGCCGCACGCACGCGTGCCGTAAAGCTCTTGCCAAGCGGCGGTCGGAGCGGATCGACGGTCACACCATCCCCATAGCCACCGACTGGTGGAACACCGAGATAGCCGCTGCTCACCTGCCTGGTGCGCCTGTGACCGGGCCAGATGTCACGCAGCTCAGTCGCGGCGACTTGTTCACGGATGCGGCCAACCTTAATGCGGACTACGAAGTGGAGCTGCTGCGATTTCTATGGCGAGTCATCGCCTGGGGCAGCGTCGTGTCCCGTCGGGTGGTGTAGCGACCTGGACTGGCGAACTCGGGATGGCCAGCACGAGGCCTACGACCGGGATCAAGGGGTGATTGGCAGATCTGTTCCACCCCCGCGAAGGAAAACCCCAGGTGATGTGGCCGTGCCAGTGGAACAGATCTGCCAATCACTGGGTGAGCGTCCGGGCCCCGCGCAGATCGTCGTGCCCCGGGGCCGTGGCCTCGTGCAGCCGCCCGGACTCCGGCAGACCGGTGGCGGCACGCGAGGATCCGGCGCAGGCGTACGAAGCTCTGCGCCCGGGAGGACGCAACGGCATTGCATATCCAGGCCCGGCGTTCTCGACCAAGGTCTTGTATTTCGTCGGCAGCGGCGCTCTTGACCACCCTGCGTGATCCTCGACTTACGAGATCGAGCGCTGGCTGTTCAGGCCCTGATCCGCGAACCGAGCTGTCGGCTTCGGTCTTCCCTGCAGGGCCATTCACGATCGCCTCCTCCCGTCTGAGGAGGAGTAACGCGGTCCCACCCAGGTGCGTGTCCAATGGCGTGACATGCCGACGCACACGGCGTACGTACGCGGACGCGTACGGACCATCAGCGCAGGTGAAGGGCACACCAACCCCAGGCCAGCAGCCCACCCAAGTTGCTTCGGGACGGGTCATCGCGCAGGGTTCGGCCACTGCGCTTCCAGCGTCGGGACTTGCTCTGGTGGACGGCTCACTTTTTCATCCGTTGCCGAGAATCGCCCGCAAGAGGGTCCCGACCGGCGATGGGGGCCTCGCGTGGCCGACTACACCTCGTTGAAGCCACGCGACGCGTCGTAGATGTCAGCCTCGATGACGACCACGAAGAAGCTCGTCACGACGTAGTGGACCATTACGTGGTCTTCCCAGGCCGCGCGCGTCACAGTGTCGGTCGTGTAGGCAAGGTGACTGTCGGCGCCTTCAGGCTCAGCTGCGATCCTGTCGACGAGCCGCAGGAACTTCTCCCGATCTGCGGTCGGCATGTAGTCACGGAACCGCACAACCTGCTCGGTGAACTGCACGCGTCTCTTCATCGAGGCAGGATTCTATGGACACGGCGCAGGCCCCTGCAGGGAATATCGGTCGCACACGCGCGCCTGAGCCGTGGGCGCACCCGCCAGCGTGGCTGACTGTCATGAGCTGAGGCTCAAGCGTTCCAAGGTCCAGCCTCCTCACTGGCCGCTCGACGAAGGAGCCGTGCCAGTCGCGTGCCAGATCGTGCGGGGAATCACGGGGAACAGCGGGCACTGGCCCCGGTTGCGACCAGGGCTCCAACGCCACTCCACAGCAGGTCGGAGCAGCAAATGCCCCCAGAAAACCCAAGCTTCCCAAGCTGACGGTCTTCACGGCACCATGGGTCCGCTGACTACAGGGGGTGTCGTGGGGAACAAGGAGACGGAGCAGGCCGCGGTCACGCATGTGATGGCCTTGGAGCGAGCCGCCGGCCGCGATCCGAAGGACGTCCGCACCTCGGGTCTCCCGTACGACGTGGAGAGTTCGCCTCGCATGATTGAGGTGAAGGCCTACAGTCGCTCGGCGCGTAGTGAAGCGCTGCCGCTGGAACACCGGCAGGTCGAGGCAGCCAAGGCGAACCCCGAGCGCTACTACCTCTATGTGGTCGACAACCTTGCGGGCCCCGACGGGACAGACGTCGGCGTGCGAATCCTGCACGGAGAGGCGCTTCTGGCAATGATCGAGCGAACCCAGCCCCAGATCACGTATTGGCCCACGTTCAAGGCAGCCGAGTACGACCAGGCGGAACGGCTGCTGTGAGCGCTGCGGTACAGCAGCGAAGTACAGCAACCACCACGAGCGCAGCCGACCGCCAAGAGCCGTCAGCGGCCGACTGACCAGCTCGCTGGACCTCAATGACCTCCCAGCTGAGAGTTCGGGACGAAGAGGTCGCGCCAAAGTTGTGCCGGGCGGGTACCTGCCGTTTTCCCAGGTCTAGGAATGCATTGACTCGTAAGGTGAGCCGCATGTCATCGCCGCTGAGAGCAGACGAGCCAATCGCCAGCCAGGAAGCTTTCGTTGCCTTCCTGGCACGGCTCGCGGAGGACTACCGCCAACGTGGGGAGGAGTGGGAGAACTCCACTCTGGAGCGATTCCTTGAAGACCGTCAGGGCACGCTCGGTGAAGTCTGTGCGGAAACCAGTACGCCGATCTTGTCGATGCGGTGTCCGCCCTGGTGCCCTCTCGCAATCGCTCGTACCAGCGCCCCTCCTGGCATGGGTGCGCCTGCCGACCGTCGCTGGCAGGGTCCTGGACGCGTACTTGTGGACGATGGGTGCAGCGCGCATCGTGGCCTTGCGTCGTCGAGCGGAGGAGCGACCGTATGCCGCAGAATCCGGAGTTGCACATCTGGTTCCAGCCGGTCCATGGGGAAGCGCTGGCCGTCAGGAGCAGCGACTTCGAGACGGTGGAGTCGGCTGTCGCCGCGTTGAACGAGGCGCTTGAACAGGGGCGCACGTTGCGGTTCGGGCTGATCGGCCCGGATGACGCCGAGAACGGGTTCGCTCTGGTCAACTTCGGCAATGTCGTGGCGGTGAAGGTGTGGCCGACGTCAGTGAGAGTTACTGACGATGGGCAGTACCTCTGACCGTGGCTCGGGCTTGCAGCCGTCAAGCCGCCCGTGTGGAGGCCAACACCCCGATCTTGTCTATGCGGTGTTCAGGGTTGCCCCTGTCGTCGCGCCAGTAGTTTCCGGCCGCGTTGTCCTCGGGCGTCGCGCAGGTGGAGATGGTGATCATGGCCTGGGTAGGGCGCTTGCCCGGGGAGCCCGGCACCGCCGCCCGCTGTTCGGCGAGTGAGCGCGCGGAGCGGAAGGAGGTCTGTCGGGTGTCGGTGATCTCGTACTCATAGATCTTGCCGCCCGACGTGACGAGGACCCGGTCGCCCTCGTCGAGGGACGGGAGCTCGCGCAGGGGGCCTCCGGCGGAAAGGCGGTGGGCCGTGACGAGGTAGTTGCCGACCTCGCCGGGGCCGACACCGCCTCGCTCACCGTACGGGCTGGCACCGACACCGCGGTTCTGTATCCGTGTGCCCGGCCAGTCGTCCGTCGTCCCCTCGTACGGAATGACGCGCAGGTTCTTGAGGCCGATCGCCGGGATGGTGATCCGGGCGGTCTGGCTCTGGGGGCTGGTTTTGCGAGGAGACGGCTGCGCCGGGGTCGGGGTCGGGGCCGTCGTATCCGAGGGAGTTTCCCGTACGGGCCCGGCGCGGCCGGTCGCCGAGGACGCCGCCGCACCCGGAGCCGTCGTGGACTCGCCGGCTGCGCTGCCGCCGGTGGAGCAGCCGAGCAGCACGGCGATGCCGGCGCCGGCAAGTATGGCGGGGAGGGCACGGGAACGGGGCATGGCACTCGGGTTCGTCAGCCGGATCGGGTCGCGCCATCGTGCGGGGAGGCCGGGCGCGTTGAAGGGGAAACGACTGGAGCCGACCGGGTGTTCCCCGTCCCGCCCCGGGGCGCAAGACACCCTGCGAGGGCTGCCCTCCCCCTCTCTCCATCAGCCGTATGGCGGCGGTCCTCGCGGCAGTGAACGCGGAGCAGAAGGAGGATTCGGATAAGAGCGACCCAATGGTGACTACAGGCACGTTGGCGAAAGGTGATCCCATGCCGAAGTACCTCTTCAAGGTCAAGTTGACCGTGGACGGACTGCAAGGCCTGCTCAAAGAGGGCGCCGCTGCGCGCCGTGAGGTCGTCGAGCGCTTGGTCCAGAGCCTGGACGGGCGGCTCGAATCGATGTATTGGGCCTTCGGCGAGGACGACGTCTACGTCACCGTGGAGTTCCCGGACAACACCTCCGCCGCGGCCATGGGTCTGGTCACGTCAGCGGCCGGCGGCGTTCGCACGAGTACGGTCGTGCTGCTGACACCCGACGAGATCGACGAGGCGGTCCGTAAGAGGGTGGAGTACCGCACCCCGGGTGCCTGACCCCCCGGTGCCTGACCCCCCGGTGCCTGGCCGTCAGTAGAACCGCAGCCAGCAGAACCGCAGTAGAACCGTGCACCCGCCCCGGCCACTCATGGTGTGATGACCCCGTGAGCCGCGCCGCAGAAGAGACCAACCGCCGCATGCTCCGCGCCCGGGACGCCATGGACCGCGCCTACGCGCAGCCGCTGGACATTCCGGCCCTGGCCGGGATCGCCCATGTGTCCCAGGCACACTTCGCGCGCACCTTCCGGGCCACGTTCGGCGAGACGCCGCACCGCTACCTGCAGCGCCGGCGGGTCGAGCGGGCGATGTTCCTGTTGCGGGAGACCGACCGCAGTGTGACGGACATCTGCTTCGCCGTCGGATTCGGCAGCCCGGGGACCTTCAGCCGCACGTTCCGCGACATCGTCGGTCGGTCGCCGAGGGCGTACCGGAAGGAAGCGGTGGCCGCGGCCGTCCCGACCTGCTTCACGATGGCGTGGACGCGGCCGCACGCGTGACCGCCACCAGCGACGCACAGCCCGTGACGTCCGTCGACTGAGCAGTTTTGGATAAGTTTTTCGTCCGGCTCACCCGTAGCGTGATGCACATGTTCACCGCCATCACGCACTCACAGATATACGTCCTCGACCAGGACGAGGCCCTCGACTTCTACGTCGGCAAGCTGGGCCTGGAGGTCAACGCCGACGCCGACCTGGGCTTCATGCGCTGGTTGACCGTCAGCGTCCCCGGTCATCCGGAGCGCCAGATCCTGCTGGAGAAGCCGGGTCCGCCGGCGATGTCCGAGGAGACGGCGCAGCAGGTCCGCGAGCTGTTGACCAAGGGGGCGACCGGAGGCCACCTCATCCTCAGTACGGACGACTGCCGCAAGACCTACGAGACGCTGCGGGGGAGAGGCGTCGAGTTCACCGAGGAGCCCACCGAGCGGCCGTACGGGATCGACTGCGGCCTGCGCGATCCCTTCGGCAACAGCATCCGCTTCACTCAGCCGAAGGACTGAGAACCGCGGGAAGCGGCCACGAATCCTCTCGTCCCGGCCCGCGGGCCGCCGCAGGCCGGGACAGGTGGAGGGGCGGGCCGTCAGATCGACAGCGGTACCTTGTGGATCTCGTCCGCCTTGTGCCCCGCACGTTCGTGGACGCGCTCGACCGCGTCGGCCGAGGGGGCCTCGGAGAGGCAGTAGACGATTCCGGACTCGGGGTCCGCCCAGGCGCGCTCGAAGTGCACGCCCTCGTCCTTCTCTATGGCGAGGTCCGCGTCGTGCGCCTCCCTCAGCTGCTCGGGCGTGATGCCCTCGAACCCGTGGTGGACGTCCATGAACTGAGCCATGCCTCGCACCTCCTTGTTCTTCCGAACTTGTTCTCGCGAGTGCGCGAGTGCGCGAGTGTGCTCGCCGGCTCTCTCTTCAGGGTGCGCCTGTACGGCAGCCGGGGCGACCCAGGGCCACCCGCACCGACGAAGGGCCCCGGTTCCACACCGGGGCCCTTCACCGTCGTACGGATTCTCCGCGTCGTCAGCCGTCAGCCGCACTGGCACGGATTGCCCGACTGACACCCGCAGCCACACCCCGAGCCGCAGCCGCACGCGCCGAAGAGCGGCAGGCTCCTGATCTCGGCGGGCTGCTCGGTCGGGCGTTCCTGCGTGGGGTCGGGCGTGGTGCTTGGGGTGCGGGGGGTGCTGGGGGATTCGGCCATGGTCCCTCCTCAAGGCTGGTGCCTGTGCCCAGGTACCTGTGCCCATTGGATGTCCGCCCCGCTGGGCGCATCAACGGCGCACTGTGGCTCGCACGCGCCCCGAACAGGACCCAACAGGCCCCCGCACTCCCCAGAAGGAATCAGGCCCCGTAGAAGGAATCAGGCCCCGTCCGCGCCCGCCGCCGGCTGGATCTCCGGCTGGACATCCTGCTGGAGCTCGTCCGCGTGCTCGCCCGTCACGAGGTACACCACGCGCTTGGCGACGGCCACGGCGTGGTCGGCGTACCGCTCGTAGTAGCGGCCGAGCAGCGTGACGTCGACGGCCGTCTCGATGCCGTGCTTCCAGCGGTCGTCCATCAGGTGCTGGAAGAGGGTGCGGTGCAGCAGGTCCATCTCGTCGTCGTCCTGCTCCAGCTGGAGTGCCAGGTCGACGTCCTTCGTGACGATCACCTCGGCCGACTTCGCCATCAGGCGCTGCGCGAGCTGACCCATCTCCAGGATCGTCGCGTGCAGGTCGTGCGGGATCGCGCGCTCGGGGAAGCGGAGGCGCGCCAGCTTCGCCACGTGCTGGGCCAGGTCGCCGGAGCGCTCCAGGTCGGCCGACATCCGCAGGGACGTGACGACGATCCGCAGATCCGTCGCCACCGGCTGCTGGCGGGCCAGCAGGGCTATCGCCCGGGCCTCCAGGTCGTGCTGCAGATCGTCGACCTTCTGGTCGGCCTCGATGACGCTCTCGGCCAGCTTCAGGTCGGAGTCGAGAATCGCCGTCGTGGCGCGCCCGATCGCCGACCCGACCAGCCGGGCCATCTCCACCAGACCGTCGCCGATCGAATCAAGTTCCTCGTGGTACGCGTCCCGCATCAGGGTTCCCTCTCGTACGTGTGCCTACGCTGTGCAACACCGGCTGTGCGAACCGACCGAAACCGGCTGTGCGAACCGACCAATACCGGCCGTGCAAACCGGCCCCTCGCACCCCACGCTCCCACGTTCCGGCCACTACGCGTCGGTTTCCGTCACCTCAAATGAACCAACACTGGCTCCAAGGTGAACTCTGAGCGACGAGTGTTCGAGCTCGCACTCGGATGGCTGTGGCCAGCGGCTCTCCCGTGCCTAACCTGGGTGCATGGACGTGAACGCGGCGGTCGCCGCAGCGGCAGCGATCGCCGGTGTGCTCACCGGCGTGATCGCCATGCTGGCGTTCCGCTGGAGCGAGCGGGAGCAGAAACGCCCCACTCGCACCTCCCTGCACACGGACCCGGTGCTTCCGCCGGGCGTGGACACCGTCCTGTCCGTGCTCCGGTCCTCGGCCGTCGTACTCGACGAGGCGGACGCCGTAGTCAAGGCCAGCTCCGCCGCGTACGCCCTCGGACTGGTCCGCGGCGGCAGGCTCTCCATCGAGCCGATGCTCCGGATGGCGCGGGACACCAGACGGGACGGGGAGATACGGCAGGTCGAACTGGATCTGCCCAGGCGGGGGAGCGGACGCGGAGAGGCCCTCGCCGTTTCCGCGCGCGTCGCGCCCCTCGGCTCCCGGCTGGTGCTGCTCCTCGTCGAGGACCTCACCGAAGCCCGGCGCATCGAGGCGGTCCGGCGCGACTTCGTCGCGAACGTCAGCCACGAGCTCAAGACCCCCGTCGGCGCGCTCTCCCTCCTGTCCGAGGCCGTCATGGACGCCTCCGACGATCCGGAGGCGGTGGAGCGCTTCGCCGGACGCATGCAGATCGAGGCCACGCGGCTGACCAGTCTGGTGCAGGAGCTCATCGACCTCTCCCGGGTGCAGAACGACGACCCGCTGGAGGACGCCGAACCGGTCCGCGTCGACGAACTCGTCGCCGAGGCCATCGACCGGTGCCGGCACGCGGCCGGCACCAAGCAGATCACCATGGCCGCCGGCGGCACCGCCGACCTGCATGTCTGGGGCCACCGCGGCCAGCTCGCCGCCGCCCTCGGCAACCTCGTCGAGAACGCCGTCAACTACTCGCCCGCGCGCACCCGCGTCGGCATCGCCGCCCGCCGGGTGAACGCGCCCGGCGGGGACATGATCGAGGTCGCCGTCACCGACCAGGGCATCGGGATATCCGACAGAGACAAGGAGCGCATCTTCGAGCGCTTCTACCGCGTCGACCCGGCCCGCTCCCGTGCCACCGGCGGCACGGGCCTGGGACTGGCGATCGTCAAGCACGTGGCCGCCTCGCACGGCGGGGAGGTCACGGTGTGGAGCTCCGAGGGACAGGGCTCCACCTTCACCCTCAGGCTGCCGGAGGCGGGTGCGGCCCGCGACCGCGCGCACCAGCACCCCGGACTCGACGACGAGGCCGGGCAGTCCCCCACCGAGTCATCCCCGTACGAACCGCTTCCCGCCCCGGAGGTCCTTCCGTGACCCGAGTGCTCGTCGTCGAGGACGAGGAGTCCTTCTCCGACGCCCTGTCGTACATGCTCCGCAAGGAGGGCTTCGAGGTCGCCGTCGCGACCACGGGGCCCGACGGACTCGACGAGTTCGAGCGCAACGGCGCCGACCTCGTCCTCCTCGACCTGATGCTGCCCGGCCTGCCGGGCACGGAGGTCTGCCGTCAGCTGCGCGGCCGTTCCAACGTCCCCGTCATCATGGTGACCGCCAAGGACAGCGAGATCGACAAGGTCGTGGGCCTGGAAATAGGAGCCGATGACTATGTCACCAAGCCCTTCTCCTCCCGCGAGCTGGTGGCCCGCATCCGGGCCGTACTGCGCCGCCGCGGCGAGCCCGAGGAGGTCACCCCGGCCGCGCTGGAGGCCGGTCCGGTCCGCATGGACGTCGACCGTCACGTGGTCACGGTCTCGGGCTCCAAGGTCGACCTTCCTCTCAAGGAGTTCGACCTGCTGGAGATGCTGCTGCGCAACGCGGGCCGCGTCCTGACCCGCATGCAGCTCATCGACCGCGTCTGGGGCGCCGACTACGTCGGCGACACCAAGACCCTCGACGTCCACGTCAAGCGCCTGCGCGCCAAGATCGAGCCGGATCCCGGTGCGCCGCGGTACCTGGTGACGGTTCGTGGCCTGGGCTACAAGTTCGAGCCGTAAGCCATAGCCATCTACTGACGCGGGAAGGGCGGGACCTCTCGGAGAGGTCCCGCCCTTCTGTCGTACGACGGTCTCGTACGGCTGTCTCGACGACGGTCTCGTACGGCTGTCGTACGGCTGTGTCGGACGGCCGCTCAGTGATCGGCGGCCGGCGATTCGGTCGTGCTCGCGGAGGCCGCGTCCGTCGGGGTGGTCGCGTCGTCCGGGGTGCCCGGCGACGCGGTGCCGGTGGGCGTGCCCGAGGCCTCCTCGCCCGGCTCCTCGCCCGCGCCCGGCTCCCCGCTCGGGGTCGCCGACGCACCGGGCGCCGCCGGGACCTCGGTCGGGCCCCACTTGGAGAAGTAGCTGTCGGCCGGGACGACGAAGGCGCGCAGGCTCACCTCACCGGTCTTGCTGAAGGTGAAGGTGACCTTCTGCGCGTTGCCGTCCTTGACGCTCTCGCCGACCTGCTTCAGCGAGGCCGAGGCGTTGCCCTCGCCGCCGAGGATGACGGAGCCGCCCGCCGGGACGGTCAGCTCGCCGTTGCCCGTGGCGGGCTTGAGCTCCGCGTCGCCGGCGCCGGCGACGTTGATGGACTCCAGCGTCTGGGCGGTGCGGCCGGTGTTGAACAGGGTGGCGGAGACCGCGGCCGGCCCCTTGGCCTCGGGGTCGGGCTGGGTGATGACGACGGCGTTCTGGATCTTGATGTCGCCGACGGAGGTGGCCGCGTTGTCCGGCTTGATCTCCAGACTCTGGGCGTTGTTGCCGGCACCGCACGCGGCGAGCGAGGCGATCGAGAACGCGATGACGGCGGCGGCGAGGGCGCCGCGTCGAAGGCTGCTGCTCACGGCGGCGGCAACTCCTTGACTCGAGCGAGGCGGCCCGTAAAGCCGCGCTAAGTGACTGTCAGCGGCCTTAGGTTACCGAGCCGTTCCGACCCGACCGCACCCGACCCTCCCTCGGGCCCTCCGACGGGCCCGCAAGCGGCGGCCAAGGGGGCTAGTGCCCGGCGGGCAAGGGCACCAGTCACTCTCCTCTACAAGTGACCCTTCAGCCACATTGCCCCCGGTGCTCGTCCGCCATTCACATAAGCGTCTCCGGAGCGGCAGCGCGGATTTTCCGTGAAGGAATGCACGGTCCCCAGAATTGATCACCAGTCGCCCGGTCGGCCGCCTCGTGATCAATTCCGGATTCGGCGTGGAGGGGCTCCGGACGTCGAACGGAGTAGCGGAAGTCGCACGTTTGGAACCGGACATATGGGGACGTTCGGCCGTCTGGAGGGGCCTCCGGATGTGTGTAACGTACGCGTTTCACCTCACCCGGAGAGCCGCTCTCACCTGCGAATACCTTCTTCCGCTCGGCCCTCGCAGCACGTTCCAGTTGCTGTTGTCAAGCCCCGAGATATGCCCTGACCTGCGAAAACGCCATTCAGAACGCGCGGTTTCCGTGTTACTCTGGATAGCCACGGAAGGGGTACCTGTCACATGACGTTCAAGGTTGGCGACACCGTGGTCTATCCCCATCACGGGGCCGCGCTGATCGAGGCCATCGAAACTCGCCAGATCAAAGGCGTGGACAAGACCTACTTGGTGCTGAAGGTCGCCCAGGGTGACCTGACGGTGCGTGTGCCAGCGGACAATGCGGAGTTCGTCGGCGTGCGTGATGTGGTCGGTCAGGACGGACTGGACCGGGTCTTCGAGGTGCTGCGCGCGCCGTACGCCGAGGAGCCCACGAACTGGTCGCGTCGCTACAAGGCAAATCTGGAGAAGCTCGCCTCCGGCGATGTCATCAAGGTCGCGGAAGTCGTACGTGACCTGTGGCGTCGTGAGCGCGAGCGCGGACTGTCCGCCGGTGAGAAGCGCATGCTCGCCAAGGCCCGCCAGATCCTGGTGAGCGAACTCGCTCTCGCGGAGAACACGAACGAGGACAAGGCCGAGGCCCTGCTCGACGAGGTCCTCGCGTCCTGACGCCGACACCAGCCGGCCTCAGCTCACCCAGCACATTGAAATGCCGCGGTGCCCGATGACATCCCAGCTGTCGCCGGGCGCTGCGGCATGCTCGCACTCAGACGCCGTACGCGTGTTCGCCTCGAGGGAAGTGCCCCGATTCGGGGGAAGCCCCCCGATACTTTTTCGTGCCGGGCCCGGGCAACCTGCTCAACCAGGGTCACGGAAGGGTTCTGGTCAAGCTGTCGTACCCGGCACGCTTGAGGCCATACCCAACTAGGCCGAGCACACAAACCTGACAGGAACCGATGTCTGACGTTTCGCGCCCTTCGCCCGCGCCCGCGCGTACGGCCGCGGTGATTCCGGCCGCCGGCCGCGGCGTACGCCTCGGTCCGGGCGCCCCCAAGGCGCTCCGCGCGCTGAATGGCACACCCATGCTGATCCACGCGGTCCGCGCGCTGGCCGCATCCCGTGCCGTCTCCCTGGTCGTCGTCGTGGCCCCGCCCGACGGCGCCGGAGAGGTCAAGTCCCTGCTCGACGCGCACGCGCTGCCCGAGCGGACGGACTTCCTGGTCGTCCCGGGCGGCGCGACCCGCCAGGAGTCGGTGAAGCTGGGCCTGGATGCCCTGCCGCCCGACTACGACATCGTGCTGGTGCACGACGCCGCCCGGCCCCTGGTCCCGGTCGACACGGTCGACGCCGTCATCGAGGCCGTACGCGAGGGCGCCCCCGCCGTCGTCCCGGCGCTGCCTCTCGCGGACACCGTGAAGGAGGTCGAGCCGGCCGCGACACCCGGGGACCCGGAACCGGTGGTGGCCACCCCTCAGCGAGCGCGCCTCCGTGCGGTCCAGACCCCCCAGGGCTTCGATCGCGCGACCCTGATCCGCGCCCACGAGACGGTGACCGACCAGGTCACCGACGACGCCGGCATGGTCGAGCAGCTCGGCCTGACGGTCGTGGTCGTCCCCGGCCACGAGGAGGCCTTCAAGGTCACGCGTCCTCTGGACCTCGTCCTCGCGGAGGCGGTCCTGGCCCGCAGGAGGGCGAACGATGGCTTCTGAAGCATCTGATGTCCGGCTACCGCCGGGTGGGCCTTACCCGCTCCCCCAGGTCGGCATCGGCACCGACATCCACGCCTTCGAAGAGGGCCGCGACCTGTGGTGCGCCGGCCTGAAGTGGGAGGGCGAGGGCGCGGGTCTCGCCGGGCACTCCGACGCGGACGTCGTCGCACACGCCGCCTGCAACGCGCTGTTCTCGGCCGCCGGACTCGGCGACCTGGGACAGCACTTCGGCACGGGCCGACCTCAGTGGTCGGGCGCCTCCGGCGTGACACTGCTGACGGAGGCCGCCCGCATCGTCCGCGAGGCGGGCTTCACCATCGGCAACATCGCCGTACAGGTCGTCGGACCCCGCCCGAAGATCGGGAAGCGCCGCGACGAGGCCCAGAAGATCCTGTCTGAAGCGGCCGGCGCGCCGGTATCGGTATCGGGGGCGACGACCGACGGGCTCGGCTTCCCCGGACGCGGCGAGGGCCTGATGGCGGTCGCCACGGCACTGGTGGTGCGGACCGGGGTCTGACCCCGGCCGGGGAGTGAACGACCGGGGGGTGAACGACACGAATACGTCTACCTTCAACCGAAGGTCGCAGGGCACTCCCACCGGCCCACTACCCTGGAGTGGTGACCATTCGCCTGTACGACACCAGCGCCCGGCAGATTCGTGACTTCAACCCGCTCACGCCGGGCTGTGTCTCGATCTACCTGTGTGGCGCCACCGTGCAGGCGGCCCCGCACATCGGGCACGTCCGCTCCTACCTGAACTTCGACATCATGCGCCGCTGGTTCCGGTACCGCGGCTACGACGTCACGTTCATCCGCAACGTCACCGACATCGACGACAAGATCATCACCAAGGCGGCCGAGCAGGGCCGCCCCTGGTGGTCCATCGGCTACGAGAACGAGCGCGCGTTCAACGACGGCTACAACGCCCTCGGTTGCCTCCCGCCGACCTACGAGCCGCGTGCCACCGGGCATGTGACCGAGATGGTCGAGATGATGCGCGGCCTCATCGAGCGCGGCCACGCCTACGAGGCCGACGGCAACGTCTACTTCGACGTGAAGTCCTTCCCGGAGTACCTGAGCCTGTCCAACCAGGAGCTGGACAACCTGCTCCAGCCGTCCGGCGAGGGCGAGACCGGCAAGCGTGACTCGCGTGACTTCGCGATGTGGAAGGCGGCCAAGCCGGGCGAGCCGAGCTGGGAGACGCCGTGGGGCCGCGGCCGCCCCGGCTGGCACCTGGAGTGCTCGGCGATGGCCCACAAGTACCTCGGCTCGGCCTTCGACATCCACGGCGGCGGCCTGGACCTGATCTTCCCGCACCACGAGAACGAGATCGCGCAGGCCAAGGCCTACGGCGACGACTTCGCCCGGTACTGGGTGCACAACGCCTGGGTCACCATGAGCGGCGAGAAGATGTCCAAGTCGCTGGGCAACTCCGTCCTCGTGTCCGAGATGGTCAAGCAGTGGCGGCCGATCGTGCTGCGCTACTACCTCGGCACCCCGCACTACCGCTCGATGATCGAGTACAGCGAGGACGCCCTGCGCGAGGCCGAGTCCGCGTTCGCCCGCATCGAAGGCTTCGTGCAGCGGGTGATGGAGAAGGCCGGAGGAGCCGTCGAACCGGCCGCCGACGTGCCGCCCGCCTTCGCCGAGGCGATGGACGACGACCTGGGCGTGCCCCAAGCCCTCGCCGTCGTCCACACCACGGTCCGGCAGGGGAACTCCGCCCTGGCCGCCGACGACAAGGAAGCCGCAGTGGCCCGGCTGGCGGAGGTACGGGCCATGCTCGGCGTCCTCGGCCTGGACCCCCTGGACGCGCGCTGGGCCGGGGAGGCCGACCGCGGCGACGACCTCCATGGAGTGGTCGACAGCCTCGTACGCCTGGTCCTCGACCAGCGCGAGGCGGCCCGCTCCCGCAAGGACTGGGCGACCGCGGACGCCATCCGCGACCAGCTCAACCAGTCCGGCCTGGTCATCGAGGACAGCCCGCAGGGACCGCGCTGGAGCCTCGGTCCCCGGTAGATCCCGTTCTTGATCGAATGCAATCGAATGCAATCGAATGTGATCGATTGTGCCGCCCGGCCCTCCGGGCGGCACACTGCATAGACGTACGTACGAAAACTCACGACAGACAGGTAGGTCATGGCCGCTAACAACCGCCGCATGTCCGGCAAGAAGGGCGCGCAGGTCGGCAGTGGCGGCCAGCGGCGCCGAGGCCTGGAAGGCAAGGGACCGACGCCGCCCGCCGAGATGCGCAAGGGACACGCCAAGCAGCGCGCCGCACAGGCGAAGGTCAAGCGCGCGACCGTGCGCAAGGCGCCGCGCGGCCGCGGCGGCAAGTCGGCGTCCGAGTTCGTCGTCGGGCGCAACCCCGTCGTCGAGGCGCTGCGCGAGGGCGTGCCCGCCTCCACGCTGTACGTCCAGCAGTTCATCGACAACGACGAGCGGGTGCGCGAGGCGCTCCAGCTCGCGGCCGACCGCGGCGGCATCAACCTCATGGAGGCGCCGCGCCCCGAGCTCGACCGCATGACCAACGGGCTCAACCACCAGGGCCTGGTCCTCCAGGTCCCGCCCTACGAGTACGCCCACCCCGAGGACCTCGCCGACGCCGCCGCCGACGAGGGCGAGGACCCGCTCATCGTCGCCCTCGACGGCGTCACCGACCCGCGCAACCTCGGTGCCATCGTCCGCTCCGTCTCCGCCTTCGGCGGTCACGGCGTCGTCGTCCCCGAGCGGCGCGCGGCCGGCATGACCGCCGGCGCCTGGAAGACGTCCGCCGGCACCGCGGCCCGTACGCCCGTCGCCCGCGCCACCAATCTGACGCGGACCCTGGAGTCGTACAAGAAGGCGGGCATCGTGGTCGTCGGCCTCGCCGCCGACGGCGAGGCCGAACTCGGCGAGCTTCAAGCCCTGCAGGGTCCGGTCGTCATCGTCATCGGCAGCGAGGGCAAGGGCCTGTCGCGGCTCGTCGGCGAGACCTGTGACTTCCGGGTGCGGATTCCGATGCCCGGTGGTGCGGAGTCGCTCAACGCCGGTGTGGCGGCGGGGATCGTGCTCTACGAGGCGGCTCGGCGACGCGCCTGAACGACTCTTCGACCACGTCACTCACACGGGGTATTTCCGGCGTCCAGGGGCAACCTTGACGGGGTCCGGACAGATCCGCCAAGTCAAGGCAGTGTCCTAAGCGCACGTCACTCGGTTAGATGAGTGTGGACACCAGAACACCCCGCACACCCACGGGGGACCGCTCGTCGGGGTACGACGACGCTCCCGCGCTGAGCATGGTGAAGGTGCCGAGCGATCCGGCGCAGATCATCGTCAATCATGCGAGTTTCCGCGTGCAGTTCGGCGCCTCGGCGCGGCGCAGTCAATCCCCGCGGATCGCAGGGCACTTGAGCGCCACCGAGGACACCGCCCGTATCCCCGCCGTCGGCGCGGCCGGCAGACCGGCCGCGACCGCGGGCGCCCGTCGCCGCCCCGTCGTCTGGAGCGGCAAGTCCGCCCCCGACGACACCGGCGCCCACCGCCTGCTCCAGGCCGTGCGGGGCGGCAGCGTCGGCCACGGCGACGAGCAGTCCCCGTCCCCATCCGTGTCCGCCGACGCCGGAGCCACCCAGGTCATCCCACGCGTCGACGTCAACAGCGGCTATGGCGACGGCGGTTACGACGACCGCGGTTACGGCGACGGTTATGGCGACCTCGCCCAGACCATGGAAACACCCGTCATCGGCGCCCAGCGCACCCACGATCCCCAAGGCACCCGACTTCTGCCGAACATGCGGACCGTGGGCAGCGCCTACGACGAACCCGCCTACGGCACCGAGCAGTTCGACGACCACCACGAACCCGACGAGGCGGAGAGCGCGACCCGGTCCGCCGAACGCCGCGGCGACGACCCCGCGCGGCACGCCTATTACCCGGGCCGCCGCATGAACCTCGGCGTCGTCCTGCTGCCCCTGCGTGTCTTCCTCGGCGCGATCTCCATCTACGCCGGCATGGGCAAACTCTGCGACCCTGTCTACTTCGACGGCGGCAAGCGCGGCTCCATGGTCAAGTGGCTCAACACCCTGCACCCCTGGGAAGTCGCCGAGCCGCTCCGGCAGTTCGCCCTCGAACACCCCGTCGGCGCCGGGCTCGTCATCGCCTTCTTCCAGGTCATCGTGGGTGTCCTCACGGTCCTGGGCTGCTGGCAGCGCGTCGCCGCCGTCGTCGGCGCCGGCCTCTCCGCCGCCCTCCTCGTCACGGTCAGCTGGAAGAGCGTCCCCGCCTACGACACACCCGACATCATCTACCTCGCCGCCTGGTCCCCGCTGATCATCGCTGGCGCCCCCGTCTACTCCATCGACGGCCGTCTCGCCGGCGGCGCCTGGCGGCGCCTCGGACCCCGCGCCGACATCTGGGAACTGCGCCACTACGTCCTGCGCCGCGGCGCCCTCATCACCGCCGTCGTCACCGGGCTCACCCTGCTCATCGGCTCGCTGCTCGGCGGCGCCGTCCGGGACGCCGACCGCGTGGTCGTCCCCGGCCCCGGCGAGGCCCCGCGCAACGAACAGCCCGGCTCCCCGCTCCCGCAGGACCCCACCGAGCGGCAGAAGAAGACCCCGTCGGCCTCCACCTCCCCCACCCAGGGCACGACGGCCGGCCCGTCCGCCGGCACCGCCACCACCCCCGGCGCCGGCCGCGAGACCGGCACCGCGACCGGCGGCTCACCCAGCCAGACCCAGGGCACCACGGGCCAGGCCCCGCCCCAGCGGTCCTCCCCCGCCCAGCAGGCCCCCAGCACCACCTCCGGCCCGACCTCCGGCGGCAGCGCCACCGGAGGCACCTCGAGCGGCGGCTCCGGCGGCTCCGGAGGCGGCTCCTCCTCCGGCCAGGAGGGCCTGGTGGGCGGCCTGTTGGGGTAACCGAGCCGGTGGGCGGGGTATTGGGCACGCCTGCCGGCTGAACACTCCGGCCCACACGAAGGGGTCCCGCATGAACAACATGCGGGACCCCTTCGCCGTACGGGGGACTACGGCGCTAACGCCCCAGCGCCGCCAGCTCCTTCGCAGCCTCCGTCAAATCCTTCGCCGTATCGATCGCACGCCAATACGCACCTTGCGGAATCGGAAACCCAGCCAGCCGCCGCTCACGCGCAAGCCCCGGAAACGTCGTGCGCTCATGATCCCCCCGCTCAGGAAGCAGCCCCGCGAACTCCGGCGAGAACACATACACCCCAGCGTTGATCTCGAACGTCGACGGCGGCGACTCGATGAAGTCGGTGATCCGCCCGAACCCGTCCGTCCGCACCGCCCCCCACGGAATGCGCGGACGCGCGAGCGCGAGGGTCGCCACCGCATCGCGCTCGGTGTGGAAGTCCGCCATGTCGCGCAGCGAGAACCGGGTCCAGATGTCGCCGTTGGTGGCGTACCAGGCGCGGTCCGGGTGGGGAAGATGGGCGGCGGCGTACTTGAGGCCGCCGCCGCGGCCCAGCGGCTCCGTCTCGACGACCGTCGTGACGTTCACCGGCAGATCGGCGTTCTCCAGCCACTTCTGCAGAACCTCGGCGAGATGGCCACAGCTGACCACCACATCCGTCACGCCCTCCTCCGCGAGCCAGACAAGCTGATGGCCGATGATCGGAGTCCCCGTCCCGGGGATCTCGACCATCGGCTTGGGCCGGTCGTCGGTGTACGGGCGCAACCGGGAGCCCTGGCCACCGGCCAGAACCACGGCTTGAACGGGGCGGGACGCGACGTTCGGATCGGTCATGACCGAACTGTACGTCGCGTCCCGCCCGCGGCCGGGTCTGGCAACCGTTCCTTAATCAGTCGTTTCCGTCCTCCCGTTTGCGTCCTCCCCTCCGAAGTAGTGCCGGCGTAACTGCCCGTTCAGCCGTGCGCCGCCGCGACGCCCGACGCGAAGGCGGTGTCGCAGACCGGGCGGGCGTACGACTGCGCGCGCGTCGGGCCGTACACACGGACCGCGGCGCGGCCCAGGGCCCGGGCGATGGAGACGCAGTGCTTCGCCAGCGACGGACGGCCGTTCACGGCCTCCTGGAGGTGCGTGAGCGCGACGCCCGGGTTCTCCTCCTGCAGTTCCGTCAGGAGCTGGTCGCGCAGCACGTCCTGCGGGGCGCGGGCGGCGGCACGCGACGAGGCGTCCGACGACGACGCGTCCGCGGCGGTGAGCACCGGGCTGGAGGGATTCCCCGACCAGTTGACCCGGGTGACCGCGAGGGTCCCGGAGAGCACCAGGACGACGGGCAGGACGAGGGCGAGGGAGCGGCCGATCCGGCGGGCGGGGCCCCGGCCGCGTCGCGTCTGTTGGTTAGTGGAGTGCTTCACGCGTGTGAGGGTAGCGTGGGGTAATGCTTTAGCGACATTTAGTCACCGGTTCGGGGGATGAAGTGGTGCTCTCTTTTGGGTAGAGGGTTGACGCACACTGCTCGAAACGACCGGTCTGCCGGGGTATTTGTCGACAACGAGAAGGGCCCCGCAGCAGGCTGCGGGGCCCTTCTCGTCAACCTGGGCGAAATCACCCGGTTGTGGTGTTGTCCTGTCAGTCGGAGAGGCGCTCGCCCGTGGACGTCGAGAACACGTGGGTCTCGCCCGGCCGCGGCACGACGTGCAGCGTGGCGCCCTTCTCCGGGACCGCGCGGCCGCTGACGCGGACGACCAGGTCCTTCAGGTCGTCGCCGACCTTGGCGCTGCCGTAGACGTAGCCGTCGGCGCCGAGCTCCTCGACGACGTTGACGGAGACGGCGAGGCCGGCCGGGGCGTCCTCGGTGTCCTTGGTCAGGGCGGAAGCGGCGCCGCCGTTGTGCTCGACGATGTCGAAGTGCTCGGGGCGGACACCGACGGTGACGGTGGTGTCACCCTTGTCGGAGGCGGTCTTGAGGGCCTCGCGGTTGACGGGCACCACGCTGTTGCCGAACTTCACACCGCCGTCGGTGATCGGGACCTCGACCAGGTTCATGGCCGGGGAGCCGATGAAGCCGGCGACGAAGAGGTTCGCCGGGCGGTCGTACATGTTGCGCGGCGAGTCGACCTGCTGGAGCAGACCGTCCTTGAGGACGGCGACCCGGTCGCCCATCGTCATGGCCTCGACCTGGTCGTGGGTGACGTAGACGGTGGTGATGCCGAGACGGCGCTGCAGCGACGCGATCTGCGTACGCGTGGACACACGCAGCTTGGCGTCCAGGTTGGACAGCGGCTCGTCCATGAGGAACACCTGCGGCTCACGCACGATGGCGCGACCCATGGCGACACGCTGACGCTGACCACCGGAGAGGGCCTTCGGCTTGCGGTCCAGGTAGTCGGTCAGGTCGAGGATCTTCGCGGCCTCCTCGACCTTCTGCCGGATCTCCGCCTTGTTGACGCCGGCGATCTTGAGCGCGAAGCCCATGTTGTCGGCGACCGACATGTGCGGGTACAGCGCGTAGTTCTGGAACACCATGGCGATGTCCCGGTCCTTGGGCGGCAGGTGCGTGACGTCGCGGTCACCGATACGGATGGAACCGGCGTTCACGTCCTCGAGCCCCGCGAGCATGCGGAGCGAGGTGGACTTGCCGCAACCGGACGGACCGACCAGAACGAGGAACTCCCCGTCCTCGATGTCGATCTCGAGAGCGTCGACGGCGGGCTTGGTGGAACCCGGGTAGATCCGGGTCGCCTTGTCGAACGAGACAGTGGCCATGGTGATGGGCCCCCTTCTACCGGCAGGAACGTGCCGGACGATCCGTTGTAGGAAGGTGGTGAGCCGTCCCGGACAGCGTCCGGGAAGGTTGGTGTAGTCCACACGTGCGAACTGGGTCAGGACGGTACCTGGCGTTCGCCTGGCTGTCAGTACTCCGGGACATGTGAACTTCGCGGAAATTTTCGACAGGGGGCAGCGCGCCCACCGATGCCGAGGGCCTCGGTGCACGGTTGGTCACGCACAGTTTTGCGGTCGCGTGAGAGGGGAACGTCGTGGCTTGGGGAAACGGGCTCTGTGTACAGTGGTGACGCCTTCGCGCATGGCTTTGTAGTGCGCGGTGCCGCCTTAGCTCAGTTGGCAGAGCGAGTGCCTTGTAAGCTCTAGGTCGTCGGTTCGATTCCGACAGGCGGCTCGATGAACAAGGAAAACCCGCCCGCAGTGCCCGTGAGCTCGTAGTTTCGGCTACGGCCCAGGTTCTGCGGGTGGGTCATGTCCCCCCGCGCAAGCACCTGGGTCAGGCTGGAGTGACGTTTTCGGCCTGGGGTCCTTTGGGTCCCTGCGTCACGTCGAACTGGACCCTCTGGCCCTCGTTGAGTTCGCGGTATCCGCTGCTGGCGATGGCCGAGTAGTGGACGAACACGTCGGGGCCGCCGCCGTCTTGAGCGATGAAGCCGAAACCCTTCTCCGCGTTGAACCACTTCACAATGCCCGTAGCCATTTTGATCTCCTTCATGGGCACAGCGTGAGTCCGCTTTGTGCCGTTGTGCTGTGCTTGTCACGGGTTTCCCAGGGGCATGGGAGGCAAACGCGGCCATCCGGGGTCGTTTGAAGTGGCGCGCGGCGCGTGGCTACCGTGCCGACTCAACGGGAAACGCAACGTGAGCCGGCACGCTCAGTAACCCTTGATTGCGCGCCACACAGGTCCCAGGTATCCGGTGAGTTCCGAATCCCCTCGCCGCGCCAGCTCGACAAGGTCATGAGGGTGGAGATCGCCTTCCCCGGTGGTCATGATCTTCTGGACCTCGTCGGCCATCGGCAGCATTTCCGGCGAGAGCGACACAGTTTCTGGCTTCTCCACTTCCTGAGTGCAGGCTGCCTGCGTCAGGAACCCTCTGACCTGGGCTTCGTCATCTCTCGGCCACCATGCTCTCGGCCACCGTCCGAGCCACCTCCGCCCGCCCCAGCACCTCCGTACTGTCGACGAACTGGTCCACCGCACCGACCCTCGGCAGCGCCCGGATCGCCGGATCGGAGATCCGGGCGAGAAGCGCCTCGGTGAATCGTTCCGCCCGCAGCACCCGGAAGGGTCTGCTGTGGTACGGACGGGTGGTCGGGTCGAGCCGGTCCGTCAGGCCGAGCTCGTTGTGCAGGCCGGCGATCGTCTCGTAGGCCGTGGCGAGGTGCTGCTCCCGGGTGTGCCAGTCCGTGGCGGCGAGGGCTGCGGTGAGGGTCGGGGTGAGGCGGGCCCCTGCCGACGTACGGGCGAAGGCACTGCCCAGCCATTTGCCGTACGGCGGGTAGCGGCGGTCCATGAGGAGGCACAGGCGCATCAGGTCGCGGACCAGGCGGGCGGTGACGACCGCGGAGCCGAGTTCGTCGCCGACCTCGCCACAGCGGCCGACGAAGGCCTCTTCCTGGGAGATGCGCTGCCATTGGCAGGCCAGGACGTGGAGCCAGAGGTCGTGCGGGTACCAGCGCAGGGCGGTGCGTGCGGGGGTGAGGACGTGGAGGCCGTCGTGGAAGACGGCGCCGCCGGTGACCTCGGCGAGGAGTTGGGTGGGTGTCGCCAGCCAGTCGGCCGTCGCGATAGGGGACGTGGGGTCGAAGCCGAGGGTCGTGGTGAACCAGGAGGAGGCGTGGGCGACCTGGACGCGGTGATGGACGGGGCCGTCGGTGGGGCTCATGACGCGGATGTCGTTCGCCTCGCCGGTGGGGGTGAAGTGGGTGGGGTAGCCGTGGAAGGTCTTCGGTAGGTGTGCGGCGAGGAGGTGGCTGATGCGTCCCGCGTGCTGGGAGACGTCTGTGGAGTGGAGGAAGAGCTGGAGGCGCGGGCCCCATTCGTGGTCCGCGGAGCGGGCGGTGTCGAAGCCGAGGACTTCGGAGCCGCTGCCGATGCGGGCGGCGGAGTGGGGGATGCCGGGGGCGGCCTCCTCCAGCAGGGGGCGTACGGCCTCGGTGTAGAAGCGGCGGGAGAGTTCGAGGCCGGGGATGAAGGTCGGCATGTTCGTGACGCTCCTGCGGGCAGCCGTGTCCGTTCAGCGATTGATCATGCGTGATGCCGTCATGAGCGCTTCGTCCGTGAGCCGGTACACCGTCCACTCGTCCTGAGGACGGGCGCCGATGGACTCGTAGAAGGCGATCGTCGGGGCGTTCCAGTTCAGGACGGACCACTCCAGGCGGGCGTAGCCGCGGTCGACGCAGATGCGGGCCAGTTCGGACAGGAGGGCCTTGCCGTGGCCGCCGCCGCGGGCGGTGGGGCGGACGTAGAGGTCCTCGAGGTGGATGCCGTGGACGCCGCGCCAGGTGGAGAAGTTGAGGAACCAGATCGCGTAGCCGACGACGTCGCCGGTCGTGTCGTCGGTGGCGAGGTGGGCGTAGGCGGCCGGGTGTTCGCCGAAGAGGGCCTCATCGAGCTGCTCCTCGGTCGCCTTCACCTCCTCCAACGCCTTCTCGTACTCGGCGAGTTCGCGGATGAGGGTGTGGAGGGCGGGGACGTCGGCGGGGGTCGCGGGGCGGATCATGGTGGTCAGCTCCGGTGGGTGCGCAGGCGGCGGGCGATGTCCAGTTGTCGGGGTTCCAGCGGGCGGTCGTCCTCGATGTCCCACAGGGAGTTCTGGAGGAGTCGGCCCAGTGTCCAGGCGTGGGCGCGGGCGCGGTCCAGGCCGAGGACGTCCGTCATGGCGTCGAAGCGCCAGGTGATCTCGTCGGCGTCGAAGCGGTTGTCGAGGGCGGGCCACAGCTCGAAGCCCGGGTCGCCGGCCAGTGGTTTGGGGTCGATGGCGAGCCAGGGTGCGCGGTCGGAGGCGAGGACGTTCTCGTCGTGGAGGTCCCAGTGCAGGAGGCGGTCGCCGGGTTCGGTGACGACTTCGCGTACGGCGGCCGCGCAGTCGGCGACGAGACGGCGGGACTCGAGGTCCGGGATGCGTTCCAGTGCCCAGGGGGTCTGGTCGAGCATCGCCTGTGCGATGTCGCCGAGTTGGCGCATGCCGGGCGGTGCGGGGGTCGAGGTGAGGTGGGCCAGTAGGCCGGCGATCACCAGGACCGCTTCGCGGGTGTCGGGCAGGTAGGAGAGCATGCGGGTCGGGTCGAGGCGTTCGAGGAGCATGGTGCCGGTGGCCTCGTCGTGGTCGAGGAGGCGTACCGCGCCGTCGCCGTCCCAGATGCGCAGGGCGATCGGTTCGCCGACGCTTTCCTCGTCCAGGAGTTGCAGTTTGAGGACGGCGGGGGTGCGGTCCGCGCGGATGACGGGCAGGACCAGGGCGGAGACGCCGTGCATGGGGCGTCCGTCTCCGTCGGTCGTCAGGTCCCAGCGGTCCAGGAACTCGGCCGCCAGCTCCGGGAGTCGGGCGATGATGGCCCGCCCCGCCTCGCCGTTGTACTTGGTCTGTGCCGCCGCCAGTTCCTCCGGAATGTCGATCACGTGGCGGACCCTACCGGCGGGCGCGCGTGACCTCATGTGATTAATCGGGGCAGCGCTGGTGGTGGCCGGTCATGGCTCCAGGACCACCTTCCCCGTAGTCCCGCGCGTCTCCAGGGCCCGGTGGGCGGCGGCCGCGTCGGCGAGCGGGAAGCGCTGTACGGCGGGGGTGAGGCGGCCCGCGGCGGCTTCGGTGAGGGCGCGTAGTTCCAGGGTGCGTACGGGGTTGGGGCCTCCCGCCTTCCGCATCATCACGGGGCCGAGGACCTGCTCGGAGACGCCGTCGACGAGGTAGGGCTTGCCGTCGTGCAGGCCCTCGCCGGACCAGCCGAAGACGATGTGCTTGCCGCCGGGGCCGAGCAGGGCGGTGGTCTGGCGGGCGACCTCGCCGCCGACGCCGTCGAAGACGACGGTGGCGGTACGGCCGCCCAGGTAGGCGCGGATTTTGTCCGGCCAGGACGGGTCCTTGTAGTCGACGGCGAGGTCGGCGCCGCCCGCCTGCACCTGGGCGACCTTGTCCGGCCCGCCCGCGAGGCCGACGACCGTGGCGCCGGCGTTCTTGGCGTACTGCACGAGGAGGGTGCCGATGCCTCCGGCGGCGGCCGGGATCACGGCCACGGAGCCTGAGCCGAGCTCGGTGAACTGCAGGATCCCCATCGTCGTACGGCCCGTGCCGATCATGGCGACGGCCTGGGCGGCGTCAAGGTTCGCCGGGATCTCGTGGACGCGTTCGACGTCGGTGACGGCGAGTTCGGCGTAGCCCCCGGGAGCGAAGCCGAGGTGGGCGACCACGTGCTTGCCGAGCCAGAGGTCGGCGACGCCCTCGCCGAGGGACTCGACCGTGCCCGCGACCTCGCGGCCGGGGATGGTGGGCAGGGTCGGCGGCTCGGGCAGAGGGCCCTGCATGCCTTCGCGCAGGGCGGTGTCCAGGAGGTGGACGCCGGCGGCCGCTACGGCGATACGGACCTGGCCGGGGCCCGGTACCGGGTCTTCGACCTGCTCGTGGGTGAGGTTCTCGGCCGGGCCGAAGGCGTGCAGGCGGATGGCGTGCATGTGGTGTCCCCCATGGGATCCCGGTTCTGGGTTCTGGGTTCTGGGATCTGGGATCTGGGATCTGGGAACCCACTCTTCAACCTCAAGCATGCTTGAGGTCAAGGGTGTGCCGGCCGAGCGCCAGTGACACCGCGGTGAGGGCGCTGTTGAAGGAGACCTCTGACAGGACGCCGGGGGCGGCGACCTGGTCGCCCGCGAGGTAGACGCCGTCGCCGCGGTCGATGGCGGGCCGGTCGCGCCAGCTGGTGCCGGGCAGGTCGACGGCGCCCGTACGGCCGTTTGCGACGGTCTCGCGCCGCCAGGTGACGCGTGCGCGCCAGCCGTCGAAGGCGAGGTCGAGGAGTTGCTCGGCGCGGGTGATGCCGTCGGCCTTCGTCTCGTGCGGGGCGATGGGGATCTGTCCCTGGATGAGCTGCTCGCCGGCGGGGGCGAGGGTCCGGTCCTGGGCCGTGAAGCGCTCGATCCATCCGGGGGAGTCGAGGTCGGAGACGGCGAAGGCGTCCCCGCGCCGGGTCCGCACGGCGAGATCGATGAGAGCCGCACGACCGCTCGTCCAGGTCAGCGAGTCGTCGCGGAGGAGGCGGCGGGCGGCGTCGAGGGAGGTGGCGACGACGACGGGCGTGTCCGTCGGCACGGTGTCGACGCGGGACAGGGTCTCCATGCGGACGCCGAGATTCCATGCCCGCGCGGCCATCCGGTCGATGACACTGCCCCAGCCGCCGCGCGGGTAGTGGGCCTCGGGCGGCAGCTTGGTGGCGCGGCGCAGGCGTTCCTGGACGAAGGCGGCGGACAGGGCGCCGGGGTCGTGGTGGAACAGGGCGACGGCGGAGTAGTGGGCGGCGGCGCGGGCGCCCTCCTCGCCCGCCTGCTCGGTCGCCCAGGTCAGGAAGTCGACGTCGACGGGGGCTTGGCGGGCGCCGGGGCGCAGCAGCTTCAGCATGGCGAAGGGCGGGGTGCGGCGCAGGACGCCGTTGTGGCGCAACCGCAGCCGGGCGGCTTCCAGGGGCGGGATGGGCGCGAGCGGCCCGATGAGATCACGTTGCTTGAGCCAGGACCAGTGCGGGCCGCCGTTGTAGAGGGCGTGCGGTCCTTCGTTCGTCTTGTACGGCCCCTCGGCGGTCCGGGCACGGCCGCCGAGGGTGTGATGGGCTTCGTGCACGGTGACCTTGGCGCCCGCCTCGGCGGCGGTGATGGCCGCGGTCAGTCCGGCGAAGCCGCCGCCGATGACGGTGATGCGGTGCATGGCTGGGGGTCTCCCTCGGGTTGGGGTCGTCTTTCAGTGAGTACGACTGATTGAGGGGGCCGGAATGTGACATGGGGGCTGTTTCCGCAGGTGGGGAGGGGTTGTCAGTGGTGGGGTGGAGCATGGGGGCATGGTGAGGCGAGGAGCGGGCGGGATCGGCGGTACCAGAGGTACCAGTGGTACTGCTGGTACCAGTGGGACTGGTGGTACGGCGGTGAAGGCGGCGCGGCGGCCGGAGGTGCGGTTGCCGCCGCTGGAGCCGTACAGGGGCGGTCCGTTGGAGCCGGACGGGGACTATGACGGGGTGGAGTTCCGGGAGGCGGACTTCGTCGGGCAGGACGGCAGAGGCGCTCGCTTCATGGACTGTGCGCTGACGGGCTGCGCGCTGGACGAGACCCGGCTCCACCACGCCCGTGTCCTCGACTCGGTCCTCACGGGTCTACGGGGCGTCGGCACCGACCTCGCCGAGTCGACGTTCCGTGACGTCGAGGTGAAGGACGCCCGCCTGGGCGGGGTGCAGATGCACGGGTCCGTACTGGAGCGCGTCCTGATTCGCGGCGGCAAGATCGACTACCTGAACCTGCGTACGGCCCGCCTCAAGGATGTCGTCTTCGAGGGGTGCGTGCTGGTGGAGCCGGACTTCGGGGGCGCCCGGCTGGAGCGGGTGGAGTTCGTGGACTGCGACCTGAAGGGGGCGGATCTGAGCGGGGTGACGCTCGTGGATGTGGACCTGCGGGGGGCTGCCTCGCTGGAGATCGCACGGGGAGTGGACCGGCTGAGGGGCGCGGTGATCAGCTCGTCCCAGCTGTTGGATCTGGCACCGGTGTTGGCGGCGGAGATGGGGATCCGGGTGGAGGGGTGAGGAGTGAGCGGTGAGGTGTGAGAGGTGAGGGGGGCATGGTGGTGGGGGCGGCTCACGCCCCGCGCACTCACCGCACCCGCGGAAAACGCGCCTGCAGGGTCCAGATCGCCGGGTTCTCGCCCAGGTCGTCGTGGAGGTCGACCAGGTCGGCGATCAGGTCGTGCAGGAAGTCCCGGGCCTCTCTGCGTAGTTCCGCGTGGGAGAAGGTGAGCGGAGGTTCCTCGGCCGGCATCCAGTCGGACTCGATGTCCACCCAGCCGAAGCGGCGCTCGAAGAGGAGACGGTCGGTGGACTCGGTGAAGTCCAGTTCCGCGCGTTGGGGGCGGGAGGCGCGGGAGCCGGCCGGGTCCTGGTCGAGGCGTTCCACGATGTCGCACAGCGCCCAAGCGAAGTCGAGCACCGGCACCCATCCCCAGGCTGTGGACAACTCCCGGTCCGCTTCGGTGTCGGCGAGGTAGACGTCGCCGCAGAACAGATCATGGCGGAGGGTGTGGACGTCCGCGTGGCGGTAGTCCGTCTGCGGGGGGTCCGGGAAGCGGTTGGAGAGGGCGTAGCCGATGTCGAGCACGTAGGTGATGGTGTCACGCGCGTCCTCATAGGATTGCTGACGTGTCCCGATCCGCCCCCGTTGCCCCGACCTGCGCTTCCGTCCTGCTCGCCCTGGCCCTGACCGCGTGCACCGGCGGCGCCCAGGGCACCCCGGGCGCCTCCGGCCTGCGCGACCCGTACTTTCCCAAGGCGGGCAACGGCGGATACGACGTCACCCACTACGACCTGGACCTCGGCTACGCCCCGGACACCCACCGCCTCACCGGCACCGCCACGGTCACCGCCCGCGCCACCCAGGACCTCTCCGCCTTCGACCTCGACCTCCAGGGCCTGGACGTCGGCAAGGTCACCGTGGACGGTGAGGCCGCCCGCTGGAACCGAGCCGGGCGGGAGCTGACCGTCCGCCCGGACGGGGACCTCAAGGAGGGTGAGACGTTCCGAGTGACGGTCCACTACTCCGGTATCCCGGAGACGATCACCTACCCGGACGGCTCGGAGGAGGGCTGGGTGCGCACCGCCGACGGGGCGCTCGCGCTCGGTGAGCCGACGGGGTCCATGGCCTGGTTCCCCGGCAATCACCATCCCTCCGACAAGGCGTCGTACGACATCGCGGTGACCGTGCCGGAGGGCCTGGAGGCCGTCTCCAACGGGGAGTTGACGGGCGAGAGGACCAGCGGGGAACGCACGACCTTCACCTGGCACACCGGCGAGCCCATGGCGAGTTACGTCGCCACGCTCGCCATCGGCGACTACGACATCCGCCGCTCCACCACGCCGGACGGCCTGCCCGTGTACGTCGCCGTCGACCCCACCCGCGCCGACGCGAGCCGCGAAGTACTGGCAGGGATCCCCGAGATCCAGGCGTGGGCCGAGGACGCCTTCGGCCCTTACCCCTTCTCCTCCACCGGAGCGATCGTCGACCGCGACAGCGACGCCGGCTACGCACTGGAGACCCAGAACCGCCCCTTCTTCCCGGGCGTACCCGACACCGCGCTCCTCGTCCACGAACTCGCCCACCAGTGGTACGGCAACTCCGTCACGCCGAAGACCTGGCGGGACATGTGGCTCAACGAGGGCTTCGCGACGTACGCGGAGTGGCTGTGGGCGGAGGACCACGGCGGTGACAGCGCCGAGGAGACCTTCGACGCGCTCTACGACCACGGCGAGGACACCTACGAGGACCTGTGGAGCTTCCCGCCCGCCGAGCCGCCCGGCGCCGACCACATCTCCGACAGCCCCGTCTACCAGCGCGGCGCGATGGTCCTGCACAAGATCCGGCAGACCGTCGGTGATGACACCTTCTACGCCATCCTCCAGGGCTGGGCAGCAGCCCACCGTCACGGCAACGCGGACACCGCCGACTTCACGGCGTACGTGGAGGAGACGGCGCCGGGTGAGGACTTCGGCGGGGTCTGGGAGGAGTGGCTGTACGGGGAGGGGAAGCCGGGGCGCCCGTGACGGACGGGCCGGCAGTCACCGCCGTAGGACGTCGGTCGCCCCGGCAGTCACTGCCGTAGGACGTCGGTCGACGTTGCCGCCACGCCCGGCCAGGGAGCGGTCAAGGGCCGCGGTCATCGGGGTCCTCGGGTGGATCGGGTGGATCGGGCAGGGCCAGGCACAGCGCGTCCAAGGCCGCCGCGAAGGCGTGTTCCGGCGGGGTGCCGTAGCCGATGACCAGGCCGTCGCGCGGGGGCATCCTGCTGTCCGGGTGGCGGTAGGGGCGCAGCCCGTCGAGGGCCAGTCCCTGCCGCCGAGCCGCGCGCAGGGCCGCGTCCTCGGTGTTCTCCGGCAGTTCGAGGACGGCGTGCAGGCCTGCCGCGATGCCGCTGACGCTGATATGCGGGGCGCGCTCGGCGAGCGTACTCACCAACAGGTCGCGGCGGCGCCGGTAGCGCTGCCGCATCCGGCGCAGATGCCGGTCGTAGGAGCCGCCGGCGATGAAGTCGGCGAGGGTGAGCTGGTCGCTGACGCCCGACCACATCTCCCGGGGCCCCTTGGCGGCGAGCACGTCGTCGACGAGCCATCCCGGCAGCACCATCCACCCCAGCCGTAGCGCCGGTGACAGACTCTTGCTGGTCGAGCCGATATGGACGACCCGCTCGGGATCGAGGCCCTGCACCGCGCCGACCGGTGTAGGTCCAACACCCTGGGACCTTCCGGTTAGCGGGCCGTTTCCGCTGGTCAGAAGGGGGACCGGCCATGGCAGTCAGCGCAGGAAGGCGTTCCACTCGCTCACACGTGTCCGAGGAATCCACTTCGGCACATGGGGGCACGATGCCCGGAACGCAGAGCAAGGCCGACAGGCCAGAAGTTGACCTGTTGGTCAGGAAGTCGAAGATCGTTCGTGAAGGTGAGAACGCGCTCTCACTCCGGGCACAGGAAGAGCGGGGGCGACGCTGGGCAGACGAGAACGGCTACACCGTCCGCAAGGTATGGCGCGAGAACCTGAGCGCGTACAGCGACGTTGAGCGCCCGAAGTATGACGCTGCCATGAAAGCCGTTCTTGACGGGGAAGTGCCTGCGCTGTGGTGCTACGCACTGGATAGGTTCAGCCGTAAGGGCATTGAAGCCATCGGGCCAATTCTTGGCACGGCGCGTGTCATCTTCGACTACGAGCAACTTGACTCGTCCAACGAACGTGACCGGCGCTGGATCATTCAGCGAGCGGAAGATGCGCGGGAGTACTCACAGCGACTCTCGTACAACGTCCGCAACACGAAGAACCGGCAGCGGAATGAGGGGCGTTGGCTTGCCCGCGCACCATTCGGGCTGGTTGCCGACAAGGCGCGGAAGCTGTCCCCGAAAACAACCCTTATCAAGGGCAAGGACTATTCCCCGTGGGATGTGGTCTGCCGCATCTTCAAGGAGATTGCCGAAGGCACGTCCTCGCGCGCGCTGGCAAGGAAGTTCAACACCGAAGGCGTCAAGTCAGCGACGGGCAAGACATGGCGCGCGGACTCCATCCGGGCAATCGTCATTCACCCTGTCTTTGAGGGGTGGCTCACAGTGTCCCCCGGCGGGAAGTCGCATAAGGCACCGGTTCACTACCTCAACGATGCTGGGGAACGTGTCCGGTGCGTGACTGACGAAGTGCTGCCGCACATGATTCCCGCTGAGCTTGCCGCCAAAGCGCGCCGTGTCCTTAGCGGGCATCAGATCATTGACAACACGCCCCGCCCGGGACGCGCAAAGGCATTGCTGGCTGGTCGGCTTCGCTGCGCCTCATGCGGAAACGCGATGGTGGCTGACGGAAAGTCGTACAACTGTCAGCTTCGGGCTTCCGGCGGAGCATGTGAGAACCCGGCGTCAGTGTGGCGTGAATCGCTAGAGGCGTACGCCGTAGGCCGCTGGCTTGCCCGCATGCATGCTGCCGAGATTGACGACCCACTGATACACGCCGTTGCGCAGCGCTGGGAGGCTCTTACGAAGCCGGAGGAGTCGGCGGAGCTACAGGAAGCCATGGCGACACTGAAAGCCGCCGAGGCAGCCCTAGACAAGTTCCACGCAGACGACCGGGCAGGGTTTTACTCCGGTCGTTCGGCCAAGTACCGGTTGCCAGCGAAGAAGGAAGCCGAAGACCGGCTAACGGCAGCGGAAGAGCGCGTATCGGAACTGTCCGGCGGACCAATTGACATTTCGTTCTTGCTCAACGGAGATGCCCCGGAAGCATGGGAAGACGCCGACGACGCGCTGAGGCGAGACCTGTTCGGATTGGCCGTTGAACAGATCACGGTCACCCGGGCACCGAAACAGGGCGTGCGATTCAAGGGGGATGAGCGCGTGACTATCGAATGGGCAAACCCTGTGCAGGTTGAGGAACTGACCCAAGCCGCGTAAGCACGAATAAAGATCAATGGCACCGGTCCGGCGGGACTTTGGCGAGTGACAGCCGGACCGGTGTTCCCGAGGGAAGGCACCAGGATATGACAAGCGCGGAGCGCGCACAGTGGCAGGCGGACCACGATGCCAAAGAAGCTGCATGGGAACGCGAGTTGGAGTGGCGGCAGATCACACGGAAGCTGGAAGCCCTGTACGGCGCTGTGAGGGCCGGGGACGGCAGCGTACGGACGCGGGAGCGCATAGGGCGGCTTGAGGCGCTACAACAGGCGCTCATGGGCTGGCCGGAAGCGTTGGCCGCGTAACCCCCCGAGAGAACCTGAGCGCCCGTCTGAGCGCCTGTTAGCCCCGGCTGGTCCCCGTGACCGGTCGGGGTCTTTTCGTGCCCTCACAGGGTCGCCGCTGTCGCTGGACCACTCGCCCCCACGCTCAGGGAAACAGCCGCTCCAATCTGACGATCCGTCAGTTACGTCTAGGCATTCGACACCCTAGACCCATTCTGAGAGCGCAACGCGGAGGAGAGACCACATGAGCGCTGACAAGTTCTGGGCACACATCATGTCTTGGGCCGAAGAGGAATCCCACAGGGGCCGCCTGGTGCGCGCCTTCCGGGACAACCTTGGAAATAGTGCGGAGCTACAGGCTCAGCGCATCGGTCTTCTGTCTGTCTATATGGAACGGGAAGCGCAGAGCCGTAAAGGTCTCGCGCTTGTCTGAGGGTTGAGCCGTCCGGTTTCGTGACCGGGCGGCTTTTCCTTGGCCTCATTTCGTCTCGTTTCGTCGCACCCCTCAGTCATTCCGTCCCCGTTCCGTCCCGCCGGATAGGGGTTCCGTCTCATTACGTCCCTAGGAAGTACACATGACCACTGACCTTATGACTGCACTGCGTAACGCCGAATCGCTCGCATGGGATGCCATAGCGAAGCCGGACAGCGATAAGGCCACGACCGTGCACCAGGCCATTGCGGCGGCGCTCCGCCTTGCAGAAACCCAGGCGGCTGGTCCCCGCTGTGAAGCGCCTACCTGTGACAACGCCATTGAGTACAGCGGGGTAGGGCGTCACCGTCGCTTCTGCTCTGACCGTTGCCGGAAGGCAGCACACAGGGCCAGCCGACAGGGCTAGACAGCGCGAAGGACTCAACAACTAACTACTCTCTGTTAGTTGTTCCTAATCCAATATGTAATGTTCTCACTCATCCAAACAACTCCCATATACCTAGCAACAAATGGGAGACCCGTAACCCTGCATTCGAGATAAGGAACACCCCATGACTGAGCGACGGTACGACTGTTTGGGCTGCGGCGCTGACCTCCCCGAAGGTGCCCGTGCTGACCGGCTGTACTGCTCTGCTCGCTGCCGCATGAGCGCGTACAGGGCTGCCAGAGCGCCGAAGACTGCCGAGATGACCTGTGAGCTATGCGGAGCCCCGTTCCGGCCACTGAGGGGCAAACAGCGGGTCTGTGCCATGCCTGAGCAGACCAGCGCCACATGCCGGGAAATGCAGGCTGAGCGGGAACGGCAGCGAACGGCAGTCAGGCTTGCGCTGGACGAAGAGCGCTGGGAGAAGGCTTGCGAGCACTGCGGAGAGAACACGGGTTGGGAAGGTGCTGGCCGACCACGCCGGTTCTGTTCTTCGCGCTGCAAGACCGCCTTTTATCGGGCAGCCAAGAAAGCGTAACGGTCGAATAACGAATGCCCCGAGCCGGCTCGAATCTCGCGGATTTCCGCCTTCTCGCACTTTCGACTCCCTAGAACCAGTTAGAGGGCAGCGTTAAGCGTGCTCCACTGTTCGGGTAGGCGGCAACCTTTTCCCCGGGCACCACACAAAGACCAGCCCCCGGCTAGCGCCGGTTCTCTTCACTGCGGGAATTGCCGCCTACACAGTGAGAGACAGCGCTAGCCGGGGGCTTTTTTTCATGCTCGGGAGAGACCCAATGGAACCGATAGAAACCACTCAGGCACTTCGCATCTTGGAAGGCCACGCGATTGTGCCGAGAGATGAGCGGCACCGGGCAGAGCTGTTCGCGGCTTTCGCTGTTCTCCGCCTATTGGCAATGGGTGGTGACAGTGCCGAGACTGAGCGAGTCTGACAAGGCATACGTCACACAATTCGTGGCCGTAGTCGGAGAGACCATCGAAGAGCACGCAAACGCCGAAACTTCGCTCACCGTGCTCCATAGAGCGTGCACTGAATACGCGCGTGCACAAGGCTCTGAGTTCATCCCCGTAAGCAACTTCGTTCGCCTGATGGAAGCCACGGGCTACAGGCGCGTTTACAACCGGTACGGCAGGCGCTTCACGGGAATTCGACTGAAAGACCCGAGGATGCATCACCTGTCCTGGTACTGGGACTAACCACCTCCGAAATTTCGTAGGCGCCAACCCTCCTGAAAGGAACTCCCCCCCCAATGACTGAAACACCATGGTTCATGCGCACCGTTGACCCGGGCGCGATTGACACCAACGACCCTGAGCGCAAGCGCAAGCACCTTGAGTCCATTGCTTCTACGGCCAGCGCCGAGGGTGACGCCATGGTCTCGCACCTAAAGGCCGCAGAGGCGCGCGGAGTTGAGATCGACCCTTCAACGCGAATGGCCATGGGCTACGCGACGGTTGCCCGTAAGGCTGCCGCTCAGCTAGGCGACGCTCCGCAGCGAGAGACCAGCACCAGCACTGAGGACATCACGCCGGAAGCACGTATTGCGCGCGGCTACGGCACCAACAACTGAAAGGAGACACCATGACTGCCATTGACATTGAGAAGGTGCGTAAGGCTGCTCAGGCGGCTGCCGCGAAGTTGGCTGAGGTTGAGTCCATTGAGTCCGCCCGACAGGCTGAGAAGGCCGCTGAGCGCCTTGAGCGACAGCAGGAGAAGGACACTGCGTTTCTCAGCCAGTGGGAGGCGCTTGACGCGGAGCTACAGGAAGTCGGTTCGAAGTCTGCCGCTGATGCCATCTATGAGGGTGCTGACCCGATTGCCGCTGTGGCTAACTTCTGGATTGAGCGTGCAAAGCGAAACGCTGTCCGCTCCCTTGCACGTAGCGCCTATTACCGGCTACACGGGCAGCACCCTGACGACCTGTTCGCGCGGGACCTTCCGGAGCGAGACATGCGCATTGCGGATCGGCTAGAGGACGCGATTGTCACGGCTTCCCGGCGGCACGGCGCTGATCTTGCCGACAAGCTAGCGGCTGAATGGCTGGTCCAGTAATGGCACATGACCTACTCGACCCGGGGCCGGACTTCAACGGCCAGCCTGCTTACCTGGTTTGGCCCCGGGACGGGAACGGAGCCCCGTGCTTTGCCGACACGCACACGTCCGCTGATGTGGTCTTCCCTCAGCCTGGTGCAGCGCCGGTAACCCGGGGCACTGTCCGAATGCGTAACACATGGGTTGACCTCACGCACTATGACGCTGCGGGCAATCCGCTGGTGCCTCCGACCATTCCGCTAGACGTGCTGCGGCAGTTGTGGGCTGGCCACTATGGCTGATAGCCCGTTCTGCGAACTGTGCACGGAAGACGGTCTAGGCGTGGCAGCGGACGTGAATTGCTTCTACCCGCTGACGCGCGCTCAGCTCATAGCCCGGGGCGTTTCCCGGCCGGATTCCCTGGGATACCGGAAGTCAATGTGCCTGGCTTGCTATCGGGCATGGAAGCGGACCGCCTGAGCACACCAGGGGCCGTGCCACTGGAATCCACCCACCAGTGGTACGGCCCTTTTGCTGCCCGCTCGCACTGGTCCCGACTGCAACCAGGCACCCCGAGCCGGCAAAAACCCCCAGGTTTCGTGACCTGCACTTTTCCCTGACCACCTCTTCGCTGGCGTGTGTGCTGGCGTGAAGGAGTACGCCCGTGCTCGCTGATGACTGTGCGCCCTCACACGCCGAGTCGCTGGCCCAATCCCTGAGATATGCGCTCACCTATGCCGACGAATTGCGCGCCATGCTCGCTGTCGGAAACGCCGATCCGGAGAAGGCAGCGCACCTAGTGCAAGCCATTCGGAACATGCTGTGTTCTGCGGAAGATGAGCTAGACCCACTGGACGACGTACAGCAGGAGATAGACACCGTGGCGGCAATCCATGGGCTCAGTGATGCGGAGCTATTCAGCGCCATTACCGACACCCCCACCTCCGAAATTTCGTAGGCGCCCCTGTCTCTGTGAATGGACCCCCTATGCCATACCGCCCCCGGCGCCCCTGCCCTGCCGTACCCAACTGTCCTAACTCCATAAGCGGTAAGGAACGGGCCTGCCCCGATCATGTGCACATGCTGACTGCCCGACGCGCTGAGAAGGGAACCAGCGCATACGGCAAGGATTGGCCACGCAAGCGTGAGTCATTCCTGTACATGAATGCATGGTGCGTCTTGTGTGGTCAGCCTTCCAAGGTTGCTGATCACTTTCCGCTGAGTCGCAAGGAACTGGTCAAGCGTGGCGTTTCTGACCCGAATGCACACGAGCACCTAAGAGCCCTTTGTGTGCGCTGCCATAACCGTGAGACTGGCCGCAACCAGGCTGGTGGTGTTGTCGCTGAGAGGCGGAGGCAGTCACAGGCTCAGCGTGAATGGCAGCACTGGACAGAGAAGCGCGACGCTGAGAGCGAAGAGCCGCCGTTCTGAGACATGTACCCGGGGGGTGACCCCCTCCGGGCCTGACAGGAGCGCGGCAGGGAGGGAAAAAGCTAGCGCCGCAGCTTGGAGCGTTTGCGCGGAGAGAACGACCCCCATTTGATGCCCTGGTCACTCGCTGGCCGGGTCTTTCCTATGCCCTGAGAGTGACCATGTCCCCCGATTACAAGGCGCGTGTTGCTGCCTTCCTACTCCTCAGCGAAGAAGAGCTAAGGCGTCCGCTGTGGGAGATCCACCCCGCCGACCGAACGGCTTTCCTGTCAGCGCGTAACCGACGCATGTTCGCCCGGCTTTCCGCTGGCGATGACTTCCAGATTCCCGAGCATGACCAGCGCGTGACTGATTGGGCTGATACCGAGTGACCCGGCGCATATCCGTAACTGACGTTGTCCGGTACGCGGCCCTTGCTGCGGCCATGGTGATTTCCTACGCGACACAGCGAGACCTAGCCCTTGCGCACGGTGTGCCTGAGTCCGTTGCTCCGGCCGTTCCCGTGGCCATCGATCTGTTTATGGTTTGGGCTGTCCGGTCACGCCGTGACATTGCTCTGGCCGTGTCCGTCGCCATGGCCGCGAATGTGGCTGGTGTCCTCACGACCGAATCCCTGTCCGCCGTTGATACATGGGTGTCCGCCGGGCTGCATGCCGTCTTCCCGCTGACCGTTTGGCGAATGCATCGCAGCGAGGCTGAGCGGCCATCTGAGAGCCTGCCGGGCGCTTCGGCAGGGACGGAGACCAGGGAGTCAACGGCAGCCCCGCAGAAGGGCGCTGAGAGCGTTTGGCCACCGGATGACCTGTGGGCCGATTTTGAGGACAGCGCGACAGACGCTGAAAGCGAAGCCCCGGTCACTCCGCCTTCCGCTGAGGACATCCGCGCGGCTGTTTCCGTGCTGGCTTCTCGACATGGCCGACCCGTGACCGGCCGCATGGTCGCTGACCATTACGGCGTATCCGAGAGGACCGGACGCCGGTACCTGTCCATGGCCACGTAAACGGAGGGTGTCACTCCGCCTTTAGCCGGTAGCTTCCGGAGTATGTCATTCCGCTTTAGCCGGTAGCACTCGTGATCTTGAGCCCCGTACCCGCTGCCTTACTGGTGGCCGGTACGGGGCTTTCCGTGTTCTGACGCTGAGTCAGATGATCTCTTGCGTGCACTCCCGCTTGACCGATACGCGTTGCCCAGCTACGGCGGGGGCATACCCTTGAGCGTGAGGTGAGTGCCGATGTCCACAGGGTTGCCAGACAACATCCGGAAGTACCGGCGCACGGCCGGACTGAGCCAAGAGGGGTTGGCGGAAGCGGCTGACCTCTCGCTGAGCACCGTTCGCAAGGTGGAGCAAGGCGGAGACGTACGCGTTGAGACGCTGCATGCCCTTGCCCGCGCGCTGGGGGTGTCCACGTCCGCACTGTTCGCCACTGAGGCGCCCCGATCTGTGGTCGGTCCCCAGGATGATGCCAACCGGCGCCACCTGGTGGAGCTACGGCGTGCGCTCATGCCACCCATCGGGCTTGCTGCCCCTCTCACAGGGGACCCGGAGGAGCCCGGGGGACTGGACACCATGCGGCACAAGGTCCGGGATGCCCGCGCGCTATACGAGCAAGACCGGTATTCGTCCGTCGCAAAGTTGCTGCCCCCGCTGCTGCGTAGCTCTGAGGCTGCCGTGAACGCACTTGAGGGTGAAGAACAGCAACACGCGATGATGGCGCGCTCTCAAGTGCTCTTGATGACAGGGCAATTCCTCACGCAAGTGAGGCAGTACGACATGGCTTACTACGCGCTGGCCGAAGCGATCCGCCTTGCACGAGAGAATGGCCAGACCCTCACAGCGGCTACAGGTGTCGTCGGTATGTGCTGGTTGCTGCTGCGGCAAGACCGCTTTGACGAATGCGAGCAACTTGCAGCGCAGACGGCAGCGGAGATTGAACCCCGGCTGTCTGAGGCGTCGACTGATCATCTGGCCGTGTGGGGTGAACTCTGGCTCAGGGTCGCTGCGTCCAGCGTGCGCAACAACCGCCCGGACGTGGCACAGGAAGCCCGCAGGATGGCAGCGACGGCAGCGAGCGCCATGGGCCGCGAAGACAGCGGATTCCCGAACCACTGGGGCGGATTCGGTCCGGCCACGGTGGAGATGAAGGCCATTGAAGATCTGTCGCTGACTGGGGACGTGCGCGGAGTGCTACGGCGTGCCGATGAAGGCCCCGTAAGCGCTAACGGTCTGCGTAGTCTCGGCGGGGTCACGTCGAACAACTGGAACCGTCACCGGCTGGACGTGGCTAAGGCGTACGTCGCAACTGGGGAACACCAGGAAGCCATGTGCGAACTGATGCAGATCAGGCAGCGCGCAGAAGGATGGATCACCCATCAGCCCATGGCGCGATACGTCATGACCGACATTCTCAAGACCCGCAAGCGGACGCTGACGGAAGAGATGCGCAGCATGGCGGCACATCTAGGCGTCGCTGGCTAGGTACTGCGGAGCGTGGTACTTCGGTGCGCTGGACTTCACAACTACCGTTCAGCGCACGTGGATTGACTCGCTGAGTGCTCATACGGTCCCCCTTACCGACCAACGGCGAGGGGACCGAAGCGATGCAGAGAACGGACGGCGACCGGCAGCGACGGCAGCACATTGCCGACGTGTCATCAGGGCACGGACCCCGGTTGCTCCCGTGGACGACTGGCGACGGCAAGCAATGCTTGCTGAGCAGTGACGGAGAGGGGTTCCTGTCCCGACTCGCTGACGACTTTGAGGCCGTGCAGCTTGCCATGGCTGAGGACATGCTCAAGGCCGCGCGGAAGGTGCTGGATGACCCCATGTCTCCGCACGCTGAGGTGAGGTACGCCGGAATCCGACTCACCGAGTGCCTGACCGATGTGATGCGGATTGCTGAGAGTCGGGGACTGCGCCTTTCCTCACCGAACGCCAGCGATGACGGCGACGAAGACGGGGACGAAGATGACCCGGCAGCACCCAGTGAGGTAGCCGGATGAGCCGAAGTGTCATGCGCTATGTCCCGCACACGATCCGGCACGCGCCCGACCTTGAGTGCACCCGGGAAGCCTTCTGCACTGCGGCCGACTGCAAGGAGACTTCCGGCCCTGGTGACGAAGACGCCGTTCAGATGTGGTGCCTTCGCCACGCTGGCCGGACGGGTCATGGCACCTTCCGGCGCGTGTTCACCGACCATGCCCGCGTAGAGCGGACTGAATGACCCCGGCGCGCTGAGGACGGCAATCAAGGCTCAGCGTGTCGGCTGCCCCGTCCGTGCGTTGCTCCCCCGTGGCGCATGGGCGGGGCCTTCCTGTCCCCTCGGAACCACTGAAACCAAAACGCCCCGACAGACCGATTAGGCCCGGTCCATCGGGGCTTGCCGAACAGCTTGCATAGGAGCTGAACGACCATGAGCGATGCTATCGCCCGTGCCCTTCTCTGGGTGCTCTCCGTACTGCCATGGACGCGCCGGACCCATCCCGGGCGACACTCCGCCGAATACCTCGCTGCGTTCACCGATCCAGCACCTGTCAGCCCCTGGTCCGAACCGTGGACCGGACCGACCAAGGAAGAGGCTCAAGAGCTGTTCCGGCAGCAAGCGGAAAGCACCATGGAACTCAACCTGACTCGCCAGCGTCGCCGGGCTGTCCCACTGACCACGTACGAGGGTGCCCCGCTCCCTGAGTACGTCTCAGCGCGCTAGGCCCCTGAGCCGACCCCACACGGCCCCCATCGTGCGTCGCTGTGACTCACGGTGGGGGCTTCCGCATGCCGCTGACCTGTGGTCTTTCCAAGCTGCCAGGGTGTAGGGTCTACCGGCTGCCGGTCGTAGCGGAACTCGCCGTCGTAGTCGTCCTCCACGAGCAGCCCGCCGTGGGAACGGGCCCAGTCGATGACCGCCGCCCGGCGTTGCGGGTGCAGTGGTCCGCCGGTGGGGAACTGGTGCGCGGGGGTGAGCAGAACGGCCTTCGCGCCGGTGTCCGGCACCTCGTCGATCCGCGCCCCGTGGGAGTCGACCGTCAACGGGACGGTCGGCAGGCCCATTTCGCCGAGAATGCCCCGGTGGAAGTCCAGCCCGTACGACTCCACCGCGACCGGCCCCCGCAACACGCTGCCCAGCAGCCGCAGTCCGTGGGCGAAGCCGGCGCAGATCACGATCCGGTCGGGCTCGGTGCGCACGCCCCTGGCGCGTGCCAGGTACTCGGCCAGGGCGTCGCGCAGTTCGGCCCTGCCCCGCGGATCGCCCACGCCGAACGCGTCGTTGGGGGCCGCGGCCAGGGCCCGGCGGGCGGAGCTGAGCCAGGCCGCGCGCGGGAAGGCCGACGCGTCGGGCGAACTGGGCATCAGGTCGTGCAGGACACGGCGCCGGGTCTGCCGCTGAGGACGGCGCGCATGGTCCGGCTGGAGCGGCGCGGCACGCCGGGCGACCCGGGTGCCGGACCCCTGCCGGGCGGTGAGCCAGCCCTCCTCTACGAGTTCGGCGTACGCGTCGGCGACGGTGTTGCGGGCGATCCCCAGGTCGCCCGCGAGGCTCCGGTAGGGCGGCAGCCGGGTGCCGGGGGCCAGCCGGCCGGACCGTATGGCCCCCCGCAGGGCGTGCATGAGCCGGCCCCGCAGGCTTCCTTCCCCGGAAAGCTCCAGGTGGAGGTCGGTCCCTGCGGCCTGACCTGCGGTCTGACCCGCGGTCTGACCCGGCTGGGTTCCGGCGTCCTGGGGCTGCTCATTGACCCAAGTTTCTGCCACGGAAATGCACCATACCCAGGGTCGTTTCCGCTCATAGGTTCATCGCATGACAACATTTCAGGTGGCTGAGCGCATGAACTTCTCGACCGTCGCCCCCAAGGTCTTCAAGGCCGTCCTGGCCCTCGACGCCGCCGCCCGTGACGGCATCGACCCCGTCCTGCTGGAGCTGGTGCAGATCCGCGCCTCCCAGATCAACCGGTGCGCGTACTGCATCGATTACCACACCTCCGACGCCCGCAAGGCCGGAGAGGCGGAGGAGCGCATCTATCAGCTCTCCGCCTGGGAGGAGTCGAGCCTGTACACCTCGCAGGAGCGGGCCGCCCTGGCGCTCACCGAGGCCGTCACCCGGCTGCCCGAGGGCGTGCCGGACGAGGTCTACGACGAGGCCGCCCAGCACTTCGACGAGAAGCAACTCGCCCAGCTCATCGCGCTGATCTTCACGGTCAACGCGTGGAACCGCATGAACGTGACCACGCGCAAGACGCCCGGTACGGAGTAGGCGTCGGGACAGCTCAACGCATGGGCGATGGCCCCCCGGCCACCGCCCATGGCATGCCATGGACCGCTCTCCTCGCTTAGGGACGGAGGTCGTGAACGGCGGGTTCGGACCGCTCTGAGGCCGATCTATCCGTGCAGCCAGTTGGGCTCCTGGACCATGAGTTGCAAAGCACTCGGCTATGCACGCCTTTACCCTCGGCCCCAGGGCCACCATCGGCGACGTCGCCATGCCAGACGCCTCGCCATCCTGTCCCTGGAGGGCAGAGGTGAGGATGTCGTGCTGTCAGGGGTCGGCAATTCCCTGGTGGAAGCGGCCATGATGGTGGCCACCGGGTACTGGTGCCTGTCGTCGGCCTCGCGCATCAAGGCGTCGCTGCCGTGGAGCCAGATGTACCGCACGTCGAAGACCGACCCGCCGAAGTTCTGATTGAGATAGGCGACCACCGAGCGCCACCCCTCCAGGTCGGCGGGATAGCTGCCGCCGCCGCCGACATCCAGATGCGCCCCCCTTTGAGGGCTGTAACGCAGCTGGAAATATGTGCCGCCGTAGTACCTACTGCGCACATTGAAGTTGTACTCCCACTCCTCCTTCCCGCCGTCGTCTCCCGGTTCGGGCAGGGGCAGATCAGTCTCCAGGCCCTTCCTCATCCACTCGTCCACGTCGAACGGCAGCGGTCCCATGAAACGTCGCAGCCGCAGTTCGCGTCCGACGGCCCGTAGATGTTCAGAAGCCTCACTCGCCACGACCGGAGTATGACGGGGAAGGCGGGACGGCGGAAGACGGAAATGGGGCTCCGTGCCATCGCCCGTCACCTGGGCTGGGGGCGGCACACCGTCCAGCGGTATGCGCGCGCCGCCCGCTGGCAGGACATGGTTACCGGACGCCGTTCCCGCACCAGCCGCCTCGATATTCACCAGCCCTACCTGCAACGGCGCATCGACGAGACCGACGGCACGATCACCATCACGAGGTACGCGAGGAGCTCGCCGGCCCCGGTCATCCGGTGCCCTACAGCAGCCTGCGGGACTGGGCCCGCAGCCGCCTGCAGTGGCCCGACGCGCCCGTCCCGGCCGCCGCGGCGCCCTCGGTCCGCACCGTTGCCGGCTGGATGACCCGGCACCCCGACACCCTCACCGAGGACGAGAAGCGGCAGCTCAAGGCAGTGCTGGCCGTCTGCCCGGAGCTGGAGCAAACCCATGGACTCGTACGGGATTTCGCCCAGATGCTCACCCAGCGCACCGGCGCCGACCTGCCGGACTGGATCAACACCGCCCGTGCCGCGAAGCTGTCCGGGATCACCGGCTTCGCCCGCGGACTGACCTCCGACCTCGAAGCCGTGATCGCCGGGCTGACCCTGCACTGGAGCTCGGGCGGCACCGAGGGCGCCGTGACACGCGTGAAAAAGATCAAGAGGCAACGCGATCGTTCTGTAGAAGGGCACTCAGCGCTGAAGCTGTGAAGGCAGTGCTACCCAGCGACGCGGAGCGCGGCGATCTGCCGCGTCCCGGCCGTCGCTGATCCGCAGGCCGGCCGCGTCGCAGGCATAGGCAAGAGCGTCGGCGCCGTAGGGGAAGGCGTGGTGTCGCTGCCAGAAGCGGAAGTGCCAGTGGGCGGGCGGCTCCGGCTCGTGCGGCGCGAGGCCGATCTCCTCGCGCTCGACGACCTCTCCGTCGCGGGCCAGGGCGCCGAACGTCCCGCCCTTGGGGTTGAAGTAGATGCCGTAGGCAGTGGTGTCCGCCGTTATCGCACGCAGCACTGCGTCGTCGCTCGGCATGTACCCGTCCTGTGTGATCACGCAGCCGCCGGGGTCGCCGGGCACGCTTGTCACGCCCACATAGCGGAGGGACTCGTTGTAGTCCTCCGGGTCGAAGGGCGCGTGCTCCGGGTCTGCTTTCGGGCACTGTGCAGGGTCGGCGCCCAGCCGTCGGATCAGCTCGTCCTCGCTCAGCTCTCGTACGAAGGCGATACCGAGCCCTTCGGTCCACAGTTCCTGCTCGCCGAAGGCCGCTATGAGCGCGTCCGCTGCCCGGAAGGCGGCGGCCTCCTCGGTGGGCAGCGCCGCTGCCCCCGGCAGGCCCGCGACGAGCGGTGCGAGCGACGTGGTCAGCAGCAGTCGGCCCGGCGACCAGGGCCCTGTCTGTGGCGTCCACACATCAGCCCCGGCGTTGATCAGCGCGCGGACGCTGCCCTCGTCCGCGCTGCAGGCGGCGTACCACAGTGGCGTGTGCTCGTCGTCGTCCCGTGCGTCGGGCTCCGCGTTGTGCGACAGGAGCGCGACCACTGCCTCCGCCGCCCCTTGTTCCGCCGCCAGGTGCAGCGGAATGGTGCCGCGCCATCCGACACGGGCATCGGGCGGCGCACCCCCGTCGAGCCGGGCCCTGATCAGCGCCGCGTCTCCCCAGTCCCGGTACCCGAGTTGCTGCCAGTCGGCCCGCGGCACGTAGCGCAGGCGCTCTTCCTCCTGACGGCGCAGCTCCTCGCGCTGGCGCCGGGACAGGGGCGGCGCCAGAAAGCCGGGCGGCCCGCTCATCTCCATGTGCGCGAAGGAACTCGGCTGCTCCGCCGGATCCGGCGGCTCGATCCCCGGCCAGACCTCAAGCGCCCGCGCCGACGCGGCATGCAGTGCCGCCACGTCGATCGGGGTGCGCGTCTCGGATATGCCCTCGTCCGGCCACTCGACGACCAGCTGTGCCTCGCCGGGTGGTGGGAGTTCCGCCAGATACAGGTCGACGTCGGTCTTGAAGAGGGACCGGCGGGAATGGTGCAGCCCCGGATCCAGCGGAATCAGCCCGATGGCCTGCTGCGTCGCCGCCTCGGTCACCTGGCCCGAGGACGTCGTGAACTGCACCCCCCGCTGCACCGTGCCATCCAACGAGGTCACCCGGCGGCCGTCGGAGAACAGCAGGCCGACCCGCAGCCCGGACTGCCGGCCCGCGTCCGCGCTCTGCCAGCGGGTCTTGCGGAAGACCGACAGATGCAACGTGGCCGCACGCGGCCACAGCGACCATCCCGTCAGCAGCACCCGGGTGTGCGGACCGGCACCGGCCACCCCGAGCTGCGACAGCAGCGCCGGCGCAAACCTGTCTACGGGCGGCGCGTACTTCCCGTCGTCTGCTCCCGGCGGCCCCAGCCGGACCAACGCGGTCCGCTCAGCGGCCGGCTCCTCCGGCAGTACCAGATCATCGAAGAATCCCATGTGCCGATCGTGGCAGAGGGGTCTGACAGTGCCTCAGCCTCTACGGCTTCGATCTTTCCGCCTGGGAGGAGTCGAGCCTGTACACCGAGCAGGAGCGGGCACTCAAAACTGCAGCCTGATCCAAAACCGGCGAGTCATGCGGTCACAGGGCTAGGGAACAGCGGCTGCCGTCTTGGGCGTGGCGGCCAGCCGCAGGCCGACCTCCACGAGGGTCCAGCCGAGGCGAATACGGAGGTCTCGGGGGCGTCGGGTCGCGGTGGCGAGGCGGTAGGCGTCGGCTTCGGCACGGAGTTCGGCGGCGCGGGTGTGGTGCAGCGCGAGGTGGGTCTCGGGGTGCATCGGGCTGTGGCCTCTCATTCCGTGGTGAGGGGGAACGCGCGTGTGTGGATGCGTACCTGAGCGGTGTCGGCGTCGCCCTCGTCGGTGGCCCGGTCGCGGTACGTGTCGACGAGCGCGTGCATCTTCTCGACGAGTTCTCGGGTGAGTTCGGGCGTCAGTCGTAGCGTCGCGCTGCTCATGTCCCAGGTGCGGTTCCACTCTTCCGGCCATGCGTGGCGGTTGCCGAGCCAGGTCGACAGGTCCCGGGTCTGGGTGGTCGCGACCTCGTGGAGGTACATGTCGGCGGCCCCGCGTACGTCCGGGTTGGCGGCCGTGAGCAGGGCGTCGTCGAAGCGCAGGCCCTGGTGGGCCGCCTTCCACCACCGCTCCCGGCCCTTGCCCCGCTCGGGGGCGTCCTCGATGAAGCCGTGGGCGGCGAGCTGTCGCAGGTGGTAGCTGGTCGCGCCGCTCGACTCGCCCAGCTTTTCGGCGAGTTGCGAGGCGGTGGCCGGACCTCCGAAGCGCAGGGCGTCCAGCAGCTGCATGCGCAGAGGGTGTGCGAGCCCACGCAGGGAGCGGGCGTCGAGACTGCGGACCTGTGGGTCCTGGGGCTCGTTCATGCGTGCAAAAGTAGCGTTGCAAAGGACTTGTTGCAACGGATTCTTTGTAACGAGTCCTTTGTGAGGCAGCTACGCCTCGAACACCAACCCGGTGAACCATGTCGGTCAGAGCACTAGCCCTGGGCGGGATGGTCGCGGAGCTCGAACCAGACGTGTTTGCCCCCGTGGGCCGTGGCCGAGTCCTGGCACCCGGCGTGGTCCTCGTTCCGAAGGACGCTTCCGACAGGTCCGGCTGGACCTGAGTCGGCTCCATTCCGTGCCATCCGGATCGGCCCGAAGCAGCGTTTCGACAATGAAGCGCTGCGGCGGCCTCAGCATCCCGAGCCGCCTCCGGTGGGAGCCAAGCCGGAACAGATCCAGCGGTATCGGGAAGTGGTCGCGGAGTTCCCTGTCGAGGATCTACCGCCGCTGGAGATCGCCTACTGGTTGATCAAGCCCCGCACGCTGGTGCGAGGGACCTGGGACGAGCCGAAAGAGGCTGCGGCCTGGCTGGGGGAGCGACTGACCGAGCATGCGTTCCGATTCGCCTGCGAGGCGCAGCGCGACACCGCCCACTTGGCGCTGCTCGTCAACTCGTCTGTGGATAAGCTGAGTTGGGGCGGTGACGTGTCGCTCAGTTTCTACCTCGAACGTCCCTCGTATTTGTCCGTGGCGCTGGTGACGTGTTCTCCGAACCTCGCGCACCCGGAACTGGCGTGCCCGGTCCTTGCATGAAAGCTCGCCCGCAGCGGAGCCCCCAGCCACAAGGCCAGGGGCTCCGTAGATGAAACAGGCGTCCCTCAGACGTTCACGCCGAAGTCCTGCGCGATGCCCACCAGACCCGACGCGTAGCCCTGGCCGACCGCGCGGAACTTCCACTCCGCGCCGTTGCGGTACAGCTCGCCGAAGACCATCGCCGTCTCCGTCGCCGCGTCCTCCGACAGGTCGTAGCGGGCGATCTCGGTGCCGCCGGCCTGGTTCACGATGCGGATGTACGCGTTGCGGACCTGGCCGAAGTTCTGCGAGCGGTTCTCCGCGTCGTAGATGGAGACCGGGAAGACGATCTTGTCGACGTCGGCCGGGAGGCCCGCCAGGTTGACGTTGATCGCCTCGTCGTCGCCCGCGCCCTCGCCCGTGCGGTTGTCGCCGGTGTGGACGATGGTCTGGTCCGGGGTCTGCTTGTTGTTGAAGAAGACAAAGTGGGCGTCGGAGTAGACCTTGCCCTGCGGGTTGACCGCGATCGCGGACGCGTCGAGGTCGAAGTCCGTGCCGGTGGTGGTGCGGACGTCCCAGCCGAGGCCCACGGTGACGGCGGTCAGGCCCGGAGCCTCCTTGGTGAGCGAGACGTTGCCACCCTTGGACAGGCTTACAGCCATTGTTGGGAGTCCCTTCCCTCGTTTACGTACGGCTTTACGTACGGCAAGAAGCTACAGCTACCCCTAGGAACGCCGACGGGGGTACCGAAGGTTCCGCGCGTCTTTACTTTCTTTACCAAGTAGCCGACGTAAGCGAGACCTGAGCGATATTGGGGTGACGTGGACCGGTCAGAGCCGGGAACATGGACGTCATGTCTGGTCCGTACGTGATCCGTGGCTCTGTCTCCCTGCCGGAGGCCGAGCTCATGTGGCGTTTCTCGCGGTCGTCCGGACCCGGTGGCCAGCACGTCAACACCAGCGACTCGCAGGTGGAGCTGCGCTTCGACCTCGCGAGGACCGAGGCGCTGCCCGAGGTGTGGAAGCAGCGGGCCCTGGACCGGCTGGCCGGGCGGCTCGTCGACGGCGTCGTCACCGTCCGTGCCTCCGAGCACCGCTCCCAGTGGCGCAACCGCGAGACCGCCGCCGTACGCCTCGCCTCCCTCCTCGCCGAGGCGACGGCCCCGCCTCCCAAGCCGCGCAGGCCCACCCGGATCCCGCGCGGCATCAATGAACGCCGGCTGCGGGAGAAGAAGCAGCGCTCGCAGACCAAGCGGGGGCGGTCCGGACGGGACTGGGGGTAGACCCGCAGGGCATCGCCTCGGCGGGCACCTCCCCGTTGTCACATCCGCGTCGCTCCGTACGTCACACCACTGACGACGGGACGCGACCAGAGGTGTGACGGACAGATGAGCTACGACGAGTTCCTTGCCCAGCGGTTCGAGGCGCACCGCGGCCACCTTCGGGCCGTCGCCCACCGCATGCTCGGCTCGGTCGCCGAGGCCGACGACGCCGTGCAGGAGGCCTGGATCCGGCTGAGCCGCTCCGACATCCGGCAGGTGGACAACCTCGCGGGCTGGCTGACGACCGTGGTCGGCCGGGTCTGCCTGGACATGCTCCGCTCGCGCAGGTCGCGCGCCGAGCAACCGCTGGACGCCTTGCACGCCCTGGACGCCCTGAACACTTCGGGCCGTACGGCACCCGACCCCGCCGCCACCACCACCGATCCCGAGCAGGACGCCCTGCTCGCCGACTCGGTGGGTGCCGCCCTGCTCGTCGTGCTGGAGACGCTGAGCCCTGCCGAGAGGCTGGCCTTCGTGCTGCACGACCTGTTCGCGGTGCCGTACGAGGAGATCGCGGGGATCGTCGGGAAGTCACCGGCGGCAGCGCGACAGCTGGCCAGCCGGGCCCGGCGTCGGGTCCAGGGAGCCCGGGTTCCGGATGCCGATCTCGTCCGGCAGCGGGAGGTCGTCGACGCCTTCCTGGCCGCGGCGCGGGAGGGCGACTTCGAGGGGTTGGTCGCGGTCCTGGACCCGGATGTCCTGGTGCGTACCGAGGCCGGGGTCACGACCGGCGCGGCGGCGGTCGCGCGGGGCGCCGGCGCCTTTGCCCACCGCGCCCGCCTCGGCCGGCCTGCCCTGGTCGACGGGGCGACGGGGGTGGTCATGCTCGTCGACGGCCGCGTGGAGCGTGTGCTGACCTTCACCTTCGTACGCGACCGGATCGCCGTGATCGACATCGTCTGGGATCCCGCGCGCGTGGCGCGTATGGACGTACGTCCGGTCTAGGCACCCACCACCGCGGACCCACCACCGGCACCACCGGCACGTCACCCCAAATGCCGGTACCGCCCCCGGAAATACGTCAGCGGCCTCCCGTCCGCGCTCGGCAGCGTCGCCGTCAGGACCCGGCCGATCACCAGGACGTGGTCGCCGGCCTGCACCCGCTGCTCCGTACGGCACTCCAGGGTGGCCAGGGCGCCGCCCACCAGGGGAGCGCCGGTCGCCTCGCCGCGGATGTACGGGATGTCCTGGAAGAGCAGGCGGTCGCTGAGGCGGCCCTTCATGGCGAAGCGGCCGGCGATGTGCCGCTGGCTCTCGGCGAGGACGGAGACGGCCCACAGGGGCTGCTCGGTGAGCACGTCGTCCATGCGGGAGCCCTCGCGCAGGCTGACCAGCACCAGGGGCGGGTCCAGGGAGACCGACATGAACGCCGTCGCCGTCATGCCGACATCCTCACCGACCGGCGCCTGGGGGTCGTTCGGGTCGAGTGAGGGCTCCTGGGCGGTCACCAGGACCACACCCGCGGCCAGCCGGGACATGGCGGCGCGGAACTCGTCGTTGGTCACCCCCTCAGCATGCCCGGAGGCGGACGGGGAGAGGGTGGGGGATGTGGCAAGGGGAGTTTTCGGCACGCCGGGAACGCTAATCTCCGGTCTGCGGGCACCACATCGGGCCCTGGGCGGAGCCCGGACCTAGGACCCGCGTAGGACCCGCGACGGAGACCGCCATGGAGGCCCATGGGGCCAAGGGGTCCAGGGGGTCCATAGGGCCCATGAGGGCCATGTAGACCCTTGGAGGCACCCCAAGCGCGCAAAACCTACGTTCAGTAAACGCACAGGGAAACCACAGAAACCCCACTCAATTGTTCATCTTTCGCTGTGACTTGAGTCACAAGGGGCGCTAATTGTTGACCCTGTGTACCGAGTGGGCAGCGCGCTGTGATTCAGTGGCGGGAAGCTGCTAGGACGATACGCCGATGAGAACCCTTGATTCGCTGCGAGGTCTCGGGGGGAGGGCGAGCATGGAGAGCGAGTCGGAGCCCTACGTCCGCCTTGCGTCCCTGCGACAGTTGCACCAGGTCATGGCCGACATGAACACGGCCCGCAGCCTGGCGGACACACTGCAGACGGTCGCCGACGGCGTGGTCCAGGCGCTGGGGTACGAGCTGGCGTGCGTGAACCTCGTGCGCCCCGACGGCGATCTCGTCGTCGCCGCCTTCTCCGGAAACCCCGCCGCCGAGGCGCTCATCACCGGCCGCGTCGGCTCCCGCGAGTCCTGGGAGCGCCGCCTGGGCATGGGCGAGCACTGGGGCGACCTGGTCTTCATCCCGCACACCGAGGGCTGGGTCCTCGACGACGACGACGTACCGCAGTGGTACACCGACGGCCCCGCGCCCCGCTTCGAGGACGAGTGGCACCCCTCGGACCGGCTCTTCGCCCCGATGTACACGCCCGCCGCGCCGGGCGGCGGCTCCTGCGGCGAGCTGATCGGCGTGCTCTCCGTGGACCGGCCGCGCAACGGCCGCCGACCGGGCGCGTGGGGACGCGAGGCGCTCCAGATGTACGCGTTCCAGGCCGCCATCGCGATCAGCAACGCGCGTCTACGCGCCAACATGCAGCGCGCACTGGTCAGGCTCGAAAGGGAGCAGCAGGCCCTGCGCGCCAGCGAGGAAAGCTTCAGGCAGGCCTTCGAGTACGCCCCCTCCGGCATGGCCATCGCCGAGATGGGCGGCGACCAGCACGGCCGGATCCTCAGGACCAACGACGCCCTGTGCCGCCTCCTGGGCCGCCCCGCCTCCGCGATGCGCCGCTACGCCTTCTCCGACCTCGTCCACCCGGAGGACATAGGCACGCTCCTGCGGACCTCCGCCGAGGGCGGGCGCGCGGAACTCCGCCTCGGCCGCCGCGACGGCACCTACGTCTGGGTCTCGCTCCGCAACTCCGTCGTCGCCGACGCCGCCGACGGACCCCGCTTCCTGCTCACCCACGTCGAGGACATCGAGGAGCGCAAGCGCCGCGAGCTCCAGCTCGCCCACCGCGCCTCCCACGACTCGCTCACCGGCCTGCCCAACTCCGCCGAACTGCGCGCCCGCCTCTCCTCGCGCCTGTGCCAGCGCCTCACCCAGGCGGGCGCCCTGGAGTCCGTGGACGCGGCCTACGGCCATCCCGTACACGACACGGGCGGCCACGGCTTCGACTTCCGGCCGGGCGGCAGCGAGACGTACGACGCCTACGACCACCATGTGCACACCGTCGCCCCCGAGGGTGACCGTGACGACGGCGCCAAGGGGCTCGCGGTCCTCTTCTGCGACCTCGACGGCTTCAAGTCGATCAACGACCGGTTCGGGCACAACGCCGGAGACGCGGTCCTCATCGAGGTCGCCCGGCGACTGTCCGGGGGCGTCCGCGACGGCGACACCGTGGCCCGGCTCGGCGGCGACGAGTTCGTCGTCCTGGCCGACGGGCTCGGCCGGGCCGACGCCCAGGACCTCGCCGTACGCCTGCGCAACGAGATCATCCAGCCCATCCGGGTCGACGGACGGGCCATGCGGGTCGGCGCCAGCTTCGGCATCGGCTGGGCGCACTGCGGGATGACGGCGGACGAGGTCTTGAAATCCGCTGACGAGCGGATGTACGTCGAGAAACGATCCCGTCCCAAACAGCACAGACGCGCGGGATGACCCCCAGGTCAGCGAGCTGATGCGATCCGAGTCACCCGTTTGGGGCATCAGGAGCGGGTAGGCTCGCCCTTCTCACCGCACATTTCGCATCCGCACCGCACCTCCTAGGAGACCAGGGATGACGTCCGGCAACAACGGCGCGAGCACGCCCGAGGACGACGACCCGTTCGGCTATCTCTACGCGGACGGGCAGGCCAACGGGGCCCAGCCACCGTCCGGTGGCTACGGCTACCCGAACTCCGTCAACCGGGTGCGGGCGGTCGGCCAGCGTCAGTACGGGCAGCAGCAGGCGCCGGCCGCCGCGACCGCCCCGTACGGCCAGGTCCCGCCGCAGCAGCAGGGCGCCCAGGGCCAGCCGAACGCGCACTACGCCGCGCCCGAGACCTTCCCGGGCGGCGCCCCCACCACCCAGCAGCCGCTGCCCGGCGGCGGGGGGCGGGGCCGCGGCCCCAACACCAAGGGGCTGCTGATCGGCGCCATCGCGGTGGTCGCCGCGGTCGTCATCGGCATCGGCGTGGCGATGATGAACGGCGACGGCGACAACAGCGCGGGCGACAACCAGGCGTCCGGCACGCCGACCACCTCGCAGAGCTCGGAGCCGAGCCCGTCGGGCAGCAAGAGCGGCGGGGCGAGCACGGTGGATCTGCCGAAGATCGACGCGAAGGCGCTGCGGCTCGGGAGTGGTGTGTCGACCGCCTCGGAGATCAAGGGCGCCAGCGCCGGGGGCGGCGTCTATGTGGCCGGGCTCGACCAGACGGGCGCCGAGGTCACGTGGACCGTCAGCGACATCCCGAAGGACGGCGTCTACACCCTCTTCGCGGGCTACAGCGTCCCCGGCAAGGACCAGAAGATGACGCTCACCGTCAACGGCAAGGTGTTCGGCACCAAGCTGAATCTGGGGAACTTCGCCAATGCCCCGGAGGGCGACTTCGCGAAGGGCTGGACCCAGACCTACGCCTACCCGAGCCTCAACAAGGGCACGAACACGATCTCGGTCTCCTGCCAGAACGGCGACCAGTGCGATGTCCTGCTGGACCAGCTGTGGCTGAAGGCCGGGCAGGTCAAGCGATAGCGCGAGGTCGCGCCGTCACGCCGCGCTGACCTCCCCCGTCACCGCCACCCGCCCCAGCAGCTCCTCGTACGCCGCCCGGTCGAACTCGCCCGCCACCGGGGCGAGGACCGTCGCCGCGGACAGGGCGGCCGCGCGGGTCAGGCGGTCCGGCCAGGGCAGGTGGTCCACCAGGCCCGACAGCAGGCCCGCGACCGCCGAGTCGCCGGCGCCTGTGGGGTTGCCGTGGACGCGGGCGGGTGGGGTGGCTCGCCAGCGGCCCTCGGGGGTCGCCGCGAGGAGGCCCTCGGCGCCCAGGGAGGCGACGACGGCCCGGGCGCCGCGTCGGCGGGCGTCCTGGGTAGCCCGTACGGGCTCGTGGGAGCCGGTCAGTTCGGCCAGTTCGTCGGCGTTCGGTTTGATGATGTCCGGGCGGGCGGCCACCCCGCGCCGCAGAGCCTCACCGCTGGTGTCCAGGAGTATGGGGACACCGGCCGACCTCGCGGTACGGATCAGCCCGGCGTACGCCCCCACCGGTACCCCCGGTGGCAGGCTCCCGCACAGCGCGACCGCGGACGCCGACGCGAGCAGGTCCTCGTACGCCTCCTGGAAGGCGGACCACTCGGCGGGTGTGACCGTCGGCCCGGGTTCGTTGAGCTGGGTGGTGTCGCCGGTCTGTGCGTCCACGACGGCGATCGTGCGCCGGGTGGCACCGCCGACCGGGACGAGTGCGTCCACCACGCCCGGCGTGGCGGTGAGCTGTTCCTGTACGACGCGTCCGGTGGCGCCGCCCACGAAGCCGGTGACCGTCACCCCGTGCCCGAGGGCCGCGAGCACACGGGCCACGTTCACGCCCTTGCCGCCCGGCCGTTCGGTGACCTCCGTCACCCGGTGGGAGGCGTGCGGGCGCAGGGACCGTACGCGATAGGTGATGTCGAGAGCGGTGTTCAGCGTGACCGTGAGGATCACCTGGGCCGACCTCCCCCGAAGATACTCAGATACTCAGATTGTGCTTGCCGTCTGTGCGCCCGGACGGCTGATCATGCCAAACGGGCGGCGGTCGTCCCAGTTTCGCAGGACAACCGCCGCCCTCAACAGCCGGACAGATCACCCCAGTTGGGGATCGACCACCCATTCGCCCCGGCGCATCACGCCTTTGAGGCCGAAATCGGCGTCAAGGACGACCAGGTCGGCGTCCTTGCCCGGCTCCAGGGAGCCGACGGTGTCGTACATGCCGAGGAGACGGGCCGGGTTGGCGGACAGGGCGGCCACCACGTCCTCCACCGGCAGCCGGTCGATCGTCACCGCCCGCTGGAAGGCGCGGTCCAGGGTGAGGGTGGAGCCGGCGATCGAGCCGCCCTCCACCAGGCGGGCCACGCCCTCGCTGACCTCCACCTCCAGCGGGCCGAGCAGATAGCGGCCGTCGCCGAAACCGGCCGCGTCCATCGCGTCCGTGATGAACGCCACGCGGGCCGCGCCCGCCCGGTGGAACGCCAGTTCCAGCGCGGCCGGGTGCAGGTGCGTGCCGTCGTTGATCAGCTCGACGGTGACGCGCTCGTCCTCCAGCAGGGCCGCGATGGGGCCGGGGGCGCGGTGGCCGAGCTGTGGCATGGCGTTGAAGAGGTGGGTGGCGACCGTGGCGCCCGCCTCGATGGCCTCCACCGTCTGCTCGTACGTCGCGTCCGTGTGCCCGACCGCCGCGATCACGCCGTGCTCGGCCAGCAGCCGTACGGAGTCGATGCCGCCGGGGAGTTCGGTGGCGAGGGTGACCATCTTGGCCTTCCCGCGCGCCGCGTCGATCAGCTTGCGGACCTCCGCCGGGTCCGGGTCGCGCAGCAGTTCCTCGGAGTGGGCGCCCTTGCGGCACGGGGAGATGAACGGTCCCTCGAAGTGGATCCCGGCGATCTCCCCCTGCTCGGCCAGCTCGGAGAGCAGCCCGGCCCGCTGGGCGAGGAAGTCCATGTCGCCGGTGACCGTCGAGGCGACGAGGGTGGTGGTGCCGTGGAGGCGGTGGGTGTGGATGCCGGTGACTACGTCGTCTGGCGTGCCTGACGTGAACGAAGCTCCACCGCCGCCGTGATTGTGGATGTCCACGAAGCCCGGCACGAGCCAGTGGTCGGTGAGGTCGATGCGACGGGCGCTCTCTGGGGCTGTGCCGGCGATGCGCGTGCCGTCGACGATCACCTGACCCTCTTTGAGGGTTCCTGTCGGCATTACCACGTTGGCGCCGGAGAGGATGAGGGGCACGTTGCGCGTCGCGGTCTGCGGGTGCGTTGTGGCTGGTCGCGCAGTTCCCCGCGCCCCTGGGTGGGCTGCCATCAGGGAGATACCTCCGTACGGTCGGGTTTGTCGAGGAGATCCCATGCCAGTAGCCCGGCACCGAGGCACCCGGCTGTGTCCCCCAGAGCTGCGGGAACGATCGACGGCGGCTTCTGGAAGGTGACCCGCCGCCGGACCGCCTCCCGTAGCGGTGTGAACAAGGTTTCCCCCGCCTCCGCCAGCCCGCCACCGATGATCAGGGTGCGCGGGTCCAGCAGGGTGAGCGCGGTGACCAGGCCGTCGGCGAGGGCGTCGACGGCGTCCTGCCAGACTCGTACGGCGTTCGGGTCGCCGGACGTGACGGCCTTCGCGCAGTCGGCCGCGTCCGCCTCGGGGTCCTCGCAGGCCTCCGCCCACGCCTCGCTGACGGCCGCCGCCGACGCATACCGCTCCAGACAGCCGCGCTGCCCGCACGGACAAGGGGTTCCCCCGGGCCGTACGACGATGTGACCGATCTCGCCCGCGAAGCCGTGCGCGCCCGCCTCCACCCGGCCGCCGATGCCGATCGCGCCCGCGATGCCGGTGCCCAGCGGCACGAACAGGAAACGGTCGGCGCCCCGGCCCGCGCCGATCCGGCCCTCCGCGAGGCCGCCGGTGCGCACGTCGTGCCCGAGGGCGACGGGGATGCCGCCGAGCCGGTCGGCGAGCAGGTCGCGCAGGGGTACGTCATGCCAGCCGAGGTTGGCCGAGTAGGTGGCGATGCCGTGCTCCTCGTCGACGATGCCGGGGACGGCGACGCCGGCGGCGGCCGCGGGCTCGCCGAAGCGCAGGTCGCCGTAGGCGCGCAGCTCGGCGGCGAAGTCGAGGATGCCTCCGACGACGGCGTCCGGTCCGCGTTCGCGGCCGGTGGCGCGGCGGGCCTGGTGGAGCACGGGGGGCCTGGGGGCCCGCGGCGGCAGCCGCTGATCGATGCCGCCCCCAGAAGGCACAGCGCCTTCCGCCCCGATCAGGGCGGCCTTCATCCCGGTGCCGCCCACATCGAGGGCGATGACATGTTTCACGTGAACAGTGTGGCCCGGGGACCCGCAAGAGGTCTAGTCCACTTACGTGGTGTAGACCTTATTCGGTGTCATATGTATGACGTATCGAAAGTTTTGATGGTCCGATCACTGATTTGGAGCGATGGCAGTGCAGCGTCGGCGTAGGACAGGGACGATCGCGGCGGTGTCCGCATTGGGCATGACAGCGGTCCTCGGCGGCTGCGGCGGTGGCGGCCTCAGCGGCGACTCCGGCGAGGTGACGCTGAAGCTGGTCGCCGCCGACTACGGCGACAGCACGGCCAACAGCTCCAAGAAGTACTGGGACGCCCTCGTCAAGGACTACGAGTCGCAGCACTCCGGCGTGAACATCGACGTCTCCGTCTACTCCTGGAACGACGTCGACCGCAAGGTCAAGGAGATGGTCGACGCCGGCAACGCGCCCGACATGGCGCAGATCGGCGCGTACGCCGACTACGCGGACGAGGACCTGCTCTACACGGCCGACGACCTGGTCTCCATCTCCGTCCAGGCCGACTGGGTCTCCCAGCTCGCCAACGCGGGGGAGGTCAACGGCGTCCAGTACGGCATGCCGTTCGCCGCCTCCACCCGGCTGCTCTTCTACAACAAGACGCTCTTCGACGAGGCCGGCCTCACCCCGCCGAAGACCTGGGACGAGCTGGAGTCCGCCGCCGGGGCGCTGAAGGATCAGGGCGTGAAGTACCCGTACGCGCTGCCCCTCGGGCCCGAGGAGGCGCAGGCCGAGACCATGCAGTGGCTGCTCAGCGGCGGGGGCGGTTACACCGACACGCTCGGTACGTACGGCATCGACTCCTCGGACAACGTCGAGACCTTCACCTGGCTGAAGAACGACCTGGTCGGCAAGGGGCTGACCGGGCCGGTCGCGCCGGGCGAGCTGAACCGTGCCGACGCGTTCGCCGCGTTCGCGGCCGGGGACGTCGGCATGCTGAACGGGCATCCCTCGCTGATGAAGATCGCCGCGAAGAAGGGGGTGAAGTTCGGGATGGTGCCGATGCCGGGTGCGGACGGGCCGAGCAAGGTCTCCATGGGGGTCGCCGACTGGATGACCGCGTTCAAGCGGAACGGTCATGGCGAGCAGATCGGGGACTTCCTCGACTTCGTGTACGACGAGAAGAACGTGCTCGACTTCTCGCGCGAGTACGACCTGCTGCCGGTGACCAACTCCGCGTCCGACGCCATGAGCGCGGCGAAGGAGGACGCCGATCTGAAGCCGTTCCTGGAGGAGCTGCCGCTCTCCGAGCTGTATCCCGTCGGCGAGACCTCCTGGGCGCAGGTCAGCGCGGACATCAAGAAGCGGATCGGCGAGGCCGTCGCGCCCGACGGCAGCCCGGCGGAGGTGTTGAGCCGGATCCAGACGACGGCGTTCTCGGCGCAGACGGCGGGGTAGGCGCGGCGGTCCGGCTGTCAGTGGGGGCGGTTACCTTGCGAGTATGGATCAGGAAGAGCGGCAGGAGCGGGAGCAGGAGGGGCTCGGGCGCAGGGAGCGGGACATCCTTGCGTTGGAGCGGCGTGGCTTCAGTGGGCCCGGGGTGAAGGAGCGGGCGATACGGGAGGAGCTGGGGTTGGCGCCGGTGCGGTACTACCAGTTGCTGAATGCTCTGCTGGACGATGAGCGGGCGTTGGCGTTCGATCCGGTGACGGTCAATCGGTTGCGGCGGGTGCGGGAGGCACGGCGCGGCGAGCGGTGATGGTGGGCGCCCGGCGCCGGGGTGACCGTCCAGGCTGGAATTCGCGGGCCGGTGCCGAGAATGTGCGGCCCTTCCGTGGATATGGTCGCCGTATGGGCAGCCACCCGAACGCCACTGACCCCCTGCCGACGCCCGCGACCCCCGCCGGACGCGACGGACTCGACGCCATTCTCGCGCGGCCCGCCAACGCGGTGATCGCGCTCGACTTCGACGGGACCCTCGCGCCGATCGTGGCGGATCCCGAGCAGGCCCGTGCCCACCCGGACGCCGTGCCCGCGCTCGCCGCCCTCGCCCCGAAGGTCGCCGCCGTGGCCGTGATCACGGGTCGGCCGGCCGGTGTCGCCGTACGGCACGGCGGGTTCGCCGGTGTGCCCGGCCTGGAGCACCTCGTCGTCCTCGGTCATTACGGCGCCGAACGCTGGGACGCCGTCACCGGCACCGTCAATGCCCCCGCCCCCCATCCCGGCGTCGCCGCCGTCCGTGCCGCGTTGCCGGGGGTTCTCGACGGGGTCGGTGCGCGGGAGGGCACCTGGATCGAGGAGAAGGGGCGTGCGGTCGCCGTTCACACGCGCCGGGCCGCCGATCCTCAGGCCGCCTTCGACGCTCTGCGCGGGCCCCTCACCGATCTGGCCGCCCGCCACGGTCTGATCGTCGAGCCCGGACGCCTGGTCCTCGAACTCCGCCCGCCCGGCATGGACAAGGGCGTCGCCCTGCTCGAGTACGTCCGCGAGATCTCCGCGGACTCCGTCCTCTACGCCGGTGACGACCTCGGAGACCTTCCCGCCTACGCCGCCGTCGACAAACTCCGCACCGACGGCACGCCGGGACTGCTGGTGTGCAGCGGCAGCGATGAGGTGACCGAGCTGCGGGATCGGGCGGATCTGGTGGTGGACGGACCGGAGGGGGTGGTGCGGCTGTTGTGGGGGCTGGCGACGCGGCTCGGCTGAGACCGAGGGCGGGTGCGGTGAGGCGAGGGCCAGGGCGGAGCCCCTTCACTCCTTCAGCGCACCCAGCTGCTCCACAAACCACTGCGCCGGCGGCAACGCCGTAGCCGCCGCAGCCAACCGCTTCGTCCGCTCCGCCCGCTCCTCCGGCGCCATCGACAACGCCTCGTGCAACGCCCGAGCCGTCTCCATCACGTCGTACGGATTGACGGTGATCGCATCCTCGCGCAGCTCCCAGTACGCCCCCGCCTCCCGGGACAGCACCAGCGCACACCCCTCGTCGGAGACGACCGGCACCTCCTTGGCCACGAGGTTCATGCCGTCCCGGATGGGATTGACCAGGGCCACGTCCGCCAGCCGGTACGCGGCCAGCGAGCGCGCGAAGTCGTCCTTGAGGTTCAGCACGACCGGCGTCCAACCCGGCGTACCGTACTGGGAGTTGATCTCCTCCGACAGCCGCCGCACCTCCGCCATGTACTCCCGGTACACCGCGAGATCCTGCCGCGACGGGTACGCGAACGCCACGTGCGCCACCCGCCCCCGCCACTCGGGGTGATCGTCGAGCAGCTGCCGGTACGCGAGCAGTCCGCGCACGATGTTCTTCGACAGCTCGGTCCGGTCGACCCGGACGATCGCCTTGCGCGCGCTGCCGTCGGGAGCCGTGCCGATCTCCTCCCGCAGCGCCGCCACCCGCTCGTCCACATCGGCCTCGTGCGCCCGCTGGCGCAGGAAGTCCGCGTCCGCACCGAGCCCGTGCACGCCGATCCGCGTGGTGCGGAAGGGGGGCCGGCCGGTGGGGGAGTGCTCGATCGTCTTCTCTTTGCTCGGGATCGGGATGCTCACCTGGATCCGCTCGCCGTCGACCTGCCCGGCGCAGTCCATGAACGCCATGGCCCAGCGGTGGGTCAGGAACGCCAGCCGGTCCGCGCCGAGCATGCCCCACGTCAGCTGAGCCCGGATGTCGTCCGGCAGCAGAGCGAAGTACTCCGCCGGCGCCCACGGCGTGTGCGAGAAGTGCCCGATCCGCAGGTCCGGCCGCAGCTCACGCAGCATCCCCGGCACCAGGCACAGGTGATAGTCCTGCACCAGCACCGCCGCCCCGGGCGCCGCCTCCTCGGCCAGAGCCTCGGCGAACGCCCGGTTGTAGGTCTCGTACGACGCCCACTGCCGCCGGAACTCCCCGTCGAAGACCGGCTCCAACGGGGTCTGGTACAGCATGTGGTGGACGAACCACAGCACGGAGTTGGCGATGCCGTTGTACGCGTCGGAGTGCACGTCGCCCGGGATGGCGAGCATGCGCACACCCGGCTCGCCCACCCCGCGCCGTACCGCCTCCCGGTCGCCGTCGCCCAGCGCCGAGCACACCCACAGGGCGCCCGCGTCCGGCCCGATCGCCGACAGGCCCGAGACCAGCCCGCCGCCGCCGCGTTTGGCGTGCAGCGAGCCGTCCTCGCGGACCGCGTAGGAGACCGGGCCGCGGTTGGACGCGACCAGCACTTGAGCACCCCGAGCACCCTGAGCAGCCTGCGTGGAAGCCATACGCCACAACCTAGCCCAGCCCGTAACCGCTCAAACGTGCGGATGCCTTACACGATCAGTCGTATACGGCCCGTAAGGGCACGCATTCAGTACGCATTCAGCACGCAGACGGGTCGCATTCAGATCGAATGCGACCCGGATACGACCGACTCAAGCGACCTTCCGCTCCGCGTACTCCGCGATCTCCACCATCGGCGGCCGCTCCTCCGTGTCCACGGAGTACGTGCGCGGCTCGAAGCCGTCCTCGCCCCGCTCGAACTGGGTGAGGGACGGCCGGATCAGATGCCCGCGGGCCAGCCGCAGCTGGGCCGTGCGGTATATCGCGGCCGACATGCGGCCCAGGGCCTGCCCGTCCTGGTGGCGGTGCTTGCGGACGCCGACATCGACCTGGGCGAGCGCGTCGAGGCCCACCAGGTGCAGGGCGTCCACCAGCATGCCCAGCTCCACCCCGTATCCGACCGGGAAGGGGAGCTGTTCCAGGAGCGAGCGGTGGGCCGCGTACTCGCCGCCGAGCGGCTGGACGAAACCGGCCAGCTGCGGCCAGTGCATGTTCAGCAGCGGGCGCGCCATGAGCTCGGTGACCCGGCCGCCCTGGCCGGCCGTCTTGCCGGAGTCGAGCGAATTCAGCTCAGCGCCCAGCGGACGGTCGTACATCCCCTTGACCAGGTCGACCCCGGGGTCGGTGAGCAGCGGGCCCACGATCCCGGAGACGAAGTCCGACGAGAACTCCTTCAGGTCCGCGTCGATGAAGCAGACGATGTCCCCACTGGTGACCAGGAGCGAGCGCCACAGCACCTCGCCCTTGCCGGGGACGGTCGGGATGCGGGGGAGGATGTCGTCGCGGTGGACGACCCTCGCCCCGGCCGCCGTGGCGACCTGGGACGTGCGGTCGGTCGACCCGGAGTCCACGACGACGATCTCGTCGACGAGCGGGACCTGGCGCATGAGGTCGTGACGGATCGCGGCGACGATGTCACCGACCGTCTCCTCCTCGTTGAGCGCGGGCAGCACGACACTGACCGACTGTCGCGTGGCGCGTTTCGCTGCCAGGATCTTGTGGAGCGGGCGATCGGTCTTCGACCAGGAGCGAGTGCTCAGCCAACGCTCGACCTCATTCAGCACGGTGCGCGGCTCCTCTGCGTTCTCTCGGCGAGCGTGTGATCCATGCTCTCTTGGTGGAACATGTGATCCATCTCGCGGTTCGGACGGCTATCTCAACTGTCCTGGCCTTCGGTTACAGTCTTGAACAACGCGGATGACCATCGCATGTCGGGGTCGGCGTTGCGTTTCAACGATCAACAACCACATACCGCTCATCCAGAGGGGCAGAGGGATACGGCCCGATGAAGCCCCGGCAACCCTCCAGCCGGTCTCGTAAACGATCACTGATGATCGTCTTCGCGAGGCTCCACCGGCTAGGGAAGGTGCCAAATCCGTCTCACGGCGAGATGCGTCGTGAGGAAGATGAGGAGAAAGGGCCTCGCCTCAATGGCTGTGCAGACTGTTGCAAGCACCACGGACAACGCCACCGACACCGTCACCGTAGACCTGGGTCCCGCCGCGGCGCTCTCCTGCCGCGAATGCGGTCACCGTGTACCCCTCGGCCCGGTCTTCGCGTGCGAGGAGTGTTTCGGCCCGCTCGAGATCGCCTACGACTTCTCGGCCTACGACACCGAGGAACTCCGCCGGCAGATCGAGGCGGGCCCCGCGAACATCTGGCGTTACGCGCCCCTGCTGCCCGTCCCCGCGGACGTGGCCACCAAGCCGAACATCAACCCCGGCTGGACCCAGCTCGTCAAGGCCGACAACCTCGCGCGCGAGCTCGGCGTGACCGGCGGGCTGTATGTGAAGGACGACTCCGGCAACCCGACGCACTCCTTCAAGGACCGGGTCGTCGCCCAGGCCCTGGAGGCCGCGCGCGCCTTCGGTTTCACCACCCTCTCCTGCTCCTCGACGGGCAACCTCGCCGGAGCCGTCGGCGCCGCCGCCGCCCGGGCCGGCTTCCGCTCCTGCGTGTTCATCCCGCACGACCTGGAGCAGGGCAAGGTCGTCATGGCCGCGGTCTACGGCGGCGAGCTCGTCGGCATCGAGGGCAACTACGACGACGTGAACCGCTTCTGCTCCGAGCTGATCGGCGACCCGGCCGGCGAGGGCTGGGGCTTCGTCAACGTCAACCTGCGGCCGTACTACGCCGAGGGCTCCAAGACCCTGGCGTACGAGATCTGCGAGCAGCTCGGCTGGCAGCTGCCCGACCAGCTGGTCGTGCCGATCGCCTCCGGCTCCCAGCTCACGAAGATCGACAAGGGTCTGCAGGAGCTGATCAAGCTGGGGCTGGTGGAGGACAAGCCGTACAAGATCTTCGGTGCGCAGGCCGAGGGCTGTTCGCCGGTGTCCGTCGCGTTCAAGGGCGGGCACGACGTCGTACGGCCGCAGAAGCCGAACACCATCGCCAAGTCGCTGGCCATCGGCAACCCGGCGGATGGTCCTTACGTCCTGGACATCGCTCGCCGTACGGGCGGGGCGGTGGAGGATGTCAACGACGAGCAGGTCGTCGACGCGATCAAGCTGCTGGCTCGGACCGAGGGCATCTTCGCGGAGACCGCCGGTGGTGTGACCGTGGGGGTTACGCGGAAGCTGATCGAGGATGGCGTGCTGGATCCGACGTTGACGACCGTCGTGCTCAACACTGGGGATGGTCTGAAGACGCTGGATGCGGTGGCCGGGACTGGGCTTACGGCCACGATCCGGCCCAACCTTGATTCGTTCCGTGAGGCTGGTCTCGCGTAGGGCCTGCTTGTTGTTCGTCTGCGGGCCGGTGGGGGCTGGTCGCGCAGTTCCCCGCGCCCCTGGGGGCGTCTACCTGACCGGAGGTTTCATCGAATGAGCGTCAACGTCCGCATCCCCACCATCCTGCGTACCTACACGGGCGGGCAGGCCGAGGTCGTCGCCGAGGGTGCGACCCTCGGCGAGGTCATCGCAGATCTGGAGAAGAACCACACCGGTATCGCCGCCCGCGTCCTGGACGACCAGGGCAAGCTGCGCCGGTTCGTCAACGTGTACGTCAACGACGACGACGTCCGCTTCGAGCAGGGTCTGGAGACCGCCACCCCGGACGGTGCGGGCGTGTCCATCATTCCGGCCGTCGCCGGCGGCTGATCATTACCCACGGTAACGTCAGTTACCGAGAGTTCATCGAATTGCCCCCTCCGTAAGAGAAGCGGAGGGGGCAATTCAATGTGGTTGAGCGCGGTACAGTTGGGGAACGCGCTGCCGACGTTCCAGTCCGAGGCCCCTGATTTCTGCCTTGTGCCCGACAAGAAGTAGCCAAAGTGTGCGCGTCTTTCGTGGCTTTTGTGTGCTTTGTGGGGCCCGACTTGCCCTGAATTCGGGCGAATTCTCGGCAGATTCCCGACCCCGCGCGTCCTGAATTCTCGTCCGATTGACCTGTTGCAGACGGCAGTTGGACAGATACATTCAGCCGCGGTCGACGCGTTCCGGCGCACGCCCCCAATCATGTGGGGGGTGAGGTCTGACCCGGATCCACGAAGTGTGGGTCTGTGCAAGGGCCAGTAATAGGGGAGTTAGGCATGGCTCAGGGCACCGTCAAGTGGTTCAACGCGGAGAAGGGGTACGGCTTCATCGCGGTCGACGGTGGTGCGGATGTTTTCGTCCACTACAGCGCCATCCAGATGGACGGGTACCGCACCCTTGAAGAGGGCCAGCGGGTCGAGTTCGAGATCTCGCAGGGCCAGAAGGGCCCGCAGGCCGACATGGTTCGCGTCTCTGCCTGAACGCGCGACCAACCGCAATCGAACGGTCTTCTCAGGAGGGCCCGCACCCGGCAGGGTGCGGGCCCTCCTGCATGTCCGGGGGCGATACCGCACCGGTTCGATCCCCGAGAGGCGCTTGCGCCCGCCCGTCGCCCGACCACCGCCCCTCAAGGAGCCCGCTTCGCGGGCGCACCTTGCACTCGACGGGGTCGAGTGCTAATCATTGCGTTAGCACTCTGAAGGTGAGAGTGACAGTGTGGACCGGGTCGGTGAGGCCCGCAGGCCGGGTGGGGCAAGGAACCACGAGGCAGGCGAGCCGTCCGTCGCGGGCGCGGGCGCGGTCCGAAGGAATCACCCCCAGTCCTGGAGGGACCACTTCACATGGCCAAGATCATCGCGTTCGACGAGGAGGCGCGGCGCGGCCTCGAGCGCGGCATGAACCAGCTCGCGGACGCCGTGAAGGTGACGCTCGGCCCCAAGGGCCGCAACGTCGTCCTCGAGAAGAAGTGGGGCGCCCCCACGATCACCAACGACGGTGTCTCCATCGCCAAGGAGATCGAGCTCGAGGACCCGTACGAGAAGATCGGCGCCGAGCTGGTCAAGGAAGTCGCCAAGAAGACGGACGACGTCGCCGGTGACGGTACGACCACGGCGACCGTTCTCGCCCAGGCCCTGGTCAAGGAGGGCCTGCGCAACGTAGCCGCCGGCGCCAACCCGATGGCCCTCAAGCGTGGTATCGAGAAGGCCGTCGAGGCCGTCTCCGGTGCCCTGCTGGAGCAGGCCAAGGATGTCGAGACCAAGGAGCAGATCGCCTCCACGGCCTCCATCTCCGCCGCCGACACCCAGATCGGCGAGCTCATCGCCGAGGCGATGGACAAGGTCGGCAAGGAAGGCGTCATCACCGTCGAGGAGTCCCAGACCTTCGGTCTGGAGCTGGAGCTCACCGAGGGTATGCGCTTCGACAAGGGCTACATCTCGGCGTACTTCGCCACTGACATGGAGCGTATGGAGGCGTCGCTCGACGACCCGTACATCCTGATCGCCAACTCCAAGATCTCCTCGGTCAAGGACCTCCTCCCGCTCCTGGAGAAGGTCATGCAGTCGGGCAAGCCGCTGCTGATCATCGCCGAGGACGTCGAGGGCGAGGCCCTGTCGACCCTGGTCGTCAACAAGATCCGCGGCACCTTCAAGTCCGTTGCCGTCAAGGCCCCGGGCTTCGGTGACCGCCGCAAGGCCATGCTCGGCGACATCGCCATCCTCACGGGCGGCGAGGTCATCTCCGAGGAGGTCGGCCTCAAGCTGGAGAACGCGTCCCTGGACCTCCTGGGTCGCGCCCGCAAGGTCGTCATCACCAAGGACGAGACCACCATCGTCGACGGTGCCGGTTCTTCCGACCAGGTCAACGGCCGGGTCAACCAGATCCGCGCCGAGATCGAGAACAGCGACTCCGACTACGACCGCGAGAAGCTGCAGGAGCGCCTGGCGAAGCTCGCCGGTGGCGTGGCCGTCATCAAGGCCGGTGCCGCCACCGAGGTGGAGCTCAAGGAGCGCAAGCACCGCATCGAGGACGCCGTCCGCAACGCCAAGGCGGCCGTCGAGGAGGGCATCGTCGCCGGTGGTGGCGTGGCCCTGCTGCAGGCCTCCCAGGTGTTCGAGAAGCTGGAGCTCGAGGGTGACGAGGCGACCGGCGCCCAGGCCGTGAAGCTCGCGCTCGAGGCCCCGCTGAAGCAGATCGCCGTCAACGCCGGCCTCGAGGGCGGTGTCGTGGTGGAGAAGGTGCGCAACCTGACCCCGGGCCACGGCCTGAACGCCGCGACCGGCGAGTATGTCGACCTGATCAAGGAAGGCATCATCGACCCGGCGAAGGTGACGCGCTCTGCCCTGCAGAACGCGGCCTCCATCGCCGCGCTGTTCCTCACCACCGAGGCCGTCATCGCCGACAAGCCGGAGAAGGCGGGCGCTGCCCCGGCCGGCGGCGGCATGCCGGGCGGTGACATGGACTTCTGATCGACCTCCGGTTGATCGACCGTCCTTCGAACCGAGGGCGGCACTCCCTGGAAGCAGGGGGTGCCGCCCTCGGGCGTGTCGTGGGTCACAGCGGGCGGAGCGACGGAATGCCCGGGTGGGTGACGGCGGTTGTGCCGTGCGGGCGATGGATGCGCATGCACATACCATCCGGAATGTCCCGTTGTCCGCCCGACCGCCCAACCGCCCGACGTCCGACTACTCGACGTCCGACCGACCTCTCCGAGGAGCCCCTACGTGACCGCCACCACCGCCGATTCGACCTCCCGCGCGGCCCGCATCCTCTCCAGACCGGCCACGATCAACGGCCTGACCGTCCCGAACCGCATCGCGATGGCGCCCATGACGCGCCAGTTCTCCCCGGGCGGCATCCCGGGCGCGGACGTGGCGTCGTACTACTCCCGGCGGGCCGCCGCGGGCGTCGGCCTGATCGTCACCGAAGGCACCTACGTCGGCCACGACTCCGCCGGGCAGAGCGACCGCATCCCGCGCTTCCACGGCGAGGAGCAGCTCGCGGGCTGGGCGAAGGTCGCCGCGGACGTGCACGCGGCGGGCGGCACGATCGTGCCGCAGCTGTGGCACATCGGCATGGTCCGCGAGCAGGGCCAGCCGCCGTACGCGGACGCCCCCGCGGTCGGCCCCTCCGGTCTGCGCCTCGACGGCACCGAGGGCACCGGCAAGGCCATGACGCAGCGGGACGTGGACGAGGTAATCGGCGCGTTCGCGGAGGCGGCGGCCGCGGCGGAGCGGATCGGCTTCGACGGCGTGGAACTGCACGGCGCCCACGGCTACCTCATCGACCAGTTCCTGTGGGCGGGCACGAACCGCCGTACGGACGTCTACGGCGGTGACCCGGTGGCCCGTGCGAAGTTCGCGGAGGAGATCGTGGCGGCCGTCCGCGAGACCGTCTCCCCCTCCTTCCCCGTCATCTTCCGCTACTCGCAGTGGAAGCAGGAGGCGTACAGCGCGAAGCTGGCCGAGACCCCCGAGGAACTGGAAGCCATCCTCGCCCCGCTCGCCGCGGCCGGCGTGGACGCCTTCCACGCCTCCACGCGCCGCTACTGGGTCCCGGAGTTCGACGGCTCCGACCTCAACCTGGCCGGCTGGACGAAGAAGCTCACCGGCAAGCCGGTCATCACCGTCGGCTCGGTCGGTCTCGACGGCGACTTCATCAAGGCCTTCCAGGGCGAGGGATCCCAGGTCAAGGGCATCGACGACCTGCTCGACCGCCTGGAGACGGAGGAGGTCGACCTGATCGCCGTGGGCCGCGCGCTGCTCCAGGACCCTCAGTGGGCGGCGAAGGTGCTGGGCGATCGTTTCGAGGAGCTGAAGCCGTACGACGTGGCGGCGCTGCAGTCGCTGAGCTGAGGTCTGCGGGCGGGGCGGGGCTTCTAAAGGTTCCCCATGGGTTCGATGTCGACGCGAACGGGTGTGCCCCAGACGCGGAGCACCTCGTAGTCGGTGAACTCGTGTACGAGGCGGTAGGCCATGGCCGGGCGGGGCCCGCGTCGCTGGGCGGCCAGATACAGATCGGCCTCCCTGCGATCCCGCCTCGGCGTACCGCAGAGCTGCCACGCCTGTCCGTTCCACAGCTCCGGCAGCCAGCGCTGCTGGGGCTGCGGGCGGTCCTCGCGGACGCCGTAGCGGGACGCGACGGGGTGGTCGGCGGACCGGGGGAGCGGGGCGGCCCCGTTGAACTCGGCCCGCCGGGCGGCCCGTCGCCGGGTTTCGCACAGCAGGCACAGGTCGTGGGCGTTCTCGTCGACCGGCCCCTGAGGATGCTCCGGGCAGCGGGTGCTCGGAGCGGCCGTGGTGACGCTCTCCTCCAGCAGATCGAGGGCCCGCTTGAGGTCGGCCTTGACCTCGTGCAGCTTGGCGTCCGGGGTGTCACCGGTCAGGGCCTCGCCGTGTTCGCCGAGGAGGCGGAGGGCGCGGCCCAGGGCGGTTCGCTGGGCGTGGTTCATGGTGTCAGTCTGCGTAGTCCTTGAGCTTTTCGGTATCCAGGGTGATGTTCACCGGGGCGGGGATCTCGACGGTCGCTCCCCAGGGGTAGGACGGGGACTGCTGGTAGCGGCCGTCTTTCGGCTCGCTGTAGACGGTGATCGTGTTGGTGCCGCGGTCGATGAGGAGGTAGACGGGGATGTCGGCTTCCGCGTAGCCGGTGGGCTTGTCGATGCGGTCGCCTTGGTTGGTGTCACGGTCGTGGGAGGTGATCTCTACGGCCATGAGGGCTCCGTCGGCATCGGACCAGTTGCCGTGTCCCCTGAAGTGGTCCACTGGCGCGAGGAATCCGTCCGTGATGGCGCGGCCCTTGCGATATGCCTCGGCCTTGACGCCACGCTCGGGCATGAGGTTCAGCTCGGGGCGCTGCTGCATGCACTGACGTAGCAGCCACATGAAGATTTCGCCGTGGTTGCCGTCCGGCATGGCCTTGACTACTACCTTTCCGTTGATGTACTCGAGCCGCACGGTTTCGGGGGCTACGGCGGCCAGCTCCTCGAACTCGTCGACATCGAGCGGGCCGTGCCGGATGCACAGCCGTCCGCCGAGGAATTCCAGCCGGTTCTTGATCTCCCTCGGAGCCCTGCGGACGAGTTCATCGAAGTCCTCGACGGACATCTGCGGGCGTTCAGCGGTATCAGGGGTCATGGCGTCGCCTCCTTCCCCCCATCGTGCCCCCGGGTGGTGTCGTCGGACCGTGGGAGCCGTCATGCGGGTGTCCTTTCGTGTCGTCGTACGGCCATTTCGGCACGGATCTCCGCCGCACGGGCATGGATAGCGGAGGCCTGCAGGGGCGTGTGGTGGCGGTCAGGGGCGCGTTCACCCCGGCACGCGCCGCAGATGCCGCCGGGCAGGGCCTCCGGGCGGCCAGGTACTCCGCACTCGGCGCACTCCAGGATGCGGAGGGGTGGGCGTGGGGTGGGCTTCTCCGGCGGAAGCTTGGTGGTGAGGCGGTTGTGGATCAGCCCCGCCGGGTGATGGACCGGGGTGGGCAGGCCATTGGTCAGGGCTCGGGTTACGTCCGCGTCGGTGGCGCCTCGGGCGTACCAGTCGGTGACGAGAGGCGCGAGGCGTGCGCATTCGGCCTCTGACAGCGACAGCGCGGGGGTCTCGCGGCCGAGGGCGGCGAGGAGGATGTTGGCGCGGGATCGGGTGGGGCGAGGCCGGTCCGGCGGTTCGTCCGGGACATCGCCCCGGGTGAAGGCCGCCCACCAGTCATCGTCGCGTGCGGTACGCGTGAACCACGTTCGGGTGATCCAGCGGACGTTCTCGGTGTCGGCCAGCCGTTCTCGTCCGCGTCGCAAGTGGCCTGCCTGTTGGAGGCGGTTGAGCGCGGTCCGGAGGGCGCACTGCCCGTACGGCAGCGTCTTGGCCAGCGTCTTTACGGAGATGTCGGCACCGTCGGGGAGACGGTCGATGTAGGAGGCGATGGCGGCTTCGCGGGGTGGGAGGTGGGCGAAGTCGTGGGCCGTGCGGGGGTGTTGGTCCGGGGCACTGCGCTTCCCGTAACCCGGATTGGCCATTGGGTGCGGGGACGCGTGCGCGGGCAGGAAGGCGGCACTAAGCTGGGCATCAGCCATGGGATCGAACCTGTTCTTCGATCTCGTAGGTCAAGCCCCCGCGCAGGTGCTCCAACATCTGGCGGGGGCTGTTCGTTATGCGGGCACGCTAGACGATCGTCACGGTGCGTGGCAAGCCGAATGCGTCAAGTCAACTCGCCGGGTGGGAGGGTGGGTTGAGGCCCTCCAACCATTCCTTGAAAAGAGGTCTCGGGGCGCGGGGCTTGAGCCTCGGGGCGCCCGTGCGTCAGTCGTGCTTGAGGTTTTCGACGAACGCGGTCCATGCATCGGGCCGGAACACGAGCTTCGGGCCGAGGGGGTTCTTGGAGTCGCGGACGGGGACGACAGCGGGGTGGCCGTCGGCTACTTCGAGGCAGTCGTCGCCCCCGCCGCCGCTGTAGCTCGACTTGTGCCATATGGCCGTGTTCGGGTCGTACTCAGGGATGTTCCTCATGGGCGTAATCCTGCGCCAACGCCTCGATCAGGGCCAGGGACTTCTCCTGCGAGAGCGCGGAGGCCACGAGGAGATCGAACGTGAACCTCAGTTGGGCGACCGTGGCCGGGTCGTCCTCCAGCCGTCCGGTGCGCACCCCCTCGTAGTAGACCAGCGGAGGGGCGTCCTCGAACTCCATCAGCTTCAGGGCACCCTGCATCGCCGCGTGCGCTCCAGCGCTGAGCGGCAGCACCTGCACGATGACCCGGTTGCGACGGGCCAGAGCGGCGATATGGCGCAGGGCCTCCGCCATCACCGCTCGGCCACCTGCCTCCCGGCGCAACGCCGCCTCGTCAAGTACCACCCACAACAACGGCTTTGTTGGATGGTCGAGCAGCCGGATCCGCTCCATCCGGCCTTCCGTCCACTCCTCGACGGTCTCCTCCGGTGCCGTCGGGTCGTACGCGCGGTTCACGGCCCGTGCGTACGCGGGCGTCTGCAGCAAGCCGGGGATCAGGAGCGGCGCGTACTGCCTGATCGCCGTGGCTTGAGCCTCGGCTTCCACCGCCTCCGCGAAGTGCTCCGGATGCTTGGACTTGGCCGCCGCCCCGCAGTTCCGCTGGAAGAAGCCGTCCGTCCCCAGCACCTCATCCAGCAACCGCGCATACTCCGGCTGCATCCGCCGCGTACCCGCCTCCAACTGCCCGATGAACGTGCCGCTCACGAACAGCCGCTGACCCACGTACTCCTGGCTGAGCCCTGCCTTCTCTCTGGCGTGGCGCAGCTCCGCGCCCAGCAGGGCGCGCGGTGACGAGGACGGGTCGAGGTCCTTCGGTCCTGTCATGGCAACTCCCGGTCTGAACAACACAGTTTGTTGGGACGCCCTGTATGGCCAGGCTAGGCACGTTGCCGACACGCTGTGTTGCGAATCACCAACTCTGCGTGGAGGTAGAAGTGAGCGTGCGGTCGACAGAAGAAGTGGTGGCGTCCTTGAAGGAGGCCCTCGTGGGCGTAGGCGTCGTCCTGCCGTCCCTCCGCGTCGATCCCGTGACCGGCGCGAGCGACGAGCCGTTCGCGCTGGTCGAGCTGGGGCGTTGCAACGTACGCACGGCCGAGCGGCTGGCGTCCGTGCTGCGCGGGGAGCGGCCGGCTGTCGGGAGCCATGTCGTCGACGTACGGGACGGGCGTATCGGGGAGGTGATGGGACACGTGGGCGGAAGAGTGCAGCTTCGGCCGGTGAGCGGGGGGCGTGAGTGGGACTGTCCGCCGGAGTCGACCGGGCCCGCTCCGCAGGGGGACGTGCTGCGGGAGCGGGTGCGGAAGGTCAACGGGGAGCGGCGGCTTCGCTGCTGAACAGCCCGTCCAGACGGCTCAACTGGTCCGGTGTGAGGCGGAGGTCGGCCGCAGCCACGTTCTCCTCCAGGTGGGTGGGGCTCGCCGTGCCCGGGATCGGGAGGATCACCGGGGAGTGCGCCAGGAGCCAGGCCAGGGCGACCTGGGTCGGGGTGGCGTCGAGCTCCGCGGCCACCGCGTTTATCTCGGCGTTGGCGTCCGCCGCGCCCGGCGCAACCGGCCGCCAGGGCAGGAACGCGATGTCCGCCGCCTCGCAGGCCTTGAGGACAGGTTCGTGTTCGCGGTCGAGCAGGTTGTAGCGGTTCTGGACGCTCACGATGTCCACGATCGACCGGGCCTCGTCCAGTTCGGCGACCGTCACCTCGGACAGGCCGATCCGTCCGACCTTGCCTTCCGAGCGCAACTCGCTCAGCGTGCCGAGCTGGTCGGCGAGCGGGGTCTCCGGGTCGATGCGGTGGAGTTGGAGCAGCTCGATGCGGTCGAGGCGGAGGCGGCGCAGGGCCTGGTCCACCTGGTCGCGGAGGACCTCCGGGCGGGCGTCGAGGCCCCATTCGCCGGACGCTGAGCGGGCGACGCCGACCTTCGTGGTGACGAGCAGATCGGACGGGTAAGGGTGCAGGGCCTCGGCGAGGAGTTCCTCGTTGGCTCCCCAGCCGTACATATGGGCCGTGTCGATGAGCGTGATGCCCAGCTCCACGGCCCGGCGGGCGACCGCGAGGGAGGCGGTGCGGGCCTCCCCGGCCTCGGTCGGCAGTCGCATCGCGCCGAAGCCGAGTCGTCGTACCTCCAGATCCCCGCCTATACGGAACGTGGGTGCCAGCGGCATGCGTTTCCTCCCCCTTGATGGAAGACCCACGCTAACAAGGGGAGTCGGAGGATCGGGGGCCCGCCGCCCCCAGCGCCGCCCGCAGATGGCCCCCCGACTCCTCCAGCAGGCGGGCCGCCGTAGGCCCGTCGACGTCGGCCAGGATCGTCAGGATGGCGTGCTTCACCTCGCCGTCGGTGGCCGCCAGGGCCCGCTCGACGTCCTCGTCCGCCGCGCCGGTGGCGAGGGCGACGATACGGCGGGAACGGGCGCGCAGCTTGTCGTTCGAGGCGCGGACGTCGACCATCAGGTTCCCGTACGTCTTGCCCAGGCGGATCATCGTGATCGTCGACAGCATGTTGAGGACCAGCTTCTGGGCCGTGCCGGCCTTGAGGCGGGTGGAGCCGGTGAGCAGCTCGGGGCCGACGACGATCTCGATGCCGTGCTCGGCGGCCGCCGCGAGGGCGCTGTCCGCGTTGCAGGCCAGGCCGATGGTCAGCGCCCCTTGCGCGCGGGCGTGCTCCACCGCGCCGATGGCGTACGGGGTGCGGCCGGAGGCGGAGATGCCGACCACGGTGTCGTCGGCGGTGAGCGAGAGGGTGTCCAGATCCGTCCGCGCCAGCTCCTTGGAGTCCTCGGCGCCCTCGATGGAGGCGACCATGGCCTCCCGGCCGCCCGCGATCAGGCCCACGACCTGCTCCGGGGCGGTGTTGAAGGTCGGCGGGCACTCGGAGGCGTCCAGCACGCCGAGCCGTCCGGCGGTACCGGCGCCCGCGTAGACCAGCCGGCCGCCCCGGCCCATCCGTTCGGCGAGGGCGTCGATCGCGGCGGCGATCTCGGGCAGTCTCCGGGTGACGGCGGCCGGCACGGAGGTGTCCTCGGAGTTCATGAGGCGGGCGATGTCGAGGGTGGGCAGGCGGTCGATGTCGGCGAGTTCGGGCCGGAAGGCTTCGGTGGTCAGGGTCTCCAACTGGGCTTGGAGGTCACGGGGGTCGGAGGTGGGGGTCATAGAGGAACGGCTCTTTCACATTCGAGGTCGCGTTCAAGGTCGCGCTCAGGTCGCGGTGCGGTGTCTACCGCCGGTGCCGGTGCCGGTGCGCGAGCGCCTCGTACGACGCCGACAGGGCCGGCGCCGCCGTGTCGTACGTCCGTTGTGCCACCCCGACGAACAGACAGTCCACGACCAGCAGCTGACTGGTCCGGGACGACATCGCCGCCGGGCGGAGTTCGCTCTCGCGGGCCGTGGAGGTCGTCAGTACGTGGTCGGCGTACTGGGTGACGGGGCCGTCGGGCCGACCGGTGATCGCCACCGTCGTCGCCCCGTGCTCGAACGCGACCCGGAGCGGCTCGATGACGTCCCCCGTGGACCCGGAGTGGGTGATCGCGATGGCCACGTCGCCCGCCCGCAGCTGTACCGCGTTCGTGACGGCGAGGTGCGGATCGCTGTGCGCGTGGGCTATCAGCCCTATCCGTAGCAGCTTCTGGGTGAGGTCCTGGGCGACCAGGCCGCTCGCCCCGACGCCGTACACATCGGTGCGGCGGGCGGCGGCCAGCGCGGTCACGGCCGCCCCGAGCTGCACGGTGTCCAGGCCGGCCGCCGTGTCGGCGAGGGTCTGCTGCTCGTCGTAGGCCAGCTTCGTGACGACGTCGGCGATCGGGTCGTCGACCGCGATGTCGGTGGTGATGGCGGGGGCGCGCCCGGACTGCTGCTGGGCGGCGAGGCCGGCGAGCGCGAGGCGCAGGTCGCGGTAGCCGGGGTAGCCGAGCAGGCGGGCGGTGCGTACGACGGTCGCCTCGCTGGTGCCGGTGAGTTCGGCGAGGCCGGTGACCGTGAGGGCGGCGCAGCCGGCGGGGTCCTTCGCGACGGCCTCGGCGACCCGCTGCATGGAACGGGTCATGGAGGGGGCGAGCGTGCGCACCTTGGCGGCCAGGGCCGCGGGGGCGGGTGGGGTACCACCCAGACCACGGCCGGGGTCGAAACTTTCCTTCACTTCACGGGTCACAGGTGAAAGATATTTTCGAGTCGGTCTTGTGGTCAAGAGTGCGCACAATGGGTGCATGGACCCCATCAGCCCCCTGGAGCAGGCGTTGCACGCGGCACGCGCCCTCGTGCTGGCCGATCTCGTCGCGGGCGAGGTCGCCGAGGCGGACGTGGTGTCGATGGTCGAGGAGGCCGTCGTCCAGCGGCGCTGGTGGGTCGAGCAGTGGCCGGACGGCGTGGAGTACGTGTCCGGGCTGGTCGCGCAGGACGTGCAGGACGCGCTCCTCGAGCGGTACGGCCGCTGGCCGCTGTGCCCGGTGTGCGGCTCCGGCGACCCGCACGCGCTGGACGTCGAGCCGGAGCTCGGCCCCGATCCGCACTGGGTGTGCCACAAGGCGGGCGTGAAGGTGGCGGCGGTGGGGGCACTGGGGTCGGCGGCCGGCGGGACGCCGTCCTCGTGACCGTCTACATCGACCCGCCCACCTGGCCGGGGCACGGCCGCATGTGGTCCCACCTCGTGAGCGACGTGTCGTTCGACGAACTGCACACGTTCGCCGAGGAGCTCGGGGTCCCACGGCGGGCCTTCGAGCGGGACCACTACGACATTCCCTCGCACCGGTACGCGGACGTGGTGCGGGCCGGGGCGGTGGAGGTCAGCAGTCGTGAGGTGGTGCGGTTGTTGCATGGGGCAGGGCTGCGGCGGCCGAAGGGGCGGATGGGTCCTGCCCGGGGGGAGTGAACCAGGTTTCGGTTTCGTGGCGCATGCCCAAAGCTGTGGCCGTCTTGGCGGCTTCGCGCAGGGACATTCCGGCCCGCATGGCCGTCACCGCCAGGGTGACCAGAGAGATCCAGGCGCCGTCGGAAGGGCGGGTGGAGCGGAGGGCAGGGATGCGGTCGGGGTTACGGAGCGCTTTGATCAGGGCGTCCTCCAGCTGCCGTTGTTCGGTCCACTCCTTCGTGGGCGTTGTCACGTCGTAGCCCAGAGCGGTGAGAGAGGCGGCGATCTCGGTGAATCGTCGGCCAGTGTGGTGAGCGGCGGCCCGGACAATGTTCGGAGAGACTGGGCCGAAGTGTTCTGGCCTTTGGGGAAGCCCGTATTTCAGGACTTCGACGTCCTGCTCTCGCAGCGAAGAGACGGCTTCCGGTGCGAAGGAGAAGCGGTACCCCAGGGAGCCGAGCCGGTTGACCGCCTCGGCCAGAGAGACATCGGCTTCGCTCGCGGCCTTTGCAACGCGTTGCAGGGACACGGGCCGACTCATGTCGGCCAGTTCGGCATCCGTGCCGAGGAAAGCGATGTCCTCACGGGAAGGAAGGAACTGGTCCTCGGGTACGTCCGGCGGACTGTACCCGAGCTCCCGGAGCCTGTCTGCGAGGGCGCGGGCAGGGCGGTTGAGGCGGCGGGCGGTTGCCGTGACGTAACGCAGTGGCACGTTCCGGTCCACAGGCGGCTCCTTGGCGAGGAGAGCCCGGTCATCGTCGGTCAGTTCCGGTAGGTCCGCCGCGTTGGGCGGCAGGGCGAAACCGAGTCCGTCGAGGAACTCCGTGACGAAGCGCAGGGGCAGGTCCGTCGTGTGTGCCACCGCCGCAAGTTGTGCCATGGAGACGTGCACAGCCTCCTCGGGAGAGGGCGGCGTGTCGTAGGCCTTCCACAGCTGCTTCACGACCTTGAGCTCCTGCTCGCTCCAGTGTTCTCGGACGGGGAACTCCGTCGGCACCGTGAAGCCCAGTTCACCGAGCCGCTGTGCGGCCCACGACGTGGTGCGGTCGGCCCTCGCCGCGCTTACGCAGATCTGGGCTGCCGAGAGAACCGTTCCAGGAGTGAGCCAGCCGTTCGGACGGCCCAGCGGCCGTAGCAGTGGCAGATCCGAGTACTCGGCAGCGGCGCAGCCCAGCAGTGGCTCGACGCGATAACCCAGTTCGGCCAGCCGCTCGGCGACCTCGATCGGCGTGCGCTCGGTCTGCGCACTCAGCTTGAAGATGCTCGCCGTGCTGACGGGAGTGGCTGGGTCACGCCAGCGAGCCAGGCTCCCGATACTCGCCAGACCGGTGTTGGCGAGCTGTTGGGACGGCATGAGGGTGCCTCGACCGGCCGCCATTGGCCCCATCAGCCAGCTCGCACGGCTGGCGCGCCAGATGAAGAAACTACCGATGACGTTCAGGAGAACGAGATCCGACGGGCGAGCCCATTGCCCTTCAGGGTGATCGACGGTCGGCGGCGACATCTGCCCGTCCAGCGCTGCTCCGTACAACGCCCGCAGACGCCACCGTAGAACGGGCAGCGGCATGGTGAGAAAGAACGCAGCCAGCCTCTCGCGATCGGGGTTCTGATAGCGGCCCGTCACCAAGGGCAGCAGATCGACGTCGGGTGGGAAGAAGCCCACTTGGTCGAAGGGCACGGAGGCGTCGTCCTGAAGCCACCAGGGAAGACCGGCCCCGCGCGACTGCTCGGCCACCCGGTCGGCGAAGGCGACGGACCAGTTGCTCAATTCCTCCAGCCAGGAGGGGAGCAGCAGTTCCGCGCCTTGGGCAGTGAGGCTGGGGATGGCGCGGGTCATGCGCTCCAGCACGTGATCCTTGTCGTAGGACCGCACCTTCTTGCGGTCCACGGTGAGCTCCGGAGCGCGTTGGCCGGTCAGGTTGACGACAGCGCCGTATACCCCCCCGTTGTACTCGGTCTCGGCCAGGAGACCGTCGGCCAGTAGAACGCCGTAGTCTCCGATCCACCACATGTCCGGCTCGTTCGATGGGACGCACTTCACGTGGGTCTTACGGGGGCGCCACTTGGGCGTGTAGTTCTCCAGTGTCCCGGGAGAGAGTTCGCCCGGCACCCACTCCCGAAGTCGTGCGCCGTGCGTCGCCGACGTCCGGTAGGGCGCAATCCAAAGAACCCTCTCCAGAGCGCTCACGCACGACACAAACCTGCGCTCCTGGCTGAGCAGCAGCTCCACTGTGGTCCCGGCATCTTTGGCGGGCCCCATGTCCTCCACCCGGAAGAAGTTGCCCGGCCCGGCGATGGTCACCTGCAACAGCCGCCCGGGCCGTCCGTCACGCCCCATCCGGCACGTTCGTACGACGATCTCGTCGGCGAGCATGAAGTAGCTGAGCACGCCGATGCCGAACCGCGAGTTCGGATGGAGCTCCGGTTTCGGGTCGGGCAGCTGGGCCCAGGCCGCCTGTTCCTCGACGTACTCCGGCAGGTCCACGAAGCGTGCCCCGCCCTGCGAGAAGACGGTGCTGAGCTCCGTGATCCCCATGCCGATGCCGTTGTCGCGGCACTCCAGGTAGGCGCGGCCGTCGGAGCGGACGCCCTGGACGAACTCGATCCGGCCTTCCCAGGGGTCGACCGCCTCACCCGTGCGCCTCAGATACTGCGTGCGGCAGTCCCGGTAGCGCAGGGCGTCCAGCGCGTTCTGGTACAGCTCGCGGACGGCCAGCTCGCTGTCGCCGTAGAGTTCCTCGCCCATAAGGAGTTCCTGGACGCGGTCCTCGGCCAGCTGGAAGCGGATGCCGTCGGAGAGCTGGTCGGGGGTGTTGCCGTCGAGGCGTACGCGGCTGCCGTCGGCGTAGGGCGGGAGCATGCGGAGCGGGGCGAGGGCCGGGATGTCGCCGCGGTTGATGTCGCGCAGCAGGACGTCGACCCGGGTGGCGTGCTCGCGCAGCGCGACCTGGACCGCCGGGTGGGTGCACACCGCGTTCAGGGAGCGGCCCAGGCCGGAGACCCGCCAGTCGGAGCGTCGTACCGTCGCGAGGAGCGCGCCGAGATCGACGTTGTCGTGGACACCGACGTGCTCGACGACGATCTCGGGCAGGTCGACCGGATCGACGGCCATCGCGCAGGCGGCCTTGACCAGGGCGGTGACCAGGGACGTGCGCACCTCGTGCTCGTCGCCGGTGCTGGCGGCGATGACGTCGTGGTCGTCGTCGTGCGTGCGAGGCCCCTGAGGCTCCGGGGTGGTACTGGACCGACGCATGGTGAACGGTGCCGTGCGGTGGTCCCGGAGGAGCCGCGCCAGACGCTCTCCGGAGACGGCGTCGGCGACCCAGGTCGGGTGCTCCCGGTCGGAGATCACGTCGCCGAGGAGCGACTTGAGACGCTCGGCCGTGTACAGCTCCGGCTGCTTGATGAGCCAGCGGTGGAAGAGCCACCACCGGATGTGCCGGACCGATTCGCCCGCGGCCTGCTGCTGTTCCAGGGCGCGCAGTCGGCGCTTGAGTCGGGGAAAGCCCTGGGCGAACTTGTCGAAGCTGTGGTGGTCGGGGCCGTCGGCCGTCGCGTCCTCTGCGAGTACGCCCGCGTGCTGGGCCGCCTCCTGCGCCCAGAACGTCTGGGCGACCAGGGGGAAGAGAAAGGTGAGCGCGGCTTCGGAGGGCGACAGCACTTCGCCGGTCAACTGGCCGACCAGGAAGCCGAGCCGCTCGTGGGCGCGCTCGGCCAGTGCGGTGTCGTGCCACGGATCGTCACCCAGCGCCCGCGCCGCCCCTTCGTATGTCGCCGCCAGCCGGCCCGCCAGGACCCGGCAGACATCCTGGAGGATCTCCCTTGCCCTGCCCTCGGGAGTACGGCGCCACGGGTACGCGTCGACGCCCCGCACCCAGGCGTGGACCTCGGTCCGGCGTTCGGCGCCCGGCAGCAGCGGGAAGTCCCCGCCGTCGGCGTCCGTCTCACAGGTCACCTTCACCTGCTGCGGTCGGCCCGCCTTGCCGTAGGCCCGATGGTAGGCGTCGACCCGCTCCTGCACCTGCGTGGAGAACTCCCGCATACCGAGGGCGTGCGGATCGGCGGAGATCACGTCGGCGACGGCGCGCGAGAAGAGGCTGAACGACTCGCCCTGCTGCGTCCCCAGGTCGAAGCCGGGCCGGACCGTGTCCGTGTCCCGTACGAACAGGGCGACTTGGGGCTTGGCGCAGGCGTGGACGTACGCGACCTTGCGGCGCAGGGTGCCGATGATCTCGGGCGCCCGCCAGGGCCGGGTGCCGGTGACCGACTTGGTGTCCGGTGCCCTGCCCTCGCGACAGGCGTCGATCAGGAAGACGACGCGTTGCGCGGGGGACTTCTCCACCTCCTTGTGCCAGCCGATCTCGATACAGCCGTCGGTGAACGGTTCGGCGTCGGGGGCGTCCTCCGGAACCAGGTAGTCCTTGGCCTCGATGTGGATCCCGTGCCCGCTCAGCACGATGAGCAGGGTGTCGCCGGTGCGGGCGTCACCCAGGAACCGGTGGACGGCACCGCGCACGGTGTTCTGCGTGATGCCACGCCGGTTCTCGAGAACGTCGGCCTGGAAGCCGCGGTCGATCAGGACCTCGCGCAGCCGATGGAGGTCGTCGCGGACGAAGGGCAGGTCTGCGTAGCCCGGGATGTCGGAGTAGTCACTGGCCCCGATGAGCAGCGCCTTGTGCTGTGGCATGGGCGGTGCCGGATCAGGCGTGCCGCTTGAACGTCAGCGTCAGGCTCCGGGAGCCCTGCATCTGCCCCGAGCCGACGAGCTGGATGCCTCCGCTCGCGGTGACCTGGAAGGAGAGCTGTGCCTCGGCGAGCGGGAGCGGGCCGCCGCGGTCGGCGACCTCCTGGAAGATCCGCTGCAGGGCGTCGACGGCGTCGGCGAGGTTCTTGCGGAGCGGGCCGAGGGGCACCGCGCGCAGCACGGCGTCGCCGTCCCGGCTGAACAGGCTGCCCATGCTGTCGCTGTCCTGCGCGGCGAGCGCGATGTCCTCCTCGGTCGCCGTCACCCAGAAAGGCAGGGTCTGCCCGTCCGCCGAGACCTGGACCGTGGTGTCTCCAGCGACCTCACCGGCTTCCCCGACCCGGTCCAAGGCTTGCTCGCTCATGCCGTTCCCGTCCCCCTCAGCCACACCGGCTCCGCCATGTCTTCTGGTGGAGTGACAACTGTAGTTCCACCAGGGGCATTTGCGGTCGGGGATACGGTGACTCGGTCTTGTCGCCGACGGTGCGTCAGTCGCGGCGGACGTACAACTGGAGCGCCGCCTCCGCGTCGCGCTGCTCCTGCACCGACCTCTCCTCCTCCACGGTTGCCCGGACGAATCCGGCGCGTGCCGCCACGCCCTGGGAAGGGGTGTTGCCCTGTTCGATCGTCGCCATGAGGACGTGTACGTCGCCGCGGGCCAGCGCCCACTCCGACAGGGCGCGCAGCGCCTCGGTCGCGTAGCCGTTGGCGCGGGCGCTCTCCACCAGGTCGTAACCGATCTCTGCCTTGCCCTCCTCGTCCGGCGCCCCGTGGAAACCCATGCCGCCGATCGCGCGGCCGTCTTCCTTCCGCACGAGGACGAACAGGCCGAACTCCGGACGATGCACCCCGGCTTCGCAGGCCTTCAGCATCATCCCGGCGGCCTCCAGCGTGCCCTCGAAGGGCCCGCCCTCCAGCCAGTCGAAGCCTCCGCCACCGCCCGCGCTCAGGTCGGCGGCGGCCGCGGGGGTGACGCCCTGGAGGGTGAGGCGGTCGGCGGGGATATGGATCGGGGCACCGTGACCGGACAGCTCAGACATCCTGGCCCTGAGTTCGCTCAACGGTCGCCGTCCCGCTTGAGGGACATGGCCAGTTCGACGCCCTCGGCGAGGGACGCCTCGAAGTCGGGGTCGCAACGGGTCAGGACATGCCCGCGGTATGTCGCGATCAGCTCCGACACCTCGTGCAGGTCCGTGAAGTCGACGCGGTTCAAGGTGGCCGCCAGTTCGGCTTCGAGGCGGGCCGCATCGCCCGGGAAGCCCAGTCCTGCGGCGAGGGCGGCCCGCACCTCGCCGAGGGTCCGCATGGGCGGTGGCTCGACAGGTACTTCCGGTTGGACGGGCTGTTCACTCACGGAACGTGATCCTTCCTGCGGAGGGCGGGTCCCACGCTACTCCGGCCGATGTCATGACGTCATCAGCAATTCCAGTTCCGACCGCAGGTTGTAGCGTGCCGTCGCCTCCCACTTCGACTCCCCGTACGGCGTCCTGAACAGCCGTGGGAGGGCGAGGAGCCGGCGCAGGATCGTGGCGCGGCCCTCGCGGAAGGCGTCGGGCGGGACGAAGGCGTACTCCTCGCGGACGGCGGCCGTGTAGGCGGCGTACGCGGACGGGGGCGCGGCGAGGATCGCCAGGTCCGCGTCGCAGAGGACCTGGCCGTTGCGGTCGTCGGGGGCCGGGTCGTGGGTGACGGTGAGGCGGACCAGGCGGGCGACCTCGGCCGTCTTCTCGGCGGAGACCCCGGCCTCGGGGAGGGCGCGTTCGGCGAGGCGGGCCGAGCGTTCCTCGTTCTCGGAGCGGTCGGGGAGGTAGACGGCGTCGTGGAACCAGGCGGCGAGGCGGACGACGTCCGGGTCGGTGGCGTGCTGTTCGAGTACGTCGATGTGGTCGAGGACCGCGGTGAGGTGGGTGAGGGTGTGGTAGCGGCGCTGCGGTTCCTGCCAGCGGGCGAGCAGGCTGTCGGCGTACGGGGCCGGGTCGGGGCCGGTGGCCTCGGGGCCCCGGGCTCCTTCCAGGGCACGGGTGAAGCGGGTGCGCAGGGCGTCGGGATCGGCCATGCGGTCATTCTCCCGTGATCTCCGTGGCGGCCCTAGCTTGGTGCCCATGACTTCTGCTGACATACGTGACCCGGAGCTGCCCGGGCGGCTCCTCGTCGTCGAGCGGGATGCGCTGATCCCGCTGCTGCGGGCCAGGGCGGACGCCGATTTCGCGTTGCCGACCGCCGCGTGTCCCGGCTGGACCGTGCGGGATGTGCTCGCGCACTGTTCGTCCGCGTTGATACGGGTGGTGGAGCGGCGGTTCGAGGAGGGGGTGTTCTCGCCCGAGTCGAACGACCGGGACATCGCCGAGCGGGGCGACTGGACGAACGCACAGGTCGTGGACGAGCTGGAGCGGGGGATGACCGAGGCCGGGCCGGTGATCGCCAAGGCGGGCGGTGAGCTGGACGTGATCGCGCTGGGGGAGTGGGTGCACGCCGGGGACGTGCGGGAGGCCTTCGGGGAGCCCGGGGCGTACGGGGGCGCGGGGCTGCCGGACGCGCTGGCGCTGCTGGTCCGGCTCACCCGGGAGCGGGACCACGTGCCGCTCCAGGCCGACCTCGACGACGTCGACGAGCCGCTGCGGCTGGGTGGGGTTCCGGGGGAGCGGACGCCGGCGCGGTACATCGGGGACGCCGTCACGCTCGTACGGCTGTACGCGGGGCGTTCGGCGGCGGGGGCGTCGTACGAGCTGGCGGGGGCGAAGGAGGAGGAGCTGAGCATCTTCGGGTGAGGCGTCTTCGGATGAGGCGTCCTCGGGTGAGCGGGTCCCGTACAGGCGTAGTCTGGGAAATTGGACTAGACCTGTAGCCGCCCGATGATGCCCGACGAAGACGAATGGGGTCCCATGAGCAAGCGTGCAGTCCTGGAGGTGATCGCCCTCGACGCCGAGGACGCGCTCGCCGCCCGGGCCGGAGGCGCGGACCGCCTCGAACTGGTCACCGACATGGCGGCCGACGGACTGACCCCGTCGGCCGCGACTGTCGCCGGGATCCGCGCCGCCGTGGACATCCCGCTGCGCGTGATGCTGCGGCTCGTGGACGGGTTCGCGGTGGGGGACCTCGAACGGCTGGTGCGGATCGCGCACGAGATGCGGGAGGCGGGGGCCGAGGAGTTCGTGCTCGGGTTCCTCGACGCGGACGGCAGCGTGGACGTGGCGGCCGTGGAGCGGATCGTGGAGGGGCTGGACGGCTGCCGGTGGACCTTCCACCGGGCGATCGACCGGGCCGCCGACCGGGACGCCCTGCGCAAGCAGCTCGCCGATCTGCCGGGGCTCGACACCTACCTCACGGCCGGATCGGCGGCCGGGGTCGACGACGGGCTCTCCATCCTGATGGCCGAGGCGGGGCGGCGTGGAGAGCCCGGGTACGAGCAGCAGCTGCTGGTGGGGGGCGGGCTGCGACTGGAACACGTGCCGACCCTGACGGCCGCCGGGATCGACGGATTCCACATCGGCGGGGCGGCGCGGCCCGGCGGCTGGGACGGGCCGGTTTCGGAGCGGGCCGTGGCCGAGTGGCGGGCGGTGCTGGACGGGGGTTCGTAGGTAGCTAGGTCAGCTGCGTCAGCTGCGGCGGCAGCGGTGCCGCGTGCGTCACGATCAGGCCCGACACCGCTCGGGTGAGGGCCACGTACAGGCGGCGCAGGCCCGTCCGTTCGTCCGGTTCGCCGTCGACCACGGCCTGCGGTTCGTCCAGGACGACGTAGTCGTACTCGAGGCCCTTGGCGAGCGAGGCAGGGACGAGCGTCAGCCTGGTCTCGTACGTCGTCTCCTCACCGGGGGACAAGTAGCCGATGCCCGCCGCCTTGAGCGCCTCCGCCAGCGCCGGTACGCGGGCGTCGGCGGCGATCAGGCCGGTAGAGCCCTCGTTGCGCAGCGACTCCTCGCAGGCGGCGATCACTTGCGCGATGTCGGTGATCTCGCGGACGTCGAAGAAGCCGGGGTTCTCACGGACCGACGCGACCGGGGTCAGGCCCGGGGCGATGTGCGGGAGGAGCCGGGAGGCGTAGGTGATGACGTCCGTCGGGACGCGGAAACCGGCCGTCAGTTCCTCGACGATGCCGTCCGACTTGCCGAGGTGGGCGAGCGCCTCGTCCCAACTCCGGGTCGCCCAGGGGGTGGTGCCCTGGGCCAGGTCGCCGAGGACGGTCGCCGAGCCGGTGGTGCAGCGGCGGCCGACGGCCCGGTACTGCATCGGGGAGAGGTCCTGCGCCTCGTCCAGCACCACATGGCCGAGGGAGTGCGTGCGCTGGACGATGTCGTTCGCCTCGTCGATCAACACCGCGTCCGCCGAGGACCATTTGGCGGACTTCACGCTGCGGACGGGCTTCGCCCAGAGAATCGTCTTCTGCTCGTCCTCGCTCAGCACGCCCTCCGCGTGTACGGCGAGGAAGTCCGCGTCCGTGAGCAGGCGCAGCACCAGCTTGGCCGGGTCCACCGGCGGCCAGATCGCCTTGACCGCCCCCTTCACCGCGGCGTTGCGGGCGACGGCGTCCTGCACGCGGTCGTCGGGGGCCTCGCCCGAGCGTTCCATCTGGACCAGCACGGCGTGCGCGATGCGCTGCGGCAGGGCCTCGCGGGCGGCGCCGTAGCGGATACCGCGGTCGAGCAACTCGCGGACGATCTCCTCGAGTTCGTACGCCGGGACCCGCCAGCGGCGTGAGCCGCGCACGACGACGACCGGTTCGGTGGGCATCGACACGTGTGAGTAGACGGCCCGCTTCAGCACCTGAGCCATCCGTGCGTCGCCCTTGACGATCGCCACCGCCGCGTCGTCCGTGCCGCGCACCTCGACGTGGGCCACCAGGTCGTCGACGGTGGCCTGGCGGACGGTCAGCTCGCCGAGGGCGGGGAGGACTTGCTCGATGTAGTGCAGGAAGGATCTGTTCGGTCCGATGACCAGGGTGCCGGTGCGGGCCAGCCGGTCGCGGTGGGCGTAGAGGAGATACGCGACGCGGTGCAGGCCGACGGCCGTCTTTCCGGTCCCCGGGCCTCCCTGCACGCAGACGGTGCCGCTCAGCCCGCTGCGGACGATCTCGTCCTGCTCCGGCTGGATCGTCGCCACGATGTCCCGCATCGGGCCGACGCGCGGGCGCTCGATCTCCTGCTGGAGCAGCTTGCTGGTGGCGGCAGCCTCCGCGGGGTCGGAGAGGTGCTCGTCCTCGTACGCCGTCAGGTCGCCGCCCGTGTAGCCGAAGCGGCGGCGCAGCGCGATGTCCATCGGGGCCTTCTTGGACGCCCGGTAGAACGGCTGCGAGACCGGCGCACGCCAGTCGATGACCATCGGGTCGCCGTCGTGGTCGTGTACGTGGCGACGCCCGATGTAGAAGCGCTCCCCCTCTGCCCCCTCTGCCTGCTCGGCGCCGGGTGTGCGCAGGTAGTCGAGCCGGCCGAAGAACAGCGGGGTGTCGCTGAGGTCGGCCAGGGCCTTGATGCGCTCGTCGATCTGGTGGGAGAGGGCCTCGGCGTTGACCCAGTTCGCGGTGACGTCGGTGATGTCGAGGGACTCGACGTCCTCGCGCATCGCGCGCAGGGCGGCGCGGGAGCGGGCGAGGTGGGAACGTTCGCGGGCGAGCGGGTCGGCGTCGACGGGCGTGGACGGCGTGGACAAGGCGGTGCCTCCGAGGGACCTGCGGGTGGGGCGCGCGACGGCGGCGCGCTGGGTGACGCGGGTTTGCGTGATGCTGACCGGTTTCCGTCCGGTCGGCGGCACTCCGGAAGGGAGGCGGGCAAGAGCGGAGATTGTAGGTGAGCGGGGAAGGCGGGAGCGAATGGTTTTTGTGCCCACGTTCCTGTGCCCCCGACGCCGCAGGTCCGTCCGCCCACCCGTCCCCTAGGGGACGCCCCCTCCACCCTGGAGGCAGGGATATCGGCCGGAAGTACTACCCGGCGACCATTCCGGTTCGCCCCGCAGACCGATGCCCTCCTTATGTCCGGAACGCCACCATGGACACATGAGCGCAGCAACCATCAACCCCGCCCCGCGCCCGCACCGCCCGGCCGGCGCCACACCCCTCCTGGACGGTCACCGTCATGTCATAGGCGAGGCCCTGCGTGCCGTGAAGGTCTTCGCGGGCGCCGCCTTCGAGGTGATGATCCTCGGTGAGTACGCCGAGGAGGCGGGCGTCCGCCGCAGGTGACCGTCCCTCAGCTCTCCGCCAGCAACTCGTCCGCGTCCATGATCCGGTACGCGTACCCCTGCTCCGCCAGGAACCGCTGCCGATGCGCCGCGAAGTCCTGGTCGAGGGTGTCCCGGGCCACCACCGAGTAGAAGTGGGCCTGGTGGCCGTCCGCCTTCGGCCGCAGCACCCGTCCCAGCCGCTGCGCCTCCTCCTGCCGCGACCCGAACGTGCCCGACACCTGAACGGCGACCGTCGCCTCCGGCAGGTCGATGGAGAAGTTCGCCACCTTCGACACCACCAGCACGCTGATCTCGCCCTCCCGGAAGGCGTCGAAGAGCTTCTCGCGCTGGGTGTTGGGGGTCTCGCCCTTGATGACGGGGGCGTTCAAGTGCTCGCCCAGTTCGTCGAGCTGGTCGATGTACTGACCGATGACCAGAATCTGCTGGCCCGCGAAGCGCCGGACGATCGCCTCCGTGACCTTCCGCTTGGTCTCCGTCGTCGCGCAGTAGCGGTACTTCTCCTCGGTCTCGGCCGTGGCGTACGCCAGCCGCTCGGAGTCCGTGAGGTTGACCCGGACCTCGACACAGTCCGCGGGCGCGATGTAGCCCTGCGCCTCGATCTCCTTCCACGGCGCGTCGAACCGCTTCGGGCCGATCAGCGAGAACACGTCCGACTCGCGCCCGTCCTCACGGACGAGGGTCGCCGTCAGACCGAGCCTCCGCCGCGCCTGCAGGTCCGCCGTGAACTTGAAGACCGGCGCCGGCAGCAGGTGCACCTCGTCGTAGACGATCAGGCCCCAGTCCCGGGAGTCGAACAGCTCCAGGTGCGGGTAGACGCCCTTCCGCTTGGTCGTCAACACCTGGTAGGTGGCGATGGTGACCGGCCGGATCTCCTTCTTCGTCCCGCTGTACTCGCCGATCTCGTCCTCGGTCAGTGAGGTCCGCTTCACCAGCTCGTGCTTCCACTGCCGGGCCGAGACGGTGTTCGTGACGAGGATCAGCGTGGTCGACTTCGCCTGAGCCATGGAACCGGCCCCGACCAGCGTCTTTCCGGCGCCACAGGGCAGGACGACGACGCCCGAGCCGCCGTGCCAGAAGTTCTCCACCGCCTGCTTCTGGTACGGCCTGAGCGCCCACCCGTCCTCGGCCAGCTCGATCGGGTGCGCCTCGCCGTCGACGTACCCGGCGAGGTCCTCGGCGGGCCAGCCCAGCCTCAGCAGCACCTGCTTGATCTGTCCGCGCTCGGAGGGGTGGACGGCGACGGTGTCGGGGTCGATGCGGGCGCCGACCAGCGGGGCGACCCGCTTCGAGCGCAGGATCTCCTCCAGCACCGGCCGGTCGGTGGTGGTGAGGACGAGGCCGTGCGCCGGGTCCTTGGACAGGGTCAGCCGCCCGTACCGGTCCATCGTCTCGGCGATGTCGACGAGCAGCGCGTGCGGCACGGGATACCGGCTGTACTGCACCAGCGCGTCCACGACCTGTTCGGCGTCGTGCCCGGCCGCCCGCGCGTTCCACAGGCCGAGCGGCGTCACCCGGTAGGTGTGGATGTGCTCCGGCGCCCGCTCCAGCTCCGCGAACGGCGCGATGGCCCGACGGCAGTCGTCGGCCTGCTCGTGGTCGACTTCCAGGAGCAGGGTCTTGTCGGACTGGACGATCAGGGGACCATTCACGCGCGGCTGCCTTTCCACAGGGCACTGCAGGGCTCTGCACGACCAAACGTCCAGTGTGCCTGATCGTTCCTGCCTGGCCACGTCCTGTCTTACAGGATGTCTATTCAGCCCTGCGAGTGCACGGATAGAGCCGTACGGCCGCGGCTTGCGAACAATGGCTGTTCGTGCAGCTCTCCACTGATTCCCAGCCCTCTCGCCCCCCGTCCCCGCCGACCGCCATGCTCGGGTACGCCCTGTTCGCGACCCGCTGGCTCCAGGCTCCGCTCTACTTCGGCCTCGTCGTCGTCCAGGGGGTGTACGTCTACAAGTTCTTCAACGAACTGTGGACGTTAATCCTCCGGTGCGTGTCCGGGCGGGCCACCGAGACCTACGTCATGCTCTCGGTGCTCAAGCTGGTCGACGTCGTCATGATCGCCAATCTGCTGATCATGGTGATCGTCGGCGGCTACGAGACCTTCGTCTCACGCATCGACCTCACCGGCCACCGCGACCAGCCGGAGTGGTTCTCGCACGTCAACCCCAACGTGCTGAAGGTGAAGCTGGCCACCGCCATCGTGGGCATCAGTTCCGTCCACCTGCTCCAGATGTTCGTGGATGTCCAGCACACCGCGCAGCACTCCCTGCTGTGGGGCACGACGATCCACATGGCCTTCATCCTGTCGGCGGCGATCCTGGCGTACATGTCGGGGCCGATGCTGGCCCGGACCGAACACGCCCACACGCCCGCCCACACGCACAAGGAGAGCGACCCGACAGCTGCCGCGCCGCATTCCACCGCCGCCCGCACCCCCGCACCGATCCCCGCCCAGGCGACGCCGCGCGAGGCCGACGCCGGTGCCGAGGAGCGCATCCGCGCCGCCGGGTTCCCGGCCCGGAAGCTGCTGGAGACCTACGACGAGGAACACCCCCGGACCTTCGACCGGGACACCGTGGCCCGGCTCGGCAAGCTGGACTTCGTCGCCACCCGGCGGAACGTTGTCTTCGTCGGCCCTCCCGGCACCGGCAAGACGCATCTGGCCATCGGGCTCGGCGTGCGCGCCTGCCAGGCCGGCCACCAGGTGCTGTTCGCGACGGCGGCGGAGTGGGCCGCCCGGCTGGCCGGCGCACGGGCGGAAGGCCGGCTCGCCGAGGAACTGGCCGCGCTCGACGCCTACCCGGTGCTGGTCGTCGACGAGGTCGGCTACACCCCCTTCGACGCGGAGACCTCCGCCCTCCTCTTCCAGCTGGTCGCGCACCGCTACGAGCGGGCCTCGCTGATCGTGACCGGTGACCGGCCGCTCGGCCGCTGGGACGAGATCTTCGGCGGCCCGTCCGCATCGGCGATGGTGGACCGCCTGGCCCACCACGCCGAGATCGTGCGGATCGACGGGGACAGCTACCGGATGCGGCGGGCTACGGCGGCGTGGGCAGAGTGAGGTTGTTGACCAGCGGTTGGGCGAAGATGTGCCCGTCGACATTGACGAGGGGCTCGCCTCCGGCCCCGGCCACCGGGAGCGGCAGCGGCGCGGACGGGGCAGCCGCCGCCTCGGGGGCGAGCCCACCGAGGAGGAGAGCGGCGGCGGAGACCAGGGCGGCGACGGAAACGGCGACGGCCGCGGAACGGGTGGTGGGGGCGGGGCGCTTGGTACGCATGGGGACTCGCAGGCCTTTCACGTACGGACGGTGGTGGGCGGGCCGGCCCGGTGACACTCCGAACCGGCCCGGTGGATGAGCTGAGACGCGTCAGACCGGCGGCGTTTCGATGAGGAACCCGGCGACATCGATGCCGATGGCGGCGGCCTGGGTGGCGAAGGCACCGATCATCACGGCGGTGGCGGTCAGCACGGTGGCGAAACGACGGACAGCACGCATGGAGGGACTCCCTTTCCGGGCACTCGCCCGAGCTCCCGGTCGGGCGGCTCGGGCCTGATCAGGACACCTGGTGGCTGCCCGGCGGCCCGCACCGGAATGCGGCAGGCCGCGCAAGCTCCCTCATGGGTGGGAAGTCTCCGGCGTGGCGTGCATGAACACGGACGTACACCCGCACGAGTGAGACAGGGATGAGTAGAGGGGGATGAGTAGAGGGTTGAGACAGGAGTGAGCCGCCCTCAGCGCTGTTCGTCGGCGAGCTCCGCGACCCCTGTCACCCGATGCAGCGGATACGTCCGTACCTCGTCCGCGGTGTGGTCGTACGCCGTCACGAAGCCGCCCTCGACGCGGATCGGGGCGATGACGCGCTGGCTGGCGGCGCCCTCGGCGTTGACGTAGCCGATCCACAGGGCCTCGCCGGTGAGGACGGCGGCCTGCATGGTGGCGAGGGTCTCGGCGGAGCTGGTGCGGGGCAGCTCGCCGCCCGCGCCCGGGGTCGCGGTGGCCTTGCGGGGGGTGGTGGAGGCGAGGTCGCCGGCCCGGATCGCGCGGATCGCGGCCGTCAGGAGGGTCGCGTCGGGGACCGGCGGGCCGTCCGGGACCGGTTCCGGTGCCGTGCGCGGCGGGGTGCGGTGGGCGTGGGCGCGGGTGATCAGTACGTCGCCCTCCGCGGACTCGGCGGCCGGCGCGAAGCCCATCGCGCGCAGGCCCTCCAGGAGCGCGGCCGGGTCGGTCTGGGCGGCCAGCACGGTCGGGGCCAGGCGGCGCAGCCGCAGGCCCGCCGCACGCTTGTCGGCGAGGATCTCGCTGAGCAGCGCGTCGTCGTCGCAGCGGACGTAGGCGGAGGCGGCACCCACGCGCAGATGCCCGTGCCTGCGGGCCACGTCGTCGATGAGGTAGGCGAGCGGCTGCGGGACCGGCGTACGGGAGTGCGCGGCGAGGAAGGCGTGCAGGTCGGAGGCGGCCCGGCCGGAGTCCAGGGCGCGGCGGACCGAACCGGGCGTGAAGCGGTAGACCGTGGCCCCGCCCTTCGACTCCACGTCCGCGAGCACGTCCAGCACGTCCGCCAGGGGGCGCTGGAGCGGGCCGGGCGCCACCGCTGTCAGGTCGGCTTGGAGCAGGACGTGGTCCAGCGGCTCGGGCAGCAGGGGCGCGAGGAGACGGGCGGCCGCGGCGGAGGCGGTGGCCTGTTCGGCGGGGGAGAGCGGCGCGTAGTCCGGCGCGGGGCGGTGGTGGACGGGGAGCTTGTCGCCGGGGCCGGAGGAGGCGTCGGACGGCCCCTGCGCGGTCGCGGAGCGTCCGCCGGCCCGGGTCGTC